>DATCKU010000075.1:0-2226 GCA_036564245.1 Actinopolymorphaceae bacterium
CCTTTCCCACGCGATCGTGGGAGAGAGTGCCGCGGGAGCGGCGGGGGTGAGGGGTGTCTTGCGGGCGACGCACGCGTCGCTCCTATAGGGCAGACGTGGGCGAGGCGGGGCAAGGAGTGTCGATATGGGCGACGAACCGCCGCCGGTCGATGCACCTCGACTCATCGCCGGCTGACGGATGACCGCGCGGATCACGCGTGCCGGACTCGTTCCGGTGCAGTCTACCCGACCCCGTCCGGCAAAGCCCGAAAACGCATCCGTTGCTCCCCGTCGCACATCCACCGGGAAGGAGCACCTGTAGCCGCCGTCTTCTGCACCCACGGCCGCGATCGTCTGGCGACGTCGACCGGTGCACGGTGAGCATCAGTCCAGCCGGAACGGCGAGAGACTGACCCCGTAGTCGTACGTGTCGATTCCTTCGGCCCGCTTCAAGGCATTGACCACGAGATAGGTGACCGGCGTCGCGACGGCCTCGTAGGCCGACTTGACGAGCCAGGCGGTGACGATCGTCCGCACCAGGTCTTGCCCGGCCATCGTGCCGATGAACGCCACCGTCACGAAGACCAGCGAGTCCAGCCCCTGCCCCACCAGCGTCGAACCGATCGTCCGCACCCACAGGAAACGACCGTGTGTCCAAATTTTCAAGCGCGACAGAACAGCCGCGTTGGCGAACTCGCCCACCAGGTAGGCGAGGAATGACGCAGCGAGCAGACGTGGGGTGTAGCCGAGAATGCGCTCGTACGCCGCCTGGGCGTCCCAGAACGGGGCTGCTGGAAGGTACTGCGTCGCGGTGAATGCCGCGACAGCCAGCAGGTTGCAGGCGAAGCCGAGCCAGATCACGAGCCGAGCTCGCCGGTAACCGTACACTTCGGTCAAGACGTCGCCGAAGATGTAACTCAGGGGGAAAACCGTGACGGTACCAGCCGGCACGTACAACCCCCACACATCGACGATCTTGACCGCCACGATGTTCGAGGCGATCAACGTCGTCACGAAGAGAGCCGTGATCGCGACGAACCAGCGGCTATAGAGCCCGCCTGGCGTTTCAACCGGAATCCGCTGAACCCGCTCGTTCTGCCGACTGCGCACGCTCCCCCTCGCCGTGATCACCGAGGAACTCGAATCCTGAACCACACGGGATATGTCGTGACTCAGCGTTCCTCCGCCGCCACCACCGGCTGCTCCCCGAGCACCTCGCGGATCTTCTCCGGCCCAACCGTCTCTTCGGCGATCAAGAGCTCCGCCAGCCGGTCCAGCTCCGCCCGGTGCTCCCGCAGGATCCGCTCGGCCCGCTCCATCGCTTCATCCAGCAGCCGCCGCACCGCCTGGTCCGCCCGATCGAGCGTCGTCGTCCCGATGCTGTGATCCTGCACGATCTCCCGCCCGAGGAAGACGTGCTGCTCGCCGAGCCCCAGGTACACCGGCCCGAGTTCGTCGCTCATCCCCCACAATCCGACCATGCGCCGTGCTAGTTGCGTCGCCTCCTTGAGGTCGTTCTGCGCACCGGTCGTCACCTCGTTGAACACCAGTTGCTCGGCCGCTCGACCGCCCAGCAGCACCGCCAGCCGCCCGAGCAACTGGTTGCGCGTGTAGTTGAAGCGGTCTTCCTCCGGCGCTTGCACCGTCACGCCCAGCGCGCGCCCACGCGGCACGATGCTGATCTTACGCAACGGATCCGCACCAGGCGTGAAGTACGCCACCACCGCATGCCCAGCCTCGTGGTAGGCTACCAGCCGTCGCTCTTCCTCGCTCATCAGCAGCGAGCGCGTCGTCCCGAGCAGGATCTTGTCCAGCGCCTCCTCGAAATCCGACCGATCGACGACCTGCTTGCCGCGACGCGCCGCGATGAGCGCTGCCTCGTTCACCAGGTTGGCGAGATCAGCCCCCGAGAACCCGGGTGTCGCTGCCGCCAGCGCGTCCAGATCCACGTCAGGGCCGATCGGGATACCCCGCGCGTGGATCCGCAGAATCGCCGCGCGCCCCCGCTTGTCCGGCAGTCCCACCACCACTTGCCGGTCGAACCGGCCAGGCCGCAGGAGCGCCGGATCGAGCACGTCCGGCCGGTTGGTTGCCGCGATTACCACTACATCGGTGTGGGCCTCGAACCCGTCCATCTCGACCAGGAGCTGATTGAGCGTCTGCTCCCGCTCGTCGTTCCCGACCCCCAGCCCCGCGAACCGCTGCCGGCCGACCGCATCCAACTCGTCGATGAAGATGATCGACGGT
>DATCKU010000076.1:0-109205 GCA_036564245.1 Actinopolymorphaceae bacterium
ACCGGCCGCAACGGCCCAAACTGACAAGCTCTCACCATGACCGAATCCCCCGGAGCGCAACCAGCGGGCGAGCAGGATCAGTACGACGTCATCGTGATCGGCGGTGGCGCCGTCGGCGAGGTGCTGGCCCAGCGAGTCGTCCAGCGCGGGCTCAGCGCGATCTTGGTAGAGGCCGAGCTGCTCGGCGGCGAGTGTTCGTACTGGGCCTGCATGCCCAGCAAGGCCCTCCTGCGCAGCGGTGAAGCCCTGCGCGCCGCCCAGGCGGTGCCGGGCGCCGCGGAGGCGGTCACCGGGCAGCTCGATCCCGCCGCGGTGCTCTCCCGCCGTGACGCGTTTGCGTCCAATTGGGACGATTCGAGCCAGATGGAGTGGGCCGAGGGCGCTGGGATCACGGTGCTGCGCGGCCGGGCCCGGTTGGCTGGCCCGAAGCGAGTCGTCGTGGAGCCGGCGGACCAGTCGCCGGCACGTACGCTCGAGGCACGACACGCGGTCGGCCTCTGCGTCGGGTCGAAGCCCACGATCCCTCCGATCCAGGGGCTGCGCGAGATCCGGCCGTGGACCAGCCGCGACGCAACGAGTGCCAAGCAGCCGCCCAAGCGTCTCGCGATCATCGGCGGCGGTGTGGTGGGCTGCGAGCTCGCCCAGGCATGGTCCGAGCTCGGCTCCCACGTCACGTTGCTCGAGATGGGTGACCGGCTGCTCCCCGCCATGGAGCCGTTCGCCGGGGACTACGTCGGACGTGCGTTGCGGGATCGGGGTGTCGAGGTCCGGACGAGCACGACGGTACGCATGGCCGCCCGCGAGGACGGTGAACCGATCACACTCACCACCGACCGAGGTGACATCACGGCAGACGAGGTGCTGGTCGCCACCGGACGCGAACCCAACACCGGCGACGTGGGCCTCGAGACGGTCGGTCTGGAGCCGGGCGCCCGACTCCAGACCGACGACAGCTGTCGAGTCACGGGCGTCGAGGGCGGCTGGCTCTACGCCGTCGGCGACGTCAACGGTCGAGCGTTGTTCACCCACATGGGCAAATACCAAGCCCGCCTCTGCGGTGAGGCGATCGCCGCTCGGGCACACGGCGAGCACGCGTCGCCGGTCGCCTGGTCCCCGTACGCCGCCACGGCCGACCACCAGGCCGTCCCGGCGGTGGTGTTCACCGACCCGCAGGTCGCGACGGTCGGGCTCACCGAGGAGCGAGCCCGCGACACCGGCGTGATGGTGCGGGCCGTGGAGTACGACATCGGCGACGTGGCCGGCGCCAAGCTACGAGCCGACGGGTACGCAGGCCATGCCAAGCTCGTGATCGATCAGGAACGCATGGTCCCGGTCGGCTTCACCGCCGTCGGCCCCGACGTGGGCGAGCTGCTGCATGCCGCGACGGTCGCCATCGTGGGAGAGGTGCCGCTGGATCGCCTCTGGCACGCCGTTCCCTCGTACCCCACGATCAGTGAGGTCTGGCTCCGCTTGCTCGAGACGTACGGCATGTGAGGGACCACCTAGCAGTCCTGTCGTACGCCTGAATCTCGTACGCATCAATCACCGCGCGCCAGCGACCGTGACGTAGCGGCCGCGCCGATGCACCAACGGATCGGACTCGTCGCCGAGCTCGATGTGCTCGATCTCCGCCTCGACCGCGAGCGCCCAACCCACCGGGCGTGTGGCGCGCAGCCGACACCCGGCCCAGGTGCTGACCGTCGTCGGAACGGGTCCCCACGCGGTCTCTCGCCACTCGGCCAACCGGAACGGACCACCGGGCGCTGGTCGGAGGCCGGCGAAGGCGTCGGCCAGGTTGCGGTGCTCCCAGCGCAGGAACGAGACCGCGAATCGGGCGTCCGGTCCCAGCCGTTCGACCAGCGACCAGAGCTCCGAGTCCGCGTCGACCAGCCCGACCACGATGCCCGGCTCACCATCCGCGACCAGCACGGACGACACCGGGAGCCCGGCGCGTCGGGCGCGTTGCGGCCAGTCACGTGCGCTGTCCTTCCCCGGCATCGACCCCTCGGCCGACGGTGCCGAGCTCGCCGGGGCGGGCGCCGCCGCTGTCCACAACGTGACCGGTGAGGCAAGCCGACCGCGCAGCTGGCGTACGGGGTTGCGCTCATCAGGAGGTGGGAGGAACGGGTGGTCATGATGAATCGTCACGGGCCCAGCCTGCCCAACTCGCCGCTGAAGGGGCGAGCCGGCACCACCCGCCACGTGATCTGCCCGGAGCCCGACACATCAGACCTTTCGACGAGGTACGACAAGCCAGGCTTTCCCGGCAGCGATGGTTTCTGCTCGTACGGCACCCCATGCGGCACCCATCGGGCGGGCCCGGCGTACCGCATGGCGAGATCCCATGCAATCCGTGACTGCCTCCTCACGTAGGGCGTCCAGACCTTGACACTCAGCCCCCGAAAACGGCGATTGCGTGAGAGGATGGTGGCCTTCATCGACGACGACGGCGGTCGGGGTTGGACGCGTGTGTCCCGCTTCCCCGGCCGACGTCTGGGGGCAACCGAGGGAGTGTGGTCGCCGTGAGTCTGCTTGACCATCAGATCCACCAACTCTCCGCATCTGCGCGTAGGCGCCTGGAAAAAGACGAGGTCGAGCTCATGAAGCGGCGCGCCGAGCTCGTTGCCGAGCAAGGCAGCGAAACCGGCGGCGATCTCGTTGACCAGGCCTCCTTCGCAGCACAGCAGATCGAGATCGAGTCCATCGACCGTCGGCTGGCACGCATTCGCGAGCTGCTGTCAGCGACGACGGTCGCAAGCGATGCACCCGACGACACCGTCGCCGTCGGATCCGTAGTGACGCTCCGTTTCGATGACGGGAGCACCGAGACCTACCAGGTCGGCTTGATCGAGGAGCAGGCGGGGGACGTCGTGGCGCTCACGCCCTCGAGCCCTCTCGGCCGAGCGCTGATGGGTCACAAGGTCAAGGACACGGTGACCTATGACGCGCCTGTCGGCGAGCTGACAGTCGAGATCGTGGACGTTCGCGCAGCCTGAGACCGCGTGCGTCCCATCTAGAGGGCTCGGCAGGCGTCCAGACAGTGACAAAGAGCTTGGAGGATTCCAGACAGTGGTTATGACCCTGGATCCTCCAAGCCTGCCGAGGTGTGAATTCGTTTAAGCAGCAGCAGTTCATCCACATTCCGGCAAAATTGCCAGTTTTCCACAGGTTCGGCTTGCTATCTGCCAGCACGCATTCGTTCGAGCACAATCGAAGAGATCGCGGCGGGCGGATACCGGAGGAACCTGGGCATGGGCGGCAGGTCAGGCACCGGCGTTCTGGACATCGGCGACCTCGATCAGCACATGCGGGCCGTCTACCACCTCGTGCTGCAGCGACGGGCCGACACATCCGCCCAGCTTGTCGAGCAGCTCGGCCTGGCGCCGGCCGTCGTGGCTCGTGTGATCGAGCGGCTGGTCGACCTCGGCCTGCTGACGACCCTGCCTGACGCACCTGAGCAGCTCATCCCGCTGGACCCGCATCGCCGTCTCGGCCCGACGATTGCCCGGCGGCAGGCCCGTCTCGTGGCTGAGCAGGTGCAACTCACGCGGCTGCAGCTCGCGTTCTCCGAGCTGGTCGCCGCTTACGCCTCCTACGACGGCAGGGCGAAATCGCGGGCACGCGATGGCCTCGCCCAACGGACGACTTCTTTGCGCAGGCAGGTCGAGGATCTGCTCGACACCGCGACCACCACGGTCGTGTGCTTTCTCACCGAAGCCGTCCGCGCCATCGCGCTTGCCGTGTCGACCACCGCCGTGGAGAAGGCGATCGAGCGCGGAGTGTCACTGCGGGTCGTCTACAGCCAGGGGGTCCTCGACGACCGAGCAATCCACGACCACGTGGCGTGGCTGGTCGCGTCCGGTGTCTCTGCCCGCTGCGCACCATCGGTCCCGCCCGCCATGCTGGTCGTCGATCGCAACGTGGCCTTGGTGCCAGCCGCTTCCCCGCTGTCCACCGCTTTCGTCGTCAACAACCGCGCGCTCACGGTTGCATTGGCGGCGCTTTTCGACCACGTGTGGGACGGCTCCTTCGCGTTGCACCCCGACCTTTCGGGGAAGGCATCGCGGCGCCCCACAGTCCCGCGGGCCGCGTCCTGGAGTCCTACTCGTGACGAGCGGGACGTGTTGCGCCTGCTCAGCAAAGGAATGACCGACGAAGAGGTCGCCCAGCAGCTTGGTGTCTCGGTCCGGACAGTCAGGCGGATGATGTCCAACCTCATGAGCCGACTGCACGCGAGGAGCCGTTTCGAGGCCGGGGTTCGAGCAGCCGAGCACGGCTGGCTGTCCTCCGCGTGAGCCTGCGCCACCCCGGAGCGACGATCGCACACTCCTGCCGACGGCTCAGCCGTAGCCGAGCTCGTGCAGCCGTTCATCGTCGATACCGAAGTGATGCGCGATCTCGTGCACCACGGTGATGTGCACTTCGTCGATCACGTCGTCGTCGGTCTCGCAGATGCGCAGCGTCGGGTTACGGAAGATCGTGATCCGGTCCGGAAGCACGCCACCGTAGGAGTGATCGCGTTCGGTCAGCGGGAGCCCGTCGTACACGCCCAACAGGTCTGGCTCGCCCGGCGGCGGGTCGTCCTCGACGAGCACCACGACGTTGTCCATGAGACGCGTGAGCTCCTCCGGGATCTCGTCCAGGGCAGCCGCCACCAGCTCCTCGAACCGCTCCCGCGACATCTCGATCACGACACCATTCTGCGCCGCCCTCTCCAGCGATTCCGCGAGGTCATCCCGCGCGTTGTCCCGCGCCACGCCGTCGCGCTGGCCCCCTGCTGGAGCCGCGTCGACTGGCGTGGGGTACAAACGTGGCGATGCCCGATCACCCAGGCGTACGAGCTCGCGTCAGCAGCCTCGGCGCCGGGCTTGACCGCTTCATGCGGTTTTTGTGGGGAGTTGTCCAGCGCGTCGCACCCAAGGTGCGCCGGCCAGCCATGGTCGCGGTGCTGGTCGTCGTGGCGTACGCAGCCGCGTGGTTCGGCATCGCCTACCTCGGCACGACCCAGCAGCCAGTTGGCCCGGTCGAGACCACGATGCGCCTGGTGCCGTCGGTCAGCGGCAAGACGGTTCTGTCGATCCCACCTCTCGGAACCCTCGAGCTCGACAGCCACGACAGCCCGGTCGAATTGCAGATCACCGTCGACCGGATCAACCAGCAGGCGGCGGAACGAATCCTCCAAGACCCGGACGTCTTGCGAAACCTCGAGCCGGTCATCATTCGGGATCTTCGTGCCGGCGTCTCGGCAACGGCAGTGAAGGCGCTCGTGGTGGGCACGCTGTGCGCCATGCTCGCCACCCTGATCGTGGCTCGAAGCCGGCTCCCCACTCTCATCGCCGGCGGCGGCACCGCATTGGCGATCATCAGCGTCTTCGGGCTTGCCGGTGCGACGATCGACCCTCGGGCGATCACCGAACCCAAGTACACCGGTCTGCTCACCGGAGCGCCGTCGCTCATCGGAAACGCCCGCGACATCGCGGAGAACTTCGATGCGTACGCCGGAGAGCTCGCCCGCCTCGTCACCAACGTCACCCGGCTGTACGACGTCACGTCCACCCTTCCGTCGTACGAGCCAAGCGAGGACGTGATCCGCGTCCTTCATGTATCCGACCTGCACCTCGCCGAACATGCGTGGGACGTCATCGGCTCGGTAGCGCGGCAGTTTCGAGCCGACATAATCGTGGACTCCGGCGACATCACCGACCACGGCATGGAGGCCGAGAACTACTACCTGGAGAACATTCGCGACCTTCGTATTCCGTACGTCTGGGTACGCGGCAACCACGACTCCATTGCCACAGAGGAAGCGATGCGCCAGCTGCCCAATGCGGTCGTGCTGGACGGTCGGGTCAAGACGGTCGAGGGAATCAGGTTCCTCGGCGCGGGCGATCCGAGGTTCACGCCAGACCGGAGCAACCGCAACGTTCCCGCCGAGACCCAAGCGGTCGCGCAGCAGGCGGCGGCTCTGGCCAACGTCGCCAAGCGGGAGGACGATCCCGTCGACGTCATCGTCTTCCACGACAGCGCGGGTGCAACGTTCTTCGACGGTCAGGCACCGCTGATCCTGACCGGGCACGGGCACACACGACTCACCATGGTGCTCCCTGGCGGCAGCCGGCTCATGCAGGAAGGGACGACCGGTGGCGCGGGCCTGCGCGCCCTGGAGAAGCAACAGCCGGCGCCGATCCAGATGTCGGTGCTCTACCTCGATCGGGCGACCAAACGCCTCCAAGCCTGGGACGAGATCACGCTCGGCGGCCTGGGACTCACCTCTGCCTCCATCGAACGGCACCAGGTGACTCCGGACGAGCAGGTGACAACGCCGAGTCCGATCCCGTCACCGACCGGACCGGTGCCTGAGAGCCCGATACCCACTCCCACGATCACGCGCTTCCCAGACGTGGAGCCCACCAGTCCGGCCGCCACCTCGCCGACGACACCCGCACAGACCCGTACACCGGCCGGCAGGTAGGCAGCTTTCGTTCGCGTGCCCACCACGGTCAGGTACGTCAGGCGCCCAGCGCCTTGTGCGCGGCTTCCGCGTCTTCGACACCGAAGGCGATAGCCGTTTTCTCGCCACCCACAGCGGTCGGGGCCAGGAACTCGACGTTTATTCCTGCGTTTGCCAACCTGCGGCAGGCATGCCCAAGAGTTCCCGGCTTGTCCTCGAGGGGAACGTCGACCGTCTCGCACTCGCGGAACTCCAGTCCCGCTTCACGGAGGGCGTCACGCGTCGCGTCGTCATCCCGGGTCAGGATGCCTACAGCGCCCCACTGTCCATGGCACACGCTGCTCGCCGTGGTGATGTTGATGCCTTTTGCCGCAACCGCCTCGACCACCTTGGCGATCTCACCTGGCCGGTTCTCACAGCCAACCACGAAGGACTTCATCGTCCCACCCCTCTCTCGTCAAGCTCTGCGGCACAACCAGCTCTCTGCTGCATCCACGCTCGAACCGGCCCGGCAATCGTGGCCAGGGCGCGAAGACCCCTTTCCGGGTAGGCGAAAATGCCTTGCCCGCGCCAGCCGGATCGTCTTCTCACGACCGGGGCGTATCGGGTACGAAGGCGCACCGCGTACCCAGAGGCCTCGACGCCTGCTCAATGAGCGAAGACGGTTCGCGCAGTCCTGGCGCGCTCGACCTCAGGGCGCACCAGCATCACGATCGACGCCGTGGCGACCCAGAGCACGAACGCCGCGAACGTCAGATACACCATGACGACACCGAACACCGCGGCGTTGGCGAGAAGGTACGTCGTGATCCCGGCAACGACACCGATGAGCGCGACGAGCAGGCCCAGCCAGCCGAGCCACTGCCCGGCCAGCTCGCGCCGCACCATGGCAGCGCCGGCCGATGCGGCGAAGAGCGCAACCAGCAGTTCGACTGCAGCGCCGGCCACCACATGCACGCCGTACATCGCACGAACCATGCCACCGCCGGCGATGCCAACAGAGTCCTGGGCGAGGAATCCGAGCACCGCACCCGGAAGTGCGGCCACGATCGCGACCGTCGAGAGCGCGACGCCTGACGCGAACACCACCGGCGAGAACGCCTCCGAACCGCCCTCGGCTCGCTGCAGCACATGCCGCAAATGCCCGACAAACCACAAGAACGCTACAGCCGCCAGGCTGATCAGCAAGGCCGAGATCCGCACTCGCATGGCGTTCTCCACGAAGTACCGGCCGATCGCCGGTGTGCTGACCTCGCCGCCGCGCATCGCGGGCACGACCAAGATCCCGGCGGCGAGCAGGACGGCCGATGCCAGTCCGGTGGTCGCACCCAAGCGCTCCCATGCGCGTTCGTTCATGTCGTACGCCCCCTTCTGTCCGCTTCGCGAAGGCTTCCGACGTCGTGGTGCGTGCCTGTCTTGCAGTACACGCCCGGCATGGGTCGACAGGCCAGAGACGAACGACCCGGGCTCGCCGCTGATCGGGCTCCCCTACCCCGCGGGGGTACTGTGTAGAGGCGCGACGGTACGGAGCAGCTCGAACGGAGGAGCAGCGATGCCCGGGTACATCGGCAACAAGGAGGCTTACCTGAAGCGGCTGCGTCGGATCGAGGGGCAGATCCGAGGTCTCCAGCGCATGGTCGACGAAGAGACCTACTGCATCGACGTCCTCACCCAGGTGTCAGCCGCCACGAAGGCGCTGCAATCGGTCGCGCTCGGCTTGCTCGAAGAGCACCTCGCACACTGTGTCGCGGAGGCGACCCGAGCCGGAGGGCCGGAAGCCGACGAGAAGGTTCGCGAGGCCGCCGCGGCGATCAGCCGCCTCGTCCGGTCGTGAGAGGAACCTGTGTTCGTACCCCTCTCGTCAGCTGCGTGACAGCAGCTCGCGCATCTGCCTGATCTCTTTCGTCTGTGCGGATTCGATGCTGGCCGCGAGCTTCTTGGCATCGGCGTTCTTGCCGTCACGTTGCTCGATCCTCGCCATCTCGACCGCGCCCTCGTGATGCTCGATCATCATCGTGAGGAACATCCGATCGAACTCCGGTCCTCTCGCCTGCTCGAGGGCGGCCATGTCCTCGTGGCTCATCATCCCCGGCATGCCGTTGGTCTCGCCGTGCTCAGTGTCGCCGTGCTCGGTGTCGTCGTGCCCACCGTCGCCGTGCTCTGCGCCACCGTGGTCGGTACCCATGCCCTCGTCGAGCGGCTCGCCCCACGCATGCAGCCACCGCGTCATCTGGCGAATCTCCGGATCCTGCGCGGCCTTGATCTGCGCCGCGAGCTTCTTCACCTCAGCGCTGTGCGCGCGCGTGGGTGCGAGATCGGCCATCTCCACCGCCTGGCGGTGATGCGGGATCATGTCCTGCGCAAAGGACACGTCGGCATCGTTGTGCGAGCGAGTCGTCTCGCTGCTCGTTGGCTCGGATTCGGCGTCCTCGTGGCTCCGAGAGCCCTGGTTGGCTCCACAACCGGCGATCAATGCGACGACGAGACATGAGACCATCGTCAGACTCAAAGCTCTGCGCACGAAACTCCTCCCGATCTTCGTCGAGGTGCACTACCGGGCCCAGGCGGCTGCCGACCACGACTTGACTATACCCCCCAGGGGTAAGAGGATGGACAGCGAGCGTCGCCCTCGTACGAACGATCTCGCACGACATCCAGAAAGGTGACAGTCATGGCAGTAGCCACATACGACGTGAAGGGCATGACCTGCGACCACTGCGTGCGGGCCGTGACCGACGAACTGTCCAAGCTCGCGGGGGTGACGAACGTCGCGGTCGATCTTGCATCCGGCCGCGTCACGGTGACGAGCGAGGCGCCACTGGACGAGGGCGCGGTTCGCGAGGCGGTGGACGAGGCGGGGTACGAGCTCGCGGGCGCCAGCGCGTGAGCCGTGACCCCGGCGCGAGCCGACCAGGGCCCGGCACTGCTCCCTGCGTGGCTCGAGCCCTTACCCGCTAGCCGAACGGGCGAACCCCGAGCAGACGCCGATCGGACAGGAATGGACATGACCGAAGGAGACGTGGCGGCAAAGGAGTCGACCGCCGGACCAACCCACCGGACGCTCGTGCTCTCGATCGAAGGGATGACCTGCGCAACCTGCGCCGCCCGGATCGAGAAGAAGCTGAATCGTCTGGACGGCGTCACGGCTTCGGTCAACTTCGCCACCGAGAAGGCGCGGATCACCTACCCGGAGTCGGTCACCCCCGACGATCTGGTCGCGACAGTGCGGGCCACCGGATACACCGCACGGCTGCCCGAGACGCCGACCGACCACGCGTCGGCGGTCGAGCAGGCGCCCGACACACCCGCAGCACAGCCGGCCACGGACCGGGAAGGGCGGCGGGCAGCCGACACCGATCCGGTGCTCGCCTCGCTACGGCAGCGGCTGATCGGGTCAGTCGTCCTCACCGTTCCGGTCGTCCTGATCGCGATGGTGCCCGTCCTGCAGTTCCGCTACTGGCAGTGGGCCGCACTTGCGCTGGCCTCGCCGGTCGCGACGTGGGGAGCCTGGCCATTCCATCGCGCGGCGCTGCTCAACCTGCGGCACCGCGCCGCAACGATGGACACCCTGGTGAGCCTTGGCGTGTCGGCCGCCTATCTGTGGTCGCTGTATGCGCTGTTCCTGGGCGAGGCCGGCATGCCCGGGATGCGGATGCCGTTCGACTTGTTCCCCTCGCGGGGCGCCGCCACGGAGCAGATCTACCTCGAGGTGGCGGCCGCGTTGACGAGCTTCCTCCTAGCAGGACGCTACTTCGAGGCTCGCGCCAAGAAGCGCTCGGGTGACGCACTGCGCGCCCTGCTCGAGCTCGGTGCCCGCGACGTCGCCGTGCTCCGGTCGGGCCGAGAGGTGCGCATCCCCATCAACGAGCTTGCGGTCGGCGACCTGTTCGTCGTACGCCCGGGCGAGAAGATCGCCACCGACGGCGAGGTGACCGAAGGCACGTCGGCGGTCGATGCGTCGATGCTCACCGGCGAACCCGTACCCGCGGAGGTCGGGCCGGGCGACACCGTGATCGGCGCCACGGTGAACGTCGGCGGACGACTGGTGGTGAGAGCGACCCGGGTCGGCGCCGACACCCAGCTCGCTCAGATGGCGCGCCTGGTCGAGGAAGCCCAGTCGGGCAAGGCACCGGTGCAGCGACTGGCCGACCGGGTCTCGGCGGTGTTCGTCCCGGCGGTCATCGTGATCGCGATTCTCACGGCGGCGGCCTGGCTGATCGCCGGCGGGAGCACCGAAGCCGCGTTCACCACGGCGGTGGCCGTCTTGATCATCGCGTGTCCCTGCGCGCTCGGCCTCGCGACACCGACCGCGTTGCTCGTCGGCACGGGTCGAGGTGCCCAGCTCGGCATCCTGATCCGCGGTCCGGAGATCCTCGAGTCCACCCGGCTGGTCGACACGATCGTCCTGGACAAGACCGGCACCGTGACCACAGGCCGGATGCGCCTGGTGGACGTGATTCCCGCGAGCGATGTCGACCCAGACCTCGCGCTGCGGCTGGTCGGAGCGGTCGAGGACGCGAGCGAGCACCCCGTGGCCCGGGCGATCGCTGCAGGTGCGCGGGAGCGGCTCCGGGCCGACCTGCCCTCGGTGGAATCGTTCACGTCGACCCAAGGCCTCGGCGTGCGAGGCGTCGTGGACGGGCACAGCGTGCTCGCCGGCCGCCAGGCCTGGGTCACCGAGCAGCTCTCGCTCGACCCCGACTCCCCCTTGTGGAAATCCGCGGCCGCCCACGAGGACCGGGGCCACACCGTGATCTTCGCTGGGTGGGACGGCGCGGTCCGTGCCCTGTTCGCCGTCGCCGACACCGTGAAGCCCACCAGCGCGCTCGCCGTGACCGAGCTCCGCGAGCTGGGCCTGCATCCAGTGCTGCTCACCGGCGACAACGAGCGCGCCGCCCGCAGCGTCGCCGCCCAGGTCGGCATCGACGACGTCATCGCCGGGGTGCTGCCGGCCGGCAAGGTCGACGTCGTACGCGACCTGCAAGCGCAGGGCAAGGTCGTCGCGATGGTCGGCGACGGGATCAACGACGCGCCCGCGCTGGCACAGGCCGACCTCGGGCTCGCCATCGGGACCGGGACCGACGTGGCGATCGAGGCCAGCGACCTCACCCTGGTGCGCGGCGACCTGCGGGCCGCAGTCGACGCGATCCGCCTGTCCCGTCGTACCCTCGCCACGATCAAGGGCAACCTGTTCTGGGCGTTCGGCTACAACGTGGCGGCGATTCCCCTCGCCGCGCTCGGCTTCCTCAACCCCCTGATCGCGGGGGCAGCCATGGCGTTCTCCAGCGTCTTCGTCGTGACCAACAGCCTCAGGCTGCGCCGGTTCCGCGCCGTCTCCACGACGCCCAAATGACCATGTGCACTACGCCTGCCGGAGGTGCACATGGTGCCGGCACGTGTCACAGGTCCGACTCGCCTGATCCGCAAGGCACAACGGCTGTGAACGCGAGACCCACAAGACGCTATCCAGCACCGGTCAGGTGGCGTTGACGACAGGCCACGGGTTCGGCCGGCACTCCCCGACACCCTTGGTTTGCTGCATCATCACCGGCGCCGGCGCTCCGGCCTCCTCGCAGTCGGAATGACCATGGCCGAGCGCGTGGCCCACCTCGTGGTTCACGAGGTACGTACGGTACGCCGAGATTGCGTCGCCGTACGCCGGCGCGCCATGCACCCACCGCTCGGCGTTGAGCACCACCCGGTCACCCATCCGGCACGAGAGCTTCCCCCCGGTACCGAGCGGGGCACACAGCTCGTCGGTGGTCGCCGGCGTAGCCAGGATGATGCGGAGGTCGACGTCCGAGTCGTCGGTGCGGACGAACGACACGTCGAGCAGCGCCTGCCAACCCCGGCGGTCGGTCAACCGCTTGTGGATCGCCGTGGCGACCTGTTGCGGGGAGAGGTCAAGGTCCTTCTCGATCTCGACCCGGTACGTCAACGGTTCGCCACTGCCGGTCCCCGGGTCGGATCCGGGTACGACGACCAGCTGTCCGCTGCCCCGCTTCGGCACGAACGGAATCCTGACGGCGCTCACCGTTGGCCGAGGCGTCGGGCTCGCGTCAGGCGCAAGCAGCACGCCTGCGGTCGGGTCGACGTACGGCATCATCCGGGCGCTCGACCGCGCCGATCGCCGCGCTGGCGGATCCGGCCGAAGCGCTCGGGCTCCATCAGATGCGGCCTGTGCAGGTGACGTCCGGTCGGCGACTTCCGGATCAACCAGCTTCAGGGTCGCGAGGTCGAGCCGCCTGATGTCGAACCGCTGCCAGTCGGCGTACCCGAGACCGAGTTGGCTGAAGGCCAGCGCAGACCCGGCGACCGCAAGCGACATCGCGCAGGCTATCCAACGCCAGGCCGGTCGCCGCGCGGTCCGCGAGATCGGGCCACTTGGTCGGGAGCGTCGCACCTCCTCCTGCCGGCGCCTCCCACCACTCGACCGTCGCCTGGCGAGCCGAAATCGCGGGACGTCCGAGCGATGTCGGGGAGCAGAAGCGCGACCTCTTCGTATGCCTGCTGTCATGTCGGGACGAGGTTATGCGGTGAACAGATCGTCGCGCCAGCCCGGGGCCAGTCATGGTCGACACGCGACGGCGGAGATCGCGGAGCGGAGTGCTGCCGCTACGTCGCCGAGACGATGTCGCCCATCGTCAACGATCAGTTGCCCACCGGAGACGACGCTGTGCACGTCCGCCGCAGTCGCCGCGAAGACCGTCATCTCGTACGCCTGAACGAGCCCCGCCGGATGGGACACGTCGGTCGAGTGATCGGACTCGGCCAGATCGCAAACGCCTGCCGTACGCACCGAATCCATGCGGACGCTGACCAGATCAGCCCAGGCACCGGGCGCAATGACACCGGCATCGGCAAACCCCAACGCCTGATGGCCGGATTCCGTCATCGCCCGAATGAGATCCGTCACCGACCAGTTGCTCCGTCGGCCGCTGAGGAGCCGTTCGCCGAACTCCAGCCCGCGCGCCTCTTCGAACATGTCGACCACCGCATGGCTGTCGGTCCCCAGTGTGAGCCTGCAACCAGCGCGGCCGAGTGACGCGGCGGGGCCGATGCCGTCGGCCAAGTCCCGTTCGGTCGTCGGGCACATGCAGATGGTCGTATCGGTGTCGGCAAGCAACCCGATGTCCTCACCGGTGAGATGAGTGGCATGGATGGCGGTGGTACGAGGCGACAGGACGTCCATCTGCAAGAGCAGCCGGGTCGGCGAGAGACCGTGGGCGGCCAGGCACTGTGCGTTCTCCGCCACTTGTTCGGAGAGGTGGACGTGGAGCGGCGCGTCGTGCGTACGCGCCCAGGTGACCACCTCGGGCATCTGATCAGCGGGCACGGCGCGGACCGAATGGATTGCTGCGCCGACGTGCACATCCTCGGCCGAGGCGTACGCATGGCGCAGGTCCGCCACCCGATCGGCCCACCGCGCCACGTTGCCGTCACCGAATCGACGTTGCACGCCTTCGAGCGGCTTGGAGCCGCCGAGCAAGTCGATTCCACCCGTGAGATAACACGCGTCGAGCAACGTGATCCGCAAGCCTGCTGTGCGCGCCGCCTGAATCAGTGACTCCGCCATGACGTTGGGCTCGGCGTACGGCGTGCCGTCCAGATTGTGGTGGACGTAATGGAACTCGCCCACGCACGTGATCCCGGCGAGGGCCATCTCCGCGTACACCGCGGTGGCCAGTGCACGGTAGCTGTCGGGATCCAGCCGCTCGGCAATCTCGTACATCCGGTCACGCCACGACCAGAAGCTTCCCGCCTTCGCACTGTCGGTCTCGGATGCGACCGACGGGTCGTCGTGCACCAGCCGACCGTGGGTACGACCACGTAGTGCGCGATGAAACGCGTGCGAATGGACGTTGGCGAGCCCTGGCAGGGTCACGCCGGCCAGACGTTTCGCGTGGGCGGGCGGATTCGTCACTCCGGTCTCGACCGCGCTGATCCTCGACCCGGTGACGTGAACGAGAACGTGTGGCGCCGCAACACCGGGTGGCAGCCACGCACGTTCACACCAGTAGAGCGCCGTCATGCGATCGTGACATCTGGTTCAGCTGCCGCACGGTCACATGGGATGGTATGCCCACGAGCTTCGATCCGAAGCCGACCGTTCGACCTGCCAATAACGCACGACAACGCCCGCTCATCGGACGAGAAGCTCCTCGAGTGCGTCCGCCAGGGCCAGCACGCCTGCCCGGCAGTCGTCGGGCTCGGCATGTTCGGCAGGCGAGTGCGAGACGCCGGTCGGGTTGCGTACGAAGATCATGGCGGTGGGAACACCGGCGGTGGCCAGGATGCCGGCATCGTGCCCCGCCTGCGTGGCGAGCACCGGCACGTCGCCGAACCTCGCGGCAAGCCGGGCGGCGAGCCGGTGACGCAGGCCGGGGTCGAAGTCCACGGCCTGCGTCACCGACTCGGCCGTGACGGTCAAGGTCGTGCCATCGCGGACAGCGCGGTCGCGCGCCTGACGGTGGATGTCGTCGACCAGCCGTTGCACGGCATCCGTGGTCGGTGCCCGGGCGTCGAGCCATCCCGTGACCGCTGTCGGCACCGCATTGGCGGCGTTGGGCTCGACCTCGACGCGACCGAAGGTGGCGCGCGCACCATCGCCCCCAGCCTCCGCCTCGGCGAGCCGGGCGCGCTTGTTGGCGGCGAGTGCAGTCATGGCGTACGTCAGCATCGGATCACGCCGGTCGGCCATGCGCGTCGTCCCCGCGTGGTTTCCCTCACCCGCGAAGCGAAACCGCCAACGCCCGTGCGCCCAGATCGTGCTCGCGAGACCGATGGGCGCCCCGAGGTCGGCAAGCCCACGACCTTGCTCGATGTGCAGCTCGACGTACGCGATCGGCTGGCGGAGCAGCTCCAGTGAGGGGCCGAGCTGGCGGCCCGCACCGAAGGCTTGGCCATACCCGTCGTCCACGACATCCGCCAGCCTGGCGCCATCTGCATCGTGAAGCACGACCGCTCGCGCCGGGTCGATCGCTCCCGTCATGAGCTTCGACCCAAGGCATGCCACGCCGAAGCGGGACCCTTCCTCCTCGGCGAAGACGGCGATGCCGAGCGGCCTGGCAGGACGTACCCCGCGCTGGCGGAGCACGTCGACCGCGGCGAGCGCCGACGCGACACCGAGCGCCCCGTCGTACGCCCCACCGTCAGGAACCGAGTCGAGATGGCTGCCCGTGATCACACCGTGGTCGACGCGCTCAGGCTCCGGCCGCCACCACGCCAGGAGGTTGCCGTTGCCGTCACGCTCGACCACCAGATCCCGCTGGGACGCCTCGGCGACGAACCACGCCTCGCACGCGCGTACCGCAGCCGAGAACCCGATCCGCCGATACCCACCCGTGTGCGGATCCCGTCCGATGGGAGCGAGCGCACTCCACAACGCATCGAAGGTCGCGAGATCACCGCCTTCGAAGGGTTGCGGGCGGACGGCTGCCGGCCCGCTCATTGCAGCGGACCGTGGTTGCGGGTCGGGATGACCAGCCCGGCTTCGTCGGCCACCCGGATGGCCTCGTCGTACCCGGCGTCGGCATGGCGCAGCACACCGGTAGCGGGGTCGTTGGTCAACACCCGCTCCAGTTTCTGCGCCGCGAGCGCGCTGCCGTCGGCGACGCACACCTGCCCGGCGTGGATCGAGCGTCCGATACCGACTCCACCGCCATGGTGGATCGACACCCACGACGCACCGGACGCCACGCTGGTCATGGCGTTGAGCAGCGGCCAGTCGGCGATCGCGTCGGAGCCGTCGCGCATGCCCTCGGTCTCCCGGTACGGCGACGCCACCGAACCACAGTCGAGATGGTCACGGCCGATGACGATCGGGGCAGCCAGCTCACCCGAAGCCACCATCTCGTTGAACCGCATCCCGGCAACGTCGCGCTCCCCGTGACCCAACCAGCAGATCCGAGCCGGCAACCCCTGGAACCGGACCCGCTCGCCGGCGAGCTCGAGCCAGCGCTGCAGCGATGCGTTGTGCGGGAACAGCTCCCGTACGGCGCGATCGGTCTTCGCGATGTCTGCCGGGTCACCCGACAACGCCACCCACCGGAATGGTCCCTTGCCTTGGCAGAAGAGCGGACGGATGTACGCGGGGACGAACCCAGGGAAGTCGAAGGCCCTCGTACAGCCGCCCTTCTGCGCCTCGGCCCGGATCGAGTTGCCGTAGTCGAAGACCTCGGCACCCGCGTCCATGAAGCCCACCATCGCCTCGACGTGCCGGGCCATGGACTCGCGAGCACGGTCGACCAGCCCGGCCGGGTCCTTCCGGCGTACCTCCGCCCAGTCTTCGAACGCGACGCCCAGCGGCAGGTACGTGAGCGGGTCGTGGGCGGAGGTCTGGTCGGTGACCACATCCACAGGAGCGCCCCGCTCCAGAGCGGCCGGCACCAGCTCGGCCGCGTTGCCCAGCACACCGATCGAGAGCGGCTCGCGCGACCGCACCGCCCGCTCGGCGAGGTGAAGCGCGTCGTCGAGCGACTCGGCCTGCACGTCGAGGTAGCGGTGGTCGAGCCGACGCCTGATCCGAGACGGGTCGCATTCGACGCAGATGACGACGCCGCCGTTCATGGTGACGGCCAAGGGTTGCGCGCCGCCCATCCCACCGAGGCCGGCGGTGAGGGTGAGCGTGCCGGCCAGCGAGGGCCCAGGGCCTTGGTCCTTCTGCCTGGACTTCTCGGCGAGCCGGTCGGCGACGGCGGCGAACGTCTCGTACGTCCCTTGCAGGATCCCCTGCGTCCCGATGTAGATCCAGGATCCCGCCGTCATCTGCCCGTACATCGTGAGCCCGAGCTCCTCGAGCCGACGGAACTCCTCCCAGTTCGCCCAGTCGGGCACGAGATGCGAGTTCGCGATGAGCACCCGTGGCGCCCACTCGTGGGTACGCAGCACGCCGACCGGCTTCCCGGACTGCACCAGCATGGTCTCGTCGTCGCGCAGCCATTCGAGCGTACGGACCAACGCGTCGAAGCACGCCCAGTCGCGCGCCGCCTTGCCGCGACCGCCGTACACGACGAGCTCCTCGGGATGCTCCGCGACCTCGGGATCCAGGTTGTTCTGCAGCATCCGCAACGCCGCCTCCTGCGCCCAGCCTCGGGCGTGGAGCGTGCCGCCCCTCGGAGCCGTGACCGTACGCGGGACGCTCTCGGTCGTCGGGGTGGTTGCCGTTGTTCTGGCGTCATGCCTGGAGGTCTCGCTCACGTCAGGCCACCTCCTGTCAGGACGGGGTCGCCGGTGCGGACGAGCGGGACGACGCGCTCGATCTCGTCGGCGACTGGACGATCGGGCCCGGGCCCGGGGACGTGCTGACGAATCAGCTGGCGTACGGCGTCGGTGGCTGGTGCTGGTTGCAGGGGTGCCCGGAGGTCGAGGGCGCGGGCCGCCGTGAGCAGTTCGATGGCGAGCACCCTGCTGAGCCCGTCGAGCGCACGGCGAAGTTTCCGAGCCGCTGCCCACCCCATCGACACGTGGTCTTCCTGCATCGCCGAGGACGGGATGCTGTCCACGCTGGCCGGTGTCGCGAGGCGTTTGAGCTCGGCGACGATGCCGGCGGCGGTGTACTGGGCGAGCATGTAGCCCGAGTCCACCCCGGGGTCGTGGGCGAGGAACGGCGGCAGGCCGTGGTTGCGCGCGGGGTCGAGGAACCGGTCGATACGGCGCTCGGACATCGCGGCGACGTCGGCTACCGGGATGGCGAGGAAGTCCAGGACGTACGCGAGCGGGGCGCCGTGGAAGTTGCCGGTGGACTCGACGCGACCGTCGGACAGCACGACCGGGTTGTCGATGGCGGAGGCGAGCTCGCGCGCGGCGACGGTCCGAGCGTGCTCGAGGGTGTCACGCGCTGCTCCGTGGACCTGTGGAGCGCACCGCAGCGAGTAGGCGTCCTGGACTCGGGTGTCCTCCGGACCAGCGTGGCTCGCCACGATCGGCGAGCCAGCGAGCAGGCTCCGGATGCGTCGGGCCGAGACTGCCTGGCCGGTATGGGGCCGAAGCGCATGCAGATCGGGAGCGAACACCCGGTCCGTGCCGAGCAGCGCCTCGACGCTCATCGCCGCCGCTACGTCCGCGACGTCCAGCAGCCGCCGTAGGTCGTGGCAGGCCAGCACCAGCATGCCGAGCATGCCGTCGGTGCCGTTGATCAGAGCGAGGCCCTCCTTCTCGGCCAACGCGATCGGCTCCAACCCCGCCTCGGCCAACGCGTCGGCTGCCGACGTTCGGACGCCGTCGGCCGTGTCCACCTCGCCTTCGCCGGTCAACGCCAGCCCGACGTGCGCCAACGGGGCGAGATCGCCCGAGCAGCCCAACGATCCGTGTTCCGGCACCACCGGTGTGATGCCCGCGTTCAACAGGCCCTGCAGGGCCACCGCGACGTCCGGGCGCACGCCGGTACGACCGGTCGCCATCGTGCGCAGCCGCAGCACCATCATCGCCCGCACGACCTCTCGCTCGACGGGTTCGCCACTTCCCGCGGCGTGCGACCGGATCAGGCTGCGCTGGAGATCCGCACGCTTGTTCGATGGGATGAATCGGGTGGCGAGGGCGCCGAATCCGGTGGATACGCCATAGACCGGACGTTCCGCAGCCGCCAGCTTGTCGACCATCGCACGGCTGGCGGCGATCGTCTCGAGGGCTTCCGCGCTCAGCTCGACCTTTGTGCCCTCCCGGGCGACGGCGACGATCTCGCGCTCGGTCAGCGGATCGCCGGTGATCCGAACCGGGTCGATGTCTGGCATGGCTTCATTCCACCCCTGCCCCTCCCAAATGACCAGGCGTGGCGGGTGCCCACCTCTCAGATGACCAGGCGTGGCGGGTGCTCACTCGCCACAGCAGGGGCCGGCACCTACCACGGGTAATGCCTACCCGTCGTCGTGCCGGTCACCCCCAAAGAACGCCGCGATGTCGCGTGCGACGAGCTGGGGCTCCTCCACCGGGGCGAAATGACCGCCACGGGGCATCGAAGTCCACCGGCGGATGGCGTAGAGGCGCTCGACCCACTCCCGAGGCGGTTCCGGTTCCGGGACGAACTGGTGGCTGAACAGGGCGAACGCAGTCGGGACGCGGACGACGTCATCGGGCCCGAGGTCGGCGGCGTACCGCCGGTTGTCGGCGTAATCACGCATGGACGGCGTGATCGTCCCGGTCACCCAGTAGATCGTGAGCAGCTCGAGCAGGAAGTCCCGACCGACGCGGGCCGCCGGGTCGCCGCCGCTGTCGCCCCACGAACGCCACTTCTCGATGATCCAGGCGGCGAGACCTGCCGGCGAGTCGGTGAGGGCGTAGCCGAGACTCTGCGGGCGGGTTGCCTGGATTGCCTTGTATCCGCTCTCGTCCTGCCACCACGCGTCGCTGGCCGAAAGGTAGGCCTCCTCTGCAGGCGACAACGGCCGATCTCCGGATCCCCGTGGGGGACTGATC
Source organism: Actinopolymorphaceae bacterium (assembly GCA_036564245.1). GTDB lineage: Bacteria > Actinomycetota > Actinomycetes > Propionibacteriales > Actinopolymorphaceae > Thermasporomyces. The sequence continues at coordinate 19,865 of DATCKU010000076.1, forward strand.
TCGAGCGTCGTGAGATGCAGTCCCACAACCTCGTCCGGGTAGTCGAGCGCGAGCCAGGTCGCAACGCCGGCGCCGAAGTCACCTCCTCCGGCGCCGTAACGCTCGTACCCGAGGGCCCGCATCACCCGATGCCAGAGCCCGGCCACGTAGCGGTAGTTCACGCCGGTGCGGGACGGTCGCTCGGAGAATCCATATCCCGGCAGCGACGGCAAGACCACGTCGAAGGCGGGACCCTCGATGCCGTGGGCGGCCGGATCGGTGAGAAGCGGGACGAGCGGAAGAAGCTCGGTGAAGGCGCTCGGCCATCCGTGCCCCAGGATCAGCGGGATGCCGACACCATGACGAGCCCGCTCATGCACGAAGTGCAGCCGAAAGCCGTCGAGCGTGATGCGGAAGTGCGCGAAGCGATTGAGCAGGCGCTCGCGGTCCCGCCAGTTGAAGTCGCTGGCCCAAGAGGTCACGAGGTCTCGCAGATACTCGATGTCCGTGCCCTGCTCCCAGGCTGGCGCAGGCGAGGGATCGGGCCACCTCGTGCGTGCGAGACGGTCGTTCAGATCGGCAAGCGTCTCGTCGTCGACGCTGATGCGGAACGGCTCGACGGCCGCTCGTCCCTGTGCAGTCACGCAGGAGCACGGTAGTCGCACCGACCGACAGCGCCGGCTTCGCAAGGCGTCTGGAGGGCTGAGGTCTCAACCCCGCTTCGACCGCCTGTCCTGCCGCTCTTCCATCGCGCTGGCCAAAGCGGCGAGGGTCGCGACGGTGAGCACGACCATTCCCACGACGACCACGATGGCGGGACCGATGCTGCCCGTCATGACCGCGCCGTACTCCACCAGACCCCAGATCGCGCCAACCCACAGGGCGGTGAGGATGAGCGTCACCACCACCTCGCCGGAGATCAGCATGAAGATGGCCGCAACCACCAGCACGACCACGATCCACGTCCAGAGGCTCATACCGGCCGACCTCCGTCCTCTGCCCCCATGAGCCGACGGCCTCTTTCAGTAGATCAGAGAAACTCACGGCCTCAAAACGTCGCTCACTCCACGGGAAGATCGACCGTGCGGCCCGTCGTGGCCGACTGCAGGATCGCCTCGGCCACGGCCACCACCTTCTCGCCCTCCCGCATCCCGACGATGTCGGCGTCCTTCCCCAGCACCGCATCGCGGAAGGCGGCAAGCTCGACACGCAGCGGTTCCGGCTTGGGAATGGCGTACCGGATCACATCGCCTTCCGTGACCCCGCGAAACGACGCCATCGTCTCCCACTCCAGCCGTTGCACCCCGTTGGCGTGGAACGTGAGGTCCGCCGCAACGGTGTCGGCGACGAACGCGCCACGTCCACCGGTCACCACGGTGACCCGCTCCTTCATCGGGGAGAGCCAGTTGACGAGGTGGCTCACCACGGTCCCGTCGGTGAGCTGACCGACGACTGCGACCAGGTCCTCGTGCGCCCGGCCGCTCTTGTGCGCGGTACGCGCCGACACCGAGGCGTACGACTGCTGGGTCACCCACGCCGTCAGGTCGATGTCGTGCGTGGCGAGGTCCTTGACGACACCGACGTCGCTCACCCGGTTGGGGAACGGACCTTGCCTTCGGGTGATGACCTGATAGATCTCGCCGAGCTCGTTGCGCTCGAGCCGCTGCCGAAGGTTGAGCAACGCGGGGTTGTAACGCTCGACGTGCCCGACGCACCCGACGAGACCGGCCGCTTCGAACGCGTCCGCCAATCGCTGGGCGCCGGCCACGCTGCTGGCGAGCGGCTTCTCGACGAGCGTGTGCACGCCTGCCGTGGCGAGCTTGAGACCGAGCTCCTCGTGCAGCGCGGTCGGCGTGGCGAGCACGCAGATGTCGATGCCGGTGGCGATGAGCTTGTCGACGTCTGGAAGGACCTCGAGCCCAGCCGCCGCACCGTAGGGATCGCCGTTCGGGTCCGCGACGGCTACGAGCTCGACGCCTTCGAGGCTCCGCAGCACCCGGGCGTGGTGTCGGCCCATCATGCCGAGCCCGACCAGCCCAGCCCGCAGGACGGTCATCGCGTCACCGCCTGGAGGGTGGCGTTGCCCACGCGGGCGATGTCCGCATCGCTCAAGGCCGGGTGGACCGGCAGCGACACCACCTCGGCGCACGCCCGCTCGGTGGCGGGCAGCCGCACGTCTCCGTACGCCTGGATGTAGGCCGGGAGGCGGTGGACCGGGGTCGGGTAGTACACGTTGGTGTGGATGCCGGCGTCCTTCAGCCGGCTGCGTACGAGGTCACGGCCGTCAGCCGGGTCGACGACCCGGATCGTGTACTGGTGGAACGCATGCACGGCTCCGGACGCGACCCGGGGAGTCGTCACCCGCTTCGTCTCGGCCAGGATCGCATCGAGTGTGGCCGCATTGGCTTGCCGGCGGGCGGTCCATTCGGGCAGCCGCACGAGCTGGGCCCGACCGATCGCCGCCGCGATGTCGGTCATCCGCGCGTTGTACCCGATGAGCTCGTTGGCGTACGGCTTCGCCATTCCCTGGTTGCGGAGCAGCCTCACCCTGTGGGCGATGTGCTCGTTCGCACAGACCACCATGCCGCCCTCGCCCGTCGTCATGTTCTTCGTCGCGTAGAAGCTGAATGCCGCGAACTCGCCGAACGTCCCGACCGGCCGACCACCCCAGGAGGCCATGTGCGCCTGGCAGGCGTCCTCGAAGATCGCGAGCTGGTGCCGGCTCGCGATCTCCTGCAGCCTCGTCATGTCCGCTGGATGGCCGTACAGGTGGACGGGCATGATGCCCACGGTGCGAGGTGTGATCGCCGCCTCGACCGCCGCCGGGTCGAGACAGTACGTGTCAGGGTCGATGTCGACGAAGACCGGCCGCGCGCCGGTGTGGATGACCGCGTTCGCCGTCGCCGCGAAGGTGAACGACGGGACGATCACCTCGTCGCCATTCCGGACGCCTGCCGCAAGCAGCCCCAGATGCAACGCGCTCGTCCCCGAGCTCACCGCGACGCACCGCCGCCTGTCCACCAGGTGCGAGAACTCGGCCTCGAAGGCCGCCACCTCCTGCCCCTGGACGAGCTGACCGCTCGCCAACACGCGCTGGACTGCCTGTCGTTCGTACTCCCCCATCAGAGGCTTGGCCATCGGAATGGTGTCAAGCTGGGGACTGACCGTCGGGCTGGCACTTCTCATCGCTCTCTTCTCTTTCCGCCCCGCCGCATTCGAACAGTCGACCATCGCGCTCGACATACGTCGCGCCGGTCGCGGGGCAACGCCATTGGCACCCACCTGAGCTTTCAAGGCGTACCCCATAACGACCGACCCATCCGATCCGTTTCGCCGGGACGCCCACGACCAAGGCGAAGTCGGGAACGTCGGCCGTCACCACTGCCCCAGCGCCGACCAACGCCCACCGTCCGATCGCGACGGGCGCGACGCAGACAGCTCGTGCCCCGATCGACGCGCCCTCGCCGACGGTCACGCCGACCTGCGTCCAGTCGCCAGCGCCTTTCTGTACGCCGTCCGGACTGACGGCTCGCGGATGCCGGTCGTTGGTGAGGACGGCCGCCGGACCGATGAAGACGCCCTCGCCCAGCGTCGCCGGCTCGTACACGAGCGCGTAGTTCTGGATCTTCGTGCGAGCGCCGACGCGGACGCCGGCGCCGATGTACGCCCCTCTGCCGACAACGCAGCCCGGGCCGAGCACGGCATGCTCCCGTATCTGCGCCAGATGCCAGATGCTGCAGCCCTCACCGATCAACGCGGATTCGTCGATGTCCGCCGAGGCCGCGATGTACCTCGCGTTCGTCATCGCGACGAGGGTAACGAAGCCGTTGGGGAGAGGTCGCACAACCACCCGGCCAGCTGGGCCTCCGACACGTGTCAGCCACCCATCGTCAGCAGGAGGTCGGACAGGATGGCGAACATCACGGCGTCGTATCGCGTCGCAGTCCCGCCGCTGAACGACCCGTCCGTGCGCTGCTTGCGTAGTGCGTTCGTCACGTACGCGGTGACGTCGGCCGAGAGGTTGAGCCCGGAGAGCGACGCGTACCCCTCGGTCGGCACGAGGTCCGACCGCGCGTGGTTGCCCATCCAGCTGAAACCGCGCAGCGCGGCTGCGACCCACCGCTCCTGGCCACGCATCTGCGCGTACTCCAGCAGGCCGGTGAACGCGATGTGGGCGTAGCCACCGGAGTGCGGCGAGCGCTCGTACCAGGAGTACGGAATCGACCCGCTCGGCCGCACCTTCGACGCGAGGTTCCGGGCGATCGCGTCGCCGTACCGGAGCAGTCGCTCGTCACCGGTCTCGACGTACAGCGCCTTCAGGAACGACAACGCGGCGCCGTCGATGTTGTAGATCTCGACCGAGGTGTTCTTCACCGCGGACAGCACGTGGTGGGCGCGCACGCGTGGGTCGGTCGAGGGCAGCGCGGGCTTCAGGTTGCAGTACGGGATGCTGCCGCGCGTGTGCCGAGCGTCGAGCCACTGGAAGCCGTTCGGACCGTCGAGCAGGTAGTTCATCGCGCGTACGGCACCGGCGAGGTAGCGGGTGTTTCCGTACGCCTTGAACCCGTCGAGCAACGCGCTCCCCGCAGCGATCGTCACCACGGCGAGCGGCTCACCGGCCACATGGGTCGTCCCGCTCCGGTAGTGCGCAGGCGTGCTGAAGTGCCCGGAACTCGACCCGAATGCCCACGGCAGGCCGAAGCTGCCGTCCGGTCTCTGGTGGGAGACCAGCCATTCCAGGCCGCGCCTCGCTTGCGCTTCGTACGCTCCGCCACGGGACGCCTGGGCCCGCTTCATGAATCCCTGGGTGAGCACCGCGATGGCTTGTGGATCCTCCCGCGGTTGCCCAGGCCAGTACGGATGGGCGATCGACCACCCGCCGCTCGAGGTCTTGCGGGACTCGAGGTAGCGAGCCAGCCGGTCGACGGACCTGCGCACGGCGGCGCGGGCGGGCAGCATGGCGATGTCTGGACTCTGGTTGTCCTTGCTGCGTGGACGGTAGTTCCACGCGACGACGTAGATCGGGTACTCCACCTGCGCGATCGGGTCACCCAGTTTCGCGATCGGGTACCCGGTTCCCGGCGTCGGCGTGAAACGCCCGGTCACCTGGATCGTCGCCGCCTGACCGGGGCTCACGCGAATCGTCCCGGTCGACGCCTCGTAGCGCGCCCCACCGCCCACCTCGTACGTCATCGTGGCGCCACGGGGCGCGACGAGAGTGCGCGGACCAGCGACCGTGAGGTAGGTGCCGAACGCGTCGATCGTGCCGACGTGGACGCCACCCGGAGTCGGTGTGGCGACATGGATCGACAGCGTGTCCGCATCCGGACCGCGCCGCACGCTGGTGCCGCCCCACACCTGGAGGATCGGCCGCTCCCGGACCTTCACACCGTCCAGCCACACCGTGCCACGGGGTCCGGCGACCGTGATCTCCACCTCGACGTACGCCGTACCCGCTGGGGAGTTCGCCTTCGCCGCGACACCCGTCCAGCGCCTGGACGCCGGCCCGAGGTCACGGTCGATGCCGGAGCCGATGAGCCGGCGGCTCCGGTCGAGGAAGCGCAGCCGGACCGACTCGCCTCCCTGCGGCCTGCCGCCCTCGGACAGTCGCCACACGGCCGCTTCGTACCGTCGCCTGGGCAGCGCCGGCATGGCCGTGCTGCGCAACGTGAATCGGTCACCGGAGTCCGGCACCGCCACCTTGAGCGCGCGGTCACCGCCCTTCGCGACACCCGTCGCAACGTGTGCCGACGCGCCGCCGCTGACCTCACAGGTCCACCGACGCGGGCAGCCGGATCGCGACTCGCCGTCCTCGAAGCTCGCGTTGACCGGTTGCATGGCGGCATCGCTGCGCACGTCCCGCTCGGACCACCGCGCCGACAGTCCGGACCGCGGTGCCGCCTCTCGGGCGTCGGGAGCGAGCTGCCGTTGAAGTGACGTGGCATCGGCACAGGAAGTGACCGTGGACACGGCGAGAACCAGCACGGTGGCCCCCAGCGCCAGCCGCCTCATCTCCACTCCCACACCCGAATGACCACGCGTCGCGGGTGGGCCCTATCCATGGCGTGCGCCCGCACCTGCCGAAGGCACGACAGGGGCACCGCTCCGCGTCAGCCCGCAGACGTCGTTCAGGACCTGTTCCAGGCGTTCCGCCATCACAGTACGTGATGCGTGGCGTTCCACATAACCGCGGCAACGACTCCCCATCGCCTCGCGCTCGGCCGCCGACATGTCGCAGATGGTACGGAGAGCTGCGTGCAGCGCGGCACGACCGTCGCCGCCAGGCTCGGCAGAACCTCGAACGGCACACCCGGCCTCGACGAGGGTGTCTTCCAGTCGCCCACCCGTGTTCGTGATGACCGGAAGACCTGCGGCCATGTAGTCGTAGAGCTTGTTGGGGCTGAGGGCCTCGCGGAAGAGTTCCGCCTGTGCCAAGGTGTGCAGGCCGACGTCGCAGGCGACGAAGAGATTGGCGAGGTCACGCTTGGGCACCGGATCGAGGAAGCGCACGTTGGTGAGCCGTTCCGCACGTGCTCGCTCGACCAGCCGCGGCTTCTCCAGACCGTCCCCTACCAAGACGAACGTCACGTCGGGCAGGTGACGAGCGACGTCCAGCACGAGGTCGAGGCCGTTGGCCGGCCCGTGCGCCCCCGCGTAGACCGCGGCCGTGCCGGTCAGCCCGAGGTTCGCGCGGGCCTCCTCGCGACTGATGGTGGGAACGAAATCCGCGGGCTCGGCGCCATTGGAGATCGTGACGACCATGTCGCGGGGTACGCCGAACGACGCGAAGTGCTCCTCCCACCCGTCGGAGACCGTCACGATGCGGGACGCCGTTCGATAGCAGAATCGCTCGACCACGACCAGGACCTGGTGCAGCACCGACCCCTCGGCGACATACCCGAGCTCGACCGCCGACCGCGGCCACAGGTCGCGGATCTCCAGGACCAGCGGCACCTTGTACACGCTGGCAGCAAGCCATCCGGCAAGAGGTGTGACGAGATGCGGCGATGAGGCGTACACGACGTCGAACGGACCGCGCTCCATCGCGACGCGGGCTGCGGCGACCGCATAGGTGCACCAACCGATCGCCCGGGCCAGTCCGTTGGATTCGTGACGCGGTACGGGGACGGTGACGAACTCCGGAGAGTCGCTTTCGAACGTCTCCCGCGTTGTGTAGTTGCGGTTTCCGGCCACGATCAGGTGATCCCAGTCCCGGAGCCGGCTGAAGAGCTCGACGTGCCGCGTACCCCCACCTTGTGACCGTGGCACCGCGAACTGGTTGAGCACGAGCACCCTCGGCCTGCGTCCGGTCGGCGACACGGCCTGCCGCCGGCGACGCAGGGTCGACCGCTTGGCCGCGGATGCGGAGGACGAGGCGGTTCGCGTCGGCATGAAAGAGACCAGCGCGATGGCGAGCAGCAGCCCGTGGGTCATGAACACCGTGAGCATCGCGGTGTTGGCGAGGCTGAACGCCGACTGCGCGATCGCCGCCGCACCCAACCCGAGAGCGACGTTTCTGCTGATGGCGTCGAAGAGATACAGCACCACCGCGAGGATCGCGGTGAAGCCGAAGACCCCGGGCAACCCGAAGTTCGCGAACGCGTCGGCCCAGACGTTGGCGTTCGCGCTGGTCTGGTGGTTGCCGTAGTACACCTGACCGATGAGGAACGCCGGCGGGAGCTCGTACGGGTAGTCGGTGAAGCGGGAGAGCAAGCCGTAACCGAGCTCGGCCTTGGGATTGTCGAAGAAGAACTCGTAGTGGTACTTGGTGTTGATCGCGCTGGTCAGCACCATCCGGCGGATCAGGATGGACGAATAGCCCCAGCTGCCGGTGAAGAAGTCGTACGCCGTGACGCCGGCCACGCCGGTACCAGCCAGCACGGCGATCTTGTATCCCACGCGCGACAACGCGGTCCATCGCACCAGGATCACCACACCGGCGACCAGCACGAACGAGAACATCATCTGCTTGAAGCCGGTGATGGAGACCAGGAAGAGCTCGGTCGCGACACCCAGCACCAGCCAGAGCATCCGCTTGTCGACCAGGCCACGGCCGATCGCGATCGGCGCCACCACGTTGCCGAGCCATGGAATGGCATATCGCGCAATACGAGGAACCTCGTCGAACGACTCCCGGTACGTGTCGCGGATCAGGTAGATCTCCGACAGCGAGACGAGGCGGAACGAGAACCCGTAGTAGTAGACGACGAGCGCCACCAACCCGAACCAGACGAGGGCGAACCCGGTCCAGTACACCCGAGGCGGAAGCGCGGGCCGTGGAACCTCGCGGAGGCGTACCGAATAGATGAACCCCAGCAACCAGAACGCCGCCGCGACCGACAGCACCATGAACCACATCGGGGTCGAGACGGTCGTGGTGAACACCGGAAGCACATGGATCGGCGCCACCACGACGAGGAACAGCATCCAGTACACGACCGCCGAGGGCCGCTCCCACGACATGGGCAGTCGGAGGGCGCAGAGCAGATAGGTGGGTGTGAGGACGAGCGCGGTGCCGAGGTTGGGCGGTACGTCTTCGAAGCCGAAGTACGCGAAGTGCGGCGCGATCACCAGGGCGTGACAGGTACCCAGCCCGACGGCGTACACCAGCAGCCAGGCCAGCTGCAGCAGCCTCGGCTTCAGCGGCTGTGCACCCAGCAGCTGCCGAGCAAGGAAGCGGGTCAGGCTCGACTGACCTTTGAGGTCCTGGCTGAGAGTCACCTCAGTACCCACCACGCCAAACCCAACACACCCACATAGGAGAACACGAGTACGCCAGCGTATGCGGCCACCCCCGCGACATCCGAGCCGCCGAGCATCCAGACGACGGTCGGCGCCGCAATCGCCAGGACCAACCGGCAGGCATCCCAGACCAGGCCGATGGCCGGGCGCTCGGCGAGGTTGAACACGTTCCCGATCGGGTTACCGACGAACTGGACGAAGAATGCCACAGCGAGCACCCGCGCGTACAAGCCCGACTGTTCCCACGCCGACCCGAAGATCACACCGAAGGCCCACGGTGCGGCAATCGCGAGCAGAAGTGCAGGCGGCGCACCGACCAGAGCCAGGCGACGGACGGCGAGCCACGTGAGCCGTGGAAGCTGTCCGGAGTCGGTACGCTGCGCCGCGGCTCCTCGGCCGATGAAGACCTGCGCCACCGACTGGCCGATCACCGTGATCGGTACGGAGAGGAGCCGCATGGTGAAGGCAAGCCAGCCCGCAGCCGCGGCTCCGTACGTCAGCGGGAAGACGAAGGCCGGCGCCCACTGCGCAGCGTTGTTGAGGAACGCCGACCAGGTGGTGACCAGCGGGAACTTGCGGTATCGGGCGAGCGCGGCACGCATCTGCGCGGGACTCGGCTTCTCGGTCTCGCCGAACAGCGGCCGCTCCCCTCTCACGGGGATGGCGGCGGCGAGTCGGCCCAGCGCCAGCGCGAGCATCAGCCCGAGGGCGCCCATGCCGGCGACGCCGAACATCACCTGACCGGTGGCTGCGCCGATCCCCTGGATGGCGTTCCGACCGGCAAGCGCGTCGTACTGCTCCGCACGCAACCACGCGGCGCTGATGAGCTGGTAGACCGCGAGGATGGCCACGGTGAGGGGTACGAGCCACCACAACGCACGAAGCGTGCGAAGGGTGTGTCCGTACGCCCAGTAGGGCGCCGTCACGAGACCCACCACGCCGATGGCGCTCGCGATGGCCACCAGGCTGATGACGCCGACCCGGAAGACCGCCCGCGCCTCGAGTCCAGTACGAGCGAGCGGGATCGCAAGCTCGAGCCGCAGGCTTGCCACCACGGCACCGATCGCGACGAGTCCGGTGAAGACCTGGAGCACGGCGAAGTCGGCCGGCTCGTACAGCCGCGAGGTCAGTGGGGCGACCAGAATGACGACGCCCTGACCGACCACCGTGCCGAGCGCGATCTGCGCGACACCTCGGCGAGCGCCGGACAACGGCAACCTGATCGCCCGCCCGACCCTCATGCGAGCTCAGCGTAGAGTGACAACAGCTTGCGCGCCTCGGGTTCCCAGTGGTAGCGGTCGTGCACCGCCTTCCGCCCGCGTTCACCCATCGCCGCCGCTTCCGCAGGATCGGCGAGGAGCTTCGACACCGCCTCGGCAGCCGCTTGCCCGTCTTCCGGCGCGACCACCACACCCGCACCGGCCTCGTCGAGAATCTCCCGCCACAGCGGGAAGTCCGAGGCGACCACCGGAAGCCCTTCCGCCATGTACTCGAACATCTTGGTCGGCAGGTTCTTCCGGTACGCCGGAGGACCGATCTGCAGGATGAGACCCACCTTGGCCTCGGCGACCAGCTGACGCGCCCGGTCGGGCGGTTGCACCCCGAGGTAGTCCACCACGTCGCGCAACCCGTGCTCGTCCAGTCTCGCCTCCAGCTCGGGCGGGCTGAACGGGCCGATCAGGGTGAGCTTCTCGCCATGCGGCCGGCAGGCGAACCGGGCCACGTCGAGCATGCTGGCGAGGCCTCGAAGCTCGGAGATACCGCCGACGTAGACGACACCGCGGGAGCGTTCGTCGTACGGGATGGGCGAGCTGTGCGGGTGGAGGATCGGGAAGTTGGCGACCGTGACCAACCGTTTCGCTCCGGCGTACGTCTCCGCGACCAGTGGCGACGCGGCCACGACCGCGCTCAGGCCGCGACCGGCTATGCGGACGAGCAGCCGGGTCAGCCAGGCGACCGGACGGCGGAGCGGACCCGGGATCCACGACTTGGCGAAGATCTGGTCGGGCAGCGGCTCGTGCGCGTCGAACACCACGGTGCGACCGCGCGCCCGGAGGGCGAGACCGAGCGGGATGAGCTCGGGATCGTGCAGGTGGTAGACGTCGGCGCGCTCCCGCCAGAGAGGTCGCAACAGACGCGCGACACCGACCGTCATGCGCGTGAGCCGGCTGCGGTACTCAGGCACGTGCACGACCCGGACACCCGTGCCTTCCGGCAGATCCTGCACCGGGGCGCGGGCGTAGAGCGTGACCGTGTGCCCCGCGTCGGCGAGCGACCGACACTGCTTGTGGAAGATGCGGATGTCCGAGGCCCTGTGCACGATGGACACATGCACGACCACGCGTGAGGGGGTCTGTTCCGGGACCCGCGCAGATGGCTCTTTCATCTCGATGTCGCCTGTCGGCGTGACACCCCTAGCTGGTCGGCGTGGCGAACTGCGTCGCAGATTCTAGATTCGTCTGGTCGAACTGCTGCACGGCAGTCGGCTCGTGGCCGGAGGGTCCCACGAGGTCGCTCGGGTCCACCTGATCCGGTGCCAGTGGTGGCACCTCCACGTGCGAGATCAGTGGATGGAACGGCCGCTCGTCGCGTTCGCCAGCGCCGAACAACTGCTCGTGCAGCTTCTCACCCGGCCGCAGACCGGTGAAGACGATCTCCACGTCGGCATCCGACATCTCGATCAGCTGCCGCGCCACGTCGACGATGCGTACCGGCTCCCCCATGTCGAGCACGAGCACCTCGCCGGCACGCCCGATCGCAGCGGCCTGGATCACCAGCTGGACGGCCTCGGGAATCGTCATGAAGTAGCGCGTGACGTCAGGGTGGGTCACGGTCACGGGACCACCGTCGGCGATCTGTTTGGCGAACGCCGACAGAACCGAGCCACGGCTGCCCAGCACGTTGCCGAACCGGACACTCAAGAACGTCCCGCGCGATGACGACTCGTGTCCACCGTCAGACGACACCAGGCGGGCGTAGTGTGCCGTGAGCCGCTCGGCGATCCGCTTGCTTCGGCCCAGCACGCTGGTGGCGTCGGCCGCCTTGTCGGTGGAGATGTTGACGAACCGTTCCACCCCGACCTTCGCGGCCGCCTCCAGGACGTTGGTCGTCCCGAGCACGTTCGTCTTGAACGCCTCGTCGGGATACCGCTCGAGCAACGGGAGGTGCTTGAGCGCGGCGGCGTGGAACACGACATCGGGCTGGTGCTCGGAGAACACCGCGAGAAGCCGCTCCCGGTCGCGGATGTCGGCGAGAACCGTGTCGTCGGAGTCGAGAAGCGCGCGCCCGCTGATCGAGAGCTGGACGGCGTGCAACGCCGACTCGTCACGATCCAGCATGATCAGCTTGGCGAGTCCGAACCGGGTGAGCTGCCGGCACAGCTCGGCCCCGATCGAGCCACCGGCGCCGGTCACCAGCACGCGTTTGCCGTCGAGGTATCCGGCGATGGTCTCGAGGTCGGTGTCGATCTGGTGCCGGCCGAGCAGGTCCGTCACGTCGATGTCGCGGATGTCGCGGATCGAGATGCGGCTGGGGGCCAGCAGCTCGGGAAGCTCCGGCAGGACCTTGACCTCCAGGCCGCACCGTCGGGCCTCACGGGACACCGAGCGGTAGAGCGCCGCCTGTCCACTTGGTACGGCCACGACCAGCACGTCGGCGCTCTGCCGCCGCGCCACCTCGGCGAGGTCGTGACGGGTGCCGAGCACGCGTACGCCAGAGATCCGCAGGTGCCGCTTACCCGGGTCGTCGTCCAGCAGGCCGACCGGAAGGTACGGACTCGCCGGGTCGGTCAGCATGGACCGAATCAGTTGATGCCCGCCGTCGCCGGCGCCGAAGACCAGGGTGCGGGCCCCGCCGGTCGGCCGGGCGATGCCTTCCCGGAACCCACGGATGACCCCGCGAAGCGTGAGCACGCCGAGCGTCGCCGTCATGGTCCCGCCAAACGGAACGCTCAACGGCACCAGCCTCTCGGGCCGCGACGCGAGGTCGAGCAGGAGCAGAGACGTGCCGATGACCAGGCCGATCGCGGCGATCGCCACTGCCTCGTCGAAGCTGCCCACGCGGTAGCCGCCGCGGTAGAGCTTGGCCAGCATGCCGAGGACGAGCTGCAGCACCGCGGCAGCGGCGCACACGACGAGAAGGCCCTCGAGGTTCGGCGAGGTCTTCTCGCCTGCGTACCGCAAGAAGGTGGCCAGCGCCACCGACCCCACCCAAATGCCGAGATCAGCGCCCAGGAGCATCACGCGCGACCACGACACGATGCCCTGACCGCCCCGCCTAGACACGTCGTCACCCCCGGCCTCTCATGAACACCGACCCATCGCCGACTCGTCCCACAAGGCACCGCACATTCTGCTCTGGCTCATCCCATACCGCGACCAGATCCCCCCACTTTGGGCGCTTGACACCACCTAGCGCCGATCCGCGGTATCAGCCCGTTATCCCCCAACCGGTCTCGCCCCTGCCATCCGTTGAGGCGCCCGGGGTCGGTTCCGGGCGCGCGTCCCGCGAGTTCGGCCGACCGAGCATGATCCGTAACTTACCTAGATCATCCTCGTTGGGCACTGTCGTAAGTCGTGCCTTCTTCGCGAAGTACGCAAAACCGACAGTCCACCATCGACCACCCTCAGAGGGGGGATGATGCAGCTAGCCAAACTCGCTCGTCGAGGAGCGGGGGTATTCGCCTCGGTGGCCGTTGGCTTCAGCGCTCTCGCCGCCGCGACGCCAGCCCAGGCGCAGCCCTTCGACGACTCGTACGCGAAGCCGGGCTACATCGCCCAGGCGTACGGCTCGTACATCTTCACCGAAGACAAGAAGCTCGCCAATGGGCCGACCGCCTACGCCGACATCGCATGTGGCGCCGCACCTGGCACGGTCGAGACCAACAAGACCAAGCAGGTCGTGCTGCCGAACATGCTGGGTCACGTCGGCGTGCAGCAGACCTACGTCGAGGCGGCGGAGCACGGCGACACCCGGACGTCGATCGCCAACTCGCGTACCGCCGGGCTCAGCCTGCTGGGCGGCCTGATCACGGGTGGCGCCATCAAGTCCGAGACCCGGGTGATCTGGGACGGCACCCGGATGCGCGCCGAGCAGAGCTCGTCCATCGCGGACCTTCGCGTCCTCGGTGTGCGCGTGGCGGCTGACCCTGCACCGAACACCAAGATCGACCTGACCCTGCCGCTGCTCGGTCAGATCGGCTACGTCGAGCTCAACCGGCAGTACCGCGCACCCGCCGAAGGTGGCGGCTACGAGGCCATCACCACGGCGTTCCACCTGGTGCTGCTGTCCAACAACCCGTGGCTTCCGGGCCAGGGCCTGCATGTCTGGGCCGGCAACTCCAAGGCCGCGCTGACCAAGCCGACGGTCGGCTTCCTCAAGGGCCAGGCGTTCGCCACCCGGATCACCCTGGCCGACGGTGTCGTGAGCTCCGGCCCCACGTCGCTTGCGAAGGTGTCGTGCGTCGGCGGGCGCTCGACCAACAGCGTGGCGACCGTCCAGGCCGAGGACGCCGCGAAGGCGGGAGTCGCGAAGTCCGACGCGATCGGTGAGGTCACGGCCGAGGGAACGACCAGCAAGGTTGCCAACCGGATCGCGGCCGTCGAGGCACTCGGTGGGCTGATCCGGGTCGACAGCCTGGTCGCCGCAGCCACCGCGACGCGGAAGGGCAACGGCCCGATCGTGTTGAGCGACTCGGGGACGCGTTTCGTCGGGCTCGAGATCGCGGGTCGCCGCTTCCACGAGACCGAGCACATCGCACCCAACACCAAGATCTCGGTGCTGAACGGTGCAGTGGAGGTCACCCTGCACAAGGTCAGGCAGGACGCGCGGACCATTGAGGTCACCATGATCGAGCTTCTGATCAAGGACGACGCGTTCGGCCTGCCGGTCGGCTCGAAGGTCGAGATTGGCCGCGCCTACGCAGGTATCACGCCAACCGACTGACGAGTTCCCGATCAGCGCGACACGCGCGGACGACTGGAGGGGCGGTGCCACGGGGCGCCGCCCCTTCGTTCATGTCGGGGCGTTCTGTCCGGGTGCTCGGTCAGCCTCGAGGCCGGTGCCTCTGTCAGCCCTTGAGGCCGGTGCGGGCAACACCCTCGATGATGTACTTCTGAGTTACGAGGAAGAGGATCAGCACCGGGACAGCTGCAATCATCGCTCCAGCCATCAACACCGGATAGTCGGTGAGGTACGTCCCTTGCAGTGTCGCGAGGCCGGGCGGAAGCGTGCGCTTCTCCGGGCTGAAGAGGACGTAGATCGGCCAGAGGAAGTCGTTCCAGTTCGCCAGGAAGCTCAACAGCGCGAGCGTCGCCAGCGCGGGCTTGGAGAGCGGCAGGATGATCCGCAGGAAGATCTGCAGTCGATTCGCCCCGTCGATGAGGGCGGCCTCCTCCAGCTCCCTCGGGATCGCCAGGAAGAACTGGCGTAGGAAGAACACGCCGAACGCTCCTGCCGCACCAGGAACGATGATCGCCCAGAAGGTGTCCAGCCACCCGAAGCTGTCGACGATGAGGTAGTTGGGCACCAGGAAGATGAATCCGGGGATGAAAAGCGTCGTGATGATCGTCGCGAAGATGATGCGCTTGCCCCGGAAGCTCATCCGAGCCAATGGGTACGCCGCAAGCGAGGCGACGACCAACACCAGCGCCGCGTGTCCCGTTGCCGCGATCAGGCTGTTGAGGAACCACCGATGCACTGGGTACTCGGTGGTCGACGTCAGGACCTCCCGATAGCCCTCGACCGAGAACTCGCGAGGCAGGATCGACAGCGGCAGGGTCGTCGCGTCTGGGTTCGTCTTGAACGACGTCGTCACCATCCAGAGCAGCGGGATGACGAAGACCCCGGTGAGTGCGAGCAGAGCGGCGTAGGCCATCACTCCGCCCGCGATCCGCTTCGTGGCCGGCGACACGCTCAGTCCTCCCGGTGTCGTAGCAGCAGGAAGTTGACGATGCTCACGATGGCGAGGGCAAGCGCGAGGAAGTACGACATCGCCGCGGCGTTGCCCATCCGGAACGCCTGAAGACCCTCGTTCGCGATGTACATGAGTGCCGTTTGCGTCTGGTTGCCTGGGGCGCCCTGTGTGATGAGGTACGACTGGCCGAACATGTTGGCCGACGCCAGGATCGTGATGACGATCACGAAGAGCAGGACCTGCCGCAGGCCCGGCAAGGTGACGTAGCGGAAGCGGGCCCAGCGCCCGGCGCCGTCCACCTTGGCCGCGTCGTAGAGGTCGGATGGGATGTCCTGGAGACCGGCGAGATAGATGACCGCGTTGAAACCCAGAGTCCACCAGACCGTAACGCCGACCAACGTCACCCACACCCAGGGCTCGGCCGAGAGCCATGGCGTGTCGTCTGGCAAGCCGAGCTTTCCGAGCACGAAGTTGACCAGTCCCACATTGGCGTCGAGCAGGAACCGCCACAGGACGCCGATGACCGCGATGCCGAGGACGAACGGCGCGAAGTAGATGGCACGGAAGATGTTCCTCCCGGGGAACTTCTCGTTCAGGATGAGCGCGATTCCCAAGGGGATGACGATGAGCGGTGGCACCGAGAAGAGGGTGAACTTCCCGGTCGCCACCATGCTCTGCCAGAACGGTTCGAACGTGCTCGACTCGGGATCGAAGAGATTGATGTAGTTACGCAAGCCGACGAACGGCTTGTTGGGCAGCAGATAGTCCCAGTCGTGCAGGCTGATGTAGAGGCCGAAGAACGCCGGCACGAGCACGAAGATGCAGAACAGCACGAGGTAGGGCGCGAGGAAGAGATACGGCGTCAGCACCCCCTGGCTGCGGCGCCGAGTGGATTCCGCGGCCGCCGAGGTGGTTGCCGCGGAATCCACTCGTCTGCTCACCGTCGGCACACCCATGTGGTTCAGGCTCCGTACTTCTCGCGGTTTTCCTTCAGGAGCTTGTTGGCCCGCTCGGTGGCTTCGTCCAGTGCCGACTTCGGGTCCTGCTTCAGCAGCAAGACCTTGTTGACGGCAGGCTCGACCGTTTGGCCGTAGACGTCCTGCACGCCAGGTACGGGCGGGAAGAACCTCACGTAGTCGAGCTCCTTGGCGAACTCCGCCTGCGCGGTCAGGTCGGCGAACTCTGTCGACTCCCGCACGCTGTTGCGTGCTGGCACCTGACCCGCCTTCGCCCACTCGAGCGAGTTCTTGCTGAGCCAGTTGATGAACACCTTCGCCGCGTCGATCCGGTTGCTGTCAGGTGTGCGCTGTCGTGGCAGCACCAGGTTGTGTGAGCCTGCCAATGCGGCCTTCTGCGACCCGATGACGGGCAGCTCGGTGACGCCCCAGTCGAGGTTCTCGACCTCGTTAAAGGCGTTGATGTTCCACGGACCGTGCCACCAGAACGGATTCTTGCCGTTCTGGAATCCCACGAAGTCGGCTCCGGCACCCACGTTCTTCGGGCTGTAACCCTTCTTGATCAGGTTGACCAGCCAGGTCAGGCCCTCGATCGCCTCTGGGGAGTTGAACCTCGCCTCCGTGGCGTCCTCGTTGTACAGGTCGCCGCCGAACTGCCACACCAGGATCGGGAAGTGCGGCCAGGCACCAGGGAACACCCAGTGCGCCTGGATCCCGGCCCGCTTGAACTCCTCCAGTGCAGCCTCGTAGTCCTCGCGCGTCGTCGGTGGGTTCTCCGGATCGAGGCCGGCACGTGACATCGACGTCTTGTTGTAGAAGAACGCGATCGGGTGGACGTCGAGCGGAATGCCGTACCTCTGACCCTTGTAGATGCCGGCCTGCCACACCGTCGACACGAAATCGGTCTCTTTGAGGTTGAGCGCCTCCGCGACGTCGTCGAGCGGAGCGACGACCCGCCGGGCGGCGTGCGTCGGAAGGTTCTCCAGGTGGATGATGCCGATGTCCGGCGCCCGTCCGCTCTGCACCGACGTGGCGAGCTTCTGGTAGTACTCCTCCCACGGATAGGCGCTCATCTTCACTTGGATGTTGTCGTGCTCTGCGTTGAACTGCCGGATCATCCGGCGCATGTACGGGCCGTCGCCGCCGGTGAGCCCGTTCCAGAACTGCAGCTCGACCTTCGGTCCCTTGTACTCCGTACCGCCGGTGCCGCTGCCGCTCTGCTCACGCAGGGCAGGGTTGTTCTGCGGCCCACCGCGGCAGCCTGCGAGCAGGCCGGCGACGGCGCCAGCGCCGAGGCCGAGGAACTGCTTGCGGCTAAGGCCACGTCCACGGTTGTCGGACACGCCTTGGTGGTTCGGCGAGCGAGTCATACTCATGCTCCGATGTGGATGTCGAGCTGGGTGTACGAATGCGGTGGGAACTCGTAGCGAAGGGGTGCAGAGGCGGGTACCTTGCTCTCCTCGACCGTCACGGCGTCCGGACGTTCGAAGGAGTTCTGCACCGTCACACTCTCCCCGGTCACCAGACGAGACACGATCTCGCCGACTGGCTTCGCGTCGCCGAACTGGATGTCAGCGGTCACGGCCTTGTCGGGTGAACGGTTGACCACGGAGACGACCACCCGACGTCCGTCAGCGTCTCGCGTCGCCGACACGTCCAGCACCTGGAACGGGCCGAGGTCGGCGATCCGGTGCGGCCAGGTCCCGTGAGCGTCGACGTGCTCGACCCGCTCCGAGTCGACGTACACGTCGAGGGCGAGCTTCTGGGTGTGCTCAGCCGCAAGCCGCAGCGGGTGGTAGATCGTCTGCAGGAAGAGCCCATCGCTGTTGGTGACGATCGGCGCGATGACGTTGACCATCTGCGCCAGGTTCGCGATCTTTACTGCGTTGCAATGGCGTACGAACGCGTTGAGGTATGTGGCGACTGCCAGCGCGTCGGAGAGGTTGTAACGCTCCTCCAGCTGGTTGTCGCGGTTGCGGAACCAAACGTTCCATTCGTCGTATGCCACGTAGACCGGGCGCTCCACCTTCTGCAGGTAACGCGCCCGATCGATCAGCGTCTGGCAGGTCGCGAGCGCCCGCTCCACCTGGTGGGGTTCGAGCACGTTCGTCCAGTAGTCGTCGGACCCTGTGTAGATGTGGATGCTGTGGTAGTCCACGTACTTCACAAGGCCGTCGATCACGATCCGGTCCCACTCGGACCAGCCGTTGAGACCGCAGGAGACCAGGATGATGTCCGGATCGAGCCGACGTAGGGCCTTCGCCCAACGTGCCGCCTTCGCGACGTACTCCTCCGCAGACAGATTGCCGATCTGCCAGTCGCCGTACATCTCATTGCCAAGGCCCCAGTAGCGCACCCCGTACGGTTCCTCACGCCCGTTGGCACGACGTCGATTTGCCCAGTACGTGTTCTCTTTCCCGTTGCAGTACTCGACCCACGCGAGCGCTTCGTCGAGCGTACCTGTGCCCATGTTGAGGCAGATGTAGGGCTCGGTGCCGAGCGCGGCGCAGTACGCCAGGAACTCGTCGGTGCCGAACCGGTTGGACTCGACCGTGTCCCAGGCGAGCTCGGGACGGCTGGGCCGCTCGTCACGAGGCCCGATTCCGTCCATCCAGTGATAGTTGCTGACGAAGTTGCCACCGGGCCAACGGAGCAACGGCATGCGCAATGGCTTGGCCGCCTCGAGGACATCACGTCGGAAGCCGTTCTCGTCGGCGAGCTCCGACCCCTCGTCGAAGACCCCACCGTAGATGCACCGGCCGAGATGCTCGACGAATCCACCGAAGATTCGGCGGTCGACTTCGCCGATCGTACGATCGAGGTCGATTTTGATGAGACTCACGTGCTTTCTCCTCGTACTGCAGTTGACTGTCGTTCGACGAGATGGACAGGGAGCAGGGTCCGAACCGACCGCTGCGGCGGCTCGGCAAGGTTTTCCTGCAAGGAGTTCCGGCTTGCGCTCTGGATCCGTTCGAGCAGCAGTGCAACGGCGCGCTCGCCGGTCTCGTAGAAGGGAACGTGCACCGAGGTCAGTGGTGGCCGCAGATGCGCCGACTGGGGCAGGTCGTCGCAGCCGACAACCGAGCAATCCTGCGGCACGCGGCGGCCAAGGTGGTCGAGCGCGGAGAGCACGCCGATGGCGAGCAGGTCGTTCTGCGCGAAGATCGCCGTCACGTCCGGGGCCCTTTCCAGCAACGTGCATGTCGCGTCGTACCCCGCCTGCGCATCCCATCCCGCCTCGACGACAAGCGACTCGTCGACCGGGATGCCCGCGGCTTCGAGGGCGGCCCGGTATCCGCGTAGCCGGCTGGCGACCACCCGACGGCGCATCGGTCCTGTGATCGTTCCGATCCTCCGATGCCCAAGTTGTATGAGGTGCTCTGTTGCCAGCTGGCCGGTGCGGGCGTGATCGGAGCCCACGACGGGAACCCCGCCACCAGGAACGTGATGCATGCTGACTGCAGGAACTCGGTTGCGCAACAGCCTGGCGACGGCTCTGTCGTGCTCGAGGCTTGGCGCGGCCGTGATGATGCCATCGACCCTGCGTTCCAGCAGCAACCTGACGTAGCTCTCGGGCTTTTCCTTCGTGGTCGTCGACGATCCGTGGCCTGCCGCCGAACTGTGGGCCATCACGATCAACACGACGTGACCTCTCCTGCGCGCCTCACGCTCTGCAGCGACGACGAACTGCGCAAGCACCCAGTCGGAAAGGTCGTCGGCGACGATGCCGATCGCGTACGTCGACTTGGTGACCAGGCTTCTCGCCACTGCGTTCGGCACGTAGCCGAGCTCGGCGGCCGCGGCAAGGATGCGTTCCTGCGTTCGTTCGGCGACCACTCCCTTCTGACCGTTGAGCACTTTGCTCGCGGTCTGGAAGCTCACGCCGGCGCGAGCCGCTACATCCTTCAGCGACACGTACACGGCCCACCTCGACGTGATCACGCTCCGTTACGCGAACGTTCGCGTAACTATCGGTCGGTCGGAAGTCACCTGTCAAGGCGTACGTACGGATCCGGTCGCGCATGGGCGGTTTCACGCTGATCTGCTGTTCAGCGATGTGAACTGCCATCTCCTGTCGATCGACTGCTCCACGCCTACCGCTCCTGGCGTACGCCCGCAGAAGTGGCCCCGGCCTGCTCCGCTCCTCCTCAACGAAGGAGTATGGACCTTCATTGATTACGTCCCATTGCTTGCGATAGCCGGCGCCACTCGCATCTCGCCACCACTGGCCGTGCTGCGCCAGCGTTTCTGGCGCCAGGCCACATACCTAAGGCGGCCGGTCCGCCGGTTCGAAGGTTTGGCTGGCGGTGTGGCTTTGGCGCCGAGGCGCGTCACTCGACAGGTCATGGGTCAACACATCGGCCTGACTGCGTGCCTCATGAGTCGTTTGGTCAAGTCTGCTTGGCGGTTTGTGGTTGGCAGGTTCTCCCCGAACTCTTGCCCGCGGTGATCACCAAAACCTATAATCGAACACATGAGCGATAGCTGGGAGGATGCTGTCACTGACGCCAGCCAGCTTGCTGGTGGCGCCGACAGTGACGGTGGCCGTGGGCACGTTCACGGCAGCCGCGTCAGCGGCGACCGGGTTGACCGCGGCCGTGTGGGCGGCGCCACCGGCACCGCAAGCGGCTACGTTAGCGGTCACCGCATTGACGGTGGCGGCACTCCCCACAACGCCCGTGGCGGCGGCGCCGGTGATGGTGTTGGTGGCGGTGGCACTTCCCACGACGCCGGCGGCGTCGGCGCTGAGGGTTTCGACGGTCCGACGGCGAGCGTTGGAGCATCGTCGAGCCTGGTTGACGGCAGCAACGGCGACCGCAGAGGCGACGGCACCAGCGACGTCCGTCGCCGGTCGGGGAGGGTGTCGCCGCTGCCGGAGGGGATCGACCGGATGCCGGCTGGTGTGGAGTTGGCCAGGGTGTGCACCGAGGTCGACGTTGCCTCGTGTAACGGCTACGAGCTAGAAGCTGTGATCGCCGGGCTCCGCCGGGTGATCCGCTGGCTGGAGGCCTCGTGTCTTACCGCCGTCGCCGAGCTGGCGCATGCCCGCGGCGGGGGTGGGCCGGATGCCGACCCGGGCCGGCTCGACGAGCCGGACCCAGACGCCTCTGCCCTACTCGAACCACTGCTGTGCTGGACCGGGCACGCCGCAGCCCGCTACACCGCCATCGCCCTGATCCTCACCCGCTACGCCCCCAACACGCTCACCGCGCTGCGCGACGGCAGAATCGAACTCGCCGCCGCCAGGGTGATCGCCGAACGCATGCTATGGCTAGAAACCGACCAGCTCCGCCACAGACTCGACCAGGTGATCTTCCCCGACGCCTACACCATCCCCGCCGTCCTCCCGCTGCGCGACTACATCGAACACCAGATCATCACACTCGACCCCGAAGCCGCCCAACGCCGCCGCCACCACGCCATCAACTCCCGCGGCTTCGACCTGTTCCCCACCACCGACGGAGCAGCCAACCTCAGAGTCCGCGACATCCCAGCCGAACACGCCGCCGAAGCCGCCGCCTACGTCGACGCCATCGCCCGCAGCATGAAAGCCACCGGCGACACCCGCACCCTGCAACAACTCAAAGCCGACATCGCCACCGCCCTCCTCTCAGGCACCGCCACCATCACACCCTGCAACGGCCACACCACCCACCCCAACCCCGACACAGACACCGCATCCGACGTTGACAGGGACGTCGCCCAAGACCCCACCAGAAGCGCCAACGCACGCCTTGAAAGCGTCAGCGCACGCCTCGACAGCAGCTGTGTCAGCGCAGGACCCGACAGGGACACGGGCCGTGACAGGGACGCTGACACACCCGCCGCTTCGGCTGCCGACAGCAGCACACAAACCGGTGCTGACAGGGACGCTGACATAGACCTCGACCCGAGTGTCCACGCCCCCGTCGACACCGCTCCGGCCGAGACGGTCGCGAACACCGACACCACCACTACCGGCGTAGCCGCCGCTGGTGTCGGCGGGTGTGTACACAACCAGTGCGCACACGACGTCGACCACCCGCCCGGCTGCGGCTGCCCCGACTGCACACCACCAGACCCCCACGCCTGGCAACAGGTCTGGAACACCCACTACAACAACCAGGCCGCAACAGCCCTACCAGCCACCACCAGCAACGGAGACGACGACCCGGGCACGTGCAGCAGCCCAAAAACCGACAGCCACCACCAGCCACCACCACCACAGCCGGTACCACCGACACCACCACCACAGCCGGTACTACCAGCACAGCGGCAACCACACCAGCCAGACACTCAACCTGCCGAACACCACCACGACGGGGACCGGCAGCAGCCCTGGCACGCCCACCACGTGCGAGGAGTACGCGCACGCATCACCATGACCGTACCCCTGACCACCCTGGCCCGCCTATCCCAACAACCCGCCACCCTCGCCGGTGTGGGCCCCATCGTCGCCGAAGCCGCCCGCCAAATCACCCTCAACCACCTCGACAACCCCAACGCCACCTACAGCCTCGCCATCACCCACCCCCACACCGGACAACTCCTCTCCCTCCACCCCATGCCCCACCGCTACCTCCGCGGCCTACACCGCCACCTCATCCAAACCCTCCACCAACACTGCACCTTCACCTACTGCCGCCAACCCGCCGAAACCTGCGACATCGACCACACCACCCCCTACCACCACACCCACACCACCACCCCCACCGACACCTCACCCCTCTGCCGACGCCACCACCGCCTCAAAACCAACCACCACTGGACCCTCACCCAACCCCAACCCGGCTACCTGGTCTGGACCGACCCCCACGGCCGCACCTACACCACCACCCCACCACCACTCACCCACCCCACAACCACCGACGACTTCGACCTACCACAAACCAAACAACCAGAAGACAACGAGCCCTCACCCGTCTAAGGAAGGAAAGACGAACAGGTGGAGCCAAGCGAGTAGTCTCAGCGCCGGCCACGACGTCAGCAAACGGCGGGCACGCCGTCAGCAAACGGACTGCACGATGTCAGGAGAGCGCGCCTACGATGTGGGCAAACCGCGCTGCCGAGATGTTGCCACCCGTGAGCACGACACCGATCCGGTCGGCGGGCATCGGCGCCCGACCAGCAAGTAGGGCGGCAAGTCCAACAGCACCACTCGGTTCAAGGACGATTTTCAGGCGTTCGAACGCCGTCACCATGGCGTGGCGGATCTCATCGTCCGGCACCAGCACCACATCGTCGACGAGATGCCGATTGATCGAGAAGGTCAACTCCCCCGGAATGCTGGCGGCAAGGCCATCCGCGATGGTCCGTGAGACCGGCACCGAAACACGGGTCCCCGCGAGAAGGGAGCGCTTCGTGTCGTCTGCCGTTTCAGGTTCTACACCGATCACCCGCAGTCCAGGGCGCAGCGCCTTCGCAACGGTTGCGCAGCCCGCAATCAGCCCACCGCCACCTATCGGAACGACGAGCATGTCCAGATCCGGTACCTCTTCCAGCAGCTCGAGCGCGACCGTCCCCTGACCTGCGATCACGTTCACATCGTCGTACGGCGGAATGATCGTCAGGTGTCGTTCCGCCGCCAACGTACGTGCCAACGCCAGCCGATCCTGGGTGTAGCGGTCGTACGGCACGATCTCAGCTCCATAGCCTTTCGTCGCCGCCAGTTTCTCCGGCGGTGCGTCTGCAGGCATGCCGATGGTGGCTTTCGTGCCGACGATCTGCGCGGCGAGAGCAACCGCCTGGGCGTGATTTCCTGACGAAAAGCTGATGACGCCATCATCGAGCTGACGTTGGTCCAGCCGGGACAAGGCATTGAACGCGCCGCGAAGCTTGAACGCCCCAATACGCTGGAAGTTCTCGCATTTGAAGAACAGCCGAGCCCGCACGACCTCATCGAGATGCCGTGACGTCATCACCGGCGTTCGATGAATGACGTCCGCAAGGCGGCTGTGTGCGGAGCGTACGTCGTCGAGGGTCACGATCTCCATGACATGGTCGCTTTCGTCACTTCCTGGACTTCAGGCCGCTCCCGCACAAGGGAACGACGGTATGGATGCCACGCTCCAGGTCCGAGCGACACGCCACCTGAAGCCTCGATTCTGAATCGTTGGGCGTGATCCCGCTGCGCACTGCTGCCCAACACACCGCTGCCGTTGGCTCGACGTAAAGCCCTGCCTTCGCCAGATCTGCCTGGGCCGCCCGGATCTCCGGCTCACTGATCGAGACGATCTCGCCGCCGGTCTGTCGTACTGCCGCAAGAATCTGCGCACCCCGAGCCGGGCGTGCAATGGCGATACCTTCGGCGGCAGTTTCGGCAGCCGCCACCTTGACAGGCTCGTCCAGTCCTCTGGCGAACGCCTCGGCAAGTGGCGCACATCCCTGCGCCTGGACAGCGATGATGGTGGGAAGCTTCTCGATGAGTCGCTGTTCCAGCAGCTCGCGGCAGCCGACATAGGCGCCGAGCACCAGCGTTCCGTTCCCGACAGGAAGCACAAGCGTGTCGGGAAGCCGACCGCCAAGCTGCTCCCAGAGCTCGAAGACATATGTCTTCGTACCGTGGAGGAAGACCGGATGGTACACGTGGCTTGCGTACAGCACGCCGTCGCGACCGGAGGCCTCCATGGCTGCCTTGGCGGCGTTCTCACGCGGACCCGGTATCCGATGAACATTGGCGCCATAGGCCCGCAGCTGGGCCAGTTTTCCTTCCGACGTGGCAACCGGTACGAAGATCTCGCACCGCAACCCAGCTCGGGCAGCGTACGCCGCAATCGCAGCGCCAGCATTTCCGCTGCTGTCGGCGACGAGCTCAGACACGCCAAGCTCGGTGGCAAGCGCCACCAGCACAACGGCGCCACGATCCTTGAATGAGCCGGTCGGCATCAGATAGTCGACCTTGAGCCCAACGCCAGGCCGGTCGGGCACCGCAAGGAGAGGCGTCATGCCTTCCCCCATGGTGATCTCGCGAGGCTCCACGACCGGAAGCGCCTCTGCGTAACGCCACAAGGTCGGAGCTCGGGTGGCAAGGACGTCCCGGGCCGGCAACGCGGGCGAGAAGTTGGCGAGATCCAGTACGCCGCCGCACTGGTTGCAACGCCATGCAAGCGAGGAAAGAGGTGCAGACCATCGGCAACGGACACAGTGCAGCGTCATGTCCGCACGCCCCTGCAACTGCGGCCCCGGCGTCGACGGCACGGCCCGATGGGATTCCTCGGACACGGCACCACCCTATCCGTCGGGCTGCCAGCGACGTCAGGATCCGCCCGGTTGGGGCACCACATCACGGAGCGGACGGCGGCAGTCTTCGGCGTCAAGCCCCGGCTGCCTACCACCCTTGGCCCGCTCGACCGACCGACGGAGGCTCCAGGGTGAGTGGCTCCGTGCGGAGCGCCGGGCGCCTCGCCCGCTTTTGGCCACTGCGTCCCGCCCACCGATCCTGTCAATGGCCGGTTGCGGAATGTACCGTGCTCGGTCAGCGTTCCTGGTCACAGGCGACGCATCGCGCGGCGCCTCCTTGCACCGCGAGGACCGTCGCCCTGACCTTCCCCACTCCCGAACCATGAATGGGTAGGTGCAGGAGTTCACAATGGATGTGATCGCACTGATCGGACGAATCCTCTTCGTCCTGATCTTCTTCAACTCGGGTTACGGTCACCTCACGAAGACAGCAGCGATGACCGGCTATGCCGAAGCGAAGCGACTCCCAGCTGCCCGGCCGGCGGTCATCGTCAGCGGCATCTGGATGATCATCGGAGCGTTGCTCGTTCTCCTCGGTCTCTGGGGAGACCTCGGCGCGCTGATGCTCTTCCTCTTCCTCGTGGCGACCGCCGTGATCTTCCACGACTTCTGGCGAGTCGATGGGGAGCAGCGCCCCAACGAGCTGATCCAGTTCTTGAAGGACATCGGCCTCGCCGGTGCCTCGCTGCTCATCCTGGCCTACTACCAGACCGACCCGGGTCTCACGATCACCGGACCACTGTTCTGAGCGGTCCCTGCTGGAGATGAACTGTCGTAGGTGGCGGATCACAACCGTCACCTACGACAAGCCTCGAGACGAGAACCTGGACGCGGCGTCCGTCGCGGGGCACGAAAATCCCCAACCCTCGAAGTTCCGACGTAGTTCGCAAAATACTCAAATGCCGACGTCCGACAACCTCGAGCACACGTCAAGAACCCTCGCGTGCGCTCGCCGCACGCTGACCTAACGACCCGGGAAGGTAGGGTCACGCGCTGGTGCAGCCTGGCACGACGGTTGCGCATGATGAACGTGAAGGGGGTGCGGGCCGTCGCGGGCCGACGATCGCGGGACGCTACGTTGTGGTGAGCAACGGCGCCGTGACACAAGGGGGATGTCATGGAACTGATCGAGGAGACTCCGTACCGCTTCCGCATCCCACCCACTGGGGAGATGCGCGTTCCAGGCATCGTCTACGCGTCGCGCGCCCTGCTTCCTGACGCAGGCGGCGACCAGTCACTGCAGCAGGTCGCCAACGTCGCAACACTGCCCGGCATCGTCGAGGCTTCGTACGCCATGCCCGACATGCACTGGGGCTACGGCTTCCCCATCGGCGGGGTGTGCGCGACCGACATCGCCGACGGTGGCGTCGTATCACCGGGTGGTGTGGGTTTCGACATCTCGTGTGGCGTCCGGCTTTATGCCGCCGACCTCGATCGCGACGAGCTGGCACCGGTGCTGGAACCCCTCATGGACGGGCTCGACCGTGCCATCCCGCGTGGCGTGGGTACGGGAGGCGTGTGGAAGGTCACCGGACGTAAGCAGCTCGAGCAGGTGTTGCTCGGCGGTTCGCGGTACGCGGTCGAGCAGGGGCACGGCGTTGAGCGTGACCTCGACCGCTGCGAGGACGGCGGCGCCGTGTCCGACGCCGACCCTACGCAGGTGAGCGAGCGGGCGTTGAAGCGTGGACTGCAACAGGTCGGCAGCCTGGGGTCCGGCAACCACTTCCTCGAGGTTCAGGTTGTCGACGCTGTGCTGGACGAGCCGGTCGCTTCCGCCTTCGGTCTACGTGCCGGCCAAGTCTGCGTGATGATCCACTGCGGGTCGCGTGGGCTTGGGCATCAGATCTGTTCTGATCATGTACGTATGATGGAAAAGGCCATGCCCCGCTACGGGATCAAGGTACCCGACCGGCAACTGGCCTGCGTTCCCGTCGACTCACCGGAAGGTCGCGCCTACCTCGGCGCGATGGCGGCTGCCGCCAATTACGCGCGGGCGAACCGGCAGCTTCTCGGTGAAGCCGCTCGCCGGGTCTTCGCCAAGGTCACCGGACGCGGGCTCGATCTGACGTACGACATCTCGCACAACCTCGCCAAAGTCGAGACGCACGTCGTCAACGGCACGCCACGCAAGGTCTGCGTCCACCGCAAGGGTGCTACCAGGGCCCTGCCGCCCGGCCACCCAGACCTGCCACCCGATCTCGTCAACGTCGCAGGCGCTGGGCAGCCGGTGCTGATCCCGGGGTCGATGGGTACGGCGTCCTACGTGCTGACCGGTGTCGAGGGCGCTCCTGCGTTCGCATCCACCTGCCACGGCGCCGGTCGGCTGCTGAGCCGCCACCAAGCGATGCGGCAGGTGCGCGGCGAGGAGCTGAAGCGCCGGCTCGAGGCCCAGGGCATCGCGGTGCGCGGCGCCTCGTGGCGCGGGCTCGCCGAGGAGACTCCCGAGGCCTACAAGGACATCGACGCCGTCATCGAGGCGGCCGCCGGCGCCGGCCTCGCCCGGCCCGTCGCCCGCCTCGTTCCCGTCGGCGTGGTCAAGGGGTGAGCCTACGGAGGACCTGCGCGCCGCAGGTATTCACCTGCGGCGTCGACCGATCGAGAAGTCTTCGAACTCGCCATCGACTTCCTCCGGCTCCGCCGTGTGTCCATCTGCTTCAGTCGGTGCCGGCGGCCTGAAGTCGGGGTCGTCCTCGAGCAGTCGACGCTCATCCTCGTCCGCTTTCAGGTACTCGACAGCGCGTTCCAACCTTGCCTCGAGAAGGTCCCGATATGCCGAGCTGGTCAATGCCTCGAACGGCGTCATCCGACCTGACGAAACCTCATCAGCGAGCTCTGCCAGGACTGGGTTCGACGACGTACGGGCATGCTGCAGCGCTTCTGCCAGAAGACGTTGTGTCTCCTGCCTGATACGTTCCAGTTCAGCGTCATATGATTTCATGAGGTCTGCCCTGCCACGTGACCACTACCGTGCGATGGAAGTGAGTAGGATTTTTCGTCGAGTCTTAGCCGCTGGATCTCACAGGAGGGCTCCTTCCTGCTAGCCGCCCAGTGCGTCATTGGTCCGCGCGTATCAAATGCTCGGTAGTCGGTAATAACGGCACTAATGACGTTAATCGCATTGAGGATAGCCTCTACCAGTTTGGGCGTCTGGACGACAGCGCTGATCCCCGCAGTCAGTGCTAGGTCGACAACGAATTGAACACAGTTGTTGACGACCGTGAGGGCATCATATGTGACATGGATGACTTCTTTGTATGCCGGGACAAGGTAGTCGTTATAGTACGGCGTCTCCGCGGATACCGCTGACTGGAGTTTCTTGAAGTACCTTTGAGCCGCGTCACTGGCGTTACCCCTCCAGAACAACTCGAGGCGCTCAGACTTTCCAAGGTCATTGGCAAGCCCTTCGTAGGCCTTGCCGACCAGCTGCCAGCGGGCTGTCGCTTGAGCCCATTCCCTCCAGTTGCCGGTGAAGGAGGCAAAAATAGTGTCCGCCCCTACCGTGGCAGAGTCCAGGCCGACCTGATCCAGGATGAACTCGATTGCGTTGGTGATCAACCAGTAAGGTGACAAGACGTTAGCTAGCTGCGTGAGGTTCTCCTCTATACCGCTAACTTTCGGCTCCAGTTCTTTGGTATCGAGCTCCGTCCGCTGTAGTGGTTCACTAGGATGGCTCGACCTGAATTCATGGTATGCGTCGTTGACATCGGGCGGATCGTTAGAGGCATTCGGCCCTTGGTATTGTTGTGACGGCAGTCCGCTTTTGGTGCTCTCGCCAGGATACGTAGCATCGAGCTTAGCGGCGTTTGCATCCTCCGTCTGGTTATAGAAGTCCAGCGCCCCGGAAACGCTGTTTGCGGCCCCTTGCAATGCCTTCTCGACACTCTCCATACGCTCTTCTGCACGCGTTTTCATTTCATCGTGCCATTTGGTGAACTTCGGGAATAGCGCTCCTCCTCCCGCTGGAATAGTGGGAACGCCGTAAGTCTGGATATTCGAGGCCTCGCCTTGACAATCATTTAGGAAATCCCAGAATGCGCCCATCGCCTTGCGGTCGATGTAGAACTCCGACACATGCATCACCCCTCAACTAGCCACGGCTTCGAACGTGCCAGCGACCGTCGGAACACGGCGTGCATCGGGGCGGCGGTGAATCCGAAGACACACGATCGCCGGATGTGCCTCAGCCGCGGTAGCTGGCCTCGCCTGCAACTAGGAGCGTGACGCGACTCGCTATGGACGCGTTTATGGATTCGCTTTGAGGTCCTGAGGGCGCGGCCCGTCGGCTCGGCGGTCGCAGGCGCTCACGTCGAAGGCACGTGATCGTGGCCAGCGGGCTACCAACGGCTGACCATCAATGCGATGGGCCTTTCAGCTCAGGATCCGCGAATGTATACAACACGACCTTGTAGTTCTGTACGCGTTCACGGTGGGGCGTACAGTGAAGCTCCGCATTCTGGGACCAGTGGAGGTGGGGCGCGGGAGAGCCCGCGTGTCCCGATTGGTGGTCCAACGGTGCGCACTTCTAGCGCTCGATCTCGCCGATGGCGAGTACGACACGGCGCTCCGGCGTTGCATGGAGGCGTTTCCTCTGCAGCGTCGCCATGGCTCGACCAGCGACATCGCCCCACTTGCTGGTGGTCTTCGGTCGGGCCTCGGCCGGCATCGGGAACATCGAGCACGCACACACGACGTGGCATGAGGCGCGGGAACTCTACCCGCGTATCGGCGACAGATCTCCCTCGCCGACGTTGCGGCGCTTCTTGGTGACGAGTCCGTTGCACCACACCAGTCGAACTCGAGCTAGCGGTGGCTCGCGATCATCCGGTTGATGACGGTCATGAGGAGAGTGAAGTTCGGAATCTTCCGGATGGGAATCCACCACCGCTCACGAAGCACCAGGTTGCCGTTGGCTAGTCGGACCTGGACGTTCTCCCACGGCACGAACGTGCCGCGGTACTCGAGCCCGTCGACGCTGACCTCGAGGGGGTCGAGGACCACCGAGTTCCCCTGTTGGAACTGCTCATCCACCCAGGGCAGCCAACGCTGCGCCACCGCCCGATCGATGGCGGCCCCGAGCTCTTGGACGTTGGCGAACTCCTTCAGCAGAATGCTTTTCCCGTCGCTACGGTGGACGGTGAACTCGTAGTCGACGTTCGTCAAGTTTTCTGCAAACGTCTTGGTGTACCGCCTGGCTTCCTGGTAGACCGGGCCGGTCTCGGTCCACGGGAACACCTCGTCACCCCGAGGACCGCGATGAACGAAGCCGCCCTGGTAGAGCAGCACGACCTCGTCCCGGTTCCGGATCGCGACGACGATCCGTTCGATCGTCATGGCGAGCCCACCTACCGCGAGGAGTCCCGGCACCAACGGGTGCCACCATTCGTGCTCGTTGAGGGCGATGCCGACAGCGGCGAGGCCGCAGCAAGCGGCACCGATGGCATAGATCACCGCCCACACGACCCGCACCTTCGTGGTGGCCTTGTACGTTGCCAGGTGGGCACCCAGCTGATGGTCGTAATCCGTCGTCGTCTGCATCAGGCTGCACATCCTCACGCCGAACGTCGCCACTGGCCGGCGCCAGTCGACCGCATGAGCCTGCCGCAGCCCGTTTATGCATGCGCTTTGATCTCGCTTTGCGCGTCGATCCGTGGAAGTCCTGTAGATCAACGGAGAAGCTCGAACTCCTGCGGCAAGTCGTCAGGGTCGGTGGCGAGCAAGGCGTTGGCCTGGTCGGGCGTCATGCCGCCGCTCCGGACCGACAGTTCGAGCGCCTTGCGCCAACAATCGAGCGCCGCGTCTGTGTTGCCCAGCGCACGCCTGGCGTGCCCCAAGTACCAGAGGAACCAGGCCTCGAACTCGCGTTGTCCGGACTCCCTGACAATCGCAATCGCCTGCTCCAGGTAGGCCGCAGCGCGTTGGGGTTCTCCCTTCAGGGAGTACGCCTTTCCGATCATCCCCAACGCCAAGCCTCGCCCACCCGGCGATCCCTCCGCTTCATAGAGCGCGTGTGCGGCCTCGAACTGCTGGAGAGCGGCATCGACATCTCCTGACCTCGCAAGATGCGTGCCGAGGCTGACCGTGATCGCGGCCTCAGCATCGCGATGGCCCAGCTCGCGACGAATGTCGAGCGCTTGTTGGAAACACTCCCGGGCGCGGACCTCATCCCCCGCTTGGGCATAGGTGGATCCCATCAGCGTGAGTACGTACGCCTCGCCGGTGAGTGAGCCAACCTCCCGCCACAGCGGCAGCGCTTTGCGCAGATGTTCCTCGGCGGCGGGTACGTTGCCGGTGCGGAGATACGCGAATCCGAGGTCGCTCGTGACCTGAGCCAAGGCCGTACGGTCTGCGGTCTGGGCGGCTGCCTCGAGAGCCACTTCGTTCACCCTCAGCATGTGGTGGGCAGGCCCGCGCACATTGAACAGCACCGTCGCCACGGCGGCCAGTGCGGCTGCGACGGCTCGATGCTCAGGGTCGACCGCTGCTTGACGCACGAGCGGCACCAGGTTGTTCGTCTCAGCATCTGCCCACTCGATTGCCGCTCCCCTGCCCTCGAAGTGCCTTCCCGACACCACGAGCTCGTCCTCGCTCGGTCCGATCTCGAGCCTGGGCTCCCGTGCTGGCGCGAGCAGGTTGGCAGCTCTGCGGCAGGTCGCAAGGTAGTGGTGCAGGAGGCGGCGAACCGCGTCGGTACGCTCGCTCTCCGGACGGTGCCCCGCGAGGTCACGTGCGTACAACCGGATGAGATCGTGCAGTGAATACCGTCCGGGGCGACTCACCTCGACGAGCTGCGCGTCGACAACGGAGTCCAGTACGTCCTGCGTCTGCTCGATCGTGCCACCCGTCAGTGCCGCGATGCTCTCGATCGTGAAGTCGTCGACCTCGACCAAGCCGAGCAAGCTGAACAGTCGAATCGCTTCCTCGGACAGGCTTGTCAGGCTCGCTTCGAAACTCGTTCGCACTGCCAGGTCGGAGTGCTCCAGCTCGTCCAACCGGTTGCGCGCCGTCACCAACGTGTGCGCCAGTGTGGACGTCGTCCAGGACGGTCGAGCCGCCAACCGCGCCGCAGCGATCCGGATCGCCAAGGGAAGCCGACCGCACAGACGTACGACTTCCGCAGCGGCGTCATCGCCGGCCGGTGCCCGCGAGCCGAGCAGCCGGCCAAAAAGGTCCAAGGCCTCACGTTCGAGCATCGGGTCGAGGTGAACGTGAATGGCTCCGTCGAGGGTGGCGAGGACGCGGCGACTCGTGGCCAACACCGCGCTCGTCGTGCCGCCCGGCACCAGCGGCCGGACCTGATCGACGGTTGCCGCATCGTCAAGCAACACGAGGATGCGGCGGCCGTTCGTGTACGTCCGGAAGCGCGCGGCCAGCTCGTCCGTGCTGCCGACGAGGCCACGTTCATCGACGACGCCGAGCGAGCGGAGAAACCGAGCGAGGACATCGTCGGGTCGCAGCGGCCTGCGACCCGGCGTCGCACCATGCAGGTTGGCGTAAAGCAGCCCATCGACGAACTGCTCCGCCAGGATGTGTCCGACCTGGTTCGCCAACGTCGACTTCCCGACCCCGGCCGGACCGTCGATGGCGACGATCGGTGTCGACTTGCCAAACGAGTCCATCACGTGGGACGAGATCCGGGCGATCTCGGCGCAGCGGCCGGTGAAGGTTGCGAGTTTCGGTGGAAGCTCCGCCGGCCGAGCGGCTCCGGGGACCTGATCGGCTATGGACGCCGAGCGCGCGATGCCGAGCCGGGGATCGTCACGAAGGATCTCCTGGTGCAGCTGCCGCAGCTCGGGGCCCGGCTCGATCCCCAGCTCCTCGCCGAAGGTGCGCCACGTCTCCCGGAAGACCTCCAGGGCGTCGGCCTTGCGGCCCGTACGGTAGAGCGCAAGCATGAGGCGCGCACGGAACGACTCACGCAAGGGATGATGCGCGACCAGATCGCGGAGCTCCGGGATGAGTTCGGCATGCCGACCCAAGATCAGGTCGGCGTCGAGACAGTCGTCGACCACCTTGAGCCGTCGCTCTTCCAGCCTGGGTCGCTCCCGCTCGGCAAAGCTGTGTGTGGCGCCCGCCAGTACGGGTCCATGCCACATGTCCAGCGCCTGATGCAGCGTCCCGCTGGCCTCATCGGCCCGCCCAGCCGCTAGCGCCCTGCGACCCTCTGCGGCGAGCTCGTCGAAGAGCGCGAGGTCCAGCTCGCCGGGCTCGACACGGAGGACGTAGCCGGGTGACTGATAGGTGATCCGGCTCGCGTCGAGACCATGGTCGACAAACACGCGACGTAGCCGTGAGATGCGTTGCTGTATCTGCGCTTCGGCCGTTCGTGGCGGGTCATCCCAAAGAGCGGTGATCAGACGCTCGACACTCACCACCCGGTTGGCATGAAGCAACAACACGGCCAGGAGCGTGCTCTGCCGCTCGCCGCCGAGGTCGACCCGATCTCCGCCCTCGCCGCGGACTTCGATCGGTCCCAGGATCCGGAACTCCATCGTCGCCTTCCGACCCCCGCCCGTTCTGACGCCCGGCACCGTGAGCTTCGCCGGCTTTGAGCCTAATCGCGAGCCCATAAGCCAGACCAAAGTGGATTCATAGCGCTCCTCGGCACGGTGTAAGCCAGCACACCGCTGTCTCGTGCGTCGAGCACGGCTCGAGCAAGGAGCTGGTACGTCATGCATCGGATGTGTGACCGATCGTCGCCACCCTCATCCCGCCGCGGTCCGGCGATCTGGCTCCTGACCGCTGTCACGTGGCTGGTCGTGGCGGCGATGGTCGGGCTACTGGTCCTCCTGTGGCGCTACACGGTGCAAACGGAGTCTGGCACACCCTGGCTTGGATACATCTTCTCGGGCGCCGCCTCGCTGCTCATTGGTCTCGTACTCGTCATCGCTGCCGTCGGCGCCCTCCAGATCTGGCGCGGTGAGCCCTTCGGGCTTCACTCCCTCCGCGTACTCGTGACCTTCGGTGGCGTCGGCTGTGCGGTCATGCTCGTCAAGGGGATCTCCGCGCTGTTCCGTGATCACGTCGAGATATCATTTGTCGCCCTTGTGTGCTTCGCCGCAGGGGTCGGCATCGCGCTGGCGTTCAACGTGCTCCTCAGGCACGAATCGGTGACGAGCTGGTGTGCACCGATCGGCCAGCACCGACGGGATCGAACGTGGGGGTCCGCTGATGATCAGTAAGGTTGCCGCCATCGGCGTGTCTGTGGCGATGCTGGCTGGGCTGCCCGCCGCCTGTAGCAGCCAGCCTCAGAAGCCTCGAGACTTTGTCGAGATCCGGACGTTCAACAGAATCGAACCCACCCTTCTTGTCGACTACGCACCAGACGAGTCGCTGCTCTTTGGTCCGCACTTCGGTCTGAGTCCTCACTGGACGGCCACATGGGAATCACTCTCCGCTGATGACGCGGAACGCCTCGGCTTCGCCGACTCCCCAGACGGCTTCCGCGCGGCGGACGGTTATGAGTTCGTGGCGATGCGGCTCGGAAGCACGGAGTTCGAGAAGGGTCGTTGGCCTGAGGACCCCGATCGCCCCAAACTCACCGCCTCGCTGTCGATCGACGGCCGCACCAAGAAGCTCGGCAAGTTTCCCGGGGCAGGCACTCTGATCTTCGCAAGCGCTCCGAAGTCGGCACCCGTCAAACTCACCATCAACGACGGCGGACACGAGTTCTCCCTCGACCTGCGGACGGCCAAGCCGGATCACAACGGCTACCAGATTGCCTCCCAGAGACTGAACGAGTACTACGAAGAGAGCGGTGTCGTCCGCACGCGGTTCGGCGGCGCCAGTGTCGAGGTGAACATCACGGTCGACGAGGTCAGCCGGGAGCCGTACGTGCCTGGTCTGGGCTGGGCGAAGAAAGATCGCACCTGGCTCCGGTTGAGCCTCACCAATGCCAGCTCGACGGCCGCAGTGAGCTTCACCCCAATCGGCTTCTTCTTGGACGCCGAGAAGACGTTCGCGTTGCAGGTGGATGGACAGAAGATCCGGCCCAGGAAACGCCTGATCAACACGGCTCAGCCGATCACCACGACGCCGTACGTGCTGATCTTCGACGTTCCGAAGTCGTTCCGTCGCGCTGAGCTGACCGTCACGCCTGACGGACCGATGTTCACCTACAGCGGGGAGGCTTCGCTCTCCGACTACTACGACATCTCCGAACCTCCACAGTGCGGAGGACGAGTCGTCTGCCTGAAGTGGCAGCAGCCTCCCAAGCCACAGGTCGTAGGAATAACACTCTCGTAAGGCATACCGCCGCGTGCGGCACTTGGAAGCTCTCCCAGCATCGCCATCGAACGACACAAGCAAGACTTGCGGAGACTGAACAATGACAGACGCAGCAACGAGCAGACCGCACACAAGACCGTTGCGTTACACATGCTTGGCGCTATTAGTGCTACTTGCCACGCTGCTGATGACCGCACTTGCCTCCCCCGGAGGCCTGGCGGCACCGACAAGCTCCCCACTGCGGAACGCGGCAACGGACCAGCCTCATCCGGCACCACCAAACTGGTATGAGGGGATCGACAACAGCATCATCCGACATTTGACCGACGAGGAGGTGGGTCAGCTTCCGAAGCACACCAGACCAGGCGGGAAGACGAACCAGCCCTTGATTGGTCGCCAGGTTGACTTCGGAAAGAACTATCTTGGGCGCCTTATCGACGACGTTCGTATACGGAACGACGACTTTGGGCTGCGAAACTACGTAGCGGTGGTCTTCCAGCGAAAGCCAGATGGACCATACGAGGTCCTAGTTCATGGAAAGGACATAGGCGATCCGCACTCGGAGCGCGGCGCGATCGAATGGCTTTTGCAAAAGGGTTACACCATCCTCCACCTACACAGCGAGCTCGCTCCCTGCGTGCTGAGCAACACACTCTGCGCACACTGGCTTGCAAAGCACCTTGGTCCAGGGGGCGCGCAAAGTGGAACCCCCACGGTTACGTACAACCTTCCGTACCCCGCCGACAAGAAGGGACGAAGAAAAAGCATTGCAAAACTACGCGAACATCTTTCGGAGGTTCAACAGAAGGCCGAGAGAATGAGGCGCCAGGCTGCGCAAGTCGCAGAGTTCTTCAGCAAGAGCAAGGCCGCTGCGAACATCTCTAAGACGAATGGAGCTCCAGGTAACAACCCCGAACTCGGCAGCAGTTCCTGCCCGGGTTCGGCGGCAGCGCCGGGTAGCTGTGGCCATACGCGCGCCGCAAGCGGACTGCTCGACGCCATCAACACCGGTGGTATCGATTTCAGATCGCTCGAGCTCCGGTACCTGAGCGAGACCGACACGAGAAATGGCGGGAAGATCGAGTACGCTTTCAAAGCTCCAAAGACGGCGAATGGCACTACGAACGCCGCAGTCGGCATCGCTCGGGCCAAGCAAGCGTCAGATGCTTTCTTCACCTGGCTTGCGTTGCCGGAGGAGAAGTTCTGGGTGAATCTCAACCCGAACGAGCCGGACAGGATCATCGACCCCAAGTTCGGGCGCACGGACGCGGGCAGGATCCTGCTCGAGGCCGACATGGAGCTGAAGCGGACGGTCGCCAAACTGATCCATCCGGACACCAAGACCGGACAGGCGTTCTGGCGCAACCTCCGCAGCGACTGCTTCTCGTCCCGGCAGTGGATCGTCCCAGCGCCGGCGACCGTGCGGGCGACCAACGACGAGCTCTACATCCTCGACGCCCCACTATCGGTACTGATGGAGACCGAGTACGTCCAGGACCGCGGCAGCGGGAAGTACCGCAGCTGCCGTCACTTGCCGGAAAGCGTGGAGAAGCACAACGAGGAGCTGTACAAGCGGCTGATCCTTCCGCGGGTGGAGAAGGCGGTGAACACCGCACCGGAGTACGCCGCCCTTCGCCGGGTGTACCTGGCTCGGGTGGCTGCCGAGTGGTATCGAGACCGCGCCCAGGAGGTTCCGTCGGCGTTCGCGGACCTGATCGACAGTGACGACATCCGGCGCTGGAAGTCGACCAGCTCGTGGAAGCCGACTGACACGTTCCGTGAGTACGTTCGCTCCTTCACCAAGGGTGAGTTCAAGGTCACGCGCAAGGTCGGGGACGGTGCCTACAAGACGTACGTCTACGGTGGTGTCGACTTCGGCCACGTCTTCTACCGATCAGTTTCGGACGCCGAGTTCGAACGCACGTGGCCGGGTCTCACCGATGCGGTCAAGACCGGTCTGCACGAAGCGACGACCGACCCCAAGACCGACGACACCTGGCTGGGTGGCACCTCGATCGGCGACCCCGAGGCCGCCCGAGCCGGCAAGGGCGAAGAAGCTAAGGGCGACGCCGGCAAGACCGGTGAAGGCAAGGGTCAGGAGCCGCAGGCCACGAGGTCAACCCCTGGCGGTGGCGGGCCTCGTTACGTCGTCCCCGCCCTGGTCGGCATCGGTGTCGTCTTGATGCTTGTCGGCCTGGTGTACACCGTCCGAAGTCAGAGACGGCCACAACAGATGTCCTGATCGCGCTGGCCGGCGTCGTTCCCGGAAGGGTCGGATTGCCCAGTCGTACCAACCCAGTGTGCGCAAATCCACTGCGCGCAACGCCTCTTCGTCCATGAAAGGAAGAAACATGAGCTCATCGGCGGCCGGACGGCCGAGCCAAGGCAGCCGTAGCAGAGGGAGCGTCGGCTGCCTGATCTTCCTCGTCGGTGCGTTGGTGGTCGCCGGCGGACTTGGCTACGCCGGGTGGACCTGGATCACCAAACCTCGACCGAGCCAAGAGAGTCTCGAAGACCATCCCGGTGACATCTGTGGCACGCCGCGCAGGTACTTCCCCGACCAGCCGGCGTACGACGGCTCCGGCCCGCACCCCGTCGTCGTGGTCCTCGAGAACCCGGAGTCGCATGGCAAGTTCCGTTGGCGGAAGCAACTGCTGATGCCATCGAATCCGACGCAGCGCATGCCGGCGTACCTGAACCCACGGGACGACTCCACGGTCCAGCTCGTCGCCTGCCTGTCCCGCACCGAGGAGGGGCGACAGGTCAAGACCTGCGACTTCAGCGGGAAGACGAACGTTCCGATGTACGAAGCGTCGTATGAAGCGACCGTCTACGAAGCACGCACCGGTAAGGAAGTCGGAACGGCGACCATTCCCCAAGCGGTCGATGCGGGTTGCCCGGCTGCCGTGCTCTACCGGGAAGGCGACGAGCCGAAGGTCTACACGAAGCCAAGCTTCACGCAGGTGCGCGACGCGCTGGCCGAGTTCACCGGCGCAGGCTGAGCGTCACGCCCCTCGCGCTGAAGGTAACGATGTCGGCACAACCGTGATCACGGGGGGAAGCGGCCGTCCAAACATGGCGGCCGCTTCTCAACTTTGACGTTGGGCAACGCCGAACGGCAACGCGCGAGGGTCAGCCTCTCCAGGACAAAGACCTCAGACGTCCAGCGTCACGCTACAGGTCCAACCCTCCGGGGTTTCGTCTAGCCGAAGGCCGTGCAAGGACACGGCCTTCGGCACGGCGCCGATCACCTCGACCTGATCCAGGCCGCACACGTCGAAGACAACCTCATATCCGGCTTCATGGCCCTCGCGACGCCGCTCCACCCTGGTCGCCAGCGGGATGACGTCAGCCGTGTCCATGAGATAGATGACCTCGTCGAGGACGTCCACCAAGGTGTCGACGTCGGTATCCTCGGCGAGCTCGAACGACGCGGTGTCGGTCGGCCGAGCCTTGCTGACGTCGGCGAACGTCTCCACCATCGCGGTCACCGCCTCCGCCACACACTCCTCGAAGGTCGGCGCCCAGGCCTCGATCCGGGAGTCGGCCGTGTGTGGAACGCTTCGGTGGCCGGCTTGCACGTCTCAGCCCTTCGTCTACTGTCCGATCCCTTGGTGAGCCTCACTACGTCCGCCAGGGTGGTGAACCTGCGGCGGACGTACCGAACGTGGTCATTGTCGCCAGAGCCCGGCTGACGTCGCTGGGCGACACGATCCCGATCACCCGCTGACCGTCGTCGACGACCACCGCCCGCCCGTCGCTACAGCCTGCCATCCGCGGCACCACGTGCACGAGATATTCGTCCGGCGTGGCGATGGGAAGCTCGTCCGGCCGGCACGCCACAGCGGCCAGGGTGAGCTCGGAACGACGGTCCGGTGGCGTCTCCCGGATGCGGTTGAGCGTGACCAGGCCGGTCAGTCGTCCGAACGCATCCACGAGCGGATATGTCGTGTGCCGGTTGGCCCACACCGTGTACGTGATGAAGTGGTCGATCGTCTCGTTCGGATCGCCCATGACGGGGTTCGGACTCATGACATCGCGTACTCGGATGCCATGCAGGCTCGCCGACAGACGGGCCTGCTGCTCCTCCGCTGTCGCGGCGTTGACCAGGAAGAGACCGATGAGCACGAGCCACACCCCGCCGAGCCCGTAACCCGCGACGATCTGTACCACGCCGAGCGCGACGAGGACGAAACCGAACACCCGGCCTGCCCGAGCCGCCGTGACGGCTGCCCGAGCGCGATCATGACGAGCCCACCACAGGATCGCCCGGAGCACCCGTCCACCATCCAGCGGCGCCGCGGGGACCAGGTTGAACACCGCCAGCAGAACGTTGACGAACGCGAGGTACCCGAAGACGCCGGCCGCGAGTCCTGGCGCGCCGAAGACCATGAGCAACCCGCCGACCCCTGCGAACACGGCCGCCGCCACCACACTGGTCAGCGGTCCAACCGCGGCGACACGGAAGTCAGCACCGGGCGTGCGCGGCTCGGCTTTCAGCTGCGCGACCCCACCGAACAACCAGAGCACGATGCCTTCGACCGGGACCCCGTTGCGCTGGGCGACGACCGCATGCGCCAGCTCGTGAGCAAGCAGCGAGGCGAAGAACAGGACCGCAGCGACGAGCGAGGCGATGACGTACCACGTGACGCTGTAACCGGGAAACTCCGCTGGGAACCGACCTGCAGCCAACCCGACAACCAAGATCAACAGGATCACGAGGACGCTGATGTTCAGTCCCACGCGGATCCCGGCGATCCTGCCGAGTCGTATCGATTCCCGCATCTTGCGCCTCCATCGCGAAACGGCCAGGCTGTGCTGGACGCGAGCAGTAGCTCTGGAAGCTGGTTCCAGCGTACGGCGGCCGTCTCGTGACAGGGGCGACGAAGCGCGAGGCCCTCAGGACGCGACCTTCTCCTCACACAGCGGACAGGTACCGGAGCCGCTGACGAAGCCACGCGCCGCCTCGCTCACCGCTTGGCGCACTCGGTAGGCCGCTTCCGCGCGGATCTCCTCCACGCTCGCGTCGTCGACCAGTCCTCGCTCGCGCAGCTCGGATTCGTACGCCGTAATCGGATCGAGCACGTTCGGATCTCGCGCGTTGGGCCAGAGCAGGCGCACTCTGAACAGTGCCGGGCCCTCGCCGGAACGGACGTGGTGCACGGCCGTTCCAGCCGCAACACACGCGGCCTCCACGTCCGTGCTGTCGACCTGAAGGTGGGGAAGGGTGACGGGAAGCTCCGGTAGGTCGTCCTTCCCGTCGGCCGCATCAAGCTCAGACTCCGACCGGGTCCACCGGTCGTCGCAGATCAGGAACACCAACGGCAGCCGCCAGATGCTCGCCACCTCGGCAGCAGACCGGAAGCCTTCCTCCCAAGCCGCCGACTGGTCGAGGATCGACACCGCCACGCGACCCGACTCGGCCTGCTGGGACGCGAACGCGCGGCCGATCGCGGAGAGGTAAGCCGCACCTGTCGAGCTGGGTGTCGCGATGCGTATGGTGGGCGGCAGCTCGGCGCGTTGGTCGCGAGTGGAGTCTTGGCCCGACTGCACCACCTCGGGCTCCGCGCGGTGCCGATGCGCTGCTTCGATGGCCTCGGTGACCACACTCACCAGGTCGACGCCTCGCGCGATGGCGAGGTAGTGCGGCTGCCTGGGTGCAGTGACGACATCCTCCGGGCCAAGGTGGACGCCAAATCCGGCCGCCATCGGCTCACATCCGAGCAGACTCCTCCGCATCCCGGTCCGCGGTGCCGTGTCGCTCGTCGGCCTGCCCACCCCCTGGCCATGAGCCGCGCCCAGGCTGCCCGCAGCCGCATCCATCTCGCGCCTGATCGCCTCGTGGAAAGACCTGAGAAGGATCATGGTGCGGAAGAGCTCGACCCGCGTGGCGTCGTTGACTTCCGGGTCCTCACGCATGTGTTTTTCTCCTTGTCCTCCCCAAGGAATACGATCTAGGCACGGCGTGGGTTGCGACGTCGACCAAAATTCCCCGGATCCAGGTGCGGCCTCATGCAGGACGTGGGTACGTCCGCAAGTAGCAGCAGCGAATCCGCTGACATTCCGTGGCGGAGAAACGGCGAGTGACCAAACCCTGCGCGCGCCATCGAAGCACCATCGAAGATGTCGCGTTCGAAGCCTCGGCCGAATCACCCGCCATGTCAAGTCAAAGCTGCCGTTATTCGTCATCCGCGTCGTCGTCCGGCCGAAATGACCGCGTGACGTTGGCTATTGAGCCCTGAAAGTTGCGGACATGCCTTGTCGGGCAAGGGATTGGCGTGGCCAGCGCTGACTTTCGCGACTGTGCCGAGCGTAGTCAGCATCGATCGGGCTTGCTGTGCAGAGCGTAATCAGCGTCGGTCCGACGAGCTGTCCACAGGCAGGGGGTCTGTGCGTCACGACGAGCACGGCCTTCGTGACGTGGACCTGCATGAGCAGAGGTGTGCCGGAGAGGCTTGTTGGCTGTGGACAGGCAGGAGACCGACGTGTCCTGATTTGTCGCTTATAAAGGAATCGCCGGTTTCAGTGCTGCGCACTTCGACCGAGCGCACCCCGACCGGCCCGGGCCGGCAAGCCTACTCGACCGTGACGACCTGACGGTCGGGTGCGGAAAACGCGATGAAGAGGATGGCCGGCTCGGTGCCGATGTTCTCGGCGTTGTGGATAGTACCGGTCGGAATCGAGATCGTATCCCCTTCGTGCATCTCGATGAACTCGTCACCGAGCCGGTGGCGGATGTGTCCCTGCAGGACGTGGAGGACCTCGTCGCAGTTGGGGTGGTAGTGCGGCGGATTCGCCTTCCCAGGTTCGATCCGGCAACGGCCGACCGTGAGCTTGTCGGAGTTTCCCAGTGCCCCGGACACGAACCAGTCGAGGCGTCCCCATGGATAGTGCTCCGGGCTGACGTCCTGTGCCTGGGTCACACGC
This sequence comes from Actinopolymorphaceae bacterium, assembly GCA_036564245.1. Taxonomy (GTDB): domain Bacteria; phylum Actinomycetota; class Actinomycetes; order Propionibacteriales; family Actinopolymorphaceae; genus Thermasporomyces. The sequence goes on from DATCKU010000076.1 coordinate 62,825, forward strand.
GGATGGGGCATCGTGTCAACTCTCCAATGCGTTCGAAACTTTCGGAGTCCACCGTCGGTGTCACCTGCATAGCGACAACAGCCCACCGTACGTGGTCATTGCCGCCAGACTAGGGGGCGGCGGCCCAACCCAGCCGCGACCCGGATCGGCTGCCCGCCCCACTCAGCCGCGGCCCCAACTTTGCTGACCCACCTCAGCTGCCGCCCAACTCGATGGCACCGAACGCCTCGATCTGTGCCGTGATCGCACGTTCGGTCGGGAGGCGCTCCATCGAGGACGCGCCATAGAAGCCGTGCACCCCGCTCGCGTTGCGCAGGACATAGGCCGCGTCCTCGGGTTCGGCGACCGGCCCACCATGGCAGAGCACCAGCACGTCCTCGCGTACCTCACGCGCCGCCCTCGCCCACGCGGTCGCAAGCTCCACACAGTCGTCGAGGCTGCGCACCGTCTCCGCCCCGATCGCACCACCACTGGTCAGGCCGAAGTGACAGACCACGATGTCGGCACCGGCCTCGGTCATGGCGGCCGCGTCGTCGGTCGAGAAGACGTACGGCGTGGTGAGCAGGTCGTAGGCTCGCGCCTTGCGGATCATCTCGACCTCCAGCGCGTAGCCCATGCCGGTCTCCTCGAGGTTCTGGCGGAAGACCCCGTCGATCAGCCCGACCGTCGGAAAGTTCTGCACTCCCGAGAACCCCATGCGCGCGAGCTCCGGCAGGAAGACGTCCGGATCATAGAACGGGTCGGTCCCATTGACACCTGCCAGCACCGGAGTCCGCTTGACAACGGGAAGTACCTCCCGCGCCATGTCCACGACGATCTCGTTGGCGTTTCCGTACGCAAGCAAGCCGGCGAGCGACCCACGACCGGCCATCCGGTACCGACCGGAGTTGTAGATCACGATCAGGTCGATCCCGCCTGCCTCCTCGCACTTCGCAGACAGTCCGGTGCCCGCGCCACCGCCGATGATCGGCCGACCGGCGGCGACCTTGGCCCGAAGCCGCGCCAGGATCTCCTCCCTGGATTGCCGACTCATCGTGCTCCCCCTTCACCACTCGCGACCTTCACATAGCTGTCGAGCTTGTCCGCCATGGCAGCCGCGAACGCCGGGTCATTGATGTCGAGGTCGAGCTCGACCAACTCCACGCGAGACCGGTCGAGCGTCGACCGGATCGCATCGAACAGCGCGGCGTCTGCCTCGGGGTCGTAGAACGGCCCACCTTCGACCGCGATCGCCGAGATCCCCTTCAGCGGCAGGAAGAGCGCCGAGGGACCCGTCGCCGCCGACAGCCGGGTAGCCAGCCGCCGGCCCAGCTCAGCGCATTCCTCGGGGGTCGTGCGCATCAACGTGACGCTGGGGTTGTGGACGTAGAGGTTCCGGTCGGCGAAGCGTTCCGGCACCGTGTCCTTCGGGCCGAAGTTCACCATGTCGAGGGCGCCCACCGATACCACCTGCGGCACACCCGCACGCCCGGCCGCGGTGAGCCGGTCCGGCCCGGCCGAGAAGACCCCACCCACCAGCTCGTCCGCGAGCTCGGTGGTCGTGACGTCGAGCACGCCGGCGAGCCAGCCGTTGGCAGCCAGGCTCTCGAGCGTCCGGCCTCCCACTCCGGTCATGTGGAAGACCAGCACTTCGTACCCACTCTCCTCGAGCTGTTTCCGCGCTGCGCTCACGCAGGGGGTCGTCACGCCGAACATGCTCGCCGCGAGCAGGGGTCGGTCCCCCGCGGCAGACCTCGGGAGGGGCGGTGCCTGCACCATGCCGGCCAAGGCCCCGGCCGCGTTGGCAAGGATGCGGGCCGAGAGCCGGTTGACGCCCGCGATGTCGGTGACGCTGGGGAAGAGCACGAGGTCGGTCTCGGCGACGTACGCCCGGGTGTCGCCGGACGCGGCCGTCGACACGATCACTTTCGGTACGCCCAACGGCAGCTCGCGGAACGCCTGCGAGGCGATCGACGTACCTCCGGTTCCGCCGAGCGCAAGCGCCCCGGCGCAAAATCCTTCGGCATGCAGCCGCTTCAGGACCTCAGCGGCACCCCGAGCCATGGCCGTGACTGCCGCGCCACGGTCACGAGCCGCCGCGAGCTCTGCCAGATCGGCACCGGCCGCGGCCGCGACCTCACTCGCCGGGATGTCGGGCGTCAGAGCCAGCGCCGGCCTGCCCGGCTCGGAGCCGCCCAACACGCCCGCGTCGACGACCAGGACGTCGAGGCCCGCCTCGACCAGTCGATCGCGTACGAACGCGTACTCTGCGCCCTTCGTGTCCAAGGTGCCCAGGAGAACGACGGTGCGTTTCTCGGGGCTACGGGAGGGCGAAGCCCCCGCGGGTGTTGCCATTTTCGGTCACCCCTTCCTGAGCCTGAGGATTTCACCAAAGGATTGAGCGGTGGGTACGACACGCACCAGAGCCAATTCCGGCCCAGTGGTCTTAGGGCGGAGTCGTCCCGCTGTGACGACCTACATCGGCGCGCCCCGGCTGACCCGGCTGCTCGCCGGTTGGGGCGAACAACCAGGTGCGCTGAGCAATCGGCTCGCCGAGGCCATCCGTCAGCTGGTCCGTTCAGGGGAGCTGCCGGCTGGTGCCCGGTTGCCGTCGGAGCGTGTGCTGGCGTCGGCGCTCGGGTTGAGTCGTACGACCGTGGGCCAGGCGTTCGATACGCTCCGGGCCGCCGGCATCTTGATCAGTCGTACGGGAAGCGGCACGTACGTCTCGTCGGCGGCCGGCAACGCGACCGCACGCGGCGACGACCGGCTCCGATCCTTCGTCAGCGACCCTGGCGCCGAGCGCATCGACCTGCGGAGCGCGGCCCTGCCCGGCATCCCGCTGGTTGCGGAGGAGCTCGACCGGCTCACGGCCGCCGACCTCGCCGACACCCTGTCGACGCACGGGTACGCGCCACGCGGTCTACCCGTCCTTCGTACCGCGATCGCGTCCTACTACGACGCGTTGGGCCTGCCGACCGAGCCGGACCAGATCCTCGTGACGTCCGGCGCCCAGCAGGCGATGCGCATCGTCGCCGAGACCCTGGTCGAGCCCGGCAGCCCGGTGATCGTGGAGGAGCCCACGTTCCGCGGCGCCATCGAGGTGTTGCGAAGCATCGGCGCACGCCTGGTGGGCGTACCGAGCGGGCGCGACGGTGTGGACATCGATGCGCTGACGGCGGCGGTACGACGCCACCGACCGGTGCTCGTACTCCTGCAGTCGACCGCGCACAACCCGACCGGCTCGGTGCTGCCCGAGTGGGCGCGAGCGGCGGTGGCACGGCTGTCGCGCAGGGAGGGGGTGACGATCGTCGACGACGCCGCCGTGACCGACGCGCTCATCGACGGCTCGCCACCTGCGCCCCTCGCGTCGTATGGCGGGAACGTGGTCACGCTCGGCTCCGCCAGCAAGGGGTTCTGGGGCGGGCTGCGGGTGGGGTGGCTGCGCGCAGATCCGCTGCTGGTCGAGCGGCTCGCCGTCGTGAAGGGGGCCGAGGATCTTGGTACGTCACTGCCGGCGCAGGTCGTGACGGCGCGGCTGCTAGCCCGGGCCGATGAGGCACGCGCGTACCGGCGGACGACGCTCGGTGCCTCACGTGGGTTGGCGCTCTCGTTGCTCTCGGACACGTTGCCTGACTGGCGACCGTGGACGCCAGCCGGCGGAGCGTCGTTGTGGATCGAACTCCCGGAGGGCGCGTCGGCGACAGCCCTTGCCGAGCGGGCCGGTCGGGCTGGCGTCGACGTCCTCCCCGGGCCGACGTTCAGCTGCCGGGATGGACTGGACGGATGGTTGCGGCTATCGTACGCCGCGCCGCCTGGCAACCTGACCGAGGGTCTGCACCGCCTGGCCGCGCTCTGGCGGCGATCTCGGTGATTGCTCGAGGTTCACGTCAAATCGGAAGTCGGTCGGCTGCGGCCCCCACCTCGTCTCGCGTCCCCGTTGACTGGTGCGGCTGATCGTGACCACGATCAGGTCAATCTCGAGCGCGTTGGTGAAAGGTGCTCGAGAGACTCACGCAGTAAGTGGCTCGAGATGCATGACAGGCGGCGGCCATCACGTCCGGCAGGTCCATGAAGGATTGCGGTCGATTCAGTTTTGAGTCACTGGTCGGGACCGTCGATCTCGTCGATGCGTTGCCGGACGAGGGACTCCAACGGATGCCGCGGCCGCTGATGTCCTGTACGGCTGGCCCACACATCCAGCGCGTAGTCGTAGAGTTCCGCACTGGCTCGAAGGGCGCGAGCCAGCTCGTCGGGGTCAGCGGACGCCGGCAGTGCCGCGTGAAGACGGCGTTGATCAGACGGGGACAGCGTGGATTCCACCGCGTTCGAGGTCACCCCGAGCAGCGGCACTACTTCTTCGGACACGAAACTGACCAGCCCGCTCCGCACCAACCACAACTGACCACGACGGAGCCGGCTGGCGAGGTATTTCAACCAGATCCAGTTCGGCACCTCGACGTGTGGTTCGACGGGCCTCCACTGGCTGAGTGCAGACCTGAGCTGCTCAGCAAGATTGTCACGGTCAAAGAGTGTGAGGAACCCGCCCGCGATTCCATCCCACGGCTCAGCCTGCCCTTCGTCGAAGGTGAGATCAACTTGCAGACCATCCTTCCGCCACGCCTGGAACCGGAAAGGCCGCTGCCAGGCGAGCTCTTGGGAGAAGACGACGCCGTCCCCTGCGAGAATGCGACCGGCGATCTCTTCCCGTTCCGCCCACATCGCGTCGCGCGTTCCAGGTTTGACGACGACCAGCAGATCGAGGTCGGACCAGTCGTTCGCGTCGCCCCGCGCAAGCGAGCCGTAGCCGAACGCCGCCAGCACACGCTCGTCCGAGCGCGCCCATGCGGCGGCACGATCAGCCAGTTCCTCTGCGGGCAATGCCCTCGCCATGTCGTGAAGTCTGTCACTCAGTGAGCAGCCGCCTCGCCGGGTGCCGACCCATGCCGTGGCGGGCGAAGAGCCGCCTCGCCTGGTCATTGGGTAGGAGAGTCGCCTCGCCTGGTCATTTGGGTGAGTGGCGCTCGCGGCGGCGGACTTGATCGAGGTAGACGGCGGCGACGAGGACGGCGCCGACCGCGACGTTCTGCCAGTACGGATTGACGCCGATGGTCACGAAGCCGCTCTGCATGACAGCGGGAATCAGCACCCCGATGACCGAGCCCGCCATCGTGCCGATCCCACCGAAAAGACTCGTGCCGCCCAGCACCACCGCCGCGATCGCCGCGAGGTTGTCGGCACTGTGGCCTGAGATCGTCGTGGTGCTGAAGTGTGCGAGCGACATCACCCCGGCAAGCCCGGCCAGCAGACCCATCAAGGCGTAGACCTTCACGAGGTGCCGCTCCACCCGAATGCCGACCCGTCGGGCCGCCTCCGGGTTCGAGCCGATCGCGTACGTATGCCGACCGAACTGCGTGTACGCAAGCACGAGACCCAGCCCGAGAGCCACCACCGCCGCGATGACCACGAGCCATGGCACGACACCGAAGAGCAGCCCGAAGCCGATCGTGCTGGCGAACCGGGTCGGCAGGCCGCGCACGTCCGTCCCTCCGGTGATGAGGTACGACGCCCCAAGAGCCATGCCAAGTGTGCCGAGCGTCGCGATGAGCGGCGGGATCCGGGCCTTCGCCACGAGGAACCCGTTGACCAGGCCCCACGAAAGACCCGCGACCAGACCGGCGAGGATACCGATGCCGATCACCCCCCACCCTGCATCCGTCGCGCCGGCCGACGGGTCGGACGGGTCACTGCCGAGCGCGAGCATCACCTTCGCCGCCACGACACCGGAGAAGATCAGCACGGATCCGATCGACAGGTCGATGCCCGCCGTGATGATGACGAACGTCATGCCGACGGCGAGCACGAGCAGAGCGGAGTTGTCGGCGGCGATGCTGCGGATGTTGAGCGGGTTGGCGAAGTTCGGCTCCATCGCGGTGAAGAAGACCACCAGCGCCACCAAGACCGCGAAGATCCAGAACACGTTCGCCGTCGCCAGGCGTGACGCAAGGCTGGGGTGACGCCGCCTCCCTCGGTGCGCAGACGGGGTCTCAGGCGATGCCGGAGATGTTGTCGGTGTCGTGGTCTGGCTCATGCGGCATCACCCTCTGCCTCCAGCGCTCCGGTCATCGCGGCGACCAGGTCGTCCAGCGAGGCATCGGCGGTCTTGAACCGGGCCACGCGCCGACCCAGCCGGAGCACCTCGACCCGATCCGAGACCGCGAGGACCTCCGGCATGTTGTGACTGATCAGCACCACGGCAATGCCGCGGTCACGCACGCGACGGATCACGTCGAGCACCCGTTCCCGCTGCACCACCCCGAGCGCAGCCGTGGGTTCGTCCATGAACACGACCTTCGACGCCCACGCCACCGAACGCGCAACGGCGACGCTTTGGCGCTGGCCTCCCGACAGGGCGCTCACCGGCGTACTCACGTCTGGCAGCTCGATCCCCAGTTCAGCGAAGGCCGCGGTCGACCGCTCTCGCATCCGCCGGGTGTCGAGCACGCCAAGCCAGCCGAGGATTCCACCGCGACGAAGCTCGCGACCGAGGAAGAGATTCGCCGCCGGATCCAGGTCGGCCGCGAGCGCCAGATCCTGGTAGACCGCCTCGATGCCGAGCCGCTGCGCGTCGGCTGGTGTTTCCATCCACACCGGACGATCCTCGAAGCGGATCTCACCACCATCGGGCTGCTCGGTGCCCGACAGACACTTCACGAGCGTGCTCTTGCCCGCGCCGTTGTCGCCGATCAGGGCCACCACCTCGCCGGCGTACGCGGAGAAGTTGGCCCCACGCAGCGCCTGCACGTGACCGTACGTCTTCGTCAATGCCCTGGCTTCCAGCAAAGGCGCCGCCATGCCACACTCCCTACCGGGCTTCAGGATCCGCGGAACACCGGCTCGCGCTTGTCGATGAACGCCTGAATGCCTTCACGCGCGTCGGCCGTCGCGTAGAGGTTCGACAGCACACGCTGCTCGAAGGTCCAGGCCGCCTCCAGCGGCGCCTCGACACCATCGTCGATCAAGCGCTTGGCCTCACGGACCGCGAGCGGCGCATTTCGGGCGAGGGTGCGAGCAAGCTCCATCGCGGCTGGCATGAGCTCGTCCGGCTCGACCACCTTGGCGAGCAGGCCGCGCCGCTCCGCCTCGTCAGGACGCATGGCACGACCGGTCATCACGAGTTCCTTGGTCGCGCGCACACCGATCGCACGGGCCAACCGCTGCGTGCCACACCCGCCCGGCAGTAAGCCCAGCTTGACCTCTGGCAACCCGAAACGCGCCGTCGTCGACGCGACGATGAGGTCGCACGCCAAGGCGACCTCGAACCCACCGCCGAACGCATAGCCGTTGACCGCGGCGATCGTCGCCTGCGGAAGAGCGGCGAGCTTGCCGAACGCCTGCCGGCCAAGCCGTTGGTACGCATCGAAGTCGGCCTGCGAAACCTCGTGGTACTCCGTGATGTCGGCACCGGCGATGAAGCCGCGACCGGTGCCTGTGACCACCAAGACGCGCACCGTCTCCTCGCCGGCGAGGTCGTCGAAGTACCTCACGAGCGCCTCGACCATGCTTCGCGAGAGCGCACCCAACGCCTTCTCCCGATCGATGCGCAGGATTGCGATCGCGTCCTCGTGTTCGACCACCAGATGCTCGTGCAGTCGCTCGGGGGGACTCATGGCGTACGACTCCTGTCGCCGTCGGGTGCATCCGTCGCTCGCGTAGACCGAGGGAGGACCGCTGCCAGACGGTCAGCGTCCAGCACCTCTGACAGGACCTCCTCCGTGTGCTCCCCCACGAGCGGTGGCGGTCGCCGCACCGACCACGGAGTCTCGGTGAGAGTGACCGGACAACCGATCAGCTCCAGCCGACCGGCCCGCGGATGCTCCACCTCGCACACCAAGGGAGAACCCGACTCCCGCAGCTCGTCCACTGCCTGCTTGACCGTGCGAACCTCAGCTGCCCAGATCCCGGCCGGCATCAAGACCTCGAGCCATTCAGCCGTCGTACGACTGGGCAGCAACGCATCCAGGCGGACCTTGATGTCGTCTCGATCTCTCCACGGGTCGAGCTCAGCGAGCTGTGCATCACCGACCACTCGGGCCAGATCGGGAAGTGAGGCCATCGCCAGGGCGAGCCATCCATCCGCCGTGCGGTAGATGCCGCACGGAGCAGAGAGCCACGGCGACGCGATGCCCGCAGCAGACCGCTCGAACTCCTTGCCCTGGTTGACCATCGCCGAGATCTCCTGGCACTGCACGGAGATCGCGGTCGAGAACAGGTCGACCTGCACCCACTGACCAATGCCCTGACGCTCGCGGGCTACCAGCGCACTGAGGATCCCCACTGCAAGCGTCAACGACGTCGTGGCATCGACAATCGACGTCCCAGCAAACGTCGGTGGGTCCCCAGCTTTTCCGGTATTCGCGGCAAGGCCGGACATCGCCTGGATCAGCAGGTCCTGGCCCGGCCGGTTCTCTTCGGCGAACCGACCCTGCTGACCCCATCCCGAGCCGGAGCAGAAGATGATGCGCGGATTGACCTCACGAAAGTGCTCGTATCCCAGTCCCAGCCGATGCATCACGCCTGGCCGGAAGTTCTCGACCACCACATCACACGTGCGACCGAGCTCGAGCAGCGCGTCCCGGGCGACCGGGTTCTTCAGATCGACCGCGACCGACCGCTTGTTGCGGTTCATCGCGAGGAACGCGGCGCTGTCCCCTTCCACGAGCTCGCCCATCATCGCAAGACCACGTTCCCACTCGCCGGTCTCCGGGCGTTCGACCTTGATGACGTCGGCGCCGAGGTCGCCCAGCAGTTGGGTCGCATAGGGCCCAAGCATCATCTGGGTGAAGTCGAGCACCCTGATGCCGTCGAGCGCACCGGGCATATCACGCTCCTTTCACTGCTGCAACGAAGCTGGCAGACCGAACGCACGACGCGTCACGGCCCGACGTGGGTGTTCTCGGTACGCATCCCGCAGTCAGGAACCCGTGCATGACTCGCGGTAGAGATACTTCTGCACCTTGGGGTCGGAGAGCTTCTCCTTGGTGGCGACGAACGACCCGGTTTTGATCAGCTTCTTGACCGGCTTGCCTTCGAGCGCGTTGACCGCCTGCGTCACACCCTGGTAGCCGATGTCCAACGGCTGGAGCACGACCTGACCCTGTGCGGCACCGTCCTCGAGCGCCTGCACACCACTCGGGTTCGCATCGAAGCCGATCAGCTTGATCTCACCAGTCTTGTGAGCGTTCTTGATGCCCGTGGCGGCGCCTTGACCGGTCAGTGTGTTCGTGGCGAAGACCGCGGCGAGGTCCGGGTGGGCGGAAAGCGTCGACGTCACGACCGAGCTCGCTTTCGCCGCGTCGTCTCCTGAGAACTTCTCCCCGACGTACGTGATTCCAGGCTCCTGCCGCAGCCGCTCCTCGAAGCCCTTGACCCGGGCAGCGACCGTCGACACACCAGGCTGGGTGTTGATGGTGACGACGGAACCCTTTCCGCCGGTCACCCGGATGACCTCCTCGGCCGCCTTCCGCCCCGCCAGCTCGTCGTCGGACGTGACCTGCGAGACCGCAAGGGACGGATCCTTGACCGTGGTGTCGACCAGCACGATCTCGATGCCCTGTGCCGCCGCCTGCTCGAGCGGTGCCTGCAGGGCGGTGTCGTCGACCGGTGCGATGAGAATCGCGTCAGGTCGTGAAGTCACGACGGAGTTCAACACCGGGATCTGTTCGGCGGCGTCCCACTTGTTGGGCCCTTGCACGTCAAGCTCGACGCCGAGCTTCTCGGCCGCCTGCCTGGCACCGCAGGCGAGCGAGCCGTAGAAGTCGTCGCCTTTGAGCCCCACGATCAGGCTGACCTTGTAGCGCTTGTCGTCGCCGGCCTCGGTCTTGCGGTTCTCTGCCGGGCCGCAGCTCGCCAGGATGGCTCCGGCCAACGCCGTCACCACGCTCAAGGCCAGGGCACGCGCGATCGTGGTGTTCATCGGTTGTCCTTTCGTACGGATGAGCTCGTACGCATGGGCTCGACCTGCACGAGCGACGAATCGTTCACCGGGCCTGCGCTTTCGAGCCGAGGATGGTGAGCCCTCCGTCGACCGGAAGGCAGGCGCCGGTCATGAACGACGCGTCGTCGGAGACGAGGAACGCGACCGCCGCCGCCACTTCCTCGGGTTGACCGAAGCGGCCCAACGCGTGCATGGAGTTCCAGCTCTCGATCAGGGCGTCCGGGTCGGGCGCGGTGCGGAAGATCTCTTCGTTCAGCGGCGTCATGATGGTGCCGGGAGCGATGGCGTTGACCCGGATGCGATCCGGCGCGTACTCGACCGCTGCCTGCTGGGTGAGCGAGACGATCGCCCCCTTGGTCGCCGCATAGGCGGCCCAGCCCGGGAAACCGCGAAAGGCCTGCGCACTCGAGGCGTTGACGATCGCGCCGCCGCCGGCCTCGCGCAGGTGAGGGATCGCGTACTTCATGGCGTACCAGATGCCTTTGAGGTTCACCGCGAAGACCCGATCCCAGTCGTCTTCTGCGATGTCGGTGACACTGCCTGGCACGGCGATGCCGGCGATGTTCACGAGCAGGTCGAGTCGTCCGTACGTTTCGACGACGGTGGCAACAAGGTGTCGGACGTCGAAGGAACGACCGACATCTGTGTGTACCGCTACTGCGCGCCCGCCCTCCGCGGTGATCGTGCTGACGACCTTCTCGGCGCCGGCCCGGTCGATGTCGGCTATCCCGACCGCGGCGCCTTCCGCAGCGAGCCGGATCGCGCATGCTCTGCCGATGCCGTTCGCGCCGCCGGTCACGATGCCGACCTTGCCGTCCAGCCTGCGCATGCGCTTCGCCACCTTGTTCTCTGTCACAGTTCTCTGTCATAAACGCCAGGCTGCCCCGGGGAACGGCCGAGGCAGCCTGACGTCGCCTCCGTGAAGGAACCGGAGAAACGTTTTCCTGAGAGAATCGTTTCTCTTCTACTCGGCGACGCCATGCGTGTCAAGGCGATCTGCACATCCTGGCCATGCAGCGCAAGCCACGCTGGGACAGGCGTCGTCTGCTGGCCGAAATGCCGTTCTCGCTGCTCAGCCGGCGGCGTCGAGTGCGGTCAGGCCGCGCTCGCGATAGAACGCCACGGTCTCCTCGAAGGGAATGACACCCACGCGGTCCGCCCAGCGTTCCCACTCAGCGGCAAGCTCTGCGACAACCGACGGGTGTTCGGCCGCGAGGTCACGTGACTCCCCGGGATCGGTCTCGATGTCGTACAGCTCCCAGGGACGACGATGCTGGCGCACCAGCTTCCACTGGCCGCGCTGGATCGCGGCGTTGCCGATGTGCTCCCAGAAGAGCGGTGTGGCCCGACCAGCCCGCGATCCGCGAAGCTCGGCGAGCATGCTGTCTCCCTCCAGCGGGAGCAGGTTCCGGCCGGGGTAGGCGTCCGGGTAGTCCACACCCACCGCCTCGAGGACGGTTGGCAGCACGTCGACCAGCTGGTACGGCGTATCGACGAGCCTGCCGCCATCAGCGCCTGCACGCCCGCCGGCCAACCCACCGCCAGGCCACCAGACGATGAAGGGTGCAGCGATTCCGCCTTCGTGCGTCCACTCCTTGTAGAGCCGGAACGGCGTGTTCGACACGTTGGCCCAGCCGCGCCCGTAGCTTGCGTACGTGTCCTCCGGTCCGGGCATCACCGACGGGTCGTTGCCGATTCTCACCGGCCGCCCGTCCCGCGTGTAGTGCCGCAGGATGTCGGTACGTTGCCGGAACCGCTCGGGATCTCCCTTGGGCAGCTCCTCGGCTGACGCCCCGTTGTCGGACAAGAAGATCAGCAGCGTGTCGTCCAGGTAACCGGTCTCGCGCAGCGCCGCCACGACCTGGCCGATGCCAGCGTCCATCCGCGAGACCTGAGCGGCGTAGACCTGCATCCGGCGTACCTGCCATGCCGTGGAATCGACCTCGCCCCACGGCGGCACCTCGGGGTCCCGGGCACCAGCGCGCGCGAGGACGTCGCGGTCCATCAGACCGAGCTCACCTATCCGCTCGAGGCGACGTTCGCGTACGACATCCCAGCCGGCGTCGTAGACACCGTCGTATCGACGTACGTCGTCCGCAGGCGCGTGCAGCGGCCAGTGCGGTGCGGTGTAGGCGACGTAGAGGAAGAACGGTTGATCTGGCTGCGTGGCGCGATGCTCGCGGACGAACGACGCCGCCTCGGTCGAGATCGCGTCGGTATAGAAGAAGTCCGGGTCCAACGCCTCGGGTTCGGCATTCTCCTCGCCGCGCATCAACGTGCCCGGTTGATAGAAGCTGCCGCAACCGGTGAGCGTGCCGAAGAAGCGGTCGAACCCACGCCGGGTCGGCCAGGCGTCGTTGGGCTTGTGGACGTCGTTGGTCAAGTGCCACTTGCCGGCAAGACACGTCGCATAGCCCGCCTGCCGCAGGATCTCGGCCATCGTCACACAGCGGTCGTTGAGCGTGCCCGGATAGCCGCGCGGCCGGTCGTCGTTGGTGAGGATGCCGATCCCGGTCTGGTGCGGATGCAGTCCCGTGAGCAGTGAGGCTCGGGACGGGCTGCAGCGTGGCGAGCTGTGGAAGCGGGTCAGTCGTACGCCTCCCGCCGCCAAGCGGTCCAGATGAGGCGTACGAATCTCGCCGCCATAGCAGCCGAGGTCGGAATAGCCGAGATCGTCGGCCATGATCACCACGACATTGGGTCGGGACGTCGTCACCGCATCAACCCTTCACTGCACCACCGGACAGCCCGGCCACGATCTGCCGGTTAGCTACGATCGCGAGCAGGATGATAGGCACGGCCGCGAGACTACCGGCCGCAGCCATCTCGCCCCACGCCACTTCGTACTGCTGCACCAACGAGGCGATGCCGACGGTGAGCGGCGAGGTCACGCCACCTGAGGTCATGGTGAGCCCGAACAGGAACTCGTTCCACGCCATGATGGCCGTGAAGACGCCCACGGCAGCGAGACCGGGACGCACCAGCGGCAGCATGACCGCGGCGAAGACCCGCGCCTCGGTGGCGCCGTCGACGAGGGCCGCCTCGCGAAGTGCTGGTGGGACGTTGTCGAAGTAGACCTTCATCAACAGCACGGAGAACGGCAACTGGAACACCGTGTTGAGCAGGATGAGACCCTGCACCGTGCCCAGGACGCCGAGGTTCTGCAGCGTGACGTAGAGTCCCGGCACGAGTGCCATCGGCGGCACCAACGGCAAGAACGCCGCGAGCGCGAGCAGGACGACGGTCAATGCTCGCGGCAGCCGCAGCAACGACAACACATAACCGGCGAGCGATCCGACGGCGAGACAGAGGATCACAGTACCCGCGACTATCGCCAGGCTGTTTCCGAGCTGGGCCAGGAACGGCTCGCCGGGTGCGAGGAGCGCAGCGAAGTTTCCCAGCGTGAAGGCGAAATCCCACTCCGGACTGGTGATCGTCCGCCCGGGTTGGAACGCGAGCACCACCATCCAGCCGATGGGTACCACCATCGCCAGGACGAACACCACCAGCAGGCCTTCCACCAACGGGTTGGTCCGCTTCATCCGGTCACCACCCCGTTCCCGTTCGCCCGTATGACCCATCGCCGTCCGGCCGCCCACAGCGCGAGCACGGCCGCCACCACCGCCACGATCACCACGCTGTACGACGCACCGTAACCCAGCTCGACCCGGTCGAAGAAGACGTTGCGGATGTGCAGTGTGACCAACGTGGTGGCGCTCCCCGGTCCACCACGGGTGAGCAGGTAGACCTCGTCGAACGCCTTCACGCACATGACCAGTCGGATGAGTGCAGCCGCCACCAACGCCGGCCGCAGCAGCGGAATCACGATGTGCCAGAGCAGCTGACGCTCGCTCGCGCCGTCTACCCGTGCGGCGGCCAGCACGTCGGCGTCCATGCCGCGCAACGCCGTGTAGACGATGAGGAACACCACCGGCGTCCAGTGCCAGACGTCGACCGCGATGATCGCCCCCATCGCGCCGGTCGGGCTGCCCAACCACCCTTGACCGGGCAGACCAAGCGTCGCCAGCAGGTTGTTGAGAGCACCGAGGTTCGGGCTCAGGATGAGCAGCCACATGAGGCTGACCACGACCGGAGCGATGACCGCAGGCCAGAGGATCACGTTGCGGGCCAGGCCGGTGAAAAGTGTCGAGCGGTCGACGAGCACCGCGGCGAGCGTGCCCAACACGATGCTGGCTGGCACGGCGGACACCGTGAAGATGGTCGTGACGACCACGGCGCGCACCGCGATCGGGTCGTCGAGCAGGCGCACGAAGTTCGCCACCCCAGCAAAGCTCCAGGTGAACAACCCCTGCTCGAGCTGGACGTCGGAGAACGCCATCCGCACGAGCTGAGCCAGCGGGTAGACGGCGAACACCGCAAGGAACGCGGCGAACGGCAGGATCGCCCACCCGGCGAAGCCACCGAAGGGTCGCCGGGCAGTTCTCACGCCAGGAATCCCGCGTCACGCACGACCGTGGTGAGCTTGCTCTGCAGCTCGTCGAGCGCCGGCTTGACCGGACCGCTGCCCGCGGTGGCATCGGCCAGGATCTGCTCGGTGTGCTCGAGCATCGGCGTCGCGAACGCGTACCGGATCGCTGGGCGCACGTGCGGCATGGACTCCACGATCACCTCGGAGTAGGCCTGAGCGGTCTCGGGCAGCTCGGACGAGGTGAGCACGTCCTCTCGGGTCGGGATGCCGCCCTCAGTGGCAAAGCGGGTCTGCGCGGCCTTCTCCTGCATCCACGCGAGGAACTTCGCAGCCGCCTGGGCCCGCTTGCGTGGTAGGCCAGCCGGTATGCACAGCGTCCACGTACCGCTCGTGGGGGCCGGTTCGCCCGTCGGCCCCGCAGGCACGACCGCGAACCCCAGCTTGTCCGCCACCTGGGACTTCTCTGGATCGAGTAGATCGGCAGCGGCGGCTGCCACCACATGGGTCTGCAGACTCTGCCCACCTTGCATCAGCGCGATCACCTCGGCCTGGCCGACCGTCTCCGGCTCGGCCGGACCCAGCTTGGCGAGCTCGCGGTAGGTCTCGACCGCGGCGACGGTCTCGGGGCTGTTCACGGCCGGGGTCCAGTCGGTGCCCTCGTCCGCGAACCACTTCCCGCCGTAGCTGTAGAAGACCGGCATGAAGTCGTACGTGATCGACTGACCGCCCAGCGTGGCCTGCGCCCGAGGGACGTAGCCGTACCTCACCACGCCGGCCTCCTGCGCTTGTCGACCGTTGGCGAGCGCCTGCTCCCATGTCGTGGGCACCTGCAGGCCGAGCTCGTCGTAGAGGTCACGGCGGTAGACGAACAGATGGATGTTGCCGTTGATCGGAACCCCCATGAGCTGTCCGCCAGCGCCGACCACTCGGCTCTCGGCGTTCCACAGGAGCAGATCCGCGTAACTCAGGGTCTGCGAGTCGAGCTCGAACGACGGATCGACTTCGCCGATCGGCGTGACCCAGCCCCTGTCGTAGAACGCGCCGGTCCAGGGTTCGTCGAGCTGGAAGACGTCGAAGGGATGGTCCTTGCTCTGCACGGCATTGGTGAGTTGCGTACGCAGGCCGTCGTACGGGAACTCGCGCAAGGTTATCTTGACACCGCTTTCGGATTCGTACGCCGCAGCAACGGCCTTGTACGCCTCGAGCCAGGGTGACTGGTTCGTGGGGATGATCAGCTCGGTTACCTCACCATCAGTGGAGCGCGACCCACCACCCAACGCACCGGTGCCGCCTCGGGAGCATGCGGCAGCTGCGAGAGCCGGCAGCGACAATCCGCCGGCCAGGAGCTTGAGGAACGCACGACGATCGTGCCGGGCTGATGCGGTGGGGCGCTGATCGGCGGTGGCAGTCATGGCAGCTGGCCCTTCATCACACCGTGGCAAGCCACTAATTTGTTTAGGTGGCCTAATCTAATGTGCGGAACGGGCCAAGTGTCAAGAGTCGGTCCACCTCGTTCGACCTACTCGGCCGATCCACCTAGGTCGATCGAGCCGGAAGTCGGGCGGGATCGGCGAGAAGCTCGTCGGCCAGCAGGGCGATCCCGCCGCGCAGCGGCGCCGAGCGGCCGAGTCGCGACGTCACGACTCTGCACCGCCGCTGGTGCGGCGGCATCAGCCGGGCGCGAAGCTCCGCATCGAACGCCTTGCTGAGCAGCGGGGCCAGCCGCGTGAAGTAGCCGCCGAGCACCAGCATCCGAGGGTCGAGGAGATGGATGACGATCGCCGCGCCACGCCCGAGCCACTTGCCTTGCCGCTCCAGCTCGCGCCGCATGGCCGAGGTTCCACTCTCGGCAACCGTCATGGCCGCCTCCAGGTCGAGTGCCGGCAGACCGGCGACCCGAGCGAGCGGGCGAAGACCCACCAGCGCCTCCAGGCACCCGCTCCGGCCGCAGTCGCACTCCGGTCCGCGTGGGTCAAGTGGCAGGTGACCGAACTCTCCCGCCAAGCCGGCCGATCCCCGCTGCAGTCGACCCTCGACCAGGTGGGCCGCTCCCACACCCACGTCGCCGTAGAGCAGGACGAGGTCGTCGGTGTCGCCCACATCCCACCCGCCGAACCGGCGCTCGGCGTACACCGCGAAGTTGGCCAGCCGGTCGATGCGGACGTCGAGGTCCTCCCGACCCAGCTCAGCCCGCACCAGAGCGGCGAGCTCGACCCCGCTCCACCCCAGCTGAGGCGCATAGTCCACCGTGCCGCTCTGCGGGTCCAGCATCCCGGGCACGGCTATCCGCAGGCCCGCGACCCGTCCACCGACAGCGGTCTGCTGCTCGGCGGCGGCAAGGAGCCTTCCGAGAGTTCGCACAGCTGACGCGGGGGACGGAGGCGACTTGCGTACCCTCCACGTCTCGGCGTAGAGCTCGACGCCGGCCAGATCCGCCAGCGTGAGCGCCACGTGGTCGACGTTGATCTCCGCGGCCGCAACGGTCACCTGGCTACCGTCGACCTGCAGCATCCTCGCCGGCCGCCCCACGCTCCCGGTGACCCGTTGACCGGTCTCCCGAACCAGCCGACGATCCAGCAGATCCGAGACCAGGCTCGACACGGTGACCTTGTTGAGACCGGTCGCAAGGGCGAGATCGGTACGGGAGAGCGGGCCCCGGTCGCGCACGAGGTTCAGGACGAGCGCGAGGTTGTGCCGTCTGACGGCCTGTTGATCGGCAGGCCGCGTCTGAGGAACGTCAACCATATCCGCCTAGTGTGAACGATGCGCCCGGTGTGCCGAGCAGCCAGGAAATCGATTCTTCTGCCTACACTTCGCCAAAGGATGCACCGACCTGCACGACTGGGACCAGATGACGAGCATCACCGAGGTGGCCCGGCACGCCGGCGTCTCACCGTCGATCGTGTCACGGCTACTCAACGGCGATCCGACGCTGCGTATCCGCACCGATACTCGTGAGCGCGTTCTCGCCGCCGTCGAGGAGCTCGACTACGCGCCGAACCACGCCGCCCGCGCGCTACGGCGTTCGCGGGTCGGCACGATCGGGCTCGCCGTACCCGACATGCACAACCCGGTCTATGCCACGATCCTGGAAGGCGCCAGGCCCGCCGCCACCGAGCACGGCTTCGTGCTCATGCTCACCGATCTCGACGACCTGGCGTCCGATACCACCACCTTCCGGCGGATCGTACGCGGCGGCGCGATCGACGGGCTCCTCCTGCAGCGGAACAGCACCGCCGCCGGGCGGGTGGTGGACCGGGTGGCACCGAGTCGCCTGCCGTTGGTGATCCTGAACGAACGCGTGCGTTCGCCGGCGTCTGGCGTCGCCGTCGACGACCGCGCGGCCGCACGGCTCGCCACCCGTCACCTGATCGAGCACGGCCACACCGACATCGCCCACCTTCGGCTCGGTGGTCGAAACTCGCGTTCCCGAGATCGCCAAGCCGGTTGGGAGGACGCGCTGCGTGAAGCAGGTATCCCGGTGAGTCGCGATCTGCTCGGGCACGGCGGTGTGGTGCCGGAGACCGGATACCGCGGGTTGACCGAGCTGCTGGCTCGCGACCGCCGGCCGACCGCCGTCTTCGTGGGCAGCGTCCTTGCTGCGGTCGGCGCCCTCGCCGCGGCGCGTGACGCGGGGCTGACGGTGCCGGACGACCTGTCGGTCATCGGCTTTCACGACACGTGGCTCGCCGAACACGTCGACCCACCACTCTCCGTCGTACGCCTGCCGCTCGAGGAGATGGGCCGCGAGGCGATCCGGGTGCTCGTCGACCTGATCGAAGGCAAGCCGCCCCAGCAGGTGATGGTGAGCACTCCTGAACCCACGCTGATCATCCGTTCGTCCACGGGGAAGGTCCCATGAGCCCGGAATTCTTGATCACCTCGCTCGTCGTCGTCGCGACCCCAGGCACCGGCGTCCTCTACACGGTCGGCGCCGGACTCTCGCGCGGTGCGCGTGCCAGCACCATCGCCGCAATCGGCTGCACGCTGGGCATCGTCCCGCACATGCTGGCCGCCATCGTGGGGCTTGCGGCCTTGCTGCACACGAGCGCGATGGCCTTCCAGATCCTCAAGTACGCAGGGGTGACCTACCTGCTCTACATGGCGTGGATGACCCTGAAGGACAAAGGCGCCCTGAGCGTCGACGAGAGCGTGCCCACCCGCTCGGCGTTGCGCGTGATCGTCTCGGGGATCCTGGTCAACATCTTGAACCCGAAACTCACGATCTTCTTCTTCGCGTTCCTGCCGCAGTTCGTGAGCTCGAGTGAGACGCACGCGGTCGTCCGCATGCTCGAGCTGAGCGGTGTCTTCATGCTGCTGACGCTCGTGGTCTTCTGTGTGTACGGCCGGTGTGCGGCTGCCGTCCGAAGCCACGTCATCTCGCGTCCGCGTGTCGTGGCGTGGATGCGGCGCACGTTCGCGGCCGGCTTCGTCGCCTTGGGCGCCCGGCTCGCCATGACCGACCGCTAGCCAACGGCAGCGTCGTTCATCGTCTCCGTTGCCGGCGCGGAGCGTACGCCCGGAGGAAGACGTCGACGCCGGCGAGCGCCTGTTCCTCGACCTCGGGGGTCACGTGCTCCGCCGAAACGAGGAGCGCGCGGTCGAGCGGCGCTCCCAGCACCAGGTACGCGAAGTGCTCCGCGGCGAGGCGTGGGTCGTCGATCGTCAGGAGACCACGTCGACCGAGTCGGTCCATGGCCTCGGTCAAGGCGCCCATCACCCGACCGGGTGCCCGCTCGTAGTACTCCCTCGCAAGCTCAGGGAACCGCTCGGCCTCACCGATGAGCAGCCGGCGCAGGCGTAGGACCCTGTCGCTCAGGACCGCGCGGAGGAGACCACCCGCGATCGCTCGCAGCTCGGCCGCGACATCGTCCGTGTCAGCGAGCGTGCGCGTGAGGTCGTTCGCAAACTGCTCCGCGACCGCGAAGGCGTCGGCCATGATCTCCCGGAACAGCTGCTCCTTGCCGCCGAAGATGTTGTAGACGGTCCGTTTGGAGACTCGCGCAGCCGCTGCGATGTCGTCGACGTTGGCTCCGAGGTAACCATTCCGGAGGAAATGCTCGAGCGCCGCGGTGACGATCGCCGCCCGCGAGCGGACGACGCGCGGGTCGAGCGCCGCCTCGTCCGTCCTCCCAGTCGATCTCGGCTGTGCGCCCACGGGGTCTCCTTCACTCGGCGGTGTACAACTACACGATCGAGTGTAATAATGCACTCATCAGTGTAACAGATTGGCCCGCCGCCGGTCGGCCACGAGAGAAGGGTCCCATCGAATGGCCAGCACATCTGCGCCGCGTGTGTGCTTCGACCGCGGCATCGCCGTCACCCGCTCACTCCTCGGATGGGGCGCCGTGGCCGGCCCGTTCTACCTGATCGTCGGGCTCGTGCTCGCGCTCACCCGCGATGGCTTCGACATCACGCGGTACCCGCTCAGCTTGCTGCTGCTGGGCCGGTTCGGCTGGATCCAGGCGCTCAACCTCATCCTGACCGGCCTCATGACCATCGCAGCCGCCGTCGGATTCGCTCGCGCCATGCGACGCTTAGGTGGGACGTCGTGGGCGGGCGGCCTGGTCGGCGGCTATGGCCTCTGCCTTGTCGCGAGCGGGCTCTTCCCGCCCGACCCGATGGACGGCTTCCCGCCCGGCGCGACCGCGGGCGAGCCAACCACGACGGGTGTGCTCCACATCGCGTTCGGCGGCGTCGGCTTCCTGCTTCTCGCCGCGGCGATGCTGGTCGTCGGCAGATGGTGGGCACGGCGAGGCGAATCGCGCTGGGCGATGCGGTCGCGGATCAGCGCGGTCGTGCTCGTCGTGGGATTTCTCAGCGGAGCGGTCATGCCCACGCTGGAGCTGGGCGTGCTCACCTTGTGGATCGCCGTGGTCGTGATCTGGGTCTGGCTCGCAAGCGCGTCCGTCCACCTCTACCGCACCGTGCCGCACCCAGACGCCTGAGCCCGCTCACAGCAATGGTGGAGCTGAAGGCGCTGCACCGGACATCCGCACCACATGTCCGCACAGCACGTGGGTCGCGACGAGGTGTCGTCAGCTCGTGCGAGCACCCATTCTTCGATCGTGGTCGAACGAGCTGGCGACACGGGCCGGACATGCTCGATGCTCCTCGGTGCGCTTCACAGCCTCCAGTTCACAGCGCACGAGGAGTCATCACCATGTCCATGAGCACGGAAGCGCCCTCCTCCACGTCGTCTCGTCGGGACACGGCATACATGGCTGTCGGCTGTCTGGTCATGCTCGTACTCGTGGTCCTGGCCTGCACCGGCTTCTACTGGCTCGTGCTGCGGGATCCGTACGCCGACCAGGGAGTTCCGGTCACCAGGCCCGCGACCGGCCTTGCCGAACCGACGCCGCAGATCCCGAAACCTGAGGGCGGTCTTCCGGCCATCACGTACGAGCTGCAGGAACAGGTGGTCAAGACTGCGGGGGTCAGCAAGCCGACCACGGCGACGTGCGAAGTCTCCAAGATCCCGATGGCGCTCCGGGACTTCGACTGCACGGTCACCTATGAAGGGCTCGAGGTGCCGTTCACCGTCACGATCACCGACGTCACCGACGCAAGCGCGATCGGCATGAGCCTCTTCGAGTGGAAATCGAAGGCGCACAAGGTCGTCATCACCAGACAGGGCGTGTTCGACAGCTTCTGGCGAGAAAACGTCCGTGCCGGTGAGAAGAACATGCGCTGCGACGGCCACATCCCACGGAAGGCGCTGGTCCGTCCCGGCCGGACCGGCTACTACTGCTACTCGACCTCGCGAGGCGGGACACACAACCGTTGGGAGGTCACCACCAACGAGCACGGACTGCAGTTCGTCGCGACCGAAGACTGATCGGCGTACGGACCCGAGCTCGGCGTCCCACCCGACGGCCGACACGTCGCGGCTTCAGGACTTGTGCACGACCCGCTCGCCGGTGCCAGGCTTCCAGATCCGAATCGTCAACCGACCGTCTTCGAAGCCCACCGACGAGGCACCAGTGAGATCGGCGACGTAGAACGGGTCGAAGTCTCGCCCGCGCAGATCGAACCCGGTGTCCTCGAAGAGCTTGTCGGCGAATCGTTTGTGCATCGCCTTGTCCTGCACGTTCACGACCTCGCCCCAGAGCTTCGCGTCACCCTCGCGGACGGACGGATCCACCGTGGCCGTGTGCAGGCAGAACCGCGGATCTCGGGCTAGATCGCGGAACTTGGTCGTGCCGGGCATCCCGACGAGCAGCAGTCGATCCTCGAAGATCCGCGGCTCCATCGGGCTGATCCGGGGAGATCCGTCCGAGCGGATCGTCGCCAGCAGGCACAGGTTGCCCGCTGCGGCGTGCCGACGGCGAAGACCTCCGCGATCCGCGGAGCCTCGTCGACGAACTCAGTCCATGCGACCATGAGCCGGCACCGTATCGGTCACCACCGACGAGCGTCGAGGCGAACTGTCGACGGCTGCAGGTCACGGGTTGTATGCGACGTTGAGCTCCGCGGCAGACATGTGCCCGTTGACTCCGGCGTTGGCGGTCAGTCGGACATACCGCGCCGATGTCGCCGACCACTCGGCCGTCTTCGTCGTCGCGTTGCCCGCCCACGTGCCGGATGCCACCGGTGTGAACGACGTGCCGTCGGAGCTCACCGCCACCTCGTAGTCGGTGATGATGCCGTTGCTGTTGCCGTCCTGGCGCGGCTGGTAGACCAGACCGATCGTGTCGTACGCCTGACCGAGGTCGAGCGTGATGGACTGCGGCGGTGGCGTGTACGGACTCCACGACTGGTGCCACATCGTGCCGCAGTTGCCGTCGATCGCCTTACCGGCTTCGTATCCCGGCTGCTGGCTCGTCGCGGTCGCGGTCATCTGTGACTGTGGGACGAGATGCGGGAACGCAGGACCCGGGTCGGACGGCGGCTCTCCTTCGCCGAGCGCGGGGAGTCGGCTGGTGGAGACGTTGACCTCAGCAGCAAGTGCGGCCTGCGGACATCCAGCCACGGACGTCGCCTCGAGCCGGACGAATCGTGCTTTCACCGGCCGAGGCAGTGGCGCCGTCTTGGTCGCCAACGTGTCGGCCCAGTAGCCACTCGTCGCCTCGGTGAAGTTCTCCCCGTCGGTGCTCGTGGAGACCGTGTAGCCGAGGATCCGACCGGCCGTCGCCGTGACGGCGGGTGTGTAGGCGATGCCGGCCACCGGTTTCACCCGGCCGAGATCCAGCGTGATCGACTGGGGAAGCGGTGCCACGGGGTCGAGCGCGGAACGCCACGTCGACCACAGGTGGTCGTCGATCGCGTGCTCAGCAAGGTAGTTGTGCCCGAAGTCGTTGTCCGGATGCTCGCTGGTCGCCGTCGCGGTCATCGAC
The DNA here is from genome assembly GCA_036564245.1 of Actinopolymorphaceae bacterium. Taxonomy (GTDB): domain Bacteria; phylum Actinomycetota; class Actinomycetes; order Propionibacteriales; family Actinopolymorphaceae; genus Thermasporomyces. Next base: position 85,566 of record DATCKU010000076.1, read on the forward strand.
GAGTGGCGGACGAACCTCGGCGCAGGACCGGTCGGCACCACGCGCAGGTTGTCGAACTGCGCCCGCTGCCAATTGCCGACCCGAAGACCCACGTGGCCCGTCGTGTGGTCGGCGTCCTGCACCGTCGCCAACACCTCACCGTCGAGCAGCGCGGTGATCTGCTCGCCTCGGAAGCGCAAGGCGAGTCGGTGCCAGGTGTCGGTGCCCAGCGGCGTGGTCGTACCGGACGCCAACGTCCGGTCCCGACTCTGCACGTCCTGGGTGAAGAGCGACCACTCGCCCGTGTCCGCGACGCGCAGGTGGTAGCCCGCCGCGTTGTGCTGCTGCGAGTCGACCCGACCGAGCAGCTCGACGTGACCCTCCTCGTCCAGAAGCGCGTCCACGCTCACCTGGTAGTCACCCCACCACCGCGGATCGCCCACGATCGTCGTCGGCGGCAGGTTCGTGTTGTGCCACGTAAGGGGTTGTTGGGTGACCTGTTGTTCGTAGCAGGTCCCGGCACGGCCTCCCCGACACCGTACAGCCTCGAACGCGCCATGGACGTCGGCGAAGTAGCGCGCGAGACCGAGCATGCCTACCCGCTCGAAGTTCTCGACGAACGGCAACGCCAGCTGGTCACCTGGGTCGGCGCTCGGCCGGGCCGAACCCTTGGATTGCCCGGTCGTCGTCGAGATCGTGTAGAGCCGACCCGGCTCGATCGTGATGTCGTACGACCCGTCGCTCGCATCGATCCGACCCTGCCTGATGAAGTCGTCGTCGGTCTTCTCGGTCGCGAGGTTGCTCGACCACACGGTGACCGGCACAAGCGACAGCCCACCGGTGACGTCGATGCGTATCGTCTCCTCCTGCGTGGAGTCGAGCGTCTCGACCACGATCGTGTAGTCACCGGTGTCAGGCGAACGCAGTGCCACGTAGCTCGCACCACCTGGCGTGTAGCCGGTCGCGCCGTCGAGATAGCGCCACCCCGGCTCGGTGAACTGGGTCGTGTGCGCGTCCACCCAGATGCTTGGGCCCACCTCGTAGTACCCCGACCACGGGCGCTCGGCGAGCATCAAGCCGGTGCCACCGATCGGGAAGTTGTCGTACCACGCCGAAATCAACGCCCAGTTGAGGTTTCCGGTGATCTTGGCGTCGATGTAGTGCCGGTTCATCGCGCGGGTGAGCGGGTACGCGCCCACGTCGTAGTCCTGCGTGCTGTTCTCCGAGTCCCACAACGGCTTGCCGGATGCCAGCGCGGCCTCACTCGCGTGGCATTCACGTTGCAGCGTGCGCCACACGCAGACGTCGTGTTCTCCCAGGACGTCGATGGCCGCGTCCAGCTCCGGATCCGACGTGATCTCCGGGACGGCGAACCAGTAGTCCGGCGGGTTGTGGTTGTCGGTCGCGACGATCTTGACGTCCCCGAAGCCGGCCGCATCGAGCGCCGCGGCGAGGCGCTTGGAGATCTCGCCTTCGAACCCGCTCTCGTTGGCCGCTCCAAGGTAGTCGATCTCGAATCCGTTCTCGCGAGCGCATTGCAGCCAGGTGACGAGGTAGTCCACCCGGTCCGGCGACCAGTAGCCGCCGTCAAACCATCCCGGCGCTCCCCAGGGCAGTCCGTAGAACTTGATGTCGGGATTGCGCTTCTTGGCTTCCCGCATGAGCCACCACTCGTAGCCGCGCGAGCAGTCGACCTCGTCACGGGTGCGCATGTGGCTCGCCTCGGCGCCCACCGTCGCGTCCACGTCGCCACCGATCTCGACCTTCAGGATGTCGAGCGCGGCACCGTAGTTCGGCTGGAACAAGTAGTCGAGGATCTGGCTGCGTTCTGGCTCGGGATAGTCGACGAGCAGGCGAGTCGACCCGCCGGCGCTCACACCACCGACACCGTCGAAGACCCGGCCGGAGTCCTCACCGTTCACCGTGATGACCACCGCGGCACCGGCACGAGACGCAAGGCCGGCGTAGGAGGCCAGACTGTTCGCATTTGTGATGTCGGACGGCAGCGCGAACGCCGAGAGCGCAAGCGAGACCACGCCGATGGCAAGTCGGAGCACGTTGATTCGCCTCACAAGGTCGCGTTGCGGATCTCGTCGTAGACCAGGCGCTTGGTTCGCGAGTCGAAGGCAAGCGTCCCCATCTCCGAGATCCCGTTGTATTCCAGGTTGTATCCCCTGCGTTGCTTGTAGTCCTTGAGCACCCAGAAGAAGTAGCCCGCCACGAAGTCGGTGCGTTCAGCGCATTGCGCCCAGTGGGAGCGGAAGTTCATCGCCTGCCACTCCTCGGTCCCCGGCTCGGTTTCCGGGCCGTGATGACCGAAGAACGACCAGGAGCCGTTCTCCGTGATCATGATGGGCTTGCCCGGATGGTTCTGGTGGACGGCATCGAGCGTCGGCCCGAGGTCTTCGTTCGTGCCGTAGAAGTAGCCGAAGTACTCGTTGAAGCCCACGACGTCGGCGATGTCGAACGCCGGGTCCCAGCTCGTCGACGACGCCCACGTGACTGGACGGCCCGCGAGGTCGACCGCCTTCACCGCCGCCTTCATGTCGGCGAGCCATGCGCGATAGATCGGCGCGCCATCGGGATCGATCTCGGATTCGTTCTGCAGGCACCAGATGACGACCGACGGGTGGTTGTGGTTGTTCCACGCCATGGTGAGCGCGATCGCTCGCGACAGACCGTACTGCTCGGTCTGCAGCTTGATCTGCTCGGTGTTCATCCACATGTTGTCGGTGTCGTCCATCACGTAGACACCGTGCTCGTCGGCCCAGTCGTAGGTGTACGGATGACGCGGGTAGACGCAGTTGCGTACGCCGTTGAGGTTCATGGCGAGGACGTGCCCGAGCTCGTGGTCGTACTCCTTTCGGGTCATCGACCTACCGTGGGCCGCAGATTCCTCGTGCCAGTTGATCGCCTTGAGGAAGGTCGGTTGACCGTTGACCAAGAACTTGCTGTCGCGGACCTCGACCGTCCGCATGCCGTAACGGCTGCTCAGCACGTCGACCCGGTTCCCGGACCGCCCAGTCGTGAGCGACGCCATCGCGGTCAGCACCACGGGCCGCTCGGCGCTCCACGGCCGGGCTTTCGGAATCGGAATCTGCGCCTTTGCCACGGAGACGCCACCGGCTGGCACGCGGACCGGCACCTTGGTCGACTTCCCGCCCGTGCCCTTGCCCGGATCGACGAGCACGTGGCCTTCGAAGGTCTCCTCGCCGCGGTTCTCGACGACGACCCGCGCGTCGAGCCGACCGTCACCGGCGGCGAGCAGCAGCTTGGCGATGGTCGCCTGGGGCACAGCCTCGAGCCACACCGACCGCGTGATGCCGGCGTACGGCCAGTAGTCGACCGGGGCCCACGGGACGGCGTACGGGTCGCGGATCGGCGAGCCCGTCGGGTTGTAGCTGTCGTACGACGCTCGTCGGTGCACGCGGACGACGATCGTGTTCTCCCGCCCGGGCCGCAGCGCGTCGCCGACCGGTAGCGCGAACGACGCGTGGCCGCCTTCGTGGGTTCCGACGTGGACCCCGTTGACCCACACGGTCGCGTGGTAGTTGACGGCGAGGAAGCAGAGCCGGACGTGGCGGGCGGCCCAGACACCGGGAAGCCGAACCGTGGTCCGGTACCACGCGTAGCCGTCCACGAACGCGGTGCCCTCACCGAACCGGCTCCCGTCGTACCCACCGAAACCCGGGGTGTCCGCAAGGTCCCAGGCCGACGGTACGGAAATCGCGTCCCATCCGGAGTCGGAGTAGTCGGGGCGATGCCAGCCCTCGTCCTCACCGACCGCGTCAGGGTCGAAGCAAAACCGCCAGGTGCCGTCGAGGTTGCGATAGCTTCGCGTGGGTTCCTTCGTACGCCACCCGTCGAACGACGGAACGACCGTGCCGTACTGGAACACCACGCCGGTGTCGTCGATGGTGCGAAGCTCGGTGCCGGATGGCTCCCGGTCGCCGTGTGGCGGCAGCGTGGGCGTGCTCGTCGCCGTGGGCTGACTGCGAACCGGTGCGGCAAGAGCAGTGCTACTGCCCGTGATGACGTACGAACCAAGTGGAAACAGAGCCGCGGTCTGCAGAACGGTACGACGCGGGACCCGGCGCATGGGCAGCCTCCTGCGAAGTCGGTGAATCGTGAGCCGGCGTCTACCCCCAACGCGCTACGCCCGACCGATCTCGAGCGTTTGTCCGGTTTGCCGAGCATGACCGCCGCGCAATCGGTTGTCAAGATGTAGTCATAATTAATGTGTTGTTCTAAGGTGTCCCCGTGGCTGTCTACTCGCGCCGAGGACTGCACGGCCAGACCGTGCGGGAGCTTGCGCGCCGCATCCTCTCCGGCGAGCTGTCCGAGGGCCAGACGATCGATCTCGCGGCCCTGGAGACGGAACTCGACGTGAGCCGCACCGTGCTCCGCGAGGCGCTCAAGGTGCTCGCCGCCAAAGGGCTGGTCGACGCCCGGCAGAAGCGTGGCACGTTCGTCCGTCCGCGCTCGGACTGGAACCTTCTCGACGGCGACGTGATCCGGTGGCAGTTCGCCGACCGCACCGACGACGCGTTCCTCGACAACCTGCACGAGGTCCGCGAGGTTGTGGAGCCGGCCGGGGCGCGGCTCGCGGCTCTCCGGCGTACGGACGCCGACATCGCGGCCCTGCAGGAGACGCTTGACGCGATGGCCATCGCCGTCGGCAAACCGGTCGACGAGGTGGCGGCCGACCTCAGGTTCCATCGGGCGCTGCTCTCCGCAACCCACAACGAGCTGTTGGTGCGCATGGAGGTCGTGATCGAGACCGGCCTCGCGACCCGTGACCGGCTGGTCCACGGTTCCAACCCCCGCGACGATCCCGTCCCGGCGCACCGCACGGTCTTCGAGGCCGTACGCGATGGCGACCCGGATCGGGCGGAGCGGGCCATGCGAGCCCTGCTGGAGAAGGCCCGCCGAGACCTCGACACGACCAGGCGGGGCCGGCGCGCCCGTGCCACGAAGTCGGGAAGCGGATCTCGTACGTCTCGGACGACCGTAACCGCGAGCTCCCGCAGAGGAGGACGCTCGTGAAGATCACCAGCCTGCGTACCTACCCGGTGCCGCCACGCTGGTTGTTCCTGCGCATCGACACCGACGAGGGTGTGACCGGCTGGGGCGAGCCGATCGTCGAGGGTCGGCTCCGCACGGTCGCGACCGCGGTGGAGGAGTGCGCCGAATACCTCGTAGGGAAAGACCCCCTGCTGATCGAAGACCACTGGCAGACGCTGACCAAGGGCGGCTTCTATCGCGGCGGTCCCGTGCTGTCGAGCGCGGTGGCGGGCATCGACCAGGCGCTGTGGGACATCGCCGGCAAGGTTCGGGGCGCGCCGGTGCACGCCTTGCTGGGCGGGCCCGTGCGTGATCGGGCCCGGGTGTACAGCTGGATCGGCGGGGACGATCCAACCGATCTCGTCGAAACCGCCAAGGCCCGGGTCGACGACGGCCTGACCGCCGTCAAGATGAACGCCTCGGGCAAGCTCCGGTTGCTCGACACACCGGCCGAGATCCGCCTCATCGTGGAGCGGTTGGCCGCCGTACGCGAGGCGGTCGGCGACGAGATCGACATCGCCGTGGACTTCCACGGGCGGATGACCCTCCCCATGGCTCGGCGGGTTCTGCCGCTGCTCGAGGAGTATCTACCGCTCTTCGTCGAGGAACCGGTCGTTCCGGAGATCAGCGACCGGCTCAGCGAAGTGACGGCAAGCACCAGCGTGCCGATCGCCACCGGCGAGCGGCTGTATTCACGGTGGGATTTTCGTACCGTCCTGGGGTCGGGTGTCGCCGTGATCCAACCCGACCTCTCGCACGCGGGGGGAATCTCCGAAGTACGCAGGATCGCCGCGATGGCGGAGGCCTACGACGTGGCGGTCGCACCCCACTGCCCGCTCGGGCCGATCGCGCTCGCCGCGAGCCTGCAGGTGGGGTTCGCCACTCCCAACTACCTCATCCAGGAGCAGAGCACCGGCATCCACTACAACGACGGTGCCGACCTGCTCGACTATCTCGTGGACCGTTCGGTGCTGACCCACCAGAACGGATTCATCGCCCGACTGGATGGTCCGGGACTCGGTATCGAGATCGACGAACGGGCCGTCGAACGCGCGTCGCAGCTCGCCTCCGAATGGCGAACGCCGATGTGGCGACGTGACGACGGTTCTCTTGCCGAATGGTGAGATGATCACCGGGCTCCTTGCCCGGGCTGACGCACTCTACAAAGGAGTGGGCAAACCATGCAGAAGCACCATCGATTCAGCCGGCGGGGGCTCCTCTCAGCAACCGCGAGTCTTGGCGGAGCGGCTCTGTTTTCCGGTCTTCTCTCCAGCTGTGGTGAGGACTCCGAGTCCACAGGTGAGGTCGGCGGCGAGATCACCGTCTGGACTTGGCCGGACAACGACAAGACGTTCGAGAAGACCGTACCGATCTTCGAGAAGAAGCACCCGGGCGTCAAGGTGAAGGTCCAGGCCTTCGCCGGCGACCAGTACCACAACAAGCTGCTCGCGACATTGGTGTCGGGCAGCGGCCCCGACGTGGCCATGGTCGAGATCACCAACGTCGCGAAGTTCAAAGGAAAGCCGGGGTTCGTCAACCTGGCCGAGGAGCCGTACAACGCCACGGGGAGCGCAGGCAACTACGCGTCCTTCTCGTGGAGCTACGCGGCCGACGAGGAGAGCGGACGGGTCTTCGTCCTGCCGAAGAACACAGGACCCGGTGGGCTCTTCTACCGGCGCGACGTGCTCGAGGAGGTCGGCCTGCCGACCGAACCCGACGAGGTCCACGATGTGTTCAAGACCTGGGACGACTACCTCAACGAGGGCAAGAAGGTCGTGATCCCCGACCAGCGCTGGCTCGTCGACACCCCGATGGCGATCGTCAACGCGATCCGCGCGCAGGCTGGGATCTCGTACTTCGACGAGTCCGGCACCTGCATGCTCACCGCTCCGGAGATGAAGGAAGCGCTCAACTACGCCAAGCGGGCCTACGACGCCGGCCTGGTCGGACCGTTCGAGCAGTGGACCCAGGAGTGGGGTGCCGCGATCAAGAACGGCACCGTGGCGACGTTCCTGATCGGCAACTGGTTCGGAGGAAACGTCAAGAGCGTCTACGCCCCGGAGACCGCCGGGAAGTGGGGCGTGGCGTTCGCTCCGGAGTACAACGGCAACGAAGCCTTCAACTCCGGTGGTGACTTCATCGGGATCCTCGAGACGAGCAAGAACAAGGCGACGGCCTGGGAGTTCATCAAGTTCGTCACCCAGGACTCCGACAGCCTGCGCACGATGTACCGCGAGAACGACTTGTACCCGGCCTGGATGCCGGCGACCAAGGAGTCGTGGATGAACGAACCCGACGACTTCTACGCCGGGCAGAACGTCAACGAGGTCTTCGCGCAGGTCTCTGAGGACATGCAGAAGCCGGTGACGAACCCGAACGACCCGGAAGCGGCCGACGCCTTGGGAGACGCCGTGAACGAGGTCATGAAGGACAAGGCGAGCATCGACGACGCTCTAGCCGCCGCACAACGACGGGTCGAGAACAAGGCCTCAGGTTAGGGTCATGACGGTATCGCCACCGAACATGGCAGCCTCGCTGCCACAGCGTCGATCTGGCGCCACTTCCGGCGAGTCCGGTGAGCGGCGTGCAGCCCTTCGGAAGGCGCGGCTGCGCAACAACCGCGCCTTCTACCTCTGCATCACGCCGTTCTTCATCCTGTTCGGAATCTTCGGCGCGTTCCCGATCGCCGCTTCGTTGGTGATCAGCTTCCTGCGCTGGGACGGGCTCTCCGACCCGGAGTGGGTCGGGTTCGGCAACTACCTGATCCTCTTCGGCGATCCGGTGTTCCGGAAGGCCATCTGGAACACCGTCTACATCTGGGTCGGGTCGACCGTCCTGACGATGGGCATCGCGTTCGTCCTCGCGTACCTCATCAACGAGTACGTGCTCGTCGCCAAGGGGTTCTTCCGCGTCGTCTTCCTGTTCCCCTTGCTCGTCGCCCCAGCCGTCACCGGGATCATCGCGAGCGTCATGTTCTCCTCGCATGCGGGGATCGTCAACGCGGTCCTGTCGTGGGTGACGGGTGAGCGGGTGACCTTCGAGTGGCTGGACTCGACGGTGTGGATCAAACCGCTGGTCATCCTGCTCATCGCCTGGCGCTGGACCGGCTGGCACCTCATCATCTTCCTTGCCGGTCTGCAGGCGATCCCACGCGAGCTCTACGGCGCCGCACGGGTCGACGGCGCGAGCGAACGGCAGGTGTTCTTCCGCATCACGCTGCCGTTGATGGTGCCCTTCATCCTCTACAGCGCGATCTCGTCGACCGTGGGCGCGTTCCAGCTCTTCGACGAGCCGTACGTCCTCACCGGGGGAACCTACGGCACCGCGAACTCCGCGCAAGTGCTGGGGACCTACCTCTACCAGTCGGCCTTCCAGGAGTTCAACTTCGGCCTCGCGTCGGCCACGTCGTACGTCATCTTCGCGTTGATCCTCGTGTTCTCCGCGATCAACGCCCGGCTGTTGCGGAGGCAAGCATGAGCGATGTCGGCCACCGCATCCCTCGAATCGTGATCACGATCGCGGTCGCGATCACGACGCTGGTGTTCGTGTTCCCGCTCTACTGGATGGCGGTGCTCGCGACCCGTTCCACGGCTGAGGTCTTCGACTTCCCACCGCCGCTCCTGCCCGGGACCGCGCTGGTCGACAACTTCGCGCGATTGCAGGACTCGCTCAACATCTTCCGCGCGTTGGGCAACACGGCCTACGTCTCGCTGGCCCACACCCTCCTCGTGCTCTTGGTGAGCTCGCTCGCGGGCTACGGGTTCTCCCGGTTCCGCGAAGCGCCCGGACACCGTGTGCTCTACGGCTCGGTGTTGCTGACGCTGTTCATCCCGCCGGCCGCCGGGCTGATCCCGTGGTTCGTCGAGATGAAGGAGTTCGGTTGGGTCAATACGTACTGGCCGCTCATCCTCACCGGCGCCGCCACCGGCTTCGGTGTCTTCTGGATGCGGCAGGTGGTCGATGCGTCGATCCCGACCGAGCTCTACGACGCGGCGCGCATCGACGGCGCGGGAGACATGTGGATCTACTGGCGCGTGGTCCTGCCGCTCATCCGACCGGGCCTTGCGGCGCTCGGCATCTGGAGCTTCATGCTGAGCTGGAACAACTTCCTGATGCCGCTCATCATCCTGAACGAGACCGAGAAGTTCACGTTGCCCCTCGCGCTCACCCAGCTCAACACGGCCACCGGCGGCAACGACGCGTCGGCGGTGATGCTCGGCACGACGATCGGCGTCCTCCCGATCTTCGTGGCCTTCGCGTTCGCCACGAGACAGTTCATCGCCGGTCTCACGGCGGGCGCCGCCCGATGACCCCCACAATGACCAGGCGCGGCGAGTGCGTGCCCGCCACGGCAGGGGCCCGCACCAGGCGAGGCTAGCTCGCACCCGTCGAGGCGCGACTCTCCCGAAGAGGAAAGGACTCACGATGACCTTCCAGATCCCCGATCACCTGCCGGATCGACTGACGATCACCTTGTGGGACTTCAGCTGGTTCACCCAGACGACGCCGGGTGAGCCGTTCGACGACCTGGATCGCGCCTTCGCCGAGGCTCGGGAACGCGGCTACAACACCGTCCGCATCTGTGCCATGCCGCTCACGCTCTTCGGCGGCGACGATGCACCCGGTCCGCTGCGGATCGCCAACCTGGGCAGGGGATTCGGCCAGGGCACACGGTGGTACAACAACGCCGGCGGTGCGACGCTCGACGGGAGGGAGCACCTGCTCGCGTTGTTCCGTGCCGCCGCGCGCCACGACTGCTACATCATCGTGTCGAGCTGGGAGTACCAGCAGACGCCCAGCTTCTTCGCGACATCCGAGCAGTACGACAGACTGGTCGCCATACCGCCGCGGGAACGCTGCACTGCTCTCGGCGAGGCGATGAGCCGGCTCGTCGACTTCTGCAAGGAGAACGGCGTGGCCGACCGGATCGCCTACGTGGAGCTGCACAACGAGGTCGACAACCGCGGCACCCGCCTGATCGACGTCGCCGAGGAAGGTGAGGACGTCGTCGCCGCGATCCGTCCGTACATCGAGTCAGGGGTCGACATCATCCGCAAGCGCCATCCCGACATCCTCGTCACGGCGTGCTACTCCGAGCCGCAGCCCTACCGGCTCGACGACGTGGCGTCGAACCTGCAGGTGGCGCACTTTCACATCTACGCCTACGGCGTGCTCCGCCAGCTCTTCGAAGAGGTCGGCCTGTGGTCCGACGCACCGTTCCCGACGCCGTTGGCGCAGCGGCTGCTGCGACCGGACGCCCCGCCTTTCGAGGAGTGGCTTCCCGACGACGAGTGGCGCCTCGACGCCACGGGCGTCCCGCGCCGGCTGTTCTACACCCACGACTGGGTGGATCCGGTCAAGTGGGACCTCTACCTCTACGAGAACTACCACCTCTACCGCCAGTCGATGCGCGACATGATCCGCGGCAGGCTGGAGGCCTACGCCGACTTCGCCCGCCGGCACGGGATTCCTGCCGTGATCGGCGAGGGTTACGTTGGCTACACCCCGCTCCGGACGAGCTTCGAGGAAGGACCCGTCGGCAAGGACATCTGCGAGTTCGCGGTGACCGAATGCCTACGGCTGGACTACTGGGGCGCGATCCTGTGCAGCAACGCGGCTCCGCACCATCCGTTCTGGCAGGACGTCGCCTGGCAGCGTACAGTCAACTCCTGGATCACCGGCTGATCCCCATCTCGTACGCCCGACCCGCCCGCAGCAGCGACGCGTCGGCGTGCCGTGGACCGACGACCTGGGGCCGGTCGGCAAACCGTCCGAGGTCCATCCGCACCTGATGCTCGCGGCCGGCTGCTGCGTGAGAAGCCTTTCGTGCATGCGGTGCCACGCGGATCTGTTCAGTCTGTGAGCGAACCCCCGACTCGGACCCGATCGCCCGTCGACCGTCGAGACCTCGGTCCGCGCATGGAGGTCCTCCCTGTCCGGGCCCAGGGCCTTTCGCCTGGCTCAGCGCAGCGGACCCACGGCCGCCTCGACAGCCGCGCGCAGCTCGGTGCCGGCGACCAACTCGCGAGCGGACTCCAGCGCCGGGGCGAGGAAGAGATCAGGCCCCGGCTCCCCAGCGAAGGCGGAGACCGCTTCGACCGCGATGCGGCCCGCAGGTGAAGGGGTGAGGGGCGCGCGTAGCTGCAGGGCGCGCACGGCGGCCAGGAGCTCGATGGCGAGAATCGTCGTCAGGTTGTCCAAGACCCGACGCAGCTTCACGGTGGCCGCCCAACCCATCGAGACGTGGTCCTCCTGCATCCCCGACGTGGGCAGGGAGTCCACCGACGCCGGCGCGGCCAGACGACGGTTCTCCGCCACCATCGCAGCTGCCGTGTACTGGGCGATCATGAGACCGGAGTTGACGCCTGGGTCTGGGGTCAAGAACGCAGGGAGGCCTCGGGAGCGGCACACGTCGAGGAGTCGGTCGACCCGTCGTTCGGCGATCGCGCCGACTTCTGCGGCGCCGATCGCGAGGAAGTCGGCCGCGAAACCGAGCGGGGCGCCATGGAAGTTGCCAGTGTGCTCCACGCGACCGTCCGACAGCACCACCGGGTTGTCCACGACGGAGCCCAGTTCGCGTTCCGCTACACGGCGGGCGAAGTCGAGAGTGTCTCGTGCCGCACCGGCCACCTGCGGCGCACATCGCATGGAGTACGCGTCCTGCACCGCGTGTTTGGTGTCGTGGCGGTGCGAATCCATGATCACCGAGTCCTGGAGCAGTCGGAAGATGTTCTCCGCGCTGGCCAGCTGTCCTGGATGCGGCCGGATCGTATGCAGTTCGCGACGGAACGGCCGATCGCTGCCGAGCATCGCCTGGATCGCGAGCGCGGCGGTGAGGTCCGCCATGGTGAACAGGTGAGCAGCATCGCTGAGCGCGAGCAGCAGCATGCCCAACATGCCGTCAGTGCCGTTGATCAGCGCGAGGCCTTCCTTCGCGGCGAGGGTCACAGGTGACAAGCCGGCTTCTTCAAGGACCTGCCTGGCCGGCCGGCGACTGCCGTCCTTGCCCAGCACCCACCCCTCGCCGAGCAAGACGAGGGCACAGTGGGCGAGCGGCGCGAGATCCCCAGAGGCGCCGAGTGAGCCGTGCTCAGGCACCCACGGCGTGATGTCATGGTTGAGCAGGTCCACGAGCGACTGCGCGATCGACGGACGAACACCGGAGCGGCCACATGCGAGCGAACGCGCACGCAGCAACATCATGGCCCGGACCACCTCGCGTGGCATTGGGGCACCGGCCCCTGCGGCGTGCGAACGGATCAGTGCGTGCTGCAGCTCTACGCGCCGCTCTGGCGGGATGGGGGTGTCGGCGAGTGCACCGAACCCGGTGGAGACTCCGTAGACCGGCCGGCCCTCCCGCTCGATCTCGTCGACCACCGACCGTGACGCGGCCATCGCCTCGAATGCGGTCGGGTCGATCTCGACACGGGCGTCCTGCCGCGCCACCGCGATGACATCGGCCGGGCTCACGCCAGTCGGCCCGACAGTTACGACACGTGTCATGTCAGAACTCCGTCCTGGATGACCTCATGGATCAGCGGGACCCCTGGCCGGTAGGCCAGGTGCAGGTAGGAGGGTGCGTCGAGCAGCACCACGTCAGCGCGGCTGCCGACGGCCAGGTGTCCGACGTCCGTCCGACGCAGCGCCCGGGCTCCGCCCGCGGTGGCCGCCCACACCGCCTCCTCGGGAGTCATCCGCATGTCCCGTACGGCGAGCGCCAGGCAGAAGGACATCGACGTGGTGTACGACGAGCCGGGGTTGCAGTCGGTCGCGAGGGCGACGGTGACACCAGCGTCGAGCAGCCGCCGGGCGTTCGGGTACGGCGATCGGGTCGAGAACTCCGCCCCGGGCAGCAGTGTTGCCACCGTGGCGGAGCCGGCGAGGGCGTCCACGTCCGCGTCCGCCAGGTAGGTGCAGTGGTCGGCGCTCGCCGCCTGCACCTCCACGGCGAGCCGCACCCCCGGACCCGGGCCGAGCTGGTTGGCGTGGACCCGGGGCATGAGACCCGCTGCAATCCCGGCCGACAGCACCGCTCGCGACTGGTCCTCGTCGAACGCCCCCCGCTCGCAGAACACATCGACCCACCGGGCGTACGGCGCGGCGGCGGTGACCATCTCACCGCAGACCAACGACACGTACTCGTCGGGCCGATCGGCGTACTCGGGTGGCACCACGTGCGCGCCGAGGAACGTCGTCTCCGCCGAAACCTCGGCGGCGATGCGAAGCGACCGCACCTCGTGAGGCACGGTCAGCCCGTAACCGGACTTGATCTCGATCGTGGTGGTGCCCTGGCGCAGCGCCTCGCGACGCAGTCGACCGACGGTCTCGCGCAGCTCGTCGTCACTCGCCGCTCGGGTGGCCGCGACGGTGGTGCGGATGCCGCCGCCGGTGTACGGCGCACCGGACATCCGAGCGGCGAACTCGCCCCCGCGGTCACCGGCAAACACCAGATGGGTGTGGCTGTCCACAAATCCCGGGAGCGCCGCACGTCCAGCGGCGTCGAGCGCGGCGTCCGCTGCGGGGGCGCGTGCGGCAGGCCCGACCCAGGCGACCCGGCCGTTCTCGGCGACGATCGCCGCGTCGCGGAGGACGCCGAGCATCCCCTCGCCGAGCGTCGCGTCGTTGGTCACGAGCTCGCCGATGTTCGTCACCACCAGGCTGCCCATGGCCTCACCATCCACGTGATCGACGGTCACCCGGCCACCGCCTTGATCGCGGCCGCGAGTGCTCCTGGCACGTCAGGGATCGCACAGTGCATGCCGTCGCGCACGATGACTCTGCCGTCGCACACCACATGGGAGACATCGGCCGCGGTGGCTGCGAAGAGGACTGCCGCGGCCGCTCCGGCTTCGTCGAGCCCGGCAGCGCGGACCGTGTCGAGCCGCACGGTGACCAGGTCCGCTCTCGCGCCCGGTGCGATGCGTCCGGCGTCCGGCCAACCCAGGGCCGCGTGCCCAGCGCTCGTCGTCGCGGTCAGCAGTTCGGCGGGAAGGAAATGGCCGCGCCGTCCTGAGCGCAGCCGCTCATGGAACTCGACCGCACGTGCCTCCTCGAACAGATCGATGACCGCGTGGCTGTCCGAGCCGAGACACAGCGAGCTGCCGGAGCTGGCGAGAGCCCTCGCGGGTCCGATGCCGTCGGCCAGGTCCCGTTCGGTGGTCGGACAGAGGCAGACGGTCGTGCGGGTGTCGCCGAGCAGCGTCAGATCGACGTCGGCGAGGTGAGTGGCGTGCACCGCTGTCGTGCGGGCGCCTAGTGCGCCGGCATCAGCCAGCAGTTGGGTGGGGGTCTTTCCGTGGTACGCCAGGCAGGCGTCGTTCTCGGCTTGTTGCTCGGACAGGTGCACGTGCAAGGGGACACCGGCGGTCTGCTCCACGAAGGCGGGGATGAGCTCGGCCGGCACGGCGCGCACCGAGTGGAGGGCGGCGCCGATGCGTGTGCCGGGGACGCGGGCGAGGGCGTCGGCGAGGGCGGAGTGCCGGGCGCTCCAGCCGTCGAGATCCTGGTCGCTGAACCGGCGCTGGGGGCCCTCGAGCGGCGCGCCATCCACCGACGCGGTCAGGTAGAGCGTGTCCAGCAACGTGATCCGCACGCCAGCCTCGCGCGCCGCGGCGATCAGCGCATGGCTCATCGCGTTCGGGTCCGCATAGGCGAGGCCGTTCGGCGCACGGTGCAGGTAGTGGAACTCACCGACAGACGTGACGCCGGCAAGGGCCATCTCGGCATAGGTGGCGCGGGCCAACGCGTGGTAGGTGTCGGGTTCCAGCCGTGCCGCGATGTCGTACATGTGATCACGCCACGTCCAGAAGCTGTCCGCACCGGTCTGGATGCGGCCGCGCAACGCGCGGTGAAAGGCGTGGGAGTGGACGTTGGCGAGTCCTGGGAGGGTGAGGCCCGGGAGGCGTACGGTGTCGGGTCCGGGGTGGCGGACACCCGGTGTCACCGCGGTGATGCCGCCATTCTCGACCTCGATGAGGACGTCGCGGCGTGGTTCGCCGTCACCCAGCCAGGCGAGCTCGGCCCAATAGCGTGTCGCTACCGACATGCCAGCTCCTCGAGGACGGCGGCGAGCGCTCGTACCCCAGCCGTGCAGTCGGCGGCCGTGGCGTGCTCGGTGGGTGCGTGCGACACGCCGGTGGGGTTGCGCACGAACAGCATCGCGGTAGGCACGTGCGACGCGAGCACGGCAGCGTCGTGTCCGGCCTGTGTCGGCAGGACTGGAGCCTGACCGAGTGTCGCGACGATTCGGTCGCGGAGCCTGTGGTCGAACTCGACAAGCGGTGAGACAGACTCGAGCGTCACCTGCACCGTGGTGCCGTCGCGCCGTGCTCGGTCGCGCACCCGGTTCTCCAGCGCCTCGACGAAGGTGGACAGACGACCCTGGTCCGGGGCGCGGGCGTCGAGCCAGCCGCTCACCCGAGACGGGATCGCGTTGGTGGCGTTGGGCTCCACGCGCACCTGACCGATCGTCGCGTGGACGTCAAGCCTCCGCGCGTCCTCGTTCGCGGCGAGGACGGTGTAGGCGCAGGTGAGCATCGGGTCGCGCCGGTCACCCATCGGGGTGGTGCCGGCGTGGTTGCCTTCTCCTTCGAAATCGAACCGCCAGCGACCGTGTGGCCAGACCGCCGACGCCACACCGACCGCGGCGTTCTGGTCCGCGAGCGCACGCCCCTGCTCGATGTGCAGCTCCACGAACGCTCCGATTCGGGCAAGCCTCTCCGGATCAGGACCAAGACCAGACGGATCCGCGCCCGCCGCGGTCATCGCCTCAGCGAGCGTCACGCCGTCGGCATCCCGTAGGCGGGACGCCCGTTCTGGGGCGATCGCGCCGACGAGCAGTCGCGACCCGAGGCAGGCGACCCCGAACCGCGCGCCTTCTTCTTCCGTGAACCCCACGACGCCGATCGGTCGGACCGGCCGCGCACCGCGCGCCCTCAGGACGTCAACAGCGAGGAACGCCGACACGATCCCGAGCGGACCGTCGTACGCGCCCCCATGGGGCACGGAGTCGACGTGGCTACCGGTGACGACAGCGTCCCCACTGTCGGGTGAGCCCCACCATGCCCACATGTTGCCGTTGCGGTCGGTCTCCACCGCGAGGTCACGCGCCGTCGCCTGCTTCGCGAACCACTCCCGCAGCTCGCGGTCAGCAGCCGACCACGAGAAGCGCACGTAACCACCGGTGGTCGCGCTCCGGCCGATCGGGGTGAGGGTGTCCCACAACGCTTGGAAGTCCTCGATCGTCACTCGATGACGCCTTCCGCCTTGGCCTCACGCATCGGGACGCGTATCCCCGCTGCTTCGGCGACCTTCTCCGCCAGCTCGTACCCCGCGTCCACGTGGCGGATCACGCCCATGCCGGGATCGTTGGTGAGCACCCGTTCGATCTTCTGCGCGGCAAGCGGCGTGCCGTCCGCTACCGTCACCTGCCCGGCGTGGATCGACTTGCCGATGCCCACGCCACCGCCATGGTGGATGGACACCCACGACGCACCGCTGGCGGTGTTGAGGAGCGCGTTGAGCAGGGGCCAGTCGGCGATCGCGTCGGAGCCGTCGGCCATGCCCTCGGTTTCCCGGTGTGGTGAGGCGACCGAGCCGCAGTCCAGATGGTCGCGGCCGATGACGATGGGCGCGGCGACTTCACCAGCGGCGACCATCTCGTTGAACCGCAGCCCAGCGCGGTCGCGTTCGCCGTACCCGAGCCAACAGATGCGCGCGGGCAGTCCTTGGAACTGCACGCGTTCGCCGGCAAGGCGGATCCACCTGGTCAGCGATTCGTTTTCCGGGAACAGCTCGAGAATGGCGGCGTCGGTGGCAGCGATGTCGGCGGGATCGCCGGAGAGCGCGACCCACCTGAACGGTCCTTTTCCTTGACAGAACAAAGGCCGGATGTACGCCGGGACGAAGCCGGGAAATGCGAAGGCCCGCCCGAACCCGCCCTCGGCGGCTCCTCCGCGAAGGGAGTTGCCGTAGTCGAAGACCTCCGCACCCGCGTCGAGGAAGCCGACCATGGCTTCCACGTGCTTCGCCATCGACTCGTACGCGCGCCGGGCGAACTCCTCCGGTTTGCGGGCCGCGTAGTCGGGCGCGTCCGCATAGTCGACGCCTTCGGGTACGTAAGAGAGCGGGTCGTGCGCGCTGGTCTGGTCGGTGACGATGTCGACGGGTACGCCACGGCGGAGGATCTCCGGCACGAGGGTAGCGGCGTTGCCGACCACGCCAACCGAGAGTGCTCGTCGCTCGGCACGTGCCGCCAATACCAGGCGCAGCGCCTCGTCCAGGGTAGGTGCCACCATGTCGAGGTATCGGGTCTGCACCCGTCGCTGCAACCGGCCGGGGTGGACGTCGATGATGAGGCAAGCGCCGCCGTTCATGGTGATGGCGAGCGGCTGGGCACCGCCCATGCCACCACACCCTGCGGTCAGTGTCAGCGTGCCGGCCAGCGTGTTGTTGAACCGCTTTGCCGCGACGGCCGCGAACGTCTCGTAGGTGCCCTGCAGGATGCCCTGCGTCCCGATGTAGATCCACGAGCCGGCTGTCATCTGGCCGAACATGGTGAGGCCTAGGCGCTCCAGCCGTCGAAACTCTGGCCAGGTGGCCCAGTCGCCGACCAGGTTCGAGTTGGCGAGCAGGACTCGGGGTGCCCACTCGTGGGTGCGGAACACCCCGACCGGTCGGCCGGACTGTACGAGCATCGTCTCGTCGTCGGCCAGCGTGGCCAGAGTGCGGATCAGAGCGTGGAAAGACGGCCAGTCGCGGGCGGCCTTGCCGGACCCGCCGTAGACGACGAGCTCGTCTGGCCGTTCCGCGACGTCCGGATCGAGGTTGTTCTGGAGCATCCGCAGCGCGGCCTCTTGGGGCCAGCCGCGGGCGGTGAGGCTGGTGCCACGCGGGGCGCGAACAAGGTCGGGCATCTGACCTCCTCTTCAAGAGGTGCCGCTCGGCGTCCTTCCTTCAGGTCCAGGGCTAGCCCGCGAAGACCTGACGCTGGGCGGCGGATTCTTCGAACTCCTCCAGTCGTCGTTGTGTGTCCGCTGGGTTGGCATCGCAGATCGCTTGCAGCACCGCCATGGAAAGCGCCATCGGGGCGGTGTGCAGATCGAAGACAAGCTGGGTGCCGACCGGGGCGTGGAGGACGACGTCTGCGTGCTCGGCGACCGGGCTGATCGGGGAATCGCTGATCACCACGACGGACAGGCCGATCTGCTGCGCCTCGCGTACCGCGTCGATCGATTCCCGCGGGTAGCGTGGCAGCACGATCGCCAGCATGGCGGTTGCTCCAGCCGCGCGTGCCTGGTCCAGCCGGTCATAGAGCAGGCTTCCGCCGGTGTCGAGTGCGCGTACGTCAGGGAGCACTTTGGCGGCGAAGTAGGTGAAGTACGCGGCAAGCGGAGCGGCGGCGCGGAGCCCGAGAACGAGGAGGGGACGGCTGGCGGCGAGCAAGCTGCCGGCGGCAGTGATGCGGTCGAGGTTGGCGAGCTGGTCCGCGAGGCCGTGCAGGTTCTCTGCCTCGGCGCGAAGCGCCCCTTGGATCTCGTTACCGACAGTAGTCGATCGCGTTCCGCCGGTGGGAGCGAGTTCGCGTAGCCAGCGCCGAAGCGCCGGATAGCCGTCGAAGCCGAGCGCCATCGCAAAGCGTGACACCGACGGCTGGCTGACCTGCGCCAATGCGGCGACCTCCGCAGCAGAAAGGTAGGCGGCGGAGTCCGCGTGGCGGAGGAGGCTGTGGGCGATGCGCCGCTGAGTCGGTGTCAGGCGCACCCGTTGGAAAAGATCGAGCATCGCTTCCGTCGGCGGCGCCGCTGCAAGAAGCCTTTCATTCACGGGACAGAATTATGCATGACATCATTCATCCTGCAAGACTCTGTTAACGGCTTGGATGGCCGCGACGTCTACCGCGATGCGGGATCCCCGAGTAAGATTCGTTCGGCCCGCGATGCAGGGGGTCTCCACTGGCGGGCGTCGCAAGAGTTGTGACGTAGGGATCCTCGGTGCCGGAGCAAAGCCGTCGGTCGACCGATCGCGTCCTTCGAGTGCTCCTCTACCTGGCAAGCCGGACCGAGCCAGTCTCGGCGGCGGTCCTGGCCGAGGCCTGTGACATCCCGCGGCCGACTCTGTACGCGATGCTGCGCGACATGCAGAGACGGCATTTCGTCACACACTTCCCAGAAGAGCGCACCTGGGCGATCGGTGTGGCCGCCTTCGAGATCGGGTCAGCCTACCTGCGCTCCAAGCCACTGCAACGGCTCGCACGTCCGCTTCTCGTGAACCTGACAGCGGAGGTCAAGGAGACCTCGCACCTTGCGATCCTGCATGGGAATGAGGCTTTATACCTGCTGAAACAGACGCCGGGGAGGTACGCGATCCCCCTCATCACCGACGTCGGGGTCCGACTGCCTGCGCACCTCACCGCCGTCGGTAAGGCCATCCTGATGCACCTTCCCGACTCGCAGTTGCGTGCGCTGTACCCATCCCCCTCGACCTTCGTCTGGAGAACCGGCCGAGGCTCCCGCCGGCTGTTCGACCTGCGTGCCGAGCTCGAGAGAGATCGGCGACGCGGCTACAGCATCGAGACAGACCTCACCACCGAAGGCATCACCTGCATCGCGGCACCCGTCTTCGACCGCGCTGGGCTCCCGGTGGCGTCGATCGGCATCAGCTTTGCGACCAGCGAGCACGACGAGTCGACCTGGCAGTCGCTCGCCCAGAACGTCTGCCGCGCTGCGCGCCTCCTCACAACCCGCCTCCAAGGCTCGTGAGGAAGCCGCTCCCGGCCGAAGAACGCGGATGTCTCACATATGAGACAGTTTCACGCGCGACGCCATACCGCGTGGAGAGGCGAATTGTGTCTCATTT
Organism: Actinopolymorphaceae bacterium; assembly: GCA_036564245.1. Taxonomy (GTDB): domain Bacteria; phylum Actinomycetota; class Actinomycetes; order Propionibacteriales; family Actinopolymorphaceae; genus Thermasporomyces. Next base: position 105,465 of record DATCKU010000076.1, read on the forward strand.
CGCACAAGGCATTGGACGACCGAGCCGATTCCCTTCGGCAGGGTGCCCTGTCCATCGCTAACCGGAGCCGTCGAGGGAGCAGGTATGGCGCAGTCACAGACACTGACGATCGAGCGACGATCCATTGACGTGATTCCCGCTGACGAGCGACACGGCTCGCCATGGCACCAGTTCACGCTGTGGTGCGGAGCGAATCTGCAGATCACCGCCATCGTCGACGGGGCGCTTGCGGTTGTCTTCGGGGTCCACCCGATCTGGGCGATTGTTGGTCTGCTCCTCGGGAATCTCTTCGGTGGCGCCGTGATGGCCCTGCACTCCGCACAAGGGCCGAGGCTCGGGCTTCCCCAGATGATCTCGAGCCGCGCGCAGTTCGGCGTCTACGGCGCGGTCGTACCACTCGTCCTCGTGGTCATCATGTATCTCGGCTTCGCGGTGACTGGCACAGTGCTCTCCGGGCAGGCGATCAACGCATTCCTTGGCGTGACCGAGCCCGCTGTCGGAATCGTCGTGTTCAGCGCGTTGACAGCGATCATCGCGACGGTGGGGTACCGGCTGATTCACGTGATGGGACGGATCTCGACCGTCATCGGCGCTTTCGGTCTCTTCTACCTGGCGTATCGCCTCTTCACACAGCACGATGTCGTCGCCGCGGTCGCCGACTCCCGGTTCGACGCCCCGGCGTTCCTCCTCGCGATCGCGCTGAGCGCCGGGTGGCAGCTCACATTCGGGCCCTACGTCGCCGACTACTCACGCTACCTCCCGGCGTCGACCTCCTCGCGCAAGGTGTTCGCCACCACGCTCCTCGGAACGGTTGTCGGCGCGCAATGCTCGATGACACTCGGCGTCTTGATCGCGACCGTCGCGGGCGAACCCTTCCTCACCAACCAGGTGCAGTTCCTCGGCGAACTCGCCGGGCCCGCCGTTGTCGCCGCCATCGTCTACTTGGTCATCGTCGTCGGAAAGCTAGCGGCGAACTGTCTCAACGCGTACGGCGGGTTCATGTGCGCGCTTACGACGGTTACCGCGTTCACTGGTAGCATCCGGATCTCCAAGCTGGCGCGCACCTTGGTCATCGTGTCGATGATGGTCGTCGCGGCCGTCATCGCGATAATCGCGAGCGCTGACTTCCTCAACAATTTCAAGAACTTCATCCTGCTTCTCCTCATGGTCTTCACCCCATGGAGTGCCATCAACCTGATCGATTACTACCTCATCTCGCATGAACGGGTCGATCTCGTGGCGCTTCATGACCCAGACGGCGCCTACGGCCGTTGGAACGCCGCTGCGCTGACGTCGTACGTCGTGGGGATCGTCGCGCAGGTGCCCTTCCTTGCCCAGGCGCTTTACACGGGACCCATCACCAAGATGCTCGGTGGCGCCGACATCTCGTGGCTCGTCGGACTCGTCGTGACCGCGGCGATCTACTACCCGTGGGCCAAGAGAACCAATCCTCTCGGGCGTCTCACGTCTCATCCGGTGGCAGAGGCAGCTCCGGTGGAGGTGAAGCCGTGAGCACCGCGAACGACCTCTTCGCGCTCCTGGCCGCACGCACCCGGGCGTGGCAGTTCTACAACTGGTACTGGGGTGACGCCATCGCCATCGACGGGCTCCTCGAGGCCAGGCGTGACGACGAGCCCGGGATCAGGACGTGGGTCGTCGAACAGCTGACGCGGTGGGCGACGACGGCGCCGGACAACTACGACGACGTTCTGGCGCCCGGTCGCGCGATCGTCAACCTGGTCAGCAGTAAAGACCTGGACCGACGGGCGCTGGACCGGTTCATCAATGCCGTCGACCGGCTGCCGGTCCTCGACTGCGGCATGCCGGCGTTAGAGCCGCATCGACCTGTGTATCGCTTTGGTGCCTGCATCGACGCGCTGTATCACCTTCCAGTCGCCCTCGCCGCCCACGGTCGTTACGTCGGCGATGAGAAGCGGATCCACCGAGCGATTCACATGGCGGTCGCGACAAGCGACGCCCTCGCCTGCGAAGGCGGCTGGGCGCAGTGGTACGACGCGGCCCAGCGCCGTAACAACGGCATCCCATGGAGCCGCGGAGTGGGCTGGGCGGTCCTCGGACTGCTCGACCTGCTCGAGATCGTGGACGGGCTACCGGGGTCGGAGCGGGTACGCGAGATCGCCGTGGCGATGCTCGAGCTCCTCGCGAAGACACAAGGGGACGATGGAAACTGGCCCGGTGTTCTCGGCGACGACGAGGCCATGGTGGAGACATCGACGGCGGCGTTCTTCATCGCGAGCGCCCGTCATCCGACGATCAAAGCGACGTGGAAAGCCCCGAGCGACGTGCTGGAGAGAGCCGTCGCGAGTTTGAAGCGCGCGGTGGACAGTGAAGGGGTGGCACGTGGCGTGAGCTGCGACATCCTCCCATCCTGGGACATCGAGGGATACAGGCGCTTCCGATGTGAGCCTTCGCCATGGGGACAGGGGGCAGCGCTCAGGGCCGCCTCGGCACTGCGCGACGACGAGGGCGACTGCCCATGAGGGTCGCGCCACGACCGTGGCTGGAGCTCGTCGATGCCTACGTCCCGGGTGAGCACGCCGCCGACGCCGACGGCTCCCTCGCGTCGAACGAATCGTTCATGGGAGCGAGCCCAGCTGTGCAGGATGCGGTGGCCCGTGCGGTACGCACGGCTCACCGCTACCCGGATCCGCTGGCGACGTCCCTTCGCGAGGAGCTCGCGGTCGAGCACGGCGTATCCGCCGAACAGATCCTTGTCGGAAATGGCTCGGATGAACTGATCTACTTGCTCGCGTGGGCGTTCGCGGCACACGGAGGCCGCGTCGTGTGTGCAGACCCGTGCTACCGAATCGACGAGACCAGTGCGCTCGTCGCGGGCGCGAAGGTGACGAAGGTTCCCCTCGTGGACTGGTGCCACGACCTTGAGGCCATGGCGCGACACGAGGGCGACATCGCGTACGTCGTCAACCCACACAACCCGACCGGTACCAGTGTCCGGCGGAGCGAGCTGGCGGCCTTCGTCGACTCGTGTCGAGCGAAGTTGCCAGTGATCGACGAGGCTTACGTCGACTTTGCCGACGATCCCGCCTCGACCACGGCCATGCCGCTCGCGGCCGCGGGGAAGGCCGTCGTCTTGCGCACCTTCTCGAAGCTCCATGGCCTTGCCGGCCTGCGCGTGGGCTACCTTGTGGGTCCCCCGGATGTGATCGCCGTGCTGAGGCGTATCCGAGCGCCGTTCTCCGTCAACGCTCTCGCCCAGGCAGCGGCCATGGCCGCACTGCGCGACAAAGCGCATCGCGCCGCGGTCCATGCCGTGACGGTGAGGAACCGCTCGCGGCTCGTCCAACTCCTCGAGGCCGCTGGTCTCGTCTGCCTGCCCTCGCAGGCGAACTTCGTGCTGGCCATCACACCGGATGAAGACGGCCTTCTGGAAGAGCTCCGCCGCGCGGGCGTGAGTGCGAGACCCGGGTCGGCGCTGGGGGTCGCGGGAGCCGTACGGATCACGGTCCCGACGGAGACCGGTCTGCAGCGGATAGCTGCGGCCTTGGAGGCTTTCCGATCCAAGGGTCAGGCTCATGCGGCCGAGCCGTGTCGGTCAGCATCTCGCGGATCACCCGCCACCTGAGCGAACTCGGTGCACGCATACCTCACCGAAGCGCGGGTCGTGCCCGCGGCTCGGCCGAATCGACGCGGCCGTCGCGAAGCCGCCGGCGGTAGCTCTCCGCTCACCTTGTCAGGCACCTACCACCCTCACCAGGTGCC
>DATCKU010000077.1:0-115460 GCA_036564245.1 Actinopolymorphaceae bacterium
AATGTCGAGGGAATGCTCTTCCCGGCGACGTACGAGGTCGACCCGGGCACCACGGCGGAGTCACTGTTGCAGAGCATGACGGCAGAGCACATCGAGGTCAGCGAGGAGATCGACCTCGAGGCGAATGCCCGGCGGCTTGGCCGGACACCGCTGCAGGTGATCACGGTCGCCAGTCTCGTGCAAGCCGAGGCGCGCAGGGAGAGTGACTTCCGGAAGGTGGCACGGGTGATCTACAACCGGCTGGCGGCCCATCAGCTGCTGCAGCTGGACTCGACCGTCCACTTCGCCGTGAACAGGTACGACAAGATCGTCACGACCTCGAAGCAGCGGGCGAGCTCGTCGGCGTACAACACGTACAAGCATGTCGGGCTCCCACCCGGACCGATCAACGCTCCCGGGAAGCGGGCCCTCCTGGCGGCGCTCCACCCGGCTCCAGGCGACTGGATGTACTTCGTGACGACCAATCCGGACACCGGCGAGACGAAGTTCGCGGTGACGTATGCCGAGCACCAGACGAACGTCGCGGAGTTCCGGCGGTGGTGTAGCAAGCATCCAGGCAGGTGTCGCAGCTAAACCTGTGTTGGGACGGTGTGATGGAGCAGCCAGGCAAGCCGGAGCGAGGGCAGCGACCCGAGCGGCGCTGCGCGGTGCTCGGCTGCCCGATCGGACACTCGTTGTCGCCGGTGCTGCACCGTGCTGCGTACGCAGAGCTGGGGCTGAACTGGCGGTATGACGCGTACGAGGTGGACGAGTCGAGGCTCGCCGGGTTTCTCGGCGAGCTGGGACCGGAGTGGCGCGGACTCTCGCTCACGATGCCGCTCAAGCGCGTCGTGATCCCGCTGTGCGATGAGGTGTCGGACCTCGCTCGGCGAGTCGGTGCCGTCAACACCCTGATCCTGGACGACGGCAGGCGGGTGGGGTCCAACACGGACGTCCCCGGCATGGTGGCAGCGCTCAAGGAGCGCGGGATCGATGCGGTGCGCACGGCACTGTTACTCGGTGTGGGAGCTACCGCCTGCTCTGCGCTTGCCGCACTTGCCGAGCTGGGCGCGCAGACGGTTCACGCGCTCGCCCGGGATCCCGCCCGCGCCGCGGAGCTTCGCGCACTGTCGGAACGCCTGCAGGTCGCGACGACCGTCGTGCCGTGGGTGGACGTGGCGACGATCCCACGTGTCGATCTTGTCGTGTCGACGGTTCCGGAGAACGCGGCCGGTGCGGTGGCCAAGCAGGTGGTCGATCGGGCCAGCATCGTCTTCGACGCGATCTACGAACCGTGGCCTACGCGGCTTGCCTCGTCGGCCATGGCCGCTGGTCGGGCCGTCGTCAGCGGGCTCGACCTGCTGGTGCACCAGGCCGCCCTGCAGGTCGAACTCATGACCGGGCGCCAGCCCGCGCCGATCGCCGCGATGCGCAGCGCGGGCGAACGAGCGCTCGCGTCACGGGTGGCCGCCGGGCCAGGCTGAGCGGACGCAGACTGACCGGCCCTGCCGGGCCGGGAGGGAATGACTCACGGGGGATGAAAGCGGGGGATGAGATGGCGAATGCGTCACGCGTGTCGCGACGAGCATTGATTGGTGCCGCGTTGCTGGTGGGTGCCGCCGGCTGCGGCGTGAGGGCGAACGACCGGCTGGAGCCCGGCGATGGTGGGCCGTCGGTACCGCCGCCGCCGGACCGAGCCGACCCACCCGGCGACGGTTTCCCACGTCGGACCACGAGATATCCGGCTCCGACTCGGACACCCACACCTGCGGACTGGCACGCCCTGGCCGAGCATCTGGTCGGCAAGCTGCTCCGACCGGGGGACGCTGGATATCAGACGGCCCATCAGTTGTTCGATCCGGTGTTCGACGGTGTGCTCCCGGCGGCGGTCATCCAGTGCGCGGTGCCGGCGGACGTCTCGGTCGGCTTGACCTTCGCGGAGCGGTTCGACCTGGAGGTGGTCGGCAAGTCTGGCGGTCATTCGTACGTCGGCGCATCGACCACCCAGGGCGGGATCGTGCTGGACGTCGGACCGATGGCGACGGTGACCTTCGAGTCGGACGACATCGTCCGGATCGGCGCCGGCGCCGACCTCGGGAAGGTCTACAGCGCGCTGGGCGACCGTGGTCGGCTGGTGCCCGCGGGCTCGTGCCCGTCGGTGGGTATCGCCGGCCTTGCACTCGGCGGCGGCCTCGGGCTCGCCAACCGCGTACACGGCCTCACGTGCGACGTGCTGGAGCAGGTCGAGGTCGTGACCGCGGACGGCAAGGTTCGTACGGCGACCAGCTCGGTCGAGCCGAACCTGTTCTGGGCCTGCCGCGGAGGTGGTGGCGGCACGCTCGGCATCGTGACCGCCTTTTGGCTGAGGACGGTGCCGGCGCCGCTGGTCGGTTTCCTCCGGGCGCAGTGGCCGTGGTCTCATGCCGCCGCGGTGACAGCCGGATGGCAGCGGTTCATGCAGGCGGCCTCGGACGAGGTGTGGTCGTCGCTTCGGCTCATCGCGAACCCCGATGGCACCCAGAACGCGGCGGTCTTCGGCATCGATGCCAGCAACGATCCGGAGGATCCGCTGCGGCGCCTGATCTCAGAGGTGGGGGTCGAACCAGATGAGCAGTCGAGCAGCAAGGGTCATCGCATCGGCCCCGATCCGCCGGGCCAGCGGACCGTCTTCTTCGCCGGGTCGGACATCCTCGGCGAGCCGCTCCCATCGGACGGGATCTCGGCCGTCCTCGCTGCCATGGATCGCAAGGCGCATGCCACCCGGCTTGCGGCGACGGCCGCCTTCGACTCCCTGGGCGGCGCGATCTCCCGGCTCCCGGTCGACGCGACGGCGTTCCCATGGCGCAAGTCGTTTGCCTCGATCCAGTGGTACGCCGAGCGGGGTGGCGCCACGCCGACGGCTGCACGGGAGTGGATCGCCGCGGGACATCGGGCGGTCGCCCGTTGGTCGGTCGGTGGATACGTCAACTACCTCGAGACGGCCCGACCCGATGGCGCGTTCTATTTCGGGCCCAACCTGGCGAGACTTCGTGCGGTGAAGCGGGAGTACGACCCGAAGAAGGTCTTCAAACTGCCGTACTCGCTGTGAGGCTCGCTCGGAGACTCCCTGCAGGACTTGCTGGGAACGGGCGACCGGGCGCGCGTCCGCACATGACGTGGGATCGCGCCCGGCTCGCCCGACTCGGACGGCGAGCTGCGCCGGTTCGCCTCACGAACCCGGCCCGCCGTACGTTGACCTGGTATGCCGCTGCAGCCGTTCGAACGGGTCGTCGAGGAGCACGGAGCGATCGTCTGGCGCGTGTGCCGGGCCATCGCCGGTCCGAACGACGCCGACGACGTGTGGTCGGAGACCTTTCTGGCCGCTCTGCGCGCCTATCCCACGCTTCGACCCGGTAGCGACGTGCGCGCCTGGTTGATCACCATCGCCCAACGCAAGGCGATCGACCGTTACCGAGCGGCGCTGCGCACGCCCGTCCCGGTCGCGGTCCTGCCCGAGGTGACGGAATCGGGTCAGGCGGGTGCGGCCGACGGTCATGACGACGAGCTGTGGGAGGCGGTACGACGGCTGCCGCCCAAGCAGCGCTCCGCTGTGGCGTACCGGTATCTCGCCGACCTGCCGTACCGCGAGATCGGTGAGCTGATGGGGATCAGCGAGGCCGCGGCGCGGCGCAACGCGGCGGACGGCGTTGCGGCACTCCGAGCCACGTACCAAGCCGCCGACGAGGCCAGTTGCCAGCAGGGGAGCTCACCATGACATATCCAGGGCCCGATCCCGGGACTTTGATCAGAGGCCGGCTACCGTCGCACCGGGTGGAGAGCGCAGACGAGCCAGGCAGCGACCGGCTGCGTGAGCTGCGCCGACGCCTTGCCCGGCAGGCGGATCGAGCTGGGCTGCTCGACGTCGCGTACCGCACTCTCGACACCCCGGTCGGGAAGCTCCTGCTGGCCGCGACCACGCGGGGTCTGGTCCGCATCGCCTACCCGGTCGAGGACCATGATCGCGTCCTGCAGACGATCGCGGAGCGGGTGAGCCCTCGTGTGATGCGGGCGCCGGCCCGGTTGGATCCGGTGGCGTGGGAGCTTGACGAGTACTTCGCTGGTCGCCGGCAGGTCTTCGACCTTCCCCTCGACATGCAGCTGGTCCACGGGTTCCGTCGGACCGTGCTGGCCCACCTCATCGGGATCCGGTACGGCACGACGGCGAGCTATGCGGCGATCGCTGTGGCGTCCGGACATCCGCGGGCGGCTCGTGCCGTCGGCACGGCCTGCGCCCGCAATCCGCTTCCCGTCGTCGTCCCCTGCCACCGGGTGGTGAAGAGCAACGGCTCGCTCGGTCAGTACGTCGGTGGCGTGGACGCCAAACAAAGGTTGCTCAGTCTCGAAGCGGCGGCCTGAACCGTCCGCCGGATGCGCTACGGTTGCCCCTCCACCTTGCCGCGCGCCAACGAGACGAGGATGTGGGCAGTGCTTGCGAAGGTTCTGGCGAGACTGTGGCGACTCGTGGGAGGTCGCGTGCAGTGGCGACTCCTCTGGCTGTACCACGCGACGTTCATGGTGGGCGTGACCGGAGTCGTCCGCGACCGCGACGGGAACGTCCTCCTGCTCCGCCACAGATTGTGGCCCGCCCACAGGCCTTGGGGTCTGCCCACCGGCTACGCCAAACGCGGCGAAACCCTCGAGCAGACCGTCGTCCGCGAGGTCTTCGAAGAGACCGGACTGCACGTGACGGTTGGCGAGCTGTTGCAGGTGACGAGCGGTTTCCGACTTCGACTCGAGGTCGCCTACGCCGCGCGAGCCGAGGGCGACACGCGGTCGTTTCGGCTGCAGCCGTTGGAGATTCTCGAAGCCCGGTGGTTCCCGCCGGACGCCCTGCCGGACGGACTGCTGCCCGCGCATCGTCGACTCATCGAGCTCAGCTCGCCATCTCGGAAGCGCTCGGCATGAAGCGCGTTGCGGGCTGCCGCCTGTTGGATGGTGCTCCGTCTAGTCCGTGACACCAAGAGCTGCGCACGCGGCGTCCACGGCCTGCCGCCGCAGCTCGTCGACCGGTGCGTCGGGGAACAGGATCGGACAGTCCTGAAGGCCTCCGAGCGCGACGGCGGCGCGGACCGACTGCGCAGGAGTCGGCTCGGGCGGGAAGAGCAGCGCCGTCAGTCGCCGACGCCACGAAAGCACCCCGTCGACGATGCCCAGCTCGGACAGGGTGGGCAGCTCGGCGAGAATGATGAGGAGTAGCTCCCGGTGCTCGTGGATGAAGTCGAAGTAGCGCTCGAGCACGGTGCGGGGTTGCAGTCCGGCCTCGGATTCAAGCCCTTGGAGAAAGGCCTCCCCATCGTCGATCAGCGGTTGCACGATGCTGCGCACGAGGTCCTCGCGTGACGCGAAGTGGTAGTAGAGCGCGGGCTTGGTGATTCCGAGCCTGTCGGCGATCTCTTGCAGGCTGGTGTTCTGGACGCCCTTCTGGGCGAACAGCTCCCGTGCCACCGCCTGGATGCGTTGCCGGGTGAGCGATGGCCGTACCACAGGCCTACCGTATCTACTTAACAGTTGGTAAGCTGCGCAGGGTCGCACTTACTTATCGTTAAGTAGATGGGGAGAGATCGACCGTGCGAGCTCTCATCTCGGGGGCGAGCATCGCGGGACCGGTCCTCGCGTACTGGCTCGCCCGTTACGGCTTCACGGTGACCGTCGTCGAACGTGCACCCGCGTTGCGGAAGGCCGGTGGTCACGCCGTCGACCTGTTCCAGCCCGCCATGGCCATCTCCGAGCGGATGGGAGTGGCGCACACGATCGACGCCAGGTCGACCGGAACTCGCCGGCTGGTGATGTTCTGGCCGGGTGCGAAACGACCGGTGAGCGTCGACCTCACCAAGGTCACCCAGGCGGCGTCAGACCGGCACGTCGAGATCATGCGGGACGACCTGAGCGAGATTTACTACGACGCCAGCCGGAACGACGTGGAGTACGTCTTCGGCGACTCGATCACCGCGATCTCCGATGGCGGGCAGGTCAGCTTCGAAGGGATGCCGTCTCGGCGGTTCGACGTCGTGATCGGCGCGGACGGGCTGCACTCCACCGTGCGTCGGCTGGTCTTCGGCGAGGAGCACCGGTTCACCAGGTTTCTCGGCGCCTACGTGGCCGTGGTGTCGGTACCCCGCACGCTGTCTCGTGCAGGCGAGTTCCGCGGTCATCTCGACGTCGATCGGCTGGCGGGCGTCTACACCACCCGGCATCTCGACGACGCCCGAGCGCTTTTCATGTTCCGGCACGAGCAGGCGCTCGAGTACCACTACCGCGATGTGGCTCGGCAACAGCAGCTCCTCCGCAAGGCCTTCCAGGGAATGCATCCAGAGGTCGACCGCTGGCTTGCCGAGCTCGACCGCACGCCGGCGTTCTACTTCGACTCGATCACCCAGCTCCGCATGGACAGCTGGTCCCGCGGTCGGGTCGCTCTCGTGGGCGACGCCGGCTACTGCCCTGGTCCGGCCGTGGGCGGCAGCACCAGCCTCGCGGTCGTGGGTGCGTACGTCCTCGCCGGCGAGCTCGCGTCTGCCCGCGGCGACTACGAGCGAGCCTTTGCCGCGTACGAACGCAAGATGGCCGAGAACGTGCGGCGCTGCCGGAGCTTTGCCGTGCGTTCCGCGAGGAAGCTCCTGCCCAGGTCGCGGCCAGGCATCTGGGCCGCCGTCCACGCCACCCGGCTGATCACGGCGCTACCTCCGCGATGGGGGAGGCTTCTCCTCAACGCCTCGGCCGGAGTTCGCACGCTCGACACGATGGCCGTCGCGAACTATCCAGCGGCCGAGGCCCAGCCGGAACCCGCGACGCCGGCACGACACCAGGAGTCACCGTGACCGCCGATCCGTGACCACCAGCCAGACATGCTTAACGTTCGCCGCACATCCGACATAGGCTCGCTGGTCATGCCGATCTCCTCGCCCGGTGTCTCGTCGATCGGGTTTGTCACCGCGTGCGCGGCCGCAGGAAGCGTGGTCGGCTTCTTCCTCCCTTTGTGGATCAAGCGGCTCCCTGAGCCCCAGCTCGTCGGGGACGAGACGAAGATTCCCTACGTGGAGCTCGCGACGTGGGCACCGCTGCGGGCGGTCTGCGCGGGCAGCCTCGGCCTCTGCTGGGGGTTGGTGGCCTGGCGGCTCGGCTTCGACGTCGCGCTGCCGGTCGTCTTCTACCTGGCCCTCGCCGGCGTGGTCCTCGGGTACGTTGACTTGCGGGTGCGGCTGCTTCCGAATGCGGTAGTGCTTCCGTCGTACGCCGTCGTCGCCGGGCTCCTGATCCTCGCCGCGACCGCGTCGGGCGACTGGCGGGCGCTCGTGGGGGCAGCAGGAGGAGGCGCCGCGGTTTGGGCGTTTCTGGCCGTCCTCGGGCTCATCGCACCGTCTGGCATGGGTTTCGGCGATGTCAAGCTCGGCGGTGTGCTCGGGCTGGGTCTCGGCTGGTTCGGCCCGGGACATGTCCTGATCGGCGTCATGGTGGCGTTCGCCGCGGGTGGTCTGGCGAGCCTCGTCCTGATCACCCTGCGCCGGGCGACGCGCAAGTCGGCTGTCCCGTTCGGCCCGTTTCTCGTCCTGGGTTTCGTGGTTGCCGTGACCTACGGCGACTCGCTGATCGAGTGGTACGCCATGGCGTAGCCGGCGTCAGCACGGCCCGTCCCTCGTGACAGACTTTCTGCCATGCTCCGCTGGCTCACCGCGGGCGAGTCTCACGGCCCCGCGCTGGTTGCGATCCTCGAGGGAATGCCCGCCGGTGTGCGCGTCACCACCGAGGACATCTCACGCATGCTGGCCCGGCGCCGGCTCGGCTACGGGCGTGGGGCGCGCATGTCGTTCGAGCGCGACGAGGTGGAGTTTCTCGGCGGGGTACGCCATGGCGTGACGCTTGGGAGCCCGGTGGCCATCCGAATCGGCAACACCGAATGGCCCAAGTGGGAGAAGGTGATGGCGGCCAACCCGGTCGACCCGAGCGAGCTCGAGGGACTCGCACGCAACGCGCCGCTCACGAGGCCGCGGCCCGGGCACGCCGACCTGGTGGGCATGCAGAAGTACGGCTTCGACGAGGCCCGCCCGGTGTTGGAGCGCGCGAGCGCCCGGGAGACGGCGGCCAGGACGGCCTTGGGTGCGGTGGCCATGCAGCTGCTCGGCCAGGCGTACGACATCACGATCGTGAGCCATGTCGTGGAGCTCGGCACCGTACGAGTTGCACCCGGCTCGCGGCTTCCGACCGCAGCAGACCTCGAACGGATCGACGCTGACCCGGTGCGGTGCCTCGATCCTGAGGTGAGCCGGCAGATGGTCGCCGAGGTCGACAAGGCACGCAAGGACGGCGATACGTTGGGTGGTGTCGTGGAGGTCGTGGCGTGGGGTGTACCCCCCGGACTTGGCAGCCACGTGCACTGGGATCGCCGTCTGGACGCGCGCCTTGCCGGCGCCCTGATGAGCATCCAGGCGATCAAGGGAGTCGAGGTCGGAGACGGCTTCGAGTTGGCACGCACCCGCGGCTCTGCGGCGCAGGACGAGATGGTGCCGACAGCCGAGGGAATCCGACGTACGTCGGGGCGTTCGGGGGGAACGGAGGGTGGAATGAGCACCGGTGAAGCGCTACGCGTACGAGCCGCGATGAAACCGATCTCGACCGTGCCGCGCGCGCTGCGAACCGTCGACGTGGCGACGGGGAAGGAGGCGCGGGCCCACCACCAGCGCTCCGACGTGTGCGCGGTCCCGGCGGCTGGTGTGGTCGCCGAGGCGATGGTCGGGTTGGTGCTCGCCGACGCGGCGCTGGAGAAGTTCGGTGGGGACTCGATCGACGAGACTCGCCGGAACGCGAAGGCTTACCTCGATCAGTTGAAGATCCGCTGATGGCACCGATCGTCGTTCTCGTCGGCCCTCCAGGATCGGGCAAGAGCACCGTCGGCCAGCGTGTCGCGGACCTGCTGCGGGTGGGTTTCCGGGACACCGATGCCGACGTGGAACAGGCTGCCGGCATGACGATCTCGGACATCTTCGTCGAGCACGGCGAGGCGGAGTTCCGGGCCCGGGAGCGGGACGCCGTGAAGGCGGCGCTCAGGACACACTCCGGCGTCTTGTCCCTCGGCGGAGGAGCCGTACTGGACGAGCGGACACGCAAGGACCTCTGCTCCCAACGCGTCGTCTTCCTCGACGTGTCACTCGCAGCAGCGGTGCGCCGGGTGGGTCTTGCGACCTCACGACCCCTGTTGCTGGGCAACGTGCGCGGACAGCTCAAGCGGTTGATGGAAGCGCGGCGACCGCTGTACGCCGAGGTGGCGACGTTGACCGTTGACACCACCGAGCGGGAACCCGAGGCGGTGGCCCGCGAGATCGTGGAGTTCGTCACGTGAACGAAGACACCGACCCGAGCCCGACCCTGGGACCAGACGCGAAGCTGGCCGAGTCGGCCGAGCCGACGCGGATCCGCATACGCACCGACCATCCGTACGACGTCGTCGTCGGCACCGACATCCTCCACGAGCTGCCCGGCATGATCGGCCCAGACGTCCGCCGGGTTGCGATCATCCACCAACCGACGCTCATCGACTGGGCCGAGGCGATCTGGCACGACCTCGCCGGTCACGGTTACGTGGTGTACCTGCAGGAGGTCCCGGACGGCGAGGAGGCGAAGACCGCCCAGGTCGCCGCCTCGTGCTGGACGGCGTTGGGCCGTTGGGGCTTCACCCGGTCCGACGTCATCATCGGCCTCGGTGGGGGCGCGGTGACGGACCTCGCGGGGTTCGTGGCGGCCACCTGGCTACGTGGCGTCCGCGTCGTTCACATCCCCACAAGCCTCGTCGGCATGGTCGACGCTGCCGTCGGGGGAAAGACCGGCATCAACACCGCCGAGGGCAAGAACCTCGTGGGAGCCTTCCACGAGCCAGCCGGAGTGCTGTGCGATCTCGCGAACCTGCGCGGACTTCCGGAGGCCGAGTACGCGAGCGGTCTCGCCGAGGTCGTGAAGTGCGGCTTCATCGCCGATCCCGTGATCCTCGACCTCATCGAGAACGACCCGGCCGACGCTCTACGACCGGAAGGGGCCGCGACCCACGAGCTCGTCGTGCGTTCCATCACGGTCAAGGCGGATGTCGTCGCGGAGGATCTCACCGAGACGGCGAGTGGGCGCGGTGCCGGTCTGGGGCGCGAGGTGCTCAACTACGGCCACACGTTCGGCCATGCCGTCGAACGCGTCGAGCAGTACCAGTGGCGGCATGGCGCGGCGGTGTCGGTGGGCATGGTCTACGTCGCGCAGCTGGCACGGTTGGCGGGGCGGCTGGACGACGCCACGGTGCACCGGCATACGTCGATCCTGCAAAGCCTCGGGCTGCCCACGACGTACCGCCCGCATCAGTGGCCGACGCTGCTGGCCAGCATGCGCGTGGACAAGAAGGCGCGAGGTGACGTCCTGCGGTTCGTCGTTCTCGACGGGGTGGCCAAACCGGGCATCCTCGAGGATCCCGACCCCAACTTGCTTCGTGAGGCGTACGAAGCGATCAGCGGCGAGGATTAGCGGTTTCCTCGCAAGGTGCGGGTCAGCGTGACGCTGCCACGGCATCCTTGATCTCGCTGCCGTGCTCGACCCCGGACGAGCGCGCACAGTGCGCGCAGCAGAAGAAGTGGTCGCCCACCTCGACGCCGTGGCCGACGATGCGGCACTGGCAGTGCTCACAGACCGGAGCCAGACGGTGGATCGCACATTCGAAAGAGTCGAAGGTGTGGGTTCGTCCGGCAGTCCTGACCTCGAATGCCATCCGGTAGTCGTTGCCGCATACCTCGCAGACCGCCATGGGCTGACCCTCCTCGAATCGACGCTCTTGCCGGTCCGTATGCCCTCGAGCTCAGGCGGCTATGCGCCGAGGTGTTAGAGGCTCCGACGGAGCAGCGAGCTGCCGTGAACGCGTGCTTTGCAGGCTCTTCCGGCTGGATGGGAGGAGATGTTCCGAGCTGCGAGAGGACTCAGGTCAGAGCACGGACGAACGCCTGCGCCTCGCCGACACCCATGCCGGTCTCGGCGCAGACGAGCTTGATCGCTTCCGACTCGAGGCCGGCGTCGCGAAGCAGCCTCGCGCGCTGCGCGAGATCGCCACCACCCTGCCGGGCGCCCGAACCTGTTGCCCCGGCTTGGCCCGATTCGGGCGCAGATACGTCGACTGCCTCGCCTCGAATGACCGTGCCAGGTGGCCGGTGGCCGCGGGCGATCGCCTCGGCCAGCCGTTTGGCGTCCGCCAGGCCGAGTCCGGTCGCGTCCCGCAGCGCCTTGACCGCGAGGATCTTCCGGCCGCTCGTCCAGTACCCGATGACTGTCGCCACCACCGTGGGGTCGACCGGCCGGTTGAGGAGGTTCTCCCGGACGGCGTCGGCGACCGGACCCTTCGCGGCGCGTGCGATCTCACGCAGGCGGACGCCGAACGCGCCGACGAGGACCACGAGCCCGACGATGATGACGAGCAGGAGCTCACCCACGACCATGGATGCTAGTCGCTGCACCTGCCGCCTGCCGATCGGGCGAGGACGAGTGCCGCTTTAGGCTGTGCGGTGTGCGTGTCCTGGTGCTGAACGGTCCGAACCTTGCCCGCCTCGGCTCCCGCGAGCCGGAGATCTATGGCTCGACGTCCTATGCCGAGCTCGTGAGCGAGTGCGGCAAGGTGGGGGCCGAGCTGGGGATCGACGTCGACGTACGCCAGACCGACGACGAGACACAGCTGATCGCGTGGCTGCACGAAGCGGCCGACTCGCAGACACCCGTGGTCCTGAACCCGGCGGCGTTCACCCACTACTCGTACGCCGTCCGCGATGCGTGCGCTCAGCTCACCGCACCGCTCGTCGAGGTGCACCTCACCAACCCGGCGCGCCGGGAGACGTTCCGCCACACCAGCGTGATCTCCGGGGTGGCCACGGGAACGATCGCAGGGTTCGGCGTGGACTCCTACCGACTGGCACTACGCGCGATCGCGGCGCTCTCCAAGACCTAGCCGGCAGCTGCTGACGCCCAACGGGTCGAACTTGCGTCGGCGCCGAGCGAGCGCTTGGGTGGATGTCATGCCCGACAACCACGCCGCCCGCCGGGAGAAGCTGCGCGGCGTCCTCGCCGCTCGCGACATTCCGGCTGCCTTGATCAGCTCGGTCGTGAACGTCCGCTACCTCACCGGCTTCACCGGGTCGAACGCCGCGCTCGTCGTCCGCGCCGACGGCAAGCCGGACGTCTTCGCCACCGACGGCCGGTACCGCGACCAAGCCGCGGCGGAATGTCCGGACCTGGAGATCGTCGTCGACCGCAACACGGTTCCGGCCCTGCTCGAGCGGACCGTCGACTCTCACCTTGAGAAGCTGGCGATCGAGACGCACGTGGTCACCCTCGACGGCCTGGACCTGATCCGGGCGAATCGGGACTGGCTCGAGACCCCGTCCCTCGACCGCGCGGTGGAGAGGCTGCGGGCCGAGAAGGACGACACCGAGCTCGACTACGTTCGCACGGCCTGCGCGATCTCGTGCCGGGCGCTCGATGCCCTGCTGGAGACGCCGCTGGTCGGAAGGACCGAGCGGGAGATCGCGCGGGATCTGGAGCAGCGGATGTACGACGAGGGGGCGGAGGCCATCGCGTTCCCGACCATCGTGGCGGCGGGGGAGAACTCCGCCCTTCCGCACCATCGGGCCAACGACCGTCCGGTCCAGGTCGGTGACTTCCTCACGATCGATTTCGGTGCCAGATATGCCGGTTACAACGCCGACTGCACGCGTACCGTCGTGGTCGGCGCCGAGCCGGCCGGCTGGCAGCGGGAGATCTACGAGATCGTCCGCGCGGCGCAGGAGGCGGGCCGCAAGGCGCTGGTGCCGGGTACCGCGCTCAGCGCTGTCGACGCCGCTGCCCGCGACCTCATCACGGACGCTGGGTACGGCGAGCAGTTCGCCCACGGGCTGGGGCATGGCATCGGGCTCGAGGTGCACGAGGAGCCGTTCTTCTCGAAGACAGCAGAGGGTAAACTCGGCGCTCGCGCTTCTGTCACCGTCGAACCCGGGATCTACCTTCCGGGGCGCGGTGGTGTCCGAATCGAAGACACCGTGATCGTGAACGACGGCAGGCTGGAGCTGCTCACCCCCACAACCAAGGACCTCCGCGTCGTCTACTAGATGTCGTCGACCAGATGTCGTCGACTAGAGGTGGACACCTAACGATCGATGTGGCGCGCAGAGTGCTGCGCTCCACACGTTCGAGTGAATCGTTCAACGACCCGGGACGGAGAAGGCGAGACCAGGTGGCGACCACAAACGATCTGAAGAACGGCATGGTGCTCAATCTGGACGGGCAGCTCTGGAGCGTCGTGTGGTTCCAGCACCACAAGCCCGGCAAGGGCGGGGCGGTGGTCCGTACCAAGCTCAAGAGCGTGCTCTCCGGCAAGATCGTCGACAAGACGTTCAACGCCGACGTCAAGGTCGACGTGGCGACCGTCGACAAGCGGGAGATGACCTACCTGTACCACGACGGACAGTCGTACGTCTTCATGGACTCCACGACCTACGACCAGCTGCCCGTCTCGCCCGAGGTGGTGGGCGACGCGGCGAAGTACATGCTGGAGAACCAGGAGGTCGTGGTGGCCCTGCACGACGGGACGCCGCTCTACGTCGAGCTTCCGGCTTCGGTCGAGCTCACGATCGAGTACACCGAACCGGGACTGCAGGGCGACCGCTCGACCGGAGGCACGAAGCCGGCGCGGCTGGAAACCGGTCACGAGATCCAGGTTCCGCTGTTCATCACGACCGGCGAGAAGGTCAAGGTCGATACGCGGACCGGCGAGTACCTCGGGCGCGTGTGACCGTGCCAGCTCGTTCGCCGTCTCGTTCCACGGCACGCAGGCGGGCCATCGAGATCCTCTACGAGGCCGAGATTCGGCGGCGGTCACGCCTCACGACGTTGCAGGAACGCCGTGCCGCGGCTGACCCGCCGGTGCCGGAGTACACCGTGCGCCTGGTCGAAGGCGTCGAGGAGCACGCCGAACGAATCGACGAGCTGCTGCGTGCGCACTCCAGGGGATGGACGCTCGAGCGGATGGCCCCGGTGGACCGCAACGTGCTGCGACTCGGTGTCTACGAGCTGCTGTACGAGCCAGACGTACCCGACGTCGTCGCGGTGAGTGAGGCGGTGAAGCTTGCCCGCGAGCTGTCCGGGGAGGACGCGCCCGCGTTCGTCAACGGGGTTCTCGGCCGCCTTCTCGAGCTCAAGCCGACGTTGCAGCCCTGAGACGAAGACGACCACGTGGGGAGGGTTCCTACGACCCTTTCGTGGCGTTGACGCCTTGGAAGGATCGCGGGAACCCTCCCCACGTGGTCAGGTGCACGCAGGGTCAGGCTTCGTCATCGGAGACCGCTTCGGCGGCCTCGGCGTTCAACACGCCCCAGGACACCAACCGGTCTGCCAAGATG
The DNA here is from genome assembly GCA_036564245.1 of Actinopolymorphaceae bacterium. GTDB lineage: Bacteria > Actinomycetota > Actinomycetes > Propionibacteriales > Actinopolymorphaceae > Thermasporomyces. The sequence continues at coordinate 14,418 of DATCKU010000077.1, forward strand.
CTCGGCCTCTCGTCGTAGATGACGGCGAGGGTGCGCATGTCCTCCTTACGGATCGACAGCACCTTGCCGTTGTAGTCACCGCGCTGCGCCTGGATCGTCGCGGCGTAGCGGGCAAGGGGGGCGACCTCCACCCCTTCCAGCTGGGACAACCGCTCCAGGTCGAGTACCAGCCGCGGCGGGGGCTCGGCAGCGGCGCCAATCGGACCGACGCCGGGGAGCAGTTCGGTGATGGGTACGCCGTAGAACTCGGCGAGCTCGGACAGCTTCTGCACAGTGACGGCGCGGTCGCCTCGCTCGTAGGAACCCACCACCACCGCCTTCCAGCGGCCCTTTGACTTCTGCTCAACCCCGTGGAGGGAAAGACCCTGCTGCTGGCGAATGGCGCGAAGTTTCGCGCCTAGAGCCCTGGCGTAGTCGCTCGGCATCCGTGCTCACTCATCCTCGATCTCCGCAGGACACGAGAACGCCGTGTCCTTGATGGTCACGGAGCGTGACGGTAACCCGCTGCGACCTTCCTCGTCAAGCCGCCGCGTGAGAACTGGAACGGACCTGTGATCGCGACGCGCGGAAAGCTCCCGTCGGGCGGTTCCTTGCGCCGGCCTGCTACCGTCAGGTGCAGTCCGATCGTCCTTTAACGACCCGTCCAGAGAGGCGGGGAAGGAGGTTCGGTAGGTGTCTGCTGCCCACGATTCGCAGCATCTGACAGCTGCCAACGCGCGCGCGGTTCTCGACGAATCCGACATCTCGCGCGCTCTCACCCGAATCGCCCACGAAATCCTGGAACGCAACAAGGGTGGTCGGGACGTCGTGCTGCTCGGCATTCCCAGCCGGGGCGTAGAGCTCGCCCGGCGAATCGCCGAACGCATTCGCGCGGTGGAGCCGGAGCTCGGTGGTGTGGGCTCGCTCGACGTCACGATGTACCGCGACGATTTGCGCTTCCGCCCCACGCGTGCGCTTGCCCACACCGACATCCCCGAGGGCGGCATCGACGGCAAGGTCGTGGTCCTCGTCGATGACGTGCTCTACTCCGGACGCACGATCCGGGCAGCGCTGACCGCTCTGGACGACATCGGTCGGCCGCGTGCGGTGCAGCTGGCCGTGTTGGTCGACCGAGGTCATCGCGAGCTTCCGATCCGAGCCGACTTCGTTGGCAAGAACTTGCCGACCGCCACGGAAGAACGGGTGACGGTCCAGCTCGCCGACACGGATGGCCGCGAGGCGGTGCTCATCGCTCGCCAACCGGCTGATCCGGCAACGGAGGCTGCGGGAGGTGCACGATGAAGCATCTGCTCTCTGCCGCAGACCTGAACCGGGACGAAGCGCTTCTCATCCTGGACACCGCGGAGAAGCTCCGCGAGCTCGCCGATCGCCCCATCAAGAAACTCCCGACCTTGCGCGGTCGTACGGTCGTCAACCTGTTCTTCGAGGACTCGACGCGCACCAGGATCTCGTTCGAGGCGGCCGCGAAACGCCTGTCCGCCGACGTGATCAACTTCTCCGCCAAGGGTTCGAGTGTGGAGAAGGGCGAGAGCTTGAAGGACACAGCGCTCACGCTCGAGGCGATGGGCGCCGATGCCGTCGTCGTCCGTCACGGTGCCAGCGGAGCGCCGCACCGGCTCGCCACCTCGGGCTGGATCCGCAGCAGCGTGGTCAATGCCGGCGACGGGACGCATGAGCACCCGACGCAGGCCCTGCTGGACGCGTTCACCATGCGGCGGCATCTCGGCAGTCTCGAGGGCCGCCGGGTCGCGATCGTCGGTGACGTGCTCCACAGTCGGGTCGCCCGCTCCAACGTGTTGCTTTTGGCAACGCTCGGCGCTGAGGTCACGCTGGTGGCACCGCCGACGCTCCTGCCAGTGGGCGTCGAGGAGTGGTCGTGTGGGACGTCGTACGACCTCGACGCGGTGCTGCCAAAGACCGACGTGGTGATGATGCTGCGCGTGCAGCGGGAGCGCATGACCGAGGCGTACTTCCCGAGCGCCCGCGAGTACAGCCGCCGCTACGGACTTGACTCGGTACGCATGGCCGCGCTGCCCGAGCACGCCCTCGTCATGCATCCCGGACCGATGAACCGCGGCATGGAGATCTCGGCTGACGTCGCCGACTCGAACCGGTCGGTCATCGTCGAGCAGGTCACCAACGGTGTCGCGGTCCGGATGGCCGTGCTGTACCTCCTGCTTGCTGGCGCGGCAGGTAGCTCGCCCGGCGTCGCCTCGGCCGAGGACGCCGTGCCGGAGCAGCGGAGGTGGGAGCGCGCATGACGACGACACGGGTACCACGTGGCCAGCGGCCGGCCAACCGGACGCATCTGCTGCGAGGCGCACGGCCATTGGGCGGCGAACCGACCGATGTGCTCGTGCGCGACGGGGTGATCGCCGACATCGGTTCGACGGTCAGCGCGCGCGGTGCGAGCGTGATCGATGCCGATGGCCTGATCCTCCTGCCCGGCCTGGTCGATTTGCACACCCACCTTCGCGAGCCTGGACGCGAGGACGCCGAGACGGTGGAGACCGGCACACGTGCTGCGGCCTGTGGCGGGTACACGGCGGTGTTCGCGATGCCGAACACCAATCCCGCCGCTGACACAGCGGGTGTGGTCGAGCAGATCTTCCGCCTGGGACAGGAAGCTGGGCACTGCGACGTCCAGCCGATCGGGGCGGTGACCGTCGGGCGGGCCGGCCGCCAGCTGGCCGAGCTCGGAGCGATGGCGGACTCGGCGGCGCGAGTACGGGTGTTCTCCGACGACGGCGACTGTGTTTCCGACGCGGTGCTGATGCGCCGGGCGTTGGAGTACGTGAAGGCGTTCGACGGCGTGATCGCCCAGCACGCCCAGGAGCCGCGGCTCACCGAGCACGCCCAGATGAACGAGGGCCAACTCTCCGGCGTCCTCGGACTCACCGGATGGCCCGCGGTGGCCGAGGAGGCCATCGTCGCCCGTGACGTGCTCCTCGCCGCGCACGTCGGCTCGCGGCTGCACGTCTGCCACGTGTCCACGGCCGGGTCGGTCGAGATCCTGCGGTGGGCGAAGCAGAAGGGCTACCCGGTCACGGCGGAAGTGACACCGCACCATCTGCTGCTCACCGAGGAGCTGGTGCGGAGCTACAACCCGATCTACAAGGTGAACCCTCCGCTGCGTTCGGCCGACGACGTTCAGGCGCTACGAGAGGCGCTCGCCGACGGCACGATCGACTGCGTGGCGACCGACCACGCCCCCCACCCGGTCGAGGACAAGGAATGCGAGTGGCAGGCCGCGGCGATGGGGATGGTCGGGCTGGAGACCGCACTCAGCGTCGTGCACGAGGCGATGGTCACGACCGGCCTGCTCGACTGGGCCGGGGTCGCTGACCGCATGTCGTTCGCACCGGCTCGGATCGGTCGGCTGGAAGGTCACGGCCGTCCGATCGCGGTAGGGGAGCCGGCCAACCTCACGCTCTACGATCCGGCCGCGTCACGGGTGATCGAGCCGATGGACCTCGTGAGCCGTTCACGGAACACGCCGTACGCCGGCATGACGTTGCCCGGTCGGGTGGTCGCGACCTTCCTGCGTGGGCGACCCACCGTCCTCGAAGGGAAGCCGCAATGAACCCGCCACTCACCCGCACCAGTCGGCCTGAAGCGCTGCTCGTCCTGGAAGACGGCCGGACGTTCCGCGGCGAGGCGTACGGCGCCCACGGGGAGACCTTCGGCGAGGCGGTCTTCGCGACCGGCATGACCGGCTACCAGGAGACGCTCACCGACCCGTCGTACCACCGGCAGATCGTCATCCAGACTGCGCCGCACATCGGCAACACGGGAGTCAACGACGAGGACCCCGAGTCGCGCCGGATCTGGGTGGCCGGCTACGTCGTCCGCGAGCCGGCTCGCATCCCCTCGAGTTGGCGCTCCCGGAGAAGCCTTGACGAGGAGCTGGTCCGGCAGGGGATCGTCGGGATCTCGGGCATCGACACTCGGGCGCTCACCCGGCATCTGCGCGAACGCGGTGCCATGCGAGCCGGCATCTCCACGGTCGAGCGAGATCCGCAGGCGCTGCTGGAACGTGTGCTCGCGTCACCCTCGATGGTGGGTGCGGCACTGGTCGACGAGGTGACGACGCCGGAGCCGTACGTCGTGCCGGCCCAGGGCGCGAAGCGGTTCACCGTCGCCGCGCTGGACCTGGGGATCAAGGCGATGACGCCGCGTCGGATGGCCGAGCGCGGGATCGAGGTGCATGTGCTGCCGGCGACGTCCACGGTGGACGACGTGCTGGCGGTGCGACCCGACGGGGTGTTCGTGTCCAACGGTCCGGGCGATCCCGAGCCGCTCGACCATGTGGTGGGCGTGGTGCGTGAGGTGCTGCGGGCGGGTCTTCCGCTGTTCGGCATCTGCCTCGGCAACCAGGTCTTCGGCCGCGCGCTCGGGTTGGGAACGTACAAGCTGCTCTACGGTCACCGTGGCATCAACCAGCCGGTCCAGGACCGCTCTACCGGCAAGGTGGAGGTGACCGCGCACAACCACGGCTTCGCGGTACGGGCTCCGCTCGACGAGGACGTGCAGACCGAGTTCGGGACCGCATGGGTGAGCCACGTGTGTCTGAACGACGATGTCGTCGAAGGCTTGCAGCTTCGGGACGCCGCGGGCGAGCTGCGGGCGTTCTCCGTGCAGTACCACCCGGAGGCGGCGGCCGGTCCGCACGACGCGGCGTACCTCTTCGACCGCTTCGCCGATCTCATGGCGGCCGGTCGCGGGCTCACTCTGGCAGGGCGGGGCGGTGCCTGATGCCTAGACGTACGGATATCTCGTCGGTCCTCGTCATCGGCTCCGGGCCGATCGTCATCGGCCAGGCGTGCGAGTTCGACTACTCCGGTACGCAGGCCTGCCGAGTGCTGAAGGCCGAGGGCCTACGGGTTGTGCTGGTGAACTCCAACCCCGCGACGATCATGACCGACCCGGAGTTCGCCGACGCGACCTACATCGAGCCGATCACCCCGGAGTACGTCGAGAAGGTCATCGCGACCGAACGCCCCGACGCACTGCTCGCCACGTTGGGCGGCCAGACCGCGCTCAACACCGCGGTCGCACTGCACGAGTCGGGGGTCCTCGCGAAGTACGGCGTCGAGCTGATCGGGGCCTCGATCGACGCGATCCAGCGAGGGGAGAACCGCGAGTCGTTCAAGCGGGTAGTCGAATCGCTGGGTGCCGAGGTGGCGCGCAGCCGGATCTGCCATTCGCTGGACGAGTGCCTGGCCGCTGCCGAGGAGTTGCGCTATCCGGTCGTCGTGCGCCCGTCGTTCACCATGGGCGGGGCGGGCAGCGGCATGGCCCACGACCCCGACGAGTTGCGCCTGATCGCAGGCGCCGGTCTCGCCGCGAGCCCCACCACCGAGGTGCTGCTGGAGGAATCGGTCCTCGGCTGGAAGGAGTACGAGCTCGAGGTCATGCGCGACGGCGCCGACAACGTGGTCGTCGTCTGCTCGATCGAGAACGTCGATCCGATGGGTGTGCACACCGGCGACTCGGTGACGGTGGCGCCGGCGATGACGCTGACCGACCGTGAGTACCAGCGGATGCGCGACGTCGCGATCGGCATCATCCGTTCGGTCGGGGTGGAGTCGGGTGGCTGCAACATCCAGTTCGCCGTCGATCCACGTGACGGTCGGATGGTCGTCATCGAGATGAACCCCCGGGTCTCCCGGTCCAGTGCGCTGGCGTCGAAGGCGACCGGCTTCCCGATCGCCAAGATCGCTGCCAAGGTGGCGCTGGGCTACACCCTCGACGAGATCCCGAACGACATCACGCGTGAGACCCCGGCATCCTTCGAGCCGACGCTGGACTACGTGGTCGTGAAGGTGCCGCGGTTCGCGTTCGAGAAGTTCCCGCAGGCCGACCAGACGCTCACCACGCACATGAAGAGCGTGGGGGAGGCCATGGCGATCGGGCGCACCTTCACCGAGGCGCTGCAGAAGGCGTTGCGCTCGATCGAGAAGAGCTCGGCGGTCCTGTCGTGGTCGGGGACGCCGCGGCCGAAGGACGAGCTGCTCGACCTGATTCGTACGCCTCATGACGGCCGGCTGGGGACCATCGTGGAGGCGATCCGGGCGGGAGCCACGATCGAGGAGCTGTACGACGCCAGTGCGATCGACCCGTGGTTCCTCGACCAGCTCGTGCTGCTCGACGAGGTGGCGAGCGAGATCGCGGCGGCGCCGGAGCTGGATGCCTCGCTGCTGCGACGGGCGAAGCGGCATGGCTTCTCCGACGCGCAGATCGCCGAGATCCGTGGCGTCACCGAGCAGGTCGTCCGTACGACCCGGCACGAGCTCGGCCTGCGGCCGGTCTTCAAGACGGTCGACACGTGTGCCGCGGAGTTCGCCGCGGCCACGCCGTACCACTACTCGACGTACGACGCGGAGACCGAGGTGGCGCCACGCGCCAGGCCGGCGGTCATCATCCTCGGCAGCGGGCCGAACCGGATCGGGCAGGGGATCGAGTTCGACTACTCGTGCGTGCACGCCGCGCTCGCACTGGGCAGCGCCGGTTACGAGACCGTCATGGTCAACTGCAACCCCGAGACGGTCTCCACCGACTACGACACGAGCGACCGGCTGTACTTCGAGCCGCTCACCCTGGAGGACGTGCTCGAGATCGTGCACGCCGAGGAGCAGGCCGGCCCGGTCGTCGGCGTGGTGTGTCAGCTGGGCGGCCAGACCCCGCTCGGACTGGCTCGCGGCCTCGAGGAAGCCGGCGTACGCATCGTGGGCACGAGCCCGGCGGCGATCCACCTCGCCGAGGACCGGGGCGCGTTCGGCAAGGTGTTGGCGGAGGCCGGACTGCCAGCGCCGCGGCACGGCACGGCGATGTCGTTCGACGAGGCGAAGCGGATCGCCGATGAGATCGGCTATCCGGTCCTCGTGCGTCCGTCGTACGTGCTGGGTGGCCGTGGCATGGAGATCGTCTACGACGACGCCTCGCTCGAGTCCTACATCACCCGGGCGACCGAGGTCTCGCCCGAGCACCCGGTGCTGGTCGACCGGTTCCTCGACGACGCCGTCGAGATCGACGTCGACGCCCTCTTCGATGGACACGAGCTCTTCCTCGGCGGCGTGATGGAGCACATCGAGGAAGCCGGGATCCACTCCGGTGACTCCGCCTGCGCGCTCCCTCCCATCACGCTGGGTCGGGAAGACCTCGAGCGCATCCGGACGTCCACCGAGGCGATAGCGCGCGGCGTCGGGGTACGCGGGCTGCTCAACGTGCAGTACGCGCTCGCAGGGGACGTGCTCTACGTCCTGGAAGCCAATCCGCGGGCGTCCCGGACCGTGCCGTTCGTCTCGAAGGCGACGGCCACACCGCTTGCCAAGGCAGCGGCACGGATCATGCTCGGGGCGACCATCGCCGAACTGCGAGCCGAAGGTCTGCTCCCGGCCTCGCGTGACGGCGGCATGCTGCCACCGGGTGCGCCCATCTCGGTCAAGGAAGCTGTGATGCCGTTCAACCGGTTCCGCACCGGCGACGGTCGGACGGTCGACACGCTCCTCGGCCCGGAGATGCGGTCGACCGGTGAGGTCATGGGCATCGACGCGGGGTTCGGCGTGGCATTCGCGAAGTCGCAGGCCGCGGCGTACGGCGCACTGCCGACCAAGGGCCGGGTGTTCGTGTCGGTGGCCAACCGCGACAAGCGGCACATGATCTTCCCGGTCAAGCGGCTCGCCGACCTGGGCTTTGAGATTCTCGCGACGGAGGGCACGGCTGCCGTGCTGCGCCGCAACGGCGTGGTCGCCACCGTGGTGCGCAAGGCGACGCAAGGCCCAGGGCCCGACGGAGAGCCGACGATCGTGCAGCGCATCATGGCCGGCGAGGTCGACCTCATCGTCAACACGCCACGAGGGATGACGTCGGGCGGGCGAGCCCGGGTCGACGGGTACGAGATACGCACCGCCGCGGTCATGGGCGGTATCGCCTGCATCACCACGGTGCAGGGACTCGCCGCCGCCGTGCAGGGCATCGAGGCGCTGCGCGCGGGCGAGATCTCCGTACGCTCCCTGCAGAGTTGGGCGGCCGAGCTATGGACCTGAGGTCTGCAACGGAACCGTTCGGCGCGCGGTTGCGGACCGCCCTCGACACCCGTGGCCCCTTGTGCGCAGGCATCGATCCGCACCCGGCCCTGCTCGCCCAGTGGGGCCTAGGTGACGACCCGTCCGGCCTGGAGCGTTTCGCGCTCACGGCCGTCGAGGCGTTCGCCCCGACGCTTGCCGTCGTCAAGCCGCAGTCGGCGTTCTTCGAACGTCACGCGAGCCGCGGCATCGCCGTTCTGGAGAAGGTGATCGCCACGGCACGGGAGGCTGGAGCCCTCGTCCTGCTCGACGTCAAGCGAGGTGACATCGGCTCGACGATGCAGGGGTACGCGGACGCGTACGTCAACCCGGCCTCCCCGCTCGGTGCGGACGCCATCACGGTCACGCCCTACCTCGGGTTCGGGGCGCTGCGGCCTGTGCTCGACACGGCGTCGCAGTTCGGTCGTGGTGTGTTCGTGGTGACGCTCACGTCCAACCCCGAGGGCGTCGAGGTGCAGGCTGCCGAGAAGGACGACGGGCGTACGGTCGCGGGCGCGATCCTCGACCACATCGCCCAGGCGAACGCCGGCGTCCGACCGCTCGGCTCGGTCGGCGCGGTAGTGGGCGCCACGATCGCGGACCCCGGTGAGGACTTCGCGCGCCTCAACGGACCCGTGCTCGCTCCAGGGCTGGGCGCCCAGGGCGGGTCGGCGCAGGACATCCGACGGCTGTTCGGCGCGGCGGCGTGCAACGTGATCCCGTCGAGCTCCCGTGAGCTGCTCTCCGCCGGACCGTCCGTCAGGAAGCTTCGAGATGCCGCCATGCGGACGAGCGAAACGCTGGTGGCAGCCCTGCGCTGATGTGAGGAGCCGTGCGGTCACGATGACCGGATCAGGGAGTCGACACGCCTTCTGACACGATGGACGCCATGTCCGATCGACTCCTGTCGCTTCTCGACCACACGCGTGTGCTTGCTCAGGATGCCGGCAAGGCGATCCTTGCGGTCTACGGGCACGATGACCCGGGTACCCGGGAGAAGGCCGACCGCACGCCGGTCACCGAGGCAGACCTGCGGGCCGAGACGCTCATCCTGAAAGGGCTCGCCGAGCTGACGCCCGAGATTCCCGTGGTGGCCGAGGAGCGCGTGGCCGCTGGCGAGGTCCCCGCTGATCTCGGCGATCTGTTCTGGCTCGTGGACCCGCTGGACGGGACGAAGGAGTTCCTCTCGCGCAACGGCGAGTTCACCGTGAACATCGCGCTCGTCCAGCACGGTGAGCCGATTCTCGGTGTCGTCCACGCGCCGGCGATCGGCGCGACGTATGCGGGGTTGTGCCCGGCCGGTGACGGTGCGGATTCGCATGGTGTGCATCGGGCCGAAGTCACCGATGCTGCAGGCACGCGTCCGCTGGCCGTTACGTCGCCACCCGCCGAAGGGCTCCGAGCCCTGGTGAGCCGAAGCCACCTCGACCCGGACACCGAGCGGTGGCTGGGAGCGCTCGCGATCTCGTCGTACGTCCAGGCCGGGAGCTCGCTCAAGTTCTGCCGCATCGCGGAGGGGGCCGCCGACATCTACCCGCGGTTCGGTCGAACCATGGAATGGGACACGGCAGCGGGTCATGCGGTGCTGAAGGCGGCGGGTGGGGAGGTTCGCACCGTCGACGGGGCACCGTTACGCTACGGCAAGGACAACTTCGCAAATCCGGCATTCGTTGCGTACGGCCGGAATTCACCTGTCAAGCTCGGTATAGGGCACTGAGCTCCGTCGTGCCGGGGGTGCCTCCGACGCGACGGGCTCGCCTTCGAGAGGAGCGTTCATGCGTCGTACGGGGGCACTTGTGGCTGCTCTCGGGTTGTCGGTCGGGATGCTCGTCCTGCCGGGGTGCCGACAGGATTCGGCTGCGTACTGCGATGTGCTCCGCACGCAGGTCGACCTGCGGAACTTCGACCCATCGGACACCGAGAGGTTCGACCAGCTCATGAAGGAGCTCGCGGCCGCGACCCGAGCCGCTCCCGAGGAGGTCAAGGACGACTGGATGACGGTGACCGAGGTCGCCGAGGTCACCCAGAACGCCATGGTGGATCCGGCGAATGCCGACCGAGGGAAGCTGGACGCCGCGGGCGAGAAGATCGACTCCGCGATCCAGGCGATCACCATCGACGCCAAGGCACGGTGCAACCTCACAGTTTCCTGACGGTACGTTGTACGCTCCTGGACACCAGGTTTGCTGAGTTCGTCCGAGCTGGGTAGGTTCGCCCTCAACATGCGTGATCGGTGTGATCTGTCGAAGACCCCGCCGAACCATTGCTATGACAGTGCAGGAAGAATCGCAGCACCTACGATCCGTCGTACAGCCTCGAGGTGACCGTCCGTGCCGCTACCTCACCTGACACCAGAAGCTCGGCAGGCTGCGCTTGAGAAGGCCGCCCAGGCCCGACGCGAGCGTGCCGAGGTGAAGAATCGCCTCAAGAACTCCGGCGCCACCCTTGGTGAAGTCGTGAACGCGGGGCGCAACTCCAATGAAGTGATCGGCAAGATGCGGGTGATCGACCTGCTCTGCGCCATGCCCGGCGTGGGCAAGGTTCGTGCCCGGCAGATCATGGAACGTATCGGGATTTCCGAGACTCGGAGGGTACGAGGCCTCGGAGACAACCAAGTGGCTGCGCTGAAGCGTGAGTTCGGCGAATCCTGAGACTGTGCAGGAAGGGACCACCGACGCCCCGACACCGGAGAAACCACCGGCCAGGCTCACGGTCCTCGCGGGTCCCACCGCGGTGGGCAAGGGCACCGTGGCGGCGTACATCCGGGAGCATCATCCGGAGATCTGGATCTCGGTTTCGGTGACGACGCGTCGGCCCCGACCGGGGGAGATCCACGGCCTGCACTACTGGTTTGTCTCCGACGAGGAATTCGATCGGATGATCGCCGAGGACGCGTTCCTCGAATGGGCGACCGTCCACGGCACACAGCGCTCGGGCACACCGCGCCAACCCTTGCTCGAGCGCTTGGCGGCGGGCCAGCCGGTCCTGCTCGAAATCGACCTCCAGGGAGCGCGTCAGGTACGCCAGAAGATGCCGGAGGCGCTGTTCGTCTTCCTGGCCCCGCCGGACTGGGACGAGCTCGTCAACCGGCTCGTGAACCGGGGGACCGAAAGCCCTGAAGAGCAGGCCCGGCGGCTCGAGACCGCGCGAGCCGAGCTTGCGGCTGCCGAGAAGGAGTTCGACGTCACCATCGTCAACACCGATGTGCGGACTGCCGCCGAGGAGTTGGTAGCCTTAATCCGCTCCCATTCCACATCGTCGGAGGCTTAGAAAGCGTGTCCGGAACCCAACCCGTAGCCGAGGGCATTACGTATCCGCCCATCGACGACCTTCTGCAGAAGACCGACTCCAAGTACAAGCTGGTGCTCTTTGCAGCCAAGCGGGCACGCCAGATCAACGCCTACTACGCCCAGCTTGGTGAGGGTCTGCTGGAGTACGTCGGACCCCTGGTCGACACCCACGTCCAGGAGAAGCCGCTGTCGATCGCGCTGCGGGAGATCAACGAGGGACTTCTCACCGTTGAGGACGCCACGCCGAGCGAGCCGTCGCCCGCGGCGTCCTGATCCGCGCTGACTCCCGCCTGGTTCGATGTCGGCTCGATCCGCACAGGTGGTGCTCGGCGTCGCAGGTGGCATCGCCGCCTACAAGGCCTGCACGCTGTTGCGCCTCCTGGTCGAGGCGGGTCATGCGGTGCGGGTCGTCCCGACCGAGAGCGCGTTGCGTTTCGTGGGCGCTGTGACGTGGGCGGCCCTCTCGCACCAGCCGGTTCACACCCAAGTGTGGGACGACGCGCACGAGGTTCCTCACGTACGCCTAGGCCAGCAGGCAGACCTCGTGGTGGTCGCACCTGCGACCGCCGACCTTCTGGCCAAGGCCGCTCAGGGGTTCGCCGACGACCTGCTGAGCTCCACCCTGCTCACCGCGCGCTGCCCGGTCATCTTCGCGCCAGCGATGCATACGGAGATGTGGGAACACCCTGCCACGCAGGCCAACGTCGCCACGCTCCGGGAGCGTGGCGCACTCGTGCTCGAGCCGGCGGAGGGACGTCTCACGGGTGCCGACACCGGCAAGGGCCGGCTTCCGGAGCCGGAGCAGATCTTCGAGATCTGTCAGACGGTGTTGGCCAGAGCCTCCAGTGGGCAGGAGCTCGACATGGCTGGCCGTCAGGTCGTCGTGAGCGCGGGTGGGACGCGTGAGTTCCTGGATCCGGTGAGGTTCCTGGGCAATCGTTCGTCGGGTCGCCAGGGTTACGCCGTCGCGCGGGCCGCGGTCGCCCGAGGAGCCTCCGTCACCCTGGTCTCCGCCAACAGCACACTGCCTGACCCCGCGGGTGTGAAGGTCGTTCCGGTCGTGTCGACGGCCGAGATGCGCGAAGCCATCCTCGAGGCGGTGGCCCGGGCCGACGCGCTCGTGATGGCGGCCGCGCCCGCAGACTTCCGACCGGTGTCCTCCATGCCGTACAAGATCAAGAAGTCCGACGACCTGTCGGCTCCCACCATAGAGCTCACCCAGAATCCGGACATCCTGGTCGAGGTCTCACGGGATCGCCCACGGCCGGACCTGGTCGTCGTCGGCTTCGCCGCGGAGACCGGGGACGAGCAGGCGAGCGCACTCGAGCACGGCCGCGCGAAGCTGGCCCGCAAGGGCTGTGACCTGCTGGTGGTCAACGACGTCAGCGAGGGTCGAGGGTTCGAGGCCGAGGAGAACGAGGCGGTCATCCTGGACGCCGACGGTTCCGAGGTCCCTGTGCCACGCGGGCCGAAAGAGGAGCTTGCGCATCGCATCTGGGACCTCGTCGTGGCGAAGTGGGAGCGAAACCGAATCTGAGCGGATTCTCATCTTCCCGATGAGATCGTTATCATGCCCACCGTGACGATGACGGTTGGACTGGTGGTCGCTGGCGTCGTGCTCGCCTTCATCGCCGGACGGCGATACCAGCACAGCAAGCGCACCTGGTCTGACTGGCGAGTTGCGCGCACCGGTGAGCGCAACTTCCGGAAGATGCGTTGGTCGGCGCTCAAGGCAGCCGTCATCGCCGCGATCTTGCTCGGCGCCTACTTGATCGGAATCGTGCGTCTCGGCCTCGACATCTGACGCCGCCATCGTGAGAAGACGTCGCGCGGTCGCGCTACAGCAGGGTGAGCTGCTCTGCCTTCGGTGTCGCAGTCGTTTGTCGGTCGTCGCCAGCTGAGGACGTAAGGGAGCCGAGCATCCGGCCTTCACTCGGAGACGTGGGTACCTGACGCGCCTCTCCCGGGGCTGCGCGGTTCAACCCGTGGCGACGGGCGACACGCTGCACCAGTGAGGTGACGTCCTTCTGGTAGGACGCGGCGAGGTACGAGCCTCGCTGGTAGAGCTCCCGGTATCGCGGCACCAGCTCCGGATGGGTCCGCTCGAGCCAGGTGAAGTACCACTCACGAGCACCGGGGCGCAGGTGGAGCGGCAAGGGGGTGACGCTGGTCGCGCCAGCGTCGGCGATCGCCGCCACCGTCTCCTCGATCGACTCGGCGGAATCGCTGAGGTACGGCAGGATCGGCGCCATCAGGACGCCGACGGAGAATCCCGCGTCGGCGAACCTGCGCACCGCGTCGAGTCGGCGACGCGGGCTGGGCGTTCCGGGCTCCACCGAGCGCCACAATGTCTCGTCGACAAAGCCCACCGAGAACGACACGCCGACGGGTGCCACGCTGGCGGCCTCGCGGAGCAGGTCGAGGTCGCGGAGGATGAGGGTCCCCTTGGTGAGGATCGAGAAGGGATTCGCGAAGTCCCGCAGTGTCTCGACGACGGCCCTCGTCAGCCGGTAGCGGCCCTCGCAGCGTTGGTAGGGATCGGTGTTGGTCCCCATGGCGACGTGCGCACCGCCCCAGCTCGGTCGACGCAGCTCCCTACGCAGGACCTCCGGTGCGTTGACCTTCACCACGATCCGACTGTCGAAGTCCGGTCCGGCGTCGAAGTTCAGATAGGTGTGAGTGCGTCGGGCAAAGCAATACGCGCACGCGTGCGTGCACCCGCGGTACACGTTGATCGTCCATTCGAACGGCAAGCCTGCGGCGGAGGGGACGTGGTTCAGGATCGACTTGGCCTGGACCTCGTAGAACGTGATCCCTCGGAACTCGGGAGTATCGAACCTGCGAACCGTAGCGGACGGATCGAAGAGGGGCAGGTTCCGCTCAGGGGGAGTCTGCCCTCGTAGATCGCTGAATGTTCGCACCGATCCATGGTAGAACATGCGTTCGACACGGGCCAATGCACGCCCGTTCTGCACTGTTTTGTGAGGTCCCCGCAAGCCCGGTGTTCGGCCCGGTTCGTGGGGGAGGTACCGTCTGCGATTTCGCGGCGGGTCTCCAGCGTGGCGCTGACCATTGGTGAACCGGAATGAATCGGATAAGTCACTGCCGAGCAAGGCAGGCGGACGACTCCCGGCCAATTCGGCGAAACGACACCCTTCGGTACGCCTTTTGTGGATCGGCTCGTTACGCTGGCCCCAACACCTAACCAGAGTTCGAACCGAGCGCCCCAGCACCCTCGCGCCCAAAAGGAAAGGATTTCGGTGTCGCGACGCCTGTTCACGTCCGAGTCGGTGACCGAGGGTCATCCGGACAAGATCGCTGACCAGATCAGCGATACGGTCCTGGATGCTCTGCTAGCCGAAGACCCGCTGAGCCGGGTCGCCGTCGAGACCCTTCTGACCACAGGGCTCGTCGTCGTGGCGGGTGAGGTCACGAGCAAGGCGCGGCCAGACGTGACTGCGCTGGTCCGCGACCGCATCCTCAAGATCGGGTACGACTCCTCGGCGAAGGGCTTCGACGGCGCGACCTGTGGCGTGATAGTCGCGCTGGGCACGCAGTCGCCCGACATCGCCCAGGGAGTGGACGGCGCGTGGGAGGAGCGCACCGACGGCTCCTCCGACCCGATCGACAAGCAGGGTGCCGGTGACCAGGGCATCATGTTCGGGTACGCCTGCGACGAGACCCCCGAGCTGATGCCGTTGCCGATCACGGTGGCCCACCAGCTCGCCAGGCGGCTCGCGGACGTCCGAAAGGACGGCACGCTGCCCTACCTCCGGCCGGACGGAAAGACCCAGGTGACGGTCGAGTACGACGGTGACCGGCCGGTGCGGATCGATGCGGTCGTCATCTCGAGCCAGCACGCGAGCAACATCGATCTGGACAACATGCTGACGCCGGACATCCGGACGCAGGTCGTCGATCCGGTGCTGGCGAACTTCGACATCGACTCCAGCGACTACCGACTGTATGTGAACCCGACCGGCCGCTTCGAGATCGGCGGGCCGATGGGCGATGCGGGCGTGACCGGTCGCAAGGTGATCGTCGACAGCTACGGCGGGTATGCGCGACACGGTGGTGGTGCGTTCAGCGGCAAGGATCCGACGAAGGTCGACCGGTCGGCGTCGTATGCCATGCGATGGGTCGCCAAGACGATCGTCGCTGCTGGACTGGCGAAGCGTTGTGAGTGCCAGGTGGCGTACGCCATCGGGAAGGCGCAGCCGGTCGGCTTCTACGTCGACTGTGGGGGAACCGAGGTCGCACCAGTCGACGTGATCGAGAAGGCGGTGTTGCAGGTCTTCGATCTGCGACCCGCGGCAATCATCCGCGACCTGGACCTGCAGCGACCGATCTACACCCCGACGGCGGCGTACGGGCACTTCGGGCGTACCGAGCCCACCTTCACGTGGGAGAGGACGGACCGGGCAGACGACCTGCGAAGTGCCGCGGGCCTTTGAGCGATCGGCGGTCACGTCGGCATGGTCACGTCGGCACAGACGATGAGGCCGTACGCAGGCGATCCGGTTGTCTACGACGTGGCCTAGCCTCTCGGCATGAGCTCGGATGATCGTGTCCAGCCTGACCAGGCAGCCGATGGTCAGGGCCAGCTGGCGCTGGTGCGGACGCGCGTGCGTCCGATACGGACCGTGACGTCACGGGCTCCCGCTCCGGAGCTGCCGGTGGCGCAGGTCATGGTCGACCTGCCGCTTGCCCATCTCGACCGGCCGTTCGACTACCTCGTACCGGAGCGAATGCATGACAGCTGCGTTCCCGGGTGTCGGGTACGCGTGCGCTTCGCCGGGCAAGACCTGGACGGCTTCGTCCTGGAGCGGCTGTCGCAGTCGTCGCATGAAGGTCGGCTCTCACCGCTGCGTCGGGTCGTCTCCGCCGAGCCGGTCCTGGCACCAGACATCGCACGGTTGGCTCGACTGGTCGCCGACCGGTACGCCGGGACGTGGGCCGACGTCGTACGGCTCGCCGTTCCACCGCGTCACGCGCGGGTGGAAGCCGAGCCCGCCAAGCAGGTCGCGACTCCATCGGCGCCCACCCAGCCAGTCGACGTAGCGCCCTGGAGCGAGTACCAGGCGGGACGAGCGTTCCTCAACGCCCTGTATCGCGGAGACTCGCCGCGTGCGGTGTGGACCGCACTGCCGGGGGAGAACTGGCCACGGCGTCTGGCCGAGGCCGCGGCAGCGACTCTCGCGAGTGGTCGCGGAGCGGTGCTCGTCGTACCAGACCATCGCGACGTGGCGCGACTCGATGCCGCGTGTACCGAGGTTCTCGGAGCTGGGCACCACGTCGTCCTGACCGCGGAGCTCGGTCCCGCCGAACGCTACCGCCGTTTCCTCTCGGTACGACGTGGCGCGGTGCGATGTGTCGTCGGGACCCGTGCGGCGGCGTTCGCACCAGTCCACGATCTCGGGCTGGTCGTCTGCTGGGACGACGGTGACGACCTGCATGCCGAACCGCGTGCTCCGTACCCGCACGCACGTGAGGTGCTGCTCCTTCGTGCGCACGACCGTGGTTGTGGTGCGTTGATCGGGGGACATGCGGTCACGGCGGAAGGGGCGTTGCTCCTGTCGACCGGGTGGGCGCATCCGGTCGTGGCTGACCGGACGACGGTTCGGCGAAGGGCGCCGCGGGTGTGGGTTGCGGGTGACTCCGTTGCGGAGCTGGCGCGCGATCCCGCGGCCCGCGCCGTCCGTCTTCCGCACCGTGCGTTCGAGATCGCGCGTGCCGGTCTCGCCCGCGGACCGGTGCTCGTCCAGGTGCCGCGTGCGGGCTACCGTCCGGCGCTCGCATGCCAGGACTGCCGTTCGCCGGCTCGCTGTCCCGAGTGCTCCGGACCCCTCCAGCAGCCCGGCGCCGCCGAGCAGCCGGCCTGCGGGTGGTGCGGCCGCCCGGCGGTGTCGTGGAGTTGCCCGAACTGCGGCGGCTCCACCATGCGGGCGCCTGTGGTCGGTGCCCGGCGGACCGCAGAGGAGCTCGGCCGCGCGTTTCCCCGGGTGCCCGTGTACGTCTCAGGGGGTAGTCGGGTGCTCGACACAGTGGGCTCTGCGCCTGCGCTGGTGGTCGCCACACCTGGCGCGGAGCCGGTGGCTGACGGGGGATATGCGGCGGCGCTCTTCCTCGACACGTGGCTCTCGTTGGCTCGGCCTGACCTTCGGGCGGTCGAGGAGACGCTTCGCCGATGGTTGAATGCAGCAGCGCTCGTACGGTCGCACGAAGACGACGGTGCGGTCGTGGTCGTGGGCGAGGCCGGTGTGCCGGCGATTCAGGCACTCATCCGGTGGAGCCCGTCGGCTTTCGCTGAACGCGAGCTGGCCGAGCGCCGTGCCGCAGGGTTCCCACCAGCTGTCCGGATCGCGACGCTGGACGGTGGGAGGGAAGCCGTCTCCGAGCTGGTCGATACTGCCCGCCTCCCGTCTACTGCCGAGACGCTCGGCCCAGTGCCACGAGGTGAGGAGGACGAGGTGCGCCTCGTGATTCGGACTCCACGCCGGGACGGCGGTCGGCTCGCGGAGGCACTCAAGGCCGCGCAGGCCGTGCGCAGCGCACGCAAGTCGCCCGGCACCGTGCGCGTCCAGATCGACCCCGTGATGCTCGGCTGACTGCGCGAACCGTTCGTGCCGGCGCTCACGAAACGACCATTCGAAGGACACGGCAGTCACAATCGGCAAGGCCATACCGTGAGGCTCTGCACACCGATCGCAATCTAGACACTGTGACACGGTGTCGACATGGTCGCGTGCCCATTGGGCGATGGGACAGGAAAGGCACGGGGGTGTGGACGAACACCTTCTCGAGAGACTAGCTGCTGATGTCCGGGAGTTCTCGACGCTTGTCTCCGCCCTGGAGTCTGCAGATGAGGTCCTTCGTCAGGAGACCGAAGGTCAGGACTCACAAGGAGCATTCACGGCCGTTGGTCTGCTCGATACCTGTACGCACTCGGACACAACCGAGAATGCAGCGGACGTGAAGGCCGAAGAGGGCCAGCCGATGGTGGTGGGCCGGTGGTCGTTCAGCTCGGTCGAAATGGCGAGGCGGTCGGGGTTCACGTCGACGCGCTATGGGCGAACCCGCAGGACGTTGCAGTCGCGATCGATGCGCTGCGTGAAGCCGGGCGGGAATGGGATTCTGCTGGCGACAAACTTGGAGCTGTGAAGAGCAAGCTGCCAAATCTGGCTTTGAGCAGCGCGGCGATGGACCTGAGGTCTGAAGCCGAAAAGGGTTACCCCTCGAACCCTCCAGGAAGCTCGGCCGCTCGGTCCAGAACGATCAGGACTGGTAGCGAGGCTGCCAGCGTCCCGGGTCCTGCTGTACCCATTCGATGACAGGGCGTGGATCGGGTACCGGAATGGAGCCGTCCCACTCGTCCAGCGGAGCCGGGTGAGGCATCCAGACATCACGTTCGGTCGTCGCGCCTGCCCGCCCGGTGGCCTGCAGGAGTGCGGTCCAGGCAGGACCCGCCGGGTGGTCCACCCACGGGAACAACCGCGCCAGGACCCGGGCACACAAACCATCCGGTGGTTCATACGCGAGGCCCAGCCCTCGGGCGACGTCGTACCCGTGCACGAGAAGCTCGAGACAACCCAGCGCGACGAACCCCTCGGCATCCACCATGCCGAGCGCGTGGAAGCCACGAGCGGCCGGCGGCGACGCAGCCGCCACACCGGCCAGTGCCCGGGCGACCCCGACGAGGGCGTCGAGCCGTTCCGCCCGGGTCGCGTCGCTCCACGGCTTGAGTCCCGCTGCGATGAATCGTGTGGATCCGCTGGCGAGGTAGAGCGCGTACTTGGCTGGCGCCAGCATGTGGGCGATCGTCTGCTCCACCGACCACTCGAGCCCACCGGCTGGGACGGACCACTCCATGCCCACGGCCGGCGCAAAGGCCTGGGTGACGGATTCGGCGGCGTGCGTCACGTCGTGAGGTCGTACCGGGTCACGGTCGCTCGGCAGCACCACGTCGTCACCTCGTAGAGTCGATACCTGTGACCGAAGACGATGCAGCACCAGCACCCATCGAGACCGTGGTCTTCGACGTTGGAGGTGTGCTCCTCGACTGGAATCCCCGGTACCTCTACCGTTCGCTGCTGCCCGACGATGACGCTGTGGAGCGGTTTCTCGCCGAGGTGTGCACGCCGGAGTGGAACCTCGCCCAGGACGCCGGCCGCCCATGGTCTGATGCGGTGGCTGAGCTCACCGCCCGGTTTCCCGACCACGCCGACCTGATTCGGGCCTACGACGAGCGCTGGCCCGAGATGATCGGCGGTGTGTTCGAGGATACGGTGTCGGTGTTGGCCGAGCTGCAGGACGCCGGCGTTCCGACGTACGCCCTCACGAACTTCTCCCAGGAGAAGTGGGAACTCGTCTTCGAACGCTGGGACTTCCTGCAGAAGCTGGACGGCGTCGTGGTGTCGGGGGTCGAGCGCGTGACCAAGCCCGATCCCGCGATCTATCGGGTGTTGCTGGAGCGCTACGGCCTCACGCCGGAGACGACGTTCTTCACCGACGACCAGCCCGCGAATGTCGCAGGAGCACGTGAGGTCGGCATGCAATCTGAGGTCTTCGTGGATGCGGCGAGCCTGCGATCTCGCCTGGTCGCTGCTGGACTCCTGCGCGCCTGATCATGACACGAACCATCGTTTTCGCGAGCGGCAAGGGCGGGGTCGGCAAGAGCACCATCGCCGTGAATGTCGCAGCGGCCATGGCCAAGCACGGCCTCAGGGTCGGCTTGGTGGACGCCGACGTCTACGGTCCGGACGTCCCCGCCATGCTCGGGATCACCCGACGCACGGAAGCGAAGTCCCTCACGCTGTGGAGCGCCAACGCTCCGAAGCTGGAGCCACTCGAGGCATTTGGCATCAAGATCATGTCGCCGCAGTTCCTGATCTCTGAGGATCAGGCGTTGGACTGGTCGATCCTGCTGGTCGAGTTGCTCGTGCGCCGGTTCGTCCACGAGACCGACTGGGGTGAGCTCGACTTCCTCCTCGTCGACCTGCCGCCGGGCACCGGGGACCTCCAGCAGGTGATCTTCAACCTGCTTCCCGAGGCGCGCGCCGTGCTCGTCGTCACCCCGCAGTACGTCTCACACCTCGACGCCCGGAAGCTGGTGTCGATGCTGCGCAGGTGCAAGCTCCGGATCCTCGGGGCGGTGGAGAACATGTCGGCACTCCCGTGTCCGCACTGCGGACACGACATCCAGCTGTACGAACGGGCGGCGCCGGAGCGCACTCTGTGGAGTCAGGGCATCGAACACCTGGCCGCGGTCCCGTTCACCGCGGTCGATGAGGACCACGTCGCGGGCAGACCCTTCGTCCTCGCCAACCCGCAGGCACCGACAGCGCGTGAGCTCAATGCTCTCGCCCTCACAATCGCGTCGCACGCCTAGCGACGCTCGAGGATCCCGCGCACGAACGCCGCCTGGCCCACGTGCTGCATGTCGTCGTCCATCACGCTGACCAGGCGTACGCCCAGGGTGACCGGCGGCGTCCACGACGTGTCGACCACCCGGGAGAAGTCGGCGTCGGTCAAGCCGCTGAGGAACTGGACCGTGCGATCGTGCACGGCGTCGTGGTAGCCCGTGAGCAGGTCGGCCGTCACGTCCCGCACGCGTGCCACGTCGGCGCTGTAGTGGCCGTAGCCGGTGTCACTCGGCGGGAACGGGAGCCCGAACCGCTCGTGCCAGCCGTCTGCGATCCAGAGCTGCTCACTGCCGGCCACGTCGGCGATGTGGTCGTCTTGGACCCGGGTGAGGTGCCAGACCAGCCAGGCGATCGAGTTCGCCTCGTCGTCCAGGCGTGTCGCCAGCTGCTCCGGGCCCAGTCCGGAGACCACCGCGTGGACGTTGTCCCGGATTCGGCCGTACGCGTCGATCAACAGCTCGGTGCTCGCGGTCACGGGGAACTCCTCATGCTCGGGTCGCGTTGGCGGGGTGCGTCATGACTTCAGTACCCCGAAGGCCAGGGCGTAGAGCACGGCGGTGAGCGACAGCCCGTTCGGCATCTTGCCCGACTGGATCAGCGAGAGGACGTCGTCCAACGGGACCCACTCGATCCGTTCCGCCTCGTCGGTGTCGCTCGGCGGCCCGAGACGGACCGCGCCGTCGGCTGCGAAGAGGTGGAAAGTCTGGTCGCACAGGCCCTCGAGCGGGTGGTAGCTCGTGAGGTGCCGCAACGGTCCGGGCTGCCAGCCTGTGTCTCCTCGACGACCTCGCGTGCCGCCGCTTCGACGGGCGTCTCGCCGCGCTCCACCAGGCCGGCCGGAACTCCCAACCCCACGTGTCGGTGACGAACCGGTGCCGCCACAGCAAGAGCAGGCCACGTTCGGAGTCGTGGACGACGAACCCCTACGGCGTGGCGTGGCAACCGTACGACCGCGTGGTCGAACCGGCTGCCGCTGGGAAGCTCGACGTCGGCGAGCATGAGGCGTACCCACGGGGACTCGTAGATCGCCCGTTCACCGTGTTGGGTCCAGCGCATCCCCCGAACTGTAGTACCGCGCGAGGTCAGGCGACCGGCTGCTAACGTGCCGCGGGTGGCGAGCCGGCCGGACATCTACATCAGCGCCGACGTGGAGGCTGACGGCCCGATACCGGGGCCGTACTCGATGCTGAGTTTCGGCCTCGCGGTCGCTGGTTCGTACGACGGTGAGACGTTCCGAGCTGCCGATCCCACGCGGCAGACGTTCTATGCCGAGCTGCGGCCGATCTCGGGTGAGTACGACCCGCAGGCGCTCGCGGTCAGCGGGCTCGACCGAGATCGCCTGATCCGAGAGGGACGCGACCCAGCTGACGCGATGACCGCGGCCGCGCAGTGGGTGAGGACCGTCACGGATGGCGCCTTCCCCGTGTTCGTGGCGTTCCCGCTGAGCTTCGACTGGATGTGGATGTACTGGTACTTCGAACGTTTCGCGCCGGGTGGATCTCCTTTCCGTCATTCGCGGTGTCTGGACCTTAAGACCATGTACGCCACGAAGGCCGGCGTGGTCGTCTCGCGGGCATCCAAGTCGTGCCTGCCCAGGTCGCTGCGCTCGCAGCGGCCGCACACTCACCACGCGCTGGACGACGCGATCGAGCAGGCCGAACTCGCCGCCAACCTGCTGCGCTGGAAACCGTCTGATCGTCCGTAGACTGGCCTCCGGCGGACAACGAAGGCGACCGCCAGCCGGCGCGTGTCCCGACCGCCTCGAGCAGGTTTGCCGCCATGGGACCGCGAACGTGTCGGCACCGACGTCGGGATGAAAGCGAGGAGATCCGCGTGGCCGTGCGACAAATCCGGCTTTTCGGCGATCCGATCTTGCGTACGCCGGCCGAGCCGGTGCGCGAGTTCGACAAGGAGCTCCGTGCGCTGGTGCGCGACCTTACCGACACGATGCTGGACGCGCCGGGTTCCGGGCTCGCCGCGCCGCAGATCGGGGTGGGCCTGCGGGTGTTCACCTACAACGTCGACGACGTGATCGGCCACTTGGTCAATCCTGAGCTGGTCGAGCTGTCGGAGGAGGAGCAGTTCGGTCCGGAGGGGTGCCTGTCCATTCCCGGATTCACGTTCGACTGCCGCCGGGCGATGCGCGTGGTCGCCAAGGGGTACAACATGTACGGCGAGCCGGTCACGATCGAGGGATCTGAACTCCTGGCTCGCTGTATCCAGCACGAGACCGACCACCTGGACGGCATCCTGTTCGTGGACCGGCTCGATCGAGAGGCGCGCAAGGAGGCGTTGCGCTTGATCAGGGAGGCCGAATGGGCAGGGGAGCAGCCGCCTGAGGTGCGCATCTCGCCACACGCCACCTTGGGGCGTGCCCTCTGATCCGACAGCCACAGCGGCTGCGCACTGACACCGGTTGAGCGGAGGTTCGAGCTCGTGCGCTTGGTGTTCGCGGGAACCCCTGAGCTCGCCCTGCCCTCCCTGGAGGCGTTGTTGGCGAGCGATCACGACGTCGTGGCCGTGGTGACCCGTCCAGACGCGCCGTCCGGCCGGGGTCGCAAGCTGCATCAGTCGCCGGTGGCGGAGCGGGCCGAGGCGGCAGGGCTGCGAGTTCTCAAGCCTGGTTCGCCGAAGGACCCCGAGTTCTTGGAGCAGCTTCGCGAGCTGGCGCCGGACTGCTGCCCGGTGGTGGCCTATGGCGGCTTGCTGCCACGGCCGGTGCTCGAGGTCCCGCGGCACGGATGGATCAATCTGCACTTCTCGCTGCTGCCCGCATGGCGGGGAGCAGCGCCGGTGCAGCACGCGATCCTCGCAGGCGACGAGGTGACAGGTGCCACGACGTTCCAGATCGTCGAGGCGCTCGACGCCGGACCGATCTACGGCACCGTGACCGAGCCGATCCGACCCGACGACACGGCAGGCGATCTGCTGGAGCGGCTGTCCCACAGCGGCGCACGGTTGCTGCTCGCCACCCTGGACGGCATCGCCGCCGGGACGTTGGAGGCCAGGCCTCAGCCGGCGGAGGGCGTGAGCTATGCCGGCAAGATCGAGGTCGAGCACGTCCGCATCGACTGGTCGAAGCCGGCTTTCCACATCGACCGGCTGGTGCGGGCGGCGACGCCGGCGCCGGGTGCCTGGACGACGTTCCGCGGGGGACGGCTCAAGATCGGGCCGGTGACCGTGGAGACGGACGCCTTGGAACTTCCTCCGGGTGAGATCGTGGCCGAGAAGACGCGGGTCCTGGTCGGAACGGGCAGCATCCCGGTGCGTCTGGGAACCGTGCAGCCGCACGGCAAGAAGCCCATGCCCGCGGCCGACTGGGCCCGTGGTGTCCATCCCCGCCCGAACGAGACGCTGGTCTAGTGATGGCTGGCCCGCAGACACGGCAGATGCCACGCGACTAGAGGAAGGGGCGCGGGTCACGCATGCCACAACGGTCTCGTCATGGGGGAGCGCGGAAAACCCAGCGACCTCGAGCCAAGGTCGACGCGGCTCGGCGGGCGGCGTACGACGTGATCCATGCGGTTTCCGTTCGTGATGCGTACGCCAATCTCGCGCTGGCCGCCACGCTTCGCGAGCGCGGGTTGTCTGGCAAGGACGCGGCCTTTGCCACCGAGCTGGCGAGCGGCACGCTGCGCAGGCGGGGCAGCTACGACGCGGTCCTGACCCGCTGCGTTCAGCGCCCGCTGCGAAAGCTCGACGCCGAGGTGCTCGACGTCTTGCGCATGGGTGCGCACCAGCTGCTGGGCATGCGGGTTCCCGCACACGCGGCCGTCGCGACCAGCGTGGATCTCGCGCGTAGTGTCGCCGGTGTCAGCGTCACGAGCTTCGTCAACGCCGTCCTGCGCAAGGTTGCCGCCCGTGACGTCGACGAGTGGCTCGCCGAGATCGCCCCGGCGTACGACACCGATCCGGTCGGTCATCTCGCGGTCGTCCACGCCCATCCGCCCTGGATCGTGCAGGCGTTCCAAGAGGCGCTCGGCGGCTCGCTCGACGAGACTGCTGCCCTCCTGGCGGCGGACAACGAGCCGGCCTCCGTGACGTTGGCGGCAAGGCCGGGGCGGAGCACGGTCGAGGAGCTGATCGACGCTGGGGCGCGAAGGGGCCGGTGGTCGCCGTACGCGGCGGTGCTGGAGTCGGGTGATCCCTACGCGATCCCGGCCGTTGCGGAGGGTCGGGCCGGTGTGCAGGACGAAGGCAGCCAGTTGGTGACGAACGCTCTGGCGGCGGTCACGATCGAGGGCCGGGATTCGTTCTGGCTCGACATGTGTGCTGGCCCGGGCGGCAAGGCCGCCTTGCTGGCGAGTCTCGCGGCCGACCGTTCGGCTGGTCTGGTAGCTGGCGACGTTGCACCGCACCGGGCGGCACTCACCGCCCGTGCGCTTCGCGCACAAGACGGTAGGTGGGTGCCCGGTGCTCTGGGCACGGTCGTTGCCGACGGCCGCGCGGGTCCGTGGCGGTCAGGCGCGTTCGATCGGGTTCTCCTCGACGCGCCGTGCACGGGACTCGGCGCGCTGCGTCGAAGGCCGGAGTCGCGGTGGCGGCGTACGCCTGAGGAGCCTGCCGAACTCCAGCGGCTGCAGATCGAGCTGTGCCACAAGGCGTTGGATGCCGTGCGCGTCGGTGGTGTGGTGGCCTACGTGACCTGCTCGCCGCATCTCGCGGAGACCCGCGATGTGGTCACGGCCGTCCTCGAGAGCCGGGACGACGTTGTACGAGTCGACGCCCGGCCGTACCTTCCTGGTGTCCCTGAGCTCGGGGAAGGACCGGACGTGCAACTCTGGCCGCATCGACACGGCACCGATGCGATGTATCTCGCGCTGCTGAAGCGTGCCGCATGACCCGTCCCACGAACCCCGTGTCCGACGAAGGCGGTCCGACGGATCGTGTCGGACGGATGACTGCGCGCCTTCCTGCGCAGGAGGTTTCGGGCAGCTCACTCCACGAGCCACAGGATGCGCTCAGTAGGGTCGGGGTCATGGGCGTACAGATCTCGCCGAGCATCCTGTCGGCTGACTTCGCGCGTCTGGCTGACGCGGCCGCGAGCGTGTCGAACGCCGACTGGCTGCACGTCGACGTGATGGACAACCACTTCGTGCCCAACCTCACCATCGGGCTCCCGGTCGTGCAGTCGCTGCTTGCCGCGACCTCGCTGCCCATCGACTGCCACCTGATGATCGAGGACCCCGATCGCTGGGCACCGGGGTACGCCGAGGCCGGCGCGGCCAGCGTCACGTTCCACGTCGAGGCGGCGCATGCCCCGATCAGGCTCGCGCGGGAGCTGCGCAGCAAGAACACCCGGGCCGGGATGGCACTCAAGCCCGCGACGCCGATCGAGCCGTACGAAGATCTGCTGCCCGAGCTCGACATGATCCTCGTGATGACCGTGGAGCCCGGGTTCGGCGGCCAGCAGTTCCTCGACGTGTGCGTGCCCAAGATCCGGCGCTGCCGGGAGTTGATCGCCAAGCACGGCGGCGAGGTCTGGCTTCAGGTGGATGGCGGCGTCTCGGCGGAGACGATCGAGCGTTGCGCCGAGGCGGGCGCCGACGTGTTCGTCGCAGGCTCGGCGGTCTACGCCGCCGACGACCCCAGCCGGGTGGTCGACGAGCTGCGTCGGCTCGCCGAGCAGGCCACCGCTCGGGCGGCATGGCCGAGCGGCGACGTCGGGTGATCCCGCGACGAGTCGGTGGCCAGTCGCGCAGTGTGGCGTATGTCATGGACGCCCGTCCTCCTGCGAGTTGCAGGTGCATGCGACACTGAACGTCGTACGAGCTCAGGCTCGCGCGTGCTCCGGGGTCGGTGAAAGTCCGAACCGGCGGTGACAGTCCGCGACCCGGTTGCCACGCCGGTGCTGCCAAGGGGAAGCGCCGGCACCGGGCCCCAGTTGTGAGGCCCGGGGCAAACGGTGGACCAGGTGGAATTCCTGGACCGACGGTGAAAGTCCGGATGGGAGGCAGCACGCGGGTTCTAGCCGTACCCGCGCGGTTTGACGGCGTCGTGCATTCGAACGCGTGATCGCTTGCTGTCGCGGGTGCGCCGCGGACCCTCGCCAGCCCCCGGTGCCGCACGAGCGGGGACTGGAAGGCGAGGGAAACGACCGGTGTTCACCGGAATCATCGAAGAGCGTGGCGAGATCGTGGATCTCGTACGCCTGGATGCCTCGGCACGACTGAGTGTTCGCGGCCCGCTGGTGACTCGCGGCGCGCACCCCGGCCACTCGATCGCGGTGAACGGGTGCTGCCTCACCGTCACCGACGTCACGCCCGATGGCATCTTCACCGCCGACGTCATGGCGGAGACGCTGGCGCGTACGACCTTTGCTGACGCACGCCCTCATGACGCCGTCAACCTGGAGCGGCCAGTGCCATCCGACGGTCGGTTCGGCGGGCACATCGTCCAGGGTCACGTCGACGGCACGGGCACGATCCTGCGACGCGAGCACACGCCACAGTGGCATCTGGTCGAGATCGGCGTGCCTAGGGACCTGATCCGCTATGTCGTGCCCAAAGGTTCCATCGCCGTCGATGGCGTCTCGCTCACTGTGGTCGACGTTCGCGAGGAACCCGAGCCTGCGTTCACGGTCGCGTTGATCCCGACGACGCTTGCCAACACGACGCTCGGCCTTCGTCAAGTAGGCGAGCGGGTGAATCTCGAGGTCGACGTTCTCGCGAAGTACGTCCAACGGCTCGCCGAGCCAGTCCTGCGTCCGCTCGAGTCCGGGCAACCAGAAGAAAGTGAAGGAGCACCTGCATGAACGCCCTGACCTGGCTTCTCACGGCCGAACTCCACATCCTGGGCTCGGCGATCCTCTGGCGCGAGATCATCGGGAACGGCTTCGGGTTGGCAAGTGCGATCTACGGGATGCGCCGCCGCGTGCTCGCCTGGCCGGTCGGCATGATCGGCAACGTCCTGCTCTTCACCGTCTTCCTCGGCGGCGTCTTCGACACCCCTCAGGACAAGAACCTCTGGGGACAGGCGGCGCGCCAGGTGTTCTTCTTCGTCGTCAGCGCGTATGGCTGGTGGCGTTGGCGGCAGACCAGGGCTCGAGGCGAGGCAGCCGACGGCGGTGCGGTGGTGCCGCGATGGGCGACCTGGCGGGAGCGTGCGGGCCTGCTGGTTGTGACCCTGGTCGGTGTCGCGGTGTTCACCTATGTGCTCGGACTGCTGGGTTCCTGGGGTCCTCTCCCGGACGCATGGATTCTCACGGGCAGCATCCTGGCGACCTATGGCATGGCCCGGGGCTGGGTGGAGTTCTGGCTCATCTGGATCGGTGTCGATGCGGTCGGCGTGCCCCTGCTCTTCGCCGCCGGCTTCTATCCGTCGGCGATCCTCTACCTCTTCTACGGCGGGTTCTGTGTGCTGGGCTTCGTGGCCTGGATGCGGGCCCAGAAGCGCCTGGCCGCCGACGCCGTTCCGGTCGGCGGCGGTGTAGCAGTGGGCGGCCCGGTCCCCCGTGAACCGGATGCGCTGGCCGGTGATCAGCCGTGACGCTTGGTGTCGAACCGGTACGACCGGATCTGCGCACGGATCCGGTCGATCGGGCACTGGACGACATGGCCGGTGGCCGTCCCGTCGTGGTCGTCGACGCCGTGGACCGGGAGAACGAAGCCGACCTGATCTTCGCTGCGACACATGCGACGCCGGAACTGGTGGGGTTCATGGTTCGGCACACCAGTGGCGTGGTGTGCGTGCCGATGCCGGCGGAACGGCTCGAGCATCTCGGGATCCCGCCCATGACGACGCAGAACCGCGAGTCGATGCGTACGGCATTTCACGTGAGCGTGGATGCAGCGCAGGGGATCACGACCGGCATCTCCGCCGCCGACCGGGCCCGCACCATCCGGATCCTCGCCGATGACGCGTCGAACGGCACGGACTTGGTGCAGCCCGGCCATGTCTTCCCGCTGCGGTACCGGACCGGGGGAGTGCTCACCCGGCCGGGCCATACCGAGGCGGCGGTGGATCTCGCGCGGCTTGCGGGTTGTCCGCCGATCGGAGTCCTCGCCGAGCTGGTGGACGACGACGGTATGCCGCAGCGCGGTCCGCAGGCACGAGCGTTCGCCGACCGGCACGGGCTTGCGCTCGTGTCCATCGCCGATCTCATCCGTTACCGGCGCCGGTCCGAGCATCTGGTCGAACGGGTCAGCAGGGCTCGACTCCCGACTCCCCACGGAGAGTTCGAGGCAGTCGGGTACCGGTGCACCGTCGATGGTTCGGAGCATGTCGCTCTGGTCAAGGGAGACCCCGGCGCGCGAGGCGGATCGCCGCCTGTGGTGCGCGTGCACTCGGAATGCCTGACCGGTGAAGCCTTCCGTTCGCTGCGGTGCGATTGCGGACCTCAGTTGGACCACGCCCTTGCCAAGGTCGGCCGCTGCGCGGCAGGTGTCGTGGTCTACGTGCGCGGGCATGAGGGACGCGGCATCGGACTGCTCTCCAAGCTGGCGGCCTACGAGCTGCAGGATGCCGGCCACGACACCGTGGACGCCAACGTCGCGCTCGGACTTCCGGTAGACGGCAGGGACTACTGGATCGCCGCGCAGATTCTTGCCGACCTCGGCGTTGACAAGGTGCAGTTGCTCAGCAACAACCCGGCCAAGGCGGACGGGCTGCAGTCGTACGGCATCGGCGTCTCGGCCACCGTGCCTTTGACGGTGGCGCCGAACCCGGAGAACGTGCGTTACCTGCGTGCGAAGCGGGAGCGGCTGGGCCACCTGCTTCCGGCCGACCACGGTGACGTTCACATCGACCAGTTGAGCCTCGACGAACTGGAGGCGGGAGAATCATGAGTGGAGAGGGCGCGCCGCGCTTTCGGGTCGACGACGCCAGCGATCTGCGGGTGGCGATTGTGGCCGCTCGCTGGCATGCCGACGTGGTGGAAGGACTGCTTGCCGGTGCCCAGCGGGCAGTCTCGGATGCCGGAGTCCGCGATGTCGCGGTGATCCGGGTCCCAGGATCCTTCGAGCTGCCCGTCGCCGCGGCTCGGCTTGCGCGATCCGGTTTCGATGCGGTCGTCGCACTTGGCGTCGTGGTGCGTGGCGGTACGCCACACTTCGAGTACGTCTGCCAAGCGGCGACCGTCGGTCTGACGCAGGTGAGTGTCGAGACCGGTGTGCCCGTCGGGTTCGGTGTGCTCACCTGCAACACCGTCGACGAGGCGCGGGACCGTGCTGGACTGCCCGGATCGAAGGAAGACAAGGGGTACGAAGCGGCGCAGGCCGCGTTGGCCGCCGCCGTCACGCTTGGGCGTGTGGCGCCAGTTCGTAGGGTAGGCGGATGACTCGTCGTCTCATGCTTTTGCGCCACGGCAAGGCCGATTCGCCCTTCGGTGTTCCGGACAAGGAGCGGCCGTTGGCTGCACGCGGCAAGAAGCAAGCCGCCTACGCGGGCGCCGCGTGCCGCAGGCTCGGCTTGCAGCCGGAGCTGGTTGCGGTGTCGCCCGCGCTCCGTGCCCGTGAGACCTGGGACTACGTCGCGCGTGAGCTCGGTGCGGCTCCTCGAGTAGACATCGAGAACCGGATCTACGCCAACACGGTCGACGATCTGCTGGGGGTCGTGTCCGAGGTGCCCGACAGCGTCGTGTCGTTCCTGATCATCGGACACAATCCGTCGATCGCGGACCTGGCCCTCTCCCTTGACGCTCGGCCCGACGAGGGGCGCACGCCGCTGTCGGATGGTTTTCCCACGGGCACCCTGGCGGTCTTCGCGCTCGAGGGCAGCTGGAGCGAGGTCGGTGCAGGCGTTGGACAGCTGCAGCATGTCGTGCGCCTCGACCAGCTGAGCAGCACCTGAGTCGCATGGCGGCTGGCGGGCTCAGCTGTCGATGGAGCGCTGCTCCTCGTCGGCCGCTTCGATCTCCTCGCGTGTGATGCCGAGCAGGTAGAGGATCGCGTCGAGATACGGCACGGTGACGGCCGTGTCTGCCGCCTCGCGTACCACCGGCTTGGCATTGAACGCCACACCGAGCCCTGCCACGTCGAGCATGTCGAGGTCGTTGGCACCGTCGCCGATCGCGACGGTCTGGCTGAGCGGTACGTCGGCACGGGCGGCGAACTCTCGCAGCGCCTTCGCTTTCCCCGGCCGGTCGATGATCTCGCCATCGACGCGACCGGTCAGCGTGCCCTCAGTCACCTCGAGTCGGTTGGCGGCGACGAAGTCGATGCCGAGCTCGGCGGCGATGGGCTCCACGACCTGGGTGAACCCGCCACTCACCAACCCGATCTGGTAGCCCAGCCGACGCAGCGTACGCACCAGGGTCCGAGCACCGGGTGTCAGGCGGATCTCGCGTCGTACGTCGTCGAGGGCCTGCTCGTCGAGGCCGGCCAGCAGAGCGACCCGCTGCCGTAGCGATTCGCTGAAGTCCAGCTGGCCGTGCATCGCCTCGGTCGTCAGTCGGGACACCTCGGCAAGGCACCCGGCCCGCCTCGCCAGCATCTCGATGACCTCGCCTTGGATTAGGGTCGAGTCGACGTCCAGCACCACAAGACGCTTGGCGCGGCGGTGCAATCCGGCGGCCTGCACCGCAACGTCGACCCGCTGGGCCGCTGCTTCGATAGCGAGTGTGTGGCGGAGCTTGGTCGGGTCGCTGCCGGACACGTCCAGTTCGATCGCCGTGACGGGGTATCGGGCGATCCGTGTAATCCGGTCGATGTTGGCCCCGGTGTCCGCGATCCGACCGGCGATCGCCGCAACCGCGCGTGGCAGCAAGGGGTGGCCGAGTACCGTCACGTGGCTGCGTCCACGGCGTCGCGGTTCGTTGTCGCCTGCCCCGACCTGGATCTCGACGTCCATCGCGAGATCGCGGGCCACGGTCTCGACCGTGCTCCGCAGCCTCTCGTGATCTCGTGGCGCTGTGACGAGAACGCCCAGCAAGAGCCGGCCACGGAGCACGACCTGCTCCACGTCGAGGACCTCGATCCCGAACGTCGCGAGCGAGTCGAAGACCGCCGACGTCACGCCGGGCCGGTCACGGCCGGTGAACGTCAGCAGAAGCGTGCGCTGGGGTGGCTCGGCCGGAGGGGTCCGCTCGGAGCGTGGCCACGGATCACTTGGCACGCGAGCAACGTTAGTCGACCGTGATTGTCCCGAAGATGTCACGGTGATGCGAGCAGGGCGACGGCCAAGACGGCGAACGCCACGGTGGTGCTGATCGACCGCACGACGTTCCAGCGCACCCACGGAGCCTCGAATCGGCGGCGAACGGAGGCGAGATCGTCGATCTGGTCCGGATCATCGGCGGCCGCGAGAGCGTTGTTGAGTGGAACGCTGATCCGGAACGTGATCACGAGTGTCACGAGATAGAGCACCAAGGCGATCACGAGCCACGGCAGCTGCGGGCGTCCTGCCGGGCCGAGATGCAGGGGGATCGCAAGGGCCGTGAGGATGATCGGACCCACGAAACAGATCGCGAACCACACGTTGAGGATCTTGACGTTGATCGACTGCATGGCGGCGACGAAGGTCCGGTCGTCGGTTGGACGCAGGCCCGGCATCACGGCGTAGGAGAACGTGGCGAAAAGTCCTGCGCTGAGTCCCATCGTGATCGTCGCCAGCAGCAACACGACGGTGCGCAGGGGAAAGGGGTCCAAGACAGGCATGTCCGCAAGTCTGGCGGGGTCCGGTTGACCCATGCCAGTCGTGCGACATCCGTACGTCGGATACCAAGCGACCGCGATGAGTTCGGGGGCGTTTCACGGTCTCTCCTCCGAGCACCCGATACGTTGGAGCCACCATGGGCACGATCATCTACTCGATGAACGTCTCGCTCGACGGGTACATCGAGGATTCGCAGGGAAGCTTCGGCTTCTCGGCACCGGCCGACGACGTGCATCGGCTGGCCAACGAGCAGACACGTGCCACATCCGTCTTCTTGTTCGGCCGGCGCCTGTTCGAGGTGATGGAGGAGCCGTGGCGCGCCGCCGCGAACCGTTACGATCTGCCCGAGGTCGAGAAGGACTTCGCTCGTCTTTACCTCTCGATCCCGCGGATCGTCTTCTCAGACACCCTCATGAGTGTCCCGGAGGGCGTGCGACTGGTGCGCAGCACGGACGCAGTCGCCGAGGTGACGCGACTGAAAGAGGACGTAGACGGACAGCTTGCTATAGGTGGTGCCGGCCTGGCCGCGTCCCTGGTGGACTTCATCGACGAGTTCCGGCTCTACGTCACGCCCGTGGTCGTGGGCGGCGGGAAGCCGTTCTTCCCTGTGGGCAGGACGCTCGACCTGCGGCTCGTGGAAAGCCGGACTCTCGGATCTGGTTCGGTCTACCTGCGGTACGAACGCGCAGGCAAGAGCTGACCCGGTAGCAGCGCCGCGCTCGCGACGCGGGTGCCGGCTCCTCGATGAAGGTCCAGCACGTACCGGTGCAGGCGTCAACCGCGGCCCATGAAAGGCATCTTCGTCGCCATCACGGTCATGAACGGCACGTTGGCGTCGAGCGGCAGGCTCGCCATGTAGGCGACGGCGCGGGCGACGTGATCGACGTCCATGGTGGGCTCGGGTCGTGTGGTGCCGTCTGGCTGCAGCACGCCGTCGGCCATCCGTTCGGTCATGGGGGTTGCCGCGTTCCCGATGTCGATCTGCCCACACGCGATGTCGTATCGTCGGCCGTCCAGAGCGGTCGCCTTGGTGAGGCCGGTGATCGCATGCTTGGTGGCGGTGTACGGGGCCGAGTTCGGGCGAGGAACGTGTGCCGAGATCGAGCCGTTGTTGATGATCCGTCCGCCGCGAGGTCGCTGACTCTTCATCAACCGGAACGCATGTTTGGTGCACAGGAAGGCTGCCGTGAGATTCGTGTCGACCACCGCCTGCCAGTCGGCGAGGCTGAGGTCCTCGAGTGGGACCGCGGGCGCGTTGCGACCGGCGTTGTTGAAGAGAAGATCGAGCCGTCCGTACTCACGCCGAATCACGTCGAACAACGCGGCGACGGCCTGAGGATCGGTGACGTCCGTGGGTACGGCGTGGCCGCGCAGCCCGGCCCGGCCGAGCGTTGCGGCAACGTCGTGCAACGGCTCCGGCCGTCTGCCGGCGAGCACGACCGTCCAGCCATCCCGGGCGAGGGCGAGTGCTGCAGCCTTGCCGATACCGGACCCGGCGCCTGTGACCAAGGCGATCTTCTCGGTCATGACACTCCTTTCGAGGCCTTGGCTCGGGTGCCCGACGGATCCACGACGGCGTTGCCGGGGCCCCGGCCGGTTGCGATGCGTTCGCTCAGCAGGCCCACGGCGAGTGCCAGCACCTGCACACCTCCGGCAACGAGAAGCAGCCCGGTTCCCCCGAGTGGTGCCGCGGCCACGCCCGCGAGAGCAGCACCCAGCGCGGCGCTTCCGATCTTGAGACCGGCCGCCGTCGTGAACACCTGCGACCGTACCTCGGGGGGAGCATAGGTGTTGCGGATCAGGAACGTCGCGGTGAGCATGGGCGCCTCGACAAGTCCGGCCAGAACGAACACCACCAGGGCGACGACGTACGACGGACTCGCTGCCGCCGCTGCGAGGACCAGACCGGTTGCGAGCACGCTGAGGTAGACAGCGCGACCAGCGTGAGCTTCGCGCAACGGCTTGGCCGACAGCGCAAGCGATCCCGTCAGCGCCCCGACCGCGAACGCCGAGAGCAGTCCGCCACCGGCACTGGCCGGCTGGCCGAGACGCTCGGCGAACAAGACGACCGCGATCGGCAGCGCACCACCGGTGCCAGCGATCGAGACCGTGGTGGCGATCGCCGTACCCCGCAACGGGACGACCCGCCAGAGCGCCAGGGCCCCGCCGATCAGGGCGCCTCGACGTACGTTCGCTCGCTGTGCCGCCTCCCGCCGGCGCAGCGGGACCGCGAGCGTCGTCAGCGCGGCGATCACGCTGCTGGCGACGAGGGCCAGCAGGGCGAGGAACGGCGACGCGACGCCGGCGACGAGGGCCACCATCGCGGGAGCGACGATGCCGGAGACGTTGTACGTGGCGGAGTCGACGGCGAACGCACGGGGCAACGCAGGCGCCGGCAGCAGCTCGCCGAGCAGGCTCGTCATCCCTCCGGTCAGCAACGGTCCGACGATGCCAGATATCAACGCGCACGCAAGGGGCACGGCGAGGTGGGTGGAGCCGAGCGTGAACGCGGTACCGGCGAGGCCCGCTCCGAAGGTCAACAAGGCGACGACGTACAGCAAGCGAACCGACCGCACGCGATCGGAGAGAAGACCCGCGGCCGGTGCGGCGACGATGTGCGGGAGCATCGTGGCGGCAGTGAGCACACCGCCAACTGCGGCGCTCTTGGTGCGGTCCAGGGCGAGCAGGATGAGTGCGGTCGAGGTGGCCCCGTCGGCGATCCGGGCCAATGTCGCGGCGTATGTGTAGCGCACCAGCACGGTCATCCAGGCAGGGGATGTACGAGATGCCACGGCACAAAGCGTGCTACATGACCGTTCCAGGCCGCGAGCCGATTGGGGGTTGTCGAACCGGAGCCGGTATGCCGAGGCTGGAGGCATGACGATCCGCATTGCGATGCTCGGCGCCGGCTCGCTGGGCTTCACCCGGCGGCTGGTCCGAGACATCCTCGCCGTTCCCGAGCTCGCCGACACCTGCTTCGCGTTCTACGACATCTCCGAACGCAACCTCGACATGGTGACGCAGCTGGTGCGGCGTGACATCGAGGCGAACGCGCTTCCCGCGACCGTGGAGCCGACGATGGACCGCCGCGCCGCACTGGCCGATGCCGACTACGTGTTCTCGGTGATCCGACAGGGCGGACTCGAGGCGTTTCGTACCGACATCGAGATCCCTTTGAAGTACGGCGTCGACCAGTGTGTCGGCGACACCATCTGTGCCGGCGGGTTGATGTACGCGCAACGTACGATCCCCGCGTTGCTGGAGTTCTGCGAAGACATCCGCGCCGTCGCCAAGCCTGACGTGCTCTTCCTCAACTACTCGAATCCCATGGCGATGAACACGTGGGCATGCAACGAGTACGGCGGGGTGCGTACGGTCGGGCTCTGCCACGGCGTCCAAGGTGGCCACTGGCAGATCACCCAGTGCATCGAGCACTGGGCGAAACGAGAAGGGCTGATCGGCCCGGACGAGGAACTGCATCGGCGCGAGGTCGACATCGTTGCGGCCGGCATCAATCACCAGACGTGGTTCCTGAAGGTGCAGTGGCGGGGAATCGACATGATTCCCAAGATGCTCGAGCTCTTCGAGAGTCATCCGACCTTCCCGCAGACGGAGAAGGTCCGCATCGACGTGTTGCGCCGCTTCGGCTACTACAGCACCGAGTCCAACGGTCACCTGTCGGAGTACCTCCCGTGGTACCGGAAGCGGGTGGAGGAGATCCCTCAGTGGATCGACCTGTCCAGCTGGATCCACGGCGAGACGGGTGGCTATCTGCGGGTGTGCACGGAGGGGCGGAACTGGTTCGAGACCGACTTTCCGAACTGGTTGGCCGAGGACCCGAAGCCGATCACCCCGGAGGACCGGAGCGAGGAGCACGGTTCCTACATCATCGAAGCGCTCGAGACCGGCCGGATCTACCGCGGTCACTTCAACGTCGTCAACGACGGCATCATCACCAACCTCCCGCAAGGCTGCGTGGTCGAGGTGCCCGGCTACGTCGACCGCAACGGCATCAACGTTCCGGTCGTCGGCGACCTGCCGTTGGCCTGCGCTGCCACGTGCGCTGCCAGCGTCCGCGTGCAGGAGATGGCCAAGGAAGCGGCGGTGCACGCGGACGTGATGCTGCTCAAGCAGGCGATGCTGCACGATCCGCTCGTCGGCGCGGTCTGCAACCCCGAGGAGGTGTGGCAGATGACCGACGAGATGCTCGTGGCGCAAGCACAATGGCTGCCGCAGTACGCAGACGAGATCCCAGCCGCACGGCAACGACTCCTCGACGCCGAACGGAATGGCACCCGGGTCAAGACCGTGAACACCCAAGGCGCCGCCCGCCTTCCGACGAAGACCGTCGAGGAGATGGCCGCCGACCGGGAGCGGGCGCGAGCCAACGCTGCGGCCGCCGACAAGGCAGGCATGACCAAGACCACCTGAGGGCTCCGGTCGTGTCCGCCGAGTCCACGAATACGGGTCAGCAGTACGGCGAGTTGGAGGTGTAACACGTGTGGGCGCGTGTTGCACCTCAGGCAGGCGTAGTGCACATGGTCATTTGGGGCGTGGCGGGGGGTTGCAGGCGGCGACCAGAGCCCGGCGAGCCGCGCGCTCGAGCCGACGGAGCGCCTCGCGTCGCGCGTTGGCTTCGAACGCCGTCGTAGCACCGCCGTCGTCGGTCAGGGCGAGCTCGCAGACCAGCAGGCAGCGCCGTGCCCTGGCCGCGAGCTCGTCTACGCGTGCCGGATAGCCGGCTGGCAGCCTGTCGTCGTCACGACGTCCAACCGCCCGCAGGTCGATGAGCGCTTCTGCGACGCGTGGATTCCAGCGAGCGACGTCGAGCCCGTCGAGCGCGTCGATGACGTCCTGCAGGGTCTGGGTGAGCTCCATCGTGGCCTCGGCGACCTCGATGGGTGGAGGTACGTCGGCCCGCCAGGCGCGCCACTGCACCCCGGCGCCGACGACGTACGGAACGAGGCCAAGGCCCGTACCGTGGCAGATCACCGCCTCGCCCACTTCCAGGGCGGCCTCTGTGAAGTCGCGGGGTCCGGCGAGCCCGAGCGGGTCGCCTGGTACGGGAAGCGCGACGGACGCAGCGGTCATGCCGAGGTTGCGGAGGGTTCCAAGGGTGAACAGGACCGGCATGGGCTCGTCGTGACCCGGAAGGCCTATCACGTGATGGGCCGCATCGTCGCCGCGGATCGCGAGCTCGGCCTCGTCGAGGCTCGTCGAGCCGGCGATCCAGGCGTTCGTCCACGATGCGAAGCGCGCCGCCCGCGGCAACCTCAGCATGGCATCAGCCTAGGACCCTCACGATGACGGGATCGGACCCACGCGGTGGCCGGACCATGCGTACCGACCAGCCATGCGTACCAACCGGCAACGCGTGCCGTAGGTTGTGGATCCATGGGCCCAGTACTCGAGCTCACCGACATCACGGTCGTCCGCAACGGCACCAAGCTGCTGGATCGTGTCACGTGGTCGGTCGAGGAGCAAGATCGCTGGGTCGTCCTCGGCCCGAATGGCGCGGGCAAGACGACCCTTCTGCAGATCGCCGCGGCTCGGATGCACCCCACCAGTGGTGTCGCCACGATCCTGAGCGAGACCCTCGGTGCCGTCGACGTCTTCGAGCTCCGCACCCGGATCGGTCTCACCAGCGCGGTGCTCGCCGACCAGATTCCGCGCCACGAATCCGTTCGCGACGTCGTGCTCTCCGCGTCGTATGCGGTCGTCGGGAGGTGGCGCGAGCAGTACGACGCGCTCGATCACGAGCGGGCCGAGCAGCTGCTGGCGTGGCTCGGCATGCGCGATCGGGCCGACCGTACCTTCGGAACGCTCTCCGAGGGCGAACGCAAACGAGTCCAGATCGCCCGCGCCCTGATGACCGATCCGGAGCTGCTGCTGCTCGACGAACCGGCAGCCGGCCTGGATCTCGCCGGACGCGAGACCCTCGTGCGCGCTCTCGCTGAGCTTGCGGCTGCAGAGGCGGCGCCGGCCACCGTACTCGTCTCCCATCACGTCGAGGAGATCCCGCCGAGCTTCACGCATGTGCTGCTGCTGCGGGAGGGTGCCGTGATCGCGGCCGGGCCACTGTACGAGACCCTGAGCTCCCGCTCGCTGTCCGAGACGTTCGGCATGCCATTGCAGCTGCTCCGGTCGGGCGACCGGTGGACAGCTCGCGCCCGGCGGTAGAAGATTGCGGCCTACGGGCGGATGCCGCGGGTGGGCGGATACCCTATCTGCCCCTTGATCGCATAGGTTCTGACTATGGGTAATCTGCTCCAATGGCTGGGCGAGCACCTATGGGTCGCGTGGTTCGTGATCGCCGGCGCCCTCGCGGCGGTCGAGCTGCTGACCCTCGATCTCGTCTTCCTGATGCTTGCGGCGGGCGCCGTGGCAGGAGGTTTGGCGGCACTCATCGGCGGTGGCCCGGTTCTGTCGATCGCGGCCGCAGTTGTCACGGCCTTCGCCATGCTGGGTGCCGTGCGCCCGATCGCGTTGCGGCATCTCAAGACCCCTCCAGCTATCCGTACTGGAGTCTCGGCGCTGATTGGCAAAACCGGCGTGGTCGTCGAGCAGGTCACCGCGAACAGCGGGATGGTGAAGATCGGAGGGGAGGTCTGGACCGCTCGACCATACGACGAGCATTCCAGTATCGAAGCCGGCAAGACTGTGGACGTGCTCTCGATCGAGGGCGCGACTGCCTACGTGCACGAGGTGGAGAAGCCGTTGAGCGCAGGCTGACTCCACGTGCTACCCGAGCGGACGCCGTCGCGCCGCCAGCTGGCGGCACATGTGAAGGAACGGAGAGTTTGTGGAAGCCTTGATAGTTTTCGCCGTCTTGGCCTTAGTCGCCATCATCGTCCTGGTTCGCTCGATCAAGATCATCCCGCAGGCGCGGGCAGGAATCGTGGAGCGGCTGGGGCGGTACCAGCGCACGCTTGGCCCGGGCCTTTCGGTCATCGTGCCGTTCATCGACAAGGTGCGTTACAACATCGACCTTCGTGAGCAGGTGGTGTCGTTCCCACCGCAGAACGTCATCACCGAGGACAACCTGGTCGTGGCGATCGATACGGTCATCTACTTCCAGGTGACTGACCCCGTGCGGGCGACGTACGAGATCGCCAACTTCGTCCAGGCCATCGAGCAGCTCACCCAGACCACCTTGCGCAACATCGTCGGTGGCATGGACCTCGAGCGGGCGCTGACCAGCCGGGAGGAGATCAACACGGCTCTGGGCTCGATCCTCGACGAGGCGACCGGCAAGTGGGGTGTCAAGGTCAACCGAGTCGAGCTCAAGGCCATCGACCCGCCGCCCTCGATCCAGGACTCGATGGAGAAGCAGATGCGGGCGGATCGCGACAAGCGTGCTGCCGTGTTGACCGCTGAGGGTGTCCGGCAGTCGGCGATCCTGACCGCCGAGGGTGAGAAGCAAGCTGCCATTCTCACCGCCGAGGGTGAGAAGCAGGCTCAGATCCTGCGGGCCCAGGCCCAGCGCGAGGCCCAGATCCTGAAAGCTCAGGGTGAGGCGCAGGCGATCCAGACGGTGTTCAACGCCATCCACCAGGGCCAGCCCGACCAGGCGCTGCTGGCGTACCAGTACCTGCAGATGCTGCCCCGCATCGCGCAGGGTGACTCCAACAAGGTGTGGATCGTGCCGAGTGAGATCGGCAAGGCACTGGAGGGGATCGGCTCGATCGTCGGCAAGATGGGCGAGCAGATGCCCAAGCCCCCGACCGACGGAGCCATCGGAGTGGGCGACGCAGCCACGCAACGAATCGCTGACGAAAGCGAGCAAGCGGCCGGGGAGGCTCTGCAGTCGGCCGAGGACGAGGTCGCCGCGGCGATCGCAGCAGCCGAGGACGCGGCCAGGGGTCCCGGTGGTGGGAGATCATCGGGCGGGTCGGCGGGTTCGTCGCCTGCGTAACGGTCCCACGTGACAGTCTGGGAAGCTCTCGCGGTTCTCGCTGCCGGAGTCGCAGCTGGAGCGATCAACGCCGTCGTAGGGTCGGGGACGCTCATCACGTTTCCGACCCTCGTCGGATTCGGCATACCCCCGGTCATCGCCAACGTGTCCAACACGGTCGGGCTCGCTCCGGGCTCGGCCGCCGCGGCCTGGGGATACCGGAAGGAGCTCACGGGTCAGCTGGGCCGCCTGGTGCGGCTCGGGATCGGCTCGTTGATCGGCGCCCTCACAGGTGGTGTCCTGCTGCTCTGGCTGCCGAGCGAGGCGTTCGACATGATCGTCCCCGCGCTGGTGGCCCTCGGGTGCATCCTGGTTGTCCTGCAACCGTGGATCTCCCTCCGGATGGCGCAGCGGCACGACCGGCCCCGGCCGGAGCGCCACCAGTTCGGTGGGTGGTTGACCTGGCTCATGGTCTACCTGACCGGGGTCTACGGAGGATACTTCGGCGCCGCGCAGGGAGTGTTGCTCATCGCGATCCTGGGGCTCGGGCTCGATGAGACCTTGCAGCGGATCAACGCGGCGAAGAACGTCCTCGCCGGGCTTGTCAACGCCGTCGCTGCGCTCCTCTTCGTCGTCGTCGCTGACGTGAATTGGTCAGCTGCGGGGCTCATCGCGATCGGCTCGATCGGCGGCGGCCTCTTGGGCGCCCATGTAGGTCGGCGGCTCCCTCCCGTGATCCTGCGGGCCGTGATCGTCATTGTCGGTACGATCGCGGTGGTGATGCTGGTCCGTCGGTGATCGTCTCGGCTGCAACGTCCGCGACATCCTGCGCCAGCTCTCGCCGTCACTGACACTTCAGGTGAGCTGGCCCGTCAGACCGGATACCGTTTCGTACCAAGTAGCCCTGCTCCGGATTGGGGACGCCATGCCGACCACCGAGGATCGCCCGGCGCGCTCGCGCGTCACACTCACCGGGATCAGCTCACGCGCCTGGGAGCACCCAGCCGACCGGGGCGCTCTGGTCGCGGTACGCCAGCTGAAGGGATTCGACCTCCTGTTGCGCAAGCTCTCCGGCCTGATCAACGAGCGCGCGCTGAGGTTGATCTTCCTGGGTTCGGCGGTTCGGGCGGGTGACCAGCAATTTCCCCGCGTGTACCGGGTGTTCGCGGAAGCCGCCGCCACCCTGGACATCCGGGAGCTTCCTGAGCTTTACGTCATGACCGGGCCTCTGCCGAACGCGATGTGCATCGGGTTGGACAAGCCGTTCATCGTGGTCAACAGTGGCCTGATCGATCTGCTCGACGAGGAGGAGCTCCGGTTCGTCCTGGGCCACGAGCTGGGCCATGCCCAGAGTGGCCACGCGCTCTACCAGTCGGTGCTCGTGTTCCTGATCCGGCTGAGCGGTGCCGTGGCCTGGATGCCGCTCGGCGCGCTCGGCATTCGAGCGATCATCGCGGCGCTCATGGAGTGGGCGCGCAAGGCGGAGCTGTCCGGAGACCGGGCAGGGCTGCTCGCGTCGCAGGATCCGGCAGCGGCGTTGCGGACGCACATGAAGCTGGCCTCGGGAGGTCATCTCGAGGACGTCGACGCGACCGCCTTTCTCGCCCAGGCGGCGGAGTACGACGCGGCCGGCGACCTGCGCGACAGCGTGCTGAAGCTCCTGCTGCTCGAGGCCCGCAGCCACCCGTTCCTCGCCGTCCGCGCTGCCGAGCTACGGCACTGGATCGACAGCGGCGCCTACTCTCAGATCCTCTCCGGCGACTACCCACGTCGCGACTCCGACGGGAGTGCGTCGCTCACCGAGGAGGCCCGGCGAGCTGCAGAGTCCTACAAGGAAGCGTTCGCTCGCTCACAGGACCCGCTTGCCAAGGTCATCAGCGATCTGGGTGGGACCCTGGATGGCGTACGGGAGAAGGTGACCGGCTGGTTCGCCAGTCGACCCAGGCAGGGCTAGAGCCCGAGGACGGAGTGCGTCACGCCTGCTGAGGCAGCGAGAGGTTGTCGATCACCTCGGCCATGGGAAGACCCGCCAGTGCCGCCCCTGGCACGAAGAGCTTCGAGCGGCGGACGCCGCTGCCCACTACGGCGACCTCTGTCGCAGCTACCCGTGCGTCCACCAGCACCGGCCACCTGTCGGGCAGACCGAACGGCGTGATGCCGCCGTACTCCATCTCGGTGGCGTTCACGGCGTCCTCCATCGGCGCGAAGGAGGCCTTGCGGGCATCGAGGCGCCGCCGGATCACGCCGTTGACGTCGGCGCGTGTCGTCGCCAGCACCATCGCGGCCGCGTACTTCGTCTCACCACCGCGACGCCCGGCGATGATCACGCAGTTCGCGGAGATCTCCAGGGGAATGTCGTACGCCTGACAGAACGCGGCGGTGTCGGCGAGGCTCGGATCGATCTCGGCGACGCCTACGTCGCGGACGTCGACTTGGGAGACCGGCCATTCGCGCAACGCGCGAAGCACTGGCGGGGCGAGGAGCTCCGGGTGGTCGAGGGCGGGTTCGACCCGCAACGCACCGATCTTGTCGATTCGGCTCATGCGCCCATTCTGGTCTCCGGCGTCTGCGGGCGGTGCGGCACACTGGCGTCGTGGTGTCGGTGGGAGATCTCCTGGTCGAGCGGCTCGAATCCGTAGACGATCCACGGCTTCACGACTACAGCCGCCTGCGCGACGTCAACCTCCGCAAGCTTCTCGAACCGGCTGGGGGCTTGTTCATCGCCGAGGGCGAGAAGGTGATCCGTCGTGCGCTCGCGGCAGGCTATCCCGCGCGGTCGTTCCTCATGACCGAGCGTTGGCTCGAAGGCCTTCGAGACGTGATCGCCCCCGGCGTGCCGTGCTACATCCTGTCCGATGCTCAGCTCGCCCAGGTCGCCGGATTTCGCGTGCATCGTGGGGCACTGGCCTCGATGCATCGGCTTCCCCTGCCGAGCATGGAGCAGGTCGTCAAGGACGCCCGGCTGATCGTCGTCTTGGAGGACGTCGTCGATCACACGAACGTCGGCGCGATCTTCCGCAACGCCGCTGCGTTCGGAGTCGACGCGGTCGTGC
Source organism: Actinopolymorphaceae bacterium (assembly GCA_036564245.1). Classification (GTDB taxonomy): domain Bacteria; phylum Actinomycetota; class Actinomycetes; order Propionibacteriales; family Actinopolymorphaceae; genus Thermasporomyces. The sequence goes on from DATCKU010000077.1 coordinate 57,735, forward strand.
TCGCGCCGAGGTGCGCCGACCCGCTCTACAGGCGAGCGGTCAGGACGTCGATGGGTGCGGTGTTCACCATGCCGTACGCCCGGATGCCGAGCTGGTACCACGGGCTCGCCGCGCTGCGTGACCTCGGATTCGGCGTCGTCGCGCTGACCCCGGCTGCCGATGCCGTGCCGATCGAGAGCTGTGTCGGTAGGTTCGAACGCACGGCGCTTCTTCTCGGCAGCGAAGGCGACGGGTTGTCAGACCGCTGGCTCGCCGAAGCTGACCTGCGTGCACGGATCCCGATCGCGGCCGGCATCGATTCGCTCAACGTCGCGGCTGCCGCGGCGGTCGCCTGTTATGTCCTGGGCGGCTCCGGTGGTCGGTCGAGTGGACAGTCGCCGCACAGTCCGCCTCCGGGCACGCGGTAGTAGAGGCAACAGCTCGTCCGAACGAACGAGTCGATCGGGTTCGCCGGTCTGCCTCGCGTCGTCCGGCGCCACGTATCGACCAGCGGTGGCTTCCGCAGCAGGGCATCGGCTATCGCCTGAACCGTCGGCGTGTGACGTGGCCATCCCCGCATGACCACTGCTGTGGTCCCGACCAGTGCGGACGCTGCATCACCCCACAGCACCGCTTCGGCCAGGCGAATCCGGCTCAGCATCGCGGCCACGAGTGGACGCAGGTGCCTCTCGATGACGACGCGCGTGATCGAGTCGGCAGCACGCTCGGCCGACCCATGCGGTGGGCCGAGGACCAGCTCGGGGTCGGCCACGTGCAACCGGCCACCCGCGAGCGCCGGGCTCCACCAGGTAGTGGCGGGTGGCAGGGCAAGGACCACACCGTGCTTGGCCACGGCCCCGATCACCGGGGACCAGAGTCGGGCGGCGAGGCCCTGGAACAGGATCGACGCGGCGACTCGAGGCTCGCTCGTGCGGAGAGCATCGCCGGTCACCTGCATTGCGTCCGCCAGTGCTGGGTGGCCAGCGTAGAGGTCGGCCAGAGCCGGTGTCGATGGCGCGGTGGTCACCCGTGCCACGGTGAAGAACTCACCAAGGCTGGAAACGTCGTGCAGGATCGGCCAGGCGTCCTGGGGCATCGGGGGATCCACGTCGCGGCGCTCCAACGGCATTCAGCGAGGCTACTGCCTGCCCATCGAGGAGAGGTCTCAGAATGAGACCATGACGGCGACGATGCGTGCGTGGGTGGTGCCCGAACCCGGTCGGCTGGAGCAGGTCGAGCTGCCTGTCCCTGAGCCCGGTCCGGACGAGTTGCTGGTGCGGGTCCATGTGTGCGGGGTGTGTCGTACCGACCTGCATGTACGCGATGGTGATCTGCCGCCACACAAGTCGCCGGTCGTACCCGGCCACGAGGCGGTCGGCGAGGTGGTTGCGACCGGACGCGACGTGCCTCGTCGGTACCAGCCGGGGCTTCGGGTCGGCATACCGTGGTTGCGCCGTACGTGCGGAGTTTGCGTGTACTGCCAGCGTGGTCAGGAGAATCTCTGTCCGCAGTCGGTGTACACGGGTTGGGATGCCGACGGTGGTTATGCCGAGTACCTCACCGTACCTGCCGCCTTCGCGTACGAGTTGCCGGCTGCGGCGTTCACGGATTACACCGACGAGGAACTGGCGCCCTTGCTGTGTGCGGGGATCATCGGATTTCGCGCGCTGCGCCGGGCCGAGCTGCCGCCGGGTGGGAAGCTCGGGATCTACGGTTTCGGCGGATCCGCCCACCTGACAGCGCAGGTGGCAATTGCCCAGGGGGCGACAGTCCACGTCCTCACCCGCTCGGCGGAAGCGAGGGCTCTGGCGTTGCGGCTGGGTGCGGCTTCTGCGGGCGATGCGTACGACTCGCCCCCTGAACCGCTCGACTCTGCGATCCTCTTCGCACCGGTCGGCGACCTGGTGCCGGTCGCCCTGGCTGCGCTGGATCGTGGCGGCACGTTGAGCATCGCGGGGATCTACCTCAGCCAGGTGCCGCCGCTCGACTACGCGCGCCATCTGTTCGAGGAGCGCAGCATGCGAAGCGTCACGGCGAACACCCGGTCGGACGGACGTGACTTCCTTGCCCACGCGGCCCGGCACAAGCTCACGATCGCGACGACGCCGTACGAGTTCGACCGAGCCGACCAGGCATTGGACGACCTCGCCGCCGACCGGGTGAACGGTGTTGCCGTGCTGCGGGTCAGTCCCAGCTGAGGGCACCGCCGGACTGGTACTCGATGACGCGTGTCTCGAAGAAGTTCTTCTCCTTCGCGAGGTCCATCATCTCCGACATCCACGGGAACGGATTCTGCACGTCGGATGGGAAGACCGGCGCCAGTCCGAGCTGGGTGCAGCGTCGATTGGTGATGAAGCGCATGTACTGATCGCAGAGCGAGGCGCTGAGCCCGAGCATCTCGTGCGGGATCGTGTCACGTCCGTACGCGATCTCCAGCTCGCACGCCTCGAACAGCATCCGACGCACCTCGTCCTGGAAGTCCTCGGTCCACAGCCACGGGTTCTCGTGCTTGATCTGGTTGATGGCGTCGATGCCGAAGTTGAGGTGGACCGACTCGTCGCGAAGGATGTACTGGTACTGTTCGGCGATCCCCACCATCTTGTTGCGCCGCCCGAGTGACAGGATCTGGGCGAAGCCGGTGTAGAACCACATGCCCTCGAAGACGACGTAGAACGCGACGAGGTCCCGCAGGAAGGCCTGGTCCTTTTGCGTCGTGCCGGTCGTGAACGACGGATCCTCCAGGTGTCGTGTGTACTCCAGCGCCCACGCTGCCTTGTCGGTGATCGAGGGGATCTCGCGATACATGTTGAAAAGCTCACCTTCGTCGAGACCGAGGCCCTCGCAGATGTACTGGAACGCGTGGGTGTGCACGGCTTCCTCGAACGCCTGACGCAGCAGGTACTGCCGACACTCGGGGTTCGTGAGGTGCCGGTACACCGCCAGCACGATGTTGTTGGCGACGAGCGACTCCGAGGTCGCGAAGAACCCGAGGTTGCGTTTGACCATGCGGCGTTCGGCGTCGGTGAGTCCATCGCTTGACTTCCACAGCGCGATGTCGGCCTGCATCGGGACCTCGTTCGGCATCCAGTGGTTGCGGCAGCCGGCGAGGTACTTCTCCCAGGCCCAGTGGTACTTGAGCGGTAGCAGCTGGTTGACGTCGGCACGGGCGTTGATCATCGCCTTGTCGTCGACGCTGACGCGGGCGGCTCCGCGGTCGATCTCGCCGAGCCCGGTCGCGCTCGAGAACTTGTCGGTCATGTGATTCCCCTTGGTCGGTAGCAAATGCGTCTGGGTCGTTGTGGTGTGGTCGTCACGACGTCCGCGTCACTGGCAGGCCTCGCACGAGGCGTCGTCGAGCGAGCACATGGCCGGCTCGGACACCGAGCGCGACAGGTGCGCCGCCACGGCGTTGAGCCTTCCGTCGGTGCCGCGGAGCGTGCTCTTCTCCACCCGGGTCGCACCCTGCGAGCGCAGGTAGTAGGTCGTCTTGAGGCCGCGTCGCCAGGCCAACCGGTAGAGCCGGTCCAGGGTGCGTCCACTGGGTTGGGCGATGTAGAGGTTCAGCGACTGGGCCTGGTCGAGCCACTTCTGTCGCCTGGCCGCGGCTTCGACGAGCCATTGGGCGTCGATCTCGAAAGCCGTCGTGTAGAGCTGCTTCAGCTCCTCCGGGATCCGATCGATCATCTGGATGCTGCCGTCGTGGAGCTTGAGCTCTCGCACCATGGCGTCGTCCCACAGGCCGAGAGCTTTGAGGTCTGCCACGAGGTACGGGTTGACCGACGTGAAGTCACCGGACATGTTGGCCTTGACGAACAGGTTGCGGTAAAGCGGCTCGATCGACTGGCTGACCCCGCAGATGTTCGAGATCGTGGCCGTCGGGGCGATCGCCATGAGGTTCGAGTTCCGCATCCCGATGGTTCGGACTCGTTCCCGCAGCTCGCTCCAGGGAAGTCGCTGCGAGCGGTCGACCTCGAGGTCCTTCTCGGGTCGTGCGGCCGCGAGCAGCTCGATGGAGTCGATGGGGAGGATTCCCTTGCTCCACAACGATCCTTCGAAGGTCTCGTAGCGCCCGCGCTCTGCTGCCAGGTCGACCGACGCCGAGATAGCGTGGTAACTGAAGAGCTCGGTCGTGTAGTCGGCGAACTCGACTGCCGCCTCGGACGCGACCGGCAACCGCAGCCGGAACAACGCATCCTGCACGCCCATCAGGCCGAGGCCGATCGGCCGATGCCGCAGGTTGGACCGACGCGCCTCGGGGATCGTGTAGAAGTTCACGTCGATGACGTTGTCGAGGGCGCGCACGGCAGTCCGGATCGTCCGCGCGAGGCGTTCCTCCTGGATCCCGTTCTCGTCGACGTGATTGGCGAGATTCACCGAGCCGAGATTGCACACCGCGACCTCCGCTGGGCTGCCATCCGTTCCCGCGGTCGTGTTCAACGTGATCTCGGTGCAGAGATTGGACGAGTGGACCACGCCCACATGCTGTTGTGGTGAACGCAGGTTGCACGGGTCCTTGAACGTGATCCAGGGGTGTCCGGTCTCGAACAGCATGGTGAGCATGCGACGCCACAGGTCGACGGCGCGAACCTTCCGACAGACCCTGATCTCGCCACGGGCCGCCTTGGCTTCGTACGCGAGGTAGGCCTCGGTGAACGCCTGACCATAGAGGTCGTGCAGTTCTGGCACCTCGTCCGGCGAGAAGAGCGTCCATTCGGCGTCTGCCTCGACCCGCTGCAGGAACAGGTCCGGTATCCAGTTGGCGGTGTTCATGTCGTGCGTACGCCGCCGCTCGTCACCGGTGTTCTTGCGCAGGTCGAGAAACTCCTCGATGTCGATGTGCCACGTCTCGAGGTAGGCACAGGCGGCGCCTCGGCGCTTGCCGCCCTGGTTGACCGCAACTGCCGTGTCGTTGGCGATCTTCAGGAACGGCACGACTCCCTGGGAGCGTCCGTTGGTTCCCTTGATGTAAGCACCCATCCCGCGGACCGGCGTCCAGTCGTTGCCGAGGCCTCCGGCGTACTTGGACAGCAGGGCGTTGTTGCGAATGCTGGAGAAGATGCTGTCGAGATCGTCCTGGACGGTCGTGACGAAGCACGACGACAGCTGCGGCCGGGTCGTCCCCGCGTTGAAGAGCGTGGGGGTCGAGAACATGAAGTCGAACGACGAGATCAGGTGGTAGACATCGATCGCGCGGGCTTCCCGGTCGGTCTCGCGGAGACAGACGCCCATCGCCACTCGCATGAAGAACGCCTGGGGTAGCTCGATCGGCACGCCGTCGTCTCCACGTATCGCGCCGTCGACGTGCCGGCGTGGGGCACGCAGCAGGTACCTGTCGTAGAGGGTCTGCAAGCCGAGGAAACCGAATGTCAGGTCGCGTTCTGGCCGGAGCTCGCAGGCCAGCCGGTCGAGGTCGAACTCGGCAAGCTGCGGATCGAGCAGACCGAGCTCGATCGCCGCAAGAACGTAGCTGCGGAAGTAACCGGGGTAACGTCTGGCCATGTCGGCGTGCGTCACCTGCTCCGGCAGGTCGGAGAAGGCGCCCAGCGCCTCGCGCCGGAGCCGATCGAGGAGGAAGCGAGCCGCCACGTAGGAGTAGGCGGGATCGTTCTCCACCAACGTGCGGGCCGCGATGATCATGGCCTCGTCGAACTCGCGCCGGGTCATGCCGTCGTACACGTTTCGTCGAATCTCCTCGACGATCTGCGACGCCGAAATGTCCGACACACCGGCACACAACTCCTCGACCTGGGCCAAGAGGCGCGAGTAGTCGATGGGGTGAAGAGCGCCACTGGGGAGAGCGATCCGGACGATGGCTTCGTCCGACTGTGGGTCAGCGTCGTGGGTCCGCACCGGCGATGCGGTGAGTGTGGACATGGTCGTCTAGCTCCTCGTGATCGTGCGTGCTGGACGGATCGGCCAGCAGAGGAGAAGACAGGGTGCAGCAGACTGCGCACGCGAAGACGTCATGCGAAGACGCGCGAAGTCTCACCCGGTCCGTCCCCTCGAGGACCGATGGCGGCGCACACCCGTGGTGCGCGCACTGGCGGCAGGTCTTCGGGCTCGCGGGCACCGTGTGCCTAGTGGCCACCGCTTCCCAGGCGTGCACACCCAGTGCTTGACCGTCGGGCTCGTGCGTTCGCGACCGCACGAGTCCTCCGGTGGTGGCGTTCGTTCCCGCTCACCGCTGCGGGGCAGCTCCGGACTCGCACCGGATTCCCTCTTGACCACGACGAGGATGCGAGCTCGCCGCGGCTCGTCGACGACCTGGCGGGCCGTCGAACCACCAGCGATGCCGATACTACATGTTTGGTCTAACAAGTCATCGCAACCCAACATGTGGTGTGTCGGGCCGCAGCACATGCGTCGTGCACGCACCGTCGCCGTGGGCGATGGTCGCGAAGGGGAGCCCCTCGATGGTCAAGGTCATCTCGGGAGGTGAAGAGTGGAGGGAGAGACCCTCCTGACCGAAAAGGAGGTCCCGAATGCGGATCAAGCGGTCGACAGTAGGAGGTCTCGCGGCATCCGGTGTGGCGGTCGCAGCGCTCGTCGGTGGACCGGCGGTGGCTGGGGCCTCGGCGGCGGGCGCCGGGACGGACGGCGTCAATGCGACGCACGGCACATACCGAACCGTGGAGCCGGCTCGTGCGTATGCGCAGGATGGCCACGATGACATGCACAGGATGGCCAAGCGCATGCTGCACGGAGAGTTCGTTATCCCACGAGCCGGCGGCGACGGCTACGAAAGGGTTCTCGTCCAGCGTGGATCCGTGCAGTCGGTGAGCCAGTCCGAGCTCACGGTCGAAAGTGCCGACGGGTTCCGCGAGACCTATGACATCAGCCAAGACACCCTTGTCAAAGCCGGGCCTGGAGGAATGGGCTCGGTCGAACGAGGCGACACCGTGCATGTCGTCGCGACCATCAGCGGCGACAGGGCGACCGCCGTGCACGTGTCAGACATTTCACACGTGAAGGAGCTCATGGAGCAGTTCAGGCAGGACCAGGACCAGTGACGGTGAGGCGTTAGCCGCCCAATTGACCATGTGCACTACGCCCGTCGGGGGTGCAACACGTGTCGGCGCGTGTCACAGGTCCGAAAATGCGTTGTGCATGCCCGGCAGTAGCATCTGTGAGACCCGCGCCTTCCCGCTCCTGTGTGGCAGGCGTCCCGCGCACGGGCACGGCACGCGGTCACCACATGGGGATCATCCGGGGCAGGTGGTTTGCGAGCTGCCCATCGTGGGTCGGTAACTCTCGAGGGCAACGTCCGCCGCGCGCAGTATCGCGAGCGCGTTCCTCGTGCCCGGAAGGGGGATGGGCAGTGCTCGGTCGGCTGGGATCGCTGATCTCGCCGCTGCGCCAAATCCTCGCCAGCATCCCGGCCCGCAGCGTGCACGCGATGCAGGCATTGCCTCACCGGCATGCCTTGCCCCACCAACGCATCGTCACGCACCGCCGGGTCTGGGCGGGCAATGGGCGCGCGCACATCGAGGTTCGTGGTGTCGACGGCCCGAATGCCGAGACCTTCGTGAAGGACCTCGAGGCTCGGCTCGAGCGCGTCCCGGGCGTGACGTGGGCAGCCGTCAACTCCATCGTCGGTCGGGTGGTCGTGTCGTACGACAGCGATGCGGTACGCCTCGACGAGCTGGTCGAGACCGTCGAGGCCACTGAGGAGGACCACGGCAGGATCGACCACACGGAACGACCCGAACACCCAGCCGACACCGAACCGCAACGACGGCAGGTCATCGCGCTCGGTGCCGACCTCGCCGCTCTGACGGTGGGTGTGACCGGCCGGGTACTCCGACTGCCCAAGCTTCCCACCGAGATCGCCTTTCTCCCGGGCGTGGTGGAGTCCACGCCACGCGCCCGGCGTGGGCTGGAGGTCATGCTCGGGCGGCCAGGTACCGACCTCGCTCTGTCGTTGTGCAACGCGCTCGCTCAAGGACTGTCGCAAGGTCCGCTCGGACTGATCATTGATGGTGTCAACCGGGTGTCGCTGCTCACCGAGGCCATCGCCCGGCAACGAGCCTGGCAAGAACGCGAGGCCGAGCTCTCGGGGAGTCCGGACGTGCACCGGCTGGCCACGACGGCGTACCCAGGCATCGAGCCGCGGCCCGACGCCTTGCCGGTCGGACCGGTCGAACGCCATGCCGACCGGGCGGGGATCGCCTCCCTGGTCGGTGCAGGGCTGACCTTGGCGGCCACGCGTGACATCCGGCGTACCGCCTCCGTGCTCGCGGCAGCGACACCGAAGGCCGCGCGGCTCACCCGTGAAGGCTTCGCCGCCCGACTGGGTCGCACCCTGGCCGAGCGGGGTGTGGTCACCATGGACGCCGACGTGCTGCGTCGCCTGGACCGGATCGACACCGTGGTCGTCGACGCAGAGCTCCTGTCGACCGGACGCTACATCTGCGGTGGCCTGCTCGTCGTCGGCGGCGCGGTGGACGAGGGAGTGGGGGAGCCGCAGCTCCGGGCACAGGTGGAGGTCTTACTCGATCCGGGCCAACCGACGTCCGTACGTCGGCAGGGCGAGTGGACGTTGGGACCGCCAGACCGGCTGGGGAGGCTGCGGCCCGCCGCGTCTCGAGCCATGCGTGAGTTTCGGTCCGAGCTGCGTCAAGCCCGCCAGCGGGACGCCGTAGTCCTTGCCCTCGCACGCGGCACCTCGGTTGTGGCCGTCGTGGTCGCTGAACCCGAACCCGCACCCGCCATCGACGAGCTGATTGCCGCGGCACGGTCTGCCGGAAAGCTGGTGATCGCGAAAGCCGGTTCCCGGATCCGGCCGGACCTTGCGGCCGACGAGCAGGTCCTGGGTGGCGACCAGCTGGCGGAGTCCGTGCGCAAGCTTCAGGCGGACGGGCACGCGGTCGCCCTCGTGGCCTCCGACGCCTTCCACGCGCTGGCTGCAGCCGACTGTGGGATCGGGGTGTGTCAACCCGAACGACCGCCGCCCTGGGGGGCACACCTGATCTGTGGGCCTGGGCTCGCCCAGGCCTGTTTCGTCCTGGACGCCATCAGCGCTGCGAAATCGGCGACGGCGCGCGGTGTCCTGCTCGCGACGTACGGATCGGTGATCGGTGCGCTGTTGGCGTTCCTGGGCCCGCCGGCCGGCGCGACCGAGCGTGCCTTGGCGGCGGTCAACCTGGCCGCTGCGGCGGGCTGGGTGTCCGGAACCTGGACGGCGCGTGCAGTGGCGAGCCGCCCTCCGCCGGTCGTGGTGGAGGCCACACCGTGGCACGCCCTTCCGGTCGACCAGGTGCTGCGTAAGTTGAACACCACGCGCAAGGGACTCACGACCGCCGAGGCGGCCAAACGCTTGGCTACGGCCCCGAAGCTGCTGGACGAGGTCGAAGAACCGCAGTTGCTCAAGGCGTTTCTCGAGGAGCTTGCGAACCCGTTGACCCCCACGCTCGCGGCCGGAGCAGCCATCTCCGCTGCAGCGGGTTCGGTGTCCGATGCCGGTCTCATCGCGAGCGTGATGGGCATCAACGCGTTGATCGGAGGCGTGCAACGGGTCAGCACCGACCGTGCGATCCGGCGACTTGCCCGCTCGACCGCGGTCGGCGTACGCGTCCGGCGAGACGGCGAGGAGGTCGAACGACCCGCCAGCGAGCTCGTCCCAGGCGACGTCATCAGCCTCCAGGCAGGAGACGCCGTACCTGCCGACTGCCGGATCCTCGAGGCGAACGCCTTGGAGATCGACGAGTCGGCGCTCACTGGAGAGTCCCAGCCGGTCGAGAAGTCCGAGGCCCCCGTCACAGCTGCGCACATCGCCGACCGCAGCAGCATGCTGTACGAAGGCACGATCGTCGCGGCCGGACAGGCCACGGTCGTGGTGGTTGCAACCGGCGCTGACACCGAGGCTGGACGAAGCATCCGGGTCGTGGCCGAGGACAAGCCGGTCGGTGGTGTCCAGGCGAGGATGCAATCCCTCGTGCGCGCCACCATTCCCGTGGCGCTGGGAAGCGGGGCGGTCCTTCTTGTAGCTGGGCTGCTACGCGGTCGACCGCTCAACCAGACCCTGAGCACTGCTGTGAGCCTCGCGGTCGCCGCCGTCCCCGAGGGCCTGCCGATCGTGGCGACCGTCGCCCAGCTTGCAGCGGCGCGCAGGCTGTCTGCTCGAAACGCCTTGGTACGTAATCCGCCGACGATCGAGACGCTCGGTCGGGTGGACATCCTGCTGCTGGACAAGACGGGAACTCTCACCGAGGGACGAATCCGGCTCCGCCTGGTGTCGGATGGGGTCACCGAGATGCCCGTGGACCAGCTTCCGCCGTCTGGCCGAGTCGTTCTCGGTGCCGGTCTGCGGGCTAGCCCGAAACGCGTGGACGGCGTGGAAGAGCCTCATCCCACCGACCGTGCGGTCATCGATGCGGCGCTGCAGGCGGGCGTCGGTCCGGACACCGGGACCGGAGCCTGGGACCTCGTGGACGACGTGCCGTTCGAGTCTGGGCGGGGCTATCACGCTGCACTCGGGCGTACGCCGACCGGCATGCGACTGGTGGTCAAGGGTGCTCCTGAGGTGGTGCTCCCGGGCTGCGTCTCGTGGCGTCGCGAACAGGTCGTGAACCCCCTCGACGGTCCTCGCCGTCGTGTGATCGAGGCGGCCGTGGAGCGGTTTGCCCGAGAGGGGTATCGCGTGCTGGCGGTCGCCGAACGCGCGGCCTCCAGCCGGGAGGATCTCACCGAAGACCGGGTGGAACGCCTGGAGTTTCTCGGCCTGCTCGCCCTCGCTGACCAGGTACGCCCGACTGCTGCCGAGGCGGTGGCGACCCTACGCGAGGCCGGGGTGAGCGTCGGCATGCTCACGGGGGACCACCCGACGACCGCCGAATCGATTGCCGTCGAGCTTGGAATCCTGGGCGAGAACGGCGAGAAGCGGGTGCTGACCGGAGCGGAGATCGACATGATGAGCGATGCCGAGCTTCGATCCACGGTGCCGAAGATCTCGGTCTTCGCTCGTGTGACGCCGGCACAGAAGGTCCGGATCGTGGCCGCCTATCAGGCGCAGCACCACACGGTTGCGATGGTGGGGGACGGTGCAAACGATGCGCCGGCGATCCGGCTCGCCAACGTCGGCATCGCGTTGGGCCGGCACAGTACGAACGCCGCGCGGGAAGCCGCCGACGTCGTGGTCACCGACGACCGCATCGAAACCATCACCGACACCATCATCGAAGGCCGTGCCATGTGGGCGTCGGTACGCGAGTCGATCGGCGTCCTGTTGGGCGGAAACCTCGGCGAGATCATCTTCACCCTGGGCGCCGGCTTGGTCTCGGCAGGTGGTTCGCCCTTGAACGCACGTCAGCTGCTGCTGGTCAACGTGTTCACCGACATCCTCCCTGCGTTGGCGTTGGCCGTCAGGGTGCCGCCACGCGCGAGCCCGCACGCGTTGCTGCGTGAAGGGCCGGATGCGTCGCTTGGTGGACGGCTGACCCGTGACATCCTGCAGCGGGCTGCGATCACGGCGGCGTCGACCACCGGCGCCTGGTGGGTGGGACGGATGACCGGCACCCACGCGAGGGCGAGCACGATCGCCCTGGTGACACTGGTCGGCACCCAGCTAGGCCAGACGATCGCAACCGGGTGGCGCAGTCCACTCGTCGTCGGAGCAAGTGCGTTGTCGGGCGCTGCGCTCGTCGGAGTCGTGCAGACGCCTGTGATCAGCCACTTCTTCGGGTGTCGTCCTCTAGACCCGTTGGGCTGGGCCACAGCGCTCGGCGCTGCGGGTCTCGGAACCGCTACGGGCGTCGCGATAGGGGGCCTGGGCACGCTCGCACAGCTTGCGAACCGATCACCCGTGTCGGGTGACGCGTCGGCATCCTGACCGCTCGAAGCTGGCAGGCGGATCCCAACCTCCCGAGGGGGTGCTGCCGTCGTGGCAACGAAGACGACGAGGGCCCGGGTGTCCCGCACGGCCCAGGCTGTCAGCCCGCGTTCTGCGTCGACGGTTGCCGGCCGGTTGGGAGCGCTGGCCGCCGCGCGCCGCGCCACCAGCCAGAACGCGTTCCGCGCGACGCTGCCGTTCGTCGGCAGGGTTCAGCTACCGGAGCCGCGGCGCCTGGCGTGGTATGGGGGCATCGCTGTCCTGGCAGGCTTGGGCCTCATGGAGTGGCCGGTCGCCATCGTCATCGCCGTTGGGCACGTGCTGAGCGACAACCACCACAACAAGGTCTTGGAAGACTTCGGCGCCGCCCTCGAGCAAGCCTGAGCCGTCCAGCAACAATGACCACGTATCGAGGGATCTCGCCTGCTGACGGACGCTTGTATGCCATGCATGGCACCTGATTTCCGCGCAAAGCACACGCGGTCGTTCCACGACACGCGCGGATGTTCCCGCTGACTCGGCCGACACCTGCAGGCGCTCGCCAATGCGGCCGACACCTACGACGGCACCCGCCGCTGGGCCGGCATACGGTTTGCGCTACCCGCGACCCGTGGTTGTCCACAGGTGTGCCGTCTGGCTGACTTGTCCCCAGAAATCGAGCGCAGTCACACAGATACCGCCTGACATCGCACAGTGGGTTGCGAGCCCTGTAAGGGTGTGAGGCGTGGGCTGTGAGCCACGCGGACGGTTGTGTGTGAAAGGTGTGGATGACCTATGGCAAGAGTGTCCGAAGGCTCATCGCCGTGGCCTTCCCACAACGAGGTACGTCTGGTCGGCAGGACTTCCGTGCCAGCAAGGCGTCGTGAGCTTCCAAGCGGCGACGTCGTCGTCGAGACCCGCGTCGTTGTGAAGCGTGAGCCAGACCCGCAAAGGCCTCGTGGCGCCAGGTTCGACGCCATCGACTGCGTCGCGTGGTCAGAGTCGACCCAAGACCTCGTGACGACGTGGAATGTCGGAGACATCGTGGAGCTGAGCGGTGCGCTTCATCGCCGGTTTAATCGCACCGAGACCGGGGTGGCGAGCCGCTACCAGGTCGAGATCCGCGAGGCCCGGTTGTTTCGCGCCCGGGCACGAGGCGAGCTCGGTCAGACAGGTTGTGGCTGACCCCTCGTAAATTTCGAGATGGCTTTCACAGCGTCACGTGTCGGACGGAAGGTCGACGGGATTGTCGGCGAACGCGCGCATCACCAGACCGGTGCGTGGCTTAGGTCCGAATGACGTGGACTTGCGTGGCATCCGATGGCCTGCCTGTGCGGTCATATGCACGGTTGCGTAGTCGACCGGATTGAGGAGTACGGCGATGCAGTCGCGTTGCTGACGAGCGATGTCGACAGCGCTGCGCCAATCATGGACGTAGCTGATGCGTTCCTCGGGTACGCCGGCGACCTGCCGCAGAAGACGTGTGTGCAGCACGTCGGTGTCGAGCACGGGTGAAGCCTGCTCAGTATCGTGTGCGGTTCTGCTCTCACGGGACAGACGAACCAGCAGCCACTGCCGCCCGTCGGTCAGGAGAAAGGCATGGGCATGCGGGCGACTTTGGGCAAGGGCGAAGCGCGCCTTGGCGGCGTCGTCGAAGTAGTCGAGCTGGAAGGGAGGTGCGATGCGCCCACGGACAAACTCTAGGGACAGGCCACGGACGACCCGGTGAATCGCAGACAGTCGAAGGGGGTGCGCTTGTTGGTCCACCAGAAGCGCAAGGCCGCTGTCCCACGGTCCGGCGCCCACGGTGGCGCGTAGGTGGCGTTGTAGTCGTAGGTACGTGGCGTACCGGTGGTGCCCATCGGCGATCAGCGCCTGACGAGGCGCAAGATCCGCAGCGATCTCCGCGAGGTGGCCGGGGTCGGTGATCGGCCACACCAGGTGTTCAGCACCATCCCTGGTCCGCGCGTGGATCATCGGTCGTCCTGTGACCGCCGCCTCGACGAGCGACGTCGCCGCACCACCTCCGTCGTACGCCAGCAAGATGGGTTCGAGGTTGGCCTGGCACGCGTGCATCAGTGCAAACCGGTCCTGGACCGGCCCTGGCATCACGTCCTCGTGTGGCAGGATCACGCGTTCGTCGGGGTCTCGCAGTGCCACACTGCCGAGCAGACCACGCAACACGTACGTCGTGGAACGGGTGTCGTCACGCCCTCGGCGTGGAGACGTCTGTGAAGGGGAGCTTGACGGGTCACCCGAGAGGTCTGCTGGGTCGGACGGCAGTCGTTGCTCGTACACGTAGAGTGCGGGAACCGGGTCGACGGTGAGAATACCCTCGCGTCGCCAGTGCGCGAGCAACTCAGCGGCCTCCTGGTAGTGGTTCTCGACTCCTTGCAGTCCGTCTGCTGTCGGCCCACGCGTGTCGTACCCAGACGTGTCCTGCTCGGGTGTTCCTTCCGATGGGCTGATTCCCGACGTTTCGGACGTCGCTGTTGACGAGTCGGCGATGGCGGCCGAGCGTGGCAGGATGACACGGACGATGTTGTACGGCTGGTCGGCCTCGAGCTCGGCGATGGTGCGGGGATCGAGAGTGTCGTACGGGGGTGCGGTGACCGACCCGAGATCAGGTATGTGAGATGGCGAGTACCGCAGGCCGCGAAACGGCGAGAGGACCAGGGGACGACGTTGGGCCGATCCGCTCACGAAGGAATCCTAGGCCGTGACGTGAGAAGTCTCGCCAACATCGAGGACCGAGGAGGAACGTGTGACTGATCATCAGGATGATCGACCGGACAAGCTCCACGGTCCGGGTGGAGAGACGGGCGGGACCCCGCCGGCTGGTGACGTGTACGACTGGTACCGGCGCGGGCTGGCCCTGCTGAGCTCCGGGGACTCTGCAGCTGCGGCGCAGGTGCTGTCTCATGCCCAGGCAGTCGAGCCTCGGTCGAAGTCGATCCGAGAGGCTTTGGCTCGGGCGCAGTTCAACATGCGACGCTACGCGGAGTCCGCGGAGACCTTCGAAGGCCTCGTGGCGGAGAATCCGTCCGATGACTATGCCCACTTCGGCCTCGGTCTGGCGCTGAGCCGGCTCGGTGACCACAAGGCTGCGGCGCCGCACCTTGCGATGGCGGTGGCAATGCGTCCGACCGTCGAGCACTACAACCGCGCGCTGCGCCAGGTGAGGGCCAAGCTTCGCGCGAGCGGTGGGTCCGAGGAGCGATGAGTTCGTCTGGGTCCATGGCGGCGCTGGCACCGGCACCCCAGCCGCTGATCGAGCTGTTCGATACCGCACTGGTCGACCTTGACGGGGTGGTCTATCGGGGCTCCCAGCTCGTTGCACACGCCGCGGAATCGATCGCACAGGCGAAGCAGCAAGGGGTCCGGGTGTGCTACGTCACCAACAATGCCGCCCGGTCACCGAAGTCGGTCGGTGAGCACCTACGCAAGCTCGGTGTCCCGGCAGCCGACGAGGAAGTGGTGACGTCGGCACAGGCTGCCGCTCGCCTGGTAGCCGATCAGGTGCCTGCCGGCTCGTCCGTGCTGGTCGTCGGTGGCGAAGGGCTTGTCGCCGCCTTGGACGAGGTGGGTCTGGAGCCTGTGTTCCGTGCCTCTGAGCGGCCGGCGGCTGTCGTCCAGGGGTTCCATCCCGACATCGGGTGGCGCCTGCTCGCCGAGGGTGCGTACGCCGTGGCGACGGGGATCCCGTGGATAGCGTCGAACGTCGATCCAACCCTTCCGACGTCCTCCGGCCTGGCCCCCGGAAACGGAGCACTTGTCGAGACGCTCCGCATCGCCACCGGTCGCAGCCCGTTAGTGGCGGGTAAGCCGGGGCCAGCGCTGTTCCACGAGGCTCGTAGGAGGTGCGGGGGCGAGCGTCCGCTCGTCATCGGAGATCGGCTCGACACTGACATCGAGGGAGCACACGCCGCCGGGTACCCCAGCCTGCTCGTCCTCACGGGCGTGACGGCCCTGCCCGACCTGGTGACGGCGCCCCCGCAGCGGCGGCCCACCTACCTGGCCCGCACCCTCGAGGGCCTCTTCGTCCCCCACGAGTCACCCACGATGACGCCGGATGGTGTGCAGTGTGGTGGCTGGCAGGTGCGGCTCGAGCCAGCTGGCGACGGTCGTACCCGCCCTCAGGTGACGGGTCACGGTGATCCGCTCGATGCCGCGCGTGCGTTGCTGCTGGCTGCGTGGAGCTCGCGTGACGGACAAGCCGACGTCACCGAGGCTCTGGCGAGGCTTGCCGAGCACGTGACCGGCATCGGCTAGTGTCCGTCGCAGGACCTCATCGGTGACCGGTCACGTCGTGGAGAGTGAGGATCTCGCACGGCGCCGGCCGGGCAACAGACCGCAGACGTGCGGAGGGAGACCTACGGGACGTGCAGAACGAATACGGCACTCCGGATCATCTGCCCACCGGGCATTCGGATGAGGAGGCGGCTGTGGAGCGCACCGGGCATCCGGAGGTGGACGCCGCCTTGGAGCGGCTCGACGAGCTCGAAGGGCTTCCCCCGAGTCAGCACGTCGACGTGTACGACAGTGTTCACCGCAGGCTTCACGAGGTGCTGCTCGCCGCCGGCGAGGTCCAGGAGCACCATGAGCACACAGGCGAGGGCCCGACAAGCGGGCTTCGGTAAGCGTCGTGCATGACCCGAACCAGCGCAGGTTGCTCCTCGTGGTCCACACCGGGCGGCCCGAGGCGATCCAGCTTGCCCGGGAAGCGGCTGATCGGCTGCGCAAAGCCGGCATCGGAGTGCGCCTGCTCGCTCCGGACGCCCCGGCCCTTGACATCCCTGACGCCGAGCTCGCCGAGGTGTCGGCTGAGGCGGCCAACGGGTGCGAGGTGGTCATGGTGCTCGGCGGGGACGGCACGATCCTGCGGGGCGCCGAGGTGGCCCGTGCCTCGCGGACACCGGTGCTGGGTGTGAACCTCGGCCACATCGGCTTCCTGGCCGAGTCTGAGCGTGACGACCTCGAGTTCACGATCGATCACGTCGTGCACCGCAAATACGACGTCGAGGAACGGATGACGCTTGACGTCGCCGTGACGTACGACGGTTCGGTCGTCGCCCGGGACTGGGCGCTCAACGAGGCAAGTGTCGAGAAGTCGGCCAGGGAGCGGATGCTCGAGCTGGTCGTCGAGGTCGACGGCCGTCCCCTGTCTCGCTGGGGCGCAGACGGTGTCGTGGCAGCGACGCCGACCGGCTCCACGGCGTACGCCTTCTCCGCTGGTGGCCCGATCGTCTGGCCCGAGGTCGAGGCACTCCTGGTCGTACCGCTCAGCGCGCACGCGTTGTTTGCTCGGCCCATGGTGGTCTCGCCGTCGTCGGTGATTGCCGTCGAGCTGGTGCCCCAGAACAGCCAACCGGGGGTTCTGTGGTGTGACGGCAGGCGCACCGAGCAGATCATGCCCGGTGCTCGGATCGAAGTACGCCGAGGTGCGCATGCGGTCCGGCTGGCCCGGTTGCACCACGGGCCGTTCACCGACCGGCTGGTCGCGAAGTTCGACCTCCCGGTGCACGGCTGGCGCGGGCGTCCGCGCGAGTGATCGCGCACCGTACCCTGGCGGTGCACACATGACGAACAGGTCCACCGAATACCGAGCTTGACCGCCGCCACGCGGCGTCAAGGTCGTACAGTGTTCCGACGATGCTCGAAGAGATCCGGATACGAGGGCTCGGCGTCATCGAGGACGCTCAGCTCGAGCTCGACTCCGGGTTCACGGTCGTCACCGGCGAGACCGGAGCCGGCAAGACCATGGTGGTGAGTGGGCTGTCCCTGCTCCTGGGCGGCCGCGCGGACGCCGGTCTCGTCCGTCCGACAGTGGACCGTGCAGTGGTCGAGGGTCGGATCCGGCTTCCTTCCGATTCGCCGGCCATGCGTCGCGCTGTCGAGGCGGGTGCCGAGCTCGACGATGACGCCCTCATCGTGATGCGCACGGTCTCGCGTGATGGGCGCTCACGTGCGTATGCCGGTGGGGCCGGGGTCCCGGCCGGGCTCCTGGCCGAGCTCACCGCCGACCTGGTCGCGTTGCACGGGCAGTCCGACCAGATGCGGCTGCTTCGCCCGGCACGCCAGCGCGAGATCCTGGACAAGTACGCAGGTCCGGCCGTGACCGAGCCGCTGGAGGCGTATCGGAAACAGCACGCTCGGCTCGCCGCCGTGGAGAGCGAGCTCGACGACCTCGTGGCGCGGGCACGGGAGCGAGCACAGGAGGCTGACCTGCTGCGCTTTGGCCTCGCCGAGATCGAGGCGGCCGATCCGCAGCCCGGTGAGGATCAGGCGCTCGCTGCCGAGGAGAGCAGGCTGGCCCACGCCGACGGCTTGCGCAGCGCCGCCGAGCTGGCGCACGCCGCCCTGGTGGGCGACGACGACCCGGTCGCCGAGCCGGTGGATGCGGCGTCACAGCTGGCGAAGGCTCGCAAAGCACTCGACGCAGCCGGTGCGCACGATCCGGAGCTCGCGGCGATCTCGGCCCGCCTGACCGAGGCGGTCGCGTTGATCGTCGATGCCGGAGCTGACCTCGCGTCCTATGCCGCGAACATCGACACCGATCCGGCTCGCCTCCAAGCCGTCGCTGAACGCCGGTCGGTCCTTGCGGGTCTCACCCGCAAGTACGGCGACACGATCGACGACGTGCTCGCCTGGGCCGAGCAGTCAGCGCTGCGGCTGGCCGAGCTCGACGGCTCCGACGAGCGGATCGAGTCACTGCGCAAGGAGCGGGAGCAGCTGCTGGGAGAGCTCGCGGAGCTCGCCGGACGGATCAGTGCGGCACGTTCCGAGGCGGCGCAACGGCTCGGAGATGCGGTCACGGGGGAGCTCAGCGCCCTCGCGATGCCGCATGCTCGAGTGACGGCCCACGTCACGCAGACCGAAGTGGCCGCCGACCGGCCCGGTTTGCAGGTGGGAGGCCGACGGTTGGCGTTCGGTCCCCACGGAGTGGATGACGTCGAGCTGCGGTTGTGCCCGCATCCCGGAGCACCAGAACGTCCGATCCAGCGAGGAGCTTCGGGCGGTGAGTTGTCCCGGATCATGCTGGCCGTCGAGGTGGTGTTCGCGGGTGTCGGTGACGTACCCACGTTCGTCTTCGACGAGGTGGACGCCGGGGTTGGTGGCCGTGCAGCGGTCGAGATCGGCCGGCGGCTCGCGCGCCTCGCGCGCAACGCCCAGGTGGTGGTGGTGACCCACCTGCCGCAGGTTGCTGCGTTCGCCGATCGGCATTACGTCGTACGAAAGGCCAGCGACGGCTCAGTGACCCGAAGTGGGCTTGTCGCACTCGACGCGAACGCTCGAGTCGAGGAACTTGCTCGGATGCTCGCCGGGCTGGAGGAGTCGGAGTCCGCACGTGCCCATGCCCAGGAGCTGCTCGCGACAGCTGCGGCTGAACGCCGGGCATGACAATTTGTCAATCCTGCTCTTCGGAAGGTGACAAAAAGGGCAGGATCCCTAACCGATGAGGCTTCCGATCCTGCAAAGGCGCATACCCGCCCGCCAATCCGGCGTGACCGGCCCGGCCAGGCTGGACACGCGGATCGGCCCCCTCCTCCGTCGCCTGCGGCCTGGTGACATCGCCGTGATCAACCAGGTGGATCTCGACCGGGCGACGGCCGAGGCGCTGGTCGCGGCAGGAGTTGCCGCCGTGGTCAACGCCGCACCGTCGATCAGCGGCAGGTACCCGAACCTCGGGCCCGCCGTCCTGCTGGCTGCCGGCGTTCCCCTCGTCGACAGCACAGGCATGGGGGTCTTCGGCCGGATCCGCGACGGCGACGAGGTGTGGCTCGACGGTCCTGCACTGTTCAAGGGGAGCGCCCAGGTCGCCTTCGGGATCGAGCAGACCGAGGAGTCGGTCGTGGCGGCTACCGAGGCGGCGCGCAGTGGGCTCGCCGAGCAGATCCAGGCATTCACGGCCGATGCGCTCGAACTTGTGAACCGGGAGCACGGGCTGCTCCTCGACGGCGCGGGTCTGCCGGTTCTCGCGACGCCACTTGCCGACCGCCAGGTCCTCGTCGTCACGGCTGGTCATGGCGTGGCAGACGAGCTGGCGCGGTTGCAGCGTTACGTGCGGGAGTTCCGCCCGGTGATCGTGGCCGTCGACGCCGGTGCCGACACCGCGCTGAAGCTGGGACACCGACCCGACGTCATCGTCCTGGGAGACGCAGCAGCGGACTCGGTCTCGGACGAGGCGTTGCTCTGTGGCGCCGAGCTCGTGGTGTTGGCAGGTGGCGAACGACTCGAACGCCTGGGCCTGGACGGTCACACATGCCGTGCGCCCGTCGCGCCTGCCGATCTCGCAGTGCTTCTCGCCGGTGTCCGCAACGCGTCTCTCATCGTGCAGGTGGGTACGCGTGTGACGCTACTGGACCTGCTCGACCGGGCTCGTTCGGATGCGCGCGCCGACGGCTGCTCGGATGGTCGATCGCATGGGCCAGCCGCATTCCTGGTGCGGCTCAAGCTGGGTAGCCGAATCGTCGACGCCGACGTTGTCCAGGCCTTGTGCCGGGAGCGGATCAAGGGTCGCTACCTGGTCGGACTCGTGGTCTCTGCCCTCGCTGCGCTTCTGGCGGCCATGGCGGTTTCCCCGGTCGTGTGGGGCCTTCTTGGATTTGACTGATCGCAGCCTGCACGAGCGCTGCTCGGGAGAGCTCGACGATGATTGACTTCCGCTACTTCCTGGTGTCGGTGAGTGCGATCTTTCTCGCCCTCGCTGTCGGGATCGTCGTCGGTGCCGGGCTGCTGCGAGGCGATGTCGACCAGCAGCTACGTGCCCATGCTCGGCAGGCAGCTGGCGAGAGCGAAGTGCTCCGGAATCAGCTCAGGGCGGAGCGGCGGTTGGCTGGCTACCGCGACGCCGTCGCCGCACAACTTCTCCCGGATCTGGTGAAGGGCACCCTCTCGGGCACGTCCGTGGTGCTCGTCGGACTGCCGTACGCCCGCTCGGAGACCTTGACCTCCGTACGGGAAGCTGTCGAGTCAGCGGACGCCACGGTGACCGGAACCGTCGCGATCACGTCGAAATGGGTCGATCCCGACCAGCGGCAGTTCGTGGACCTGCTGGCCGCTCGAGTGGGAAGACGCGCCGGATCGTCCTGCGACGTCGATTCGCCGTACTCCAGGGCATCTGGTGTGCTGGCCGGAGCCGTGCTCACCACCGATCCGGCCGCCACCCAGGCGGACGCCAACACGACGACCGTGCTGGGCGCGTTCGCTGAGGCAGACCTGATCCGTGCGCCAGCTGACCTGCGCCGCGCCGAATACGCGATCATCGTGGCGCCTCCTGCGGAGAACGCCGATCTCGAGAGACGAGCCGGCGGCACAGCGGCGTTCCTCGAGGCGACGCAGACCACGTCGACGATTGATGCCTGGGTTGCGCTCACACGATGCTTCGACGCCGCCGGAAAGGGCGTGGTGGTCGCAGGAGAGGTGTCGCCAGGGAGGGAGGCTCCGGCGATCTCGGCGGTCCGGGAGGATGTCCACGCGCGCGCCGAGGTGTCGACGGTCGACGTTGCCGACCTGCCGAGCGGCCACCTGGCTGTCGTCTGGGCCTTGGCCGAGCAGCGGGCAGGGCGCGTCGGTCACTACGGTGCGCGATACGGGATTGACGGAGTGCTCCCACGCAGGCCCACGGCCCGGTAGGCCTCGGACCTACCGGGCTGACTGGGTGCTTCTGCGGACAAAGTGAACCGGATGGCCGATCGGCGTGGCGTGTCGATTCGTGGGTCGGCGTTGATAGGCTGAAAGCCCGTGGAGCTGCCGGATTCCGCCCGGGTGTCCGGCTGGACAAGACCACGGGGAGCTGCCTTGGCAATCTCGACGCCGACCAGGCACGTGTTCG
This sequence comes from Actinopolymorphaceae bacterium, assembly GCA_036564245.1. Lineage (GTDB taxonomy): Bacteria > Actinomycetota > Actinomycetes > Propionibacteriales > Actinopolymorphaceae > Thermasporomyces. Next base: position 79,355 of record DATCKU010000077.1, read on the forward strand.
TCACCGGGGGCGTCGCCTCCTCCCTCGGCAAAGGCCTCACCGCCTCGAGTCTGGGGAATCTGCTCAAGGCCCGCGGGTTGCGGGTGACGATGCAGAAGCTCGATCCGTACCTCAACGTCGACCCCGGAACCATGAATCCCTTCCAGCACGGGGAGGTATTCGTCACGGGCGACGGCGCTGAGACAGATCTCGACATCGGTCACTACGAGCGCTTCCTCGACGTCGATCTCGGACGAAGCGCCAACGTCACCACCGGTCAGATCTACTCGAGTGTGATCGCGAAGGAGCGGCGCGGCGACTACCTCGGCGACACCGTCCAGGTCATCCCGCACATCACCAACGAGATCAAGGCCCGGATCCGGGCCATGGCAGGACCCGACATCGACGTCGTGATCACTGAGATCGGCGGAACCGTCGGTGACATCGAGTCTCTGCCGTTCCTGGAAGCTGCACGGCAGGTGCGACACGACGTCGGACGCGACAACGTCTTCTTCCTGCACGTCTCGCTCGTGCCGTATCTCGGTCCGTCTGGGGAGCTCAAGACCAAACCGACGCAGCATTCGGTAGCGGCCCTCCGCAGCATCGGTATCCAGCCTGACGCGATCGTCTGTCGCTCCAACCGTGAGCTGCCGCCGAGCGTCAAGCGCAAGATCTCGTTGATGTGTGACGTCGACGAGGAAGCAGTCATCGAGAATCCCGACGTCCCGAGCATCTACGACCTTCCCAAAGTGCTGCACGCGGAAGGCCTCGACGCGTACCTCGTCCGTCGGCTCAACCTCCCGTTCCGGGACGTGGACTGGACGCGGTGGGATCAGCTGCTGCGCCGGGTGCACCATCCAGCGAATCACGTGACGGTGGCGCTCGTCGGCAAGTACATCGACCTGCCCGACGCGTACCTCTCGGTGACGGAAGCGCTGCGAGCCGGAGGCTTCCACCACGACACCCGGGTCGACATTCGCTGGGTGGCGTCCGACGAGTGCGCCACACCCGAGGGCGCGGCCAAGCACCTGTCGGACGTGGACGCCGTGTGCATCCCGGGTGGCTTTGGCGTACGCGGCGTCGAAGGCAAGGTTGGCGCGATCACGTACGCCAGGGAACACCAGATCCCGATCCTCGGCCTGTGTCTTGGGCTGCAGTGCATGGTGATCGAGTTCGCCCGCAACGTCGCCGGTCTTGAAGGTGCGAACTCCACGGAGTTCGATCCCAGCTGCGCTCACCCGGTCGTCGCGACGATGGAGGAACAGCGCGAGATCGTCGCCGGAGCAGGCGATCTGGGTGGCACCATGCGGCTCGGTCTGTATCCAGCCAAGCTCCTGGACGGCACGCTGACCCGCCGCCTGTACGCCGAGCCCTACGTCGAGGAGCGGCATCGGCACCGGTACGAAGTCAACAACGCCTATCGCGCCAAGCTGGAGGCGGCAGGGCTGGTCGTGTCCGGTACGTCGCCCGACGGTCAGTTGGTGGAGTTCATCGAGCTGCCGCAGGACGTGCATCCGTACTTCGTGGCGACTCAGGCACATCCGGAGCTCCGGTCCCGTCCAATCCGTGCGCATCCGTTGTTCGCCGGTTTGATCGAGGCCGCGCTCGACCGGCAACGCGAGATGCAGCTCCCGGTGGAGGACATGAGCGTGGACAAGGCGTACAAGGAGTCGCGCACCGGTGTGGCTACCGAGTCCGGCGGGGTCGTCTCGGACGAAGCCGCCGAGGCCGAATCCGTGCCGGGATCGCTCGAGCTGGGTGCCGAGTGGCTGCGGGCAGGAGTGCGTAAGTGAGCGAGGACGCCGAGCACACCGACAGGCTGCGGGACATCCCCGAACGGTGGCCGGTCGAGTCCTCGACGTACTCCCTGCGTACGGATCGGGTCATCGCGGTCCGCCGGGACGTCGTGGTAGGTCGCGCTCTCGATGGTGAAGAGGCCGCCGAGAGACCGCAGTTCGTCCGAGACGTCGTCGTTCATCCCGGTGCGGTGGGGATCATTGCCCTGGACGACCGCGACCGCATGCTGCTCGTGCGCCAGTACCGGCATCCGGTAGGGCATCGACTCTACGAACCGCCGGCCGGGTTGCTGGACGTCGAAGGGGAGGACTATCTCGCCGCTGCGCAACGCGAGCTCTACGAGGAGGGCCATGTGCGGGCGCGGGACTGGCGGGTGCTGCTCGACGCGTTCACCTCGCCGGGCATGACCACGGAGTCGCTGCGCATCTTCCTGGCCCGTGATCTCAGCGAGGTGCCGGAGGCGGAACGTCACAACGGGCTTCACGAGGAAGCCGACATGCCGGTCGTATGGGCGCCGCTGGAGGACGTGGTCGAGCAGGTGCTGGCCGGTGAGCTGCACAACCCGACGCTGGTGATGGGGTCGCTCGCTGCCTGGACCGCAAAGCAGGGGAAGGGCTTCGATGCACTCCGTCCGGCCGACACGCCATGGCCGGCCCGTGCCGCCGTGCCGTCCTCGTAGCACACCGAACTCGTCGCGCGTGGTCGAGCACAGGACGGCTCAGACGATCACCGTGCCGCCGATGCGCCAGTAGACGCCGTACTCCCGGGTGAGGAACCCCTCGTCGACAAGCGCCCGGCGAAGCTCGGCGTAGTCGTCGTAGATCCTGCGCAGGATCAGGTTGACTCGATGCTCGGGGTAGCGAATTCCGGGCTCGAAGAGTTGGGCGACGTGGTCGAGCAGCATGCGTCGCTTGGTGTACTTCGCAGGCAGCGCGACGATCCGACCGTCACGTACGAACGACCGGAAGAGCTTCTGCGTCGACGCGTCGGCTTCTCGCGGCACGTGCAGGGCAGGCTCGGCTTGGACGTCCATGCAGTCCAGTTTCGCAGCGTCCACCGAGTTCGAGCACGGCCTTTTCCGGCAGTACGTGTGGCTCGAGCTCCTGTCGGGTCTCGAGGAATTCAGGGACGTAGACCGGCGCACACGACCTCGATCATTCGTCCGGGTGGGTCGGGCGCATGCTGTTCCATGACCAGGCATCCGTTCACGAGCGCCTTGAGGTCGTCGGCGCTGACGTCCTTGCGCACGACACCCGCTGCTTGCGCTCGCTCGAGCAAGGCTTGGCCGGCGTCGTTGAGGCGTTGTTTGGCGGAGGCGAGCGCTGGCCCGAACTCGTCGGCGAGTGCATCCCGGAGCGCGAGGTTCGCCCGAGCCTGCCTGATCACGTTGGCGAAGAACTCGAAGAAGGCCTCGTCACCTGAGAGACGTTCTGCTTCGTCGGCGAGGCGCTCGATGCGGTGAACGACGACCGCCTCCACCAGGTCGTCCTTGGTGGGGAAGTGGCGGAACACCGTGCCGATGCCGACGCCTGCCCGGCGTGCGATCTGTTCGGTCGACGCGGCGAGACCATCTGAGGAGAACACGGCGTCCGCGGCCTCCAGGATGCGTACCCGGTTCCGCCGGGCATCGGCCCGCAGGTTCACGACATACTCCACGACAGCTTGACAAACGGAGTGACCACTCCGGATGATGGGGCTAACCGGACTGGGCACTCCGATTTTAGGTCACGGCATGTCGAAACCTCGACCGGTGTCTTACGCACGCCCGATGAGTGACAGGAGAGATCGTGAAGGAACCTCGTGCTGTCTTCCAAGCGCTGCTGGACGGTGTCACGGGCAAGAAATGGAGCCTTCTGCCCGAGCTGTACGCAGAGGACTGTGTGGTTGAACATCCCTTCCTGGGCTTCGGCCAGCGGATGGAGGGTCGTGACCGGATCCGCAAGCACTTCGAGTTCGCCAGCGGGATTCCGTTGCAGCTGCGGGCACGCAACGTCGTCGTGCACCAAACGGTCGATCCCGAGGTGATAGTCGCGGAGTTCGAGTACCACGGTGAGGTGACGACCACGGGACGGACGTTCGTCGCTCCCTGCATCTTCGTCATGCGGGTTCGCGATGGGCTGATCGTGGAATCTCGTGACTACGCCAACCACCTCGCGCTCGCCTACGTCTCGGGTCGAGTGCCCGAGCTGCTGTCCATGCTGGAGAAGGCCGACTCGTGAGCGTCATGGAAGGCGCCCGAGCTCGAGGGTACGCAGCTCACCCGGTCGATGTCCGGTCTCCCGATGGATGAGCAGCGCCTCTCTCGCGGTCTCGGTCGCCCTCGCCTCCTGGCCGGTCGCAAGGTAGATCTGGGCGAGAAGGGTGAGTGCGCATCCTTCGAATGCACGCGCTTCGATCTTGCGTGCGCTCGCGAGTGCGGCCTGTGCCGCAGTGAGCGCCGCCGGATGATCGCCCATTTCGACGTACGCCCGACCCAGGATGAGCTGCGCGTCGATGAGCTCGAGCTGGTTTCCGCCGTCGCTGAACAGCTCAGCTGCCTTACTGGCACAGGCGACCGCCTGCTCGGGTTCGTCCCGTCGGATCGCCACGTCGGCTCGGAGGACGAGAGCGGCGCCGTCGGCGCGTCTGCTCTGGAGTCGTTCGGCAAGGCTGGCAACGGATTCGGCGTACTGAGCGGCCTCGGCGAGATTCCCGAGATCGGCATGCACTCGCGCGAGCGTGACCGTGGTGACGAGGTGGGCAGAGTCGTAGCGAGCGGTTCGTTGGATACGCAGTGCCTGCTCGAGGCGTCGGCGCGCATCGTCGTATCTGCCCTGCCACCAGTAGCCCTCGGCCAGATTCGTGAGGGCTGCGTTGCGAAGCTGAGGTGAGGCGTCCTCGTCGCTTCGGTCGACAATGTCCTCCAACCGGCGGACGGCCTCTGCGAGCTGGCCGAGGTAGATGTAGGCACTCGCGATGTTCATCCGGTGCCGAATCTCGTACTCGGTGTTCCCGAAGACCCGATCGAGTACGACCGCGCGTTCTTGCAGCTCGATGCCCGCCCGGTAACGACCCTGCTCGAACTCGATCACCGCGAGCTCGTTGTAGGCGACCGCCTCGCCGGCCGGCCACCGCACGTCGTGGCACAGCTGGGTGGCTCGCAGGCCGTGTCGTCTCGCGTCGGCGTAGTCACCGATGCACCGGTACGCCTGAGTCAGGCTGAGCTCAGCGGCTGCCTCGCCTGCCCGGCTCCCGTCCGCTCTCGCCGCCGAGCACGCAAGCGTTGCGACTGTGATCCAGTCGCGCGGCTGACGGCGGAAGAAGTAGTAGCTACGCAGGACGTCGCCGAGCCGCCAGGCCGGTGGGGCGCCACGGTGGTCGGAGCGCGGCATGGTGGCTGCGCAACGAACCACCGGTACGAAGCATGCCCGCTCGGCTTCCAGCCATGCGGCTGCTGACTCACGATCCGCGAACGCGTCTCCTGCCGAGGTGGTCTGAGGGCCGAGAAGACCTTTGCGACCGTCGGTGTTCTCTTCCTGAAGACCCGGAGTCGTACGCGCCTCTGGTAGTCGGATCACGTGAGGGAAGACCGTGCTGATTGCAGCCGCGGCGGTCTCGCAGTACCACGTGAGAAGCCGTGCCGTCGCCATCGTTCGTTCGGCTTCGGTCTCGTCCTCTGCGGCGAGTCGTGCGGCGTACTCCCGGAGCAGGTCATGGAACGCATAGCGTCCGTCCGCATGCTCGGAGATGAGGTGCACAGCGGCGAGCCGCCGAAGCAGCGCCTCCGCAAGGCCGATGCCCACGTTCGCAAGCGCCGCTGCACCGGCGGTCCCGATGTCGGGTCCGGGAGCAAGGCTCAGGAGGCGGAACATCCGTTGCTCGTCGGGGGTGAGCCGGCAGTAGGAGAGGTCGAACGCCGCACGCAGGGAGTCGTCCGGATCGGACTGCACCCGGATCGTCTCCACCCGATCCGCGTTCTCGAGCTCGCCGACCGCGGCGGCGACGCTTCGCGACGGCGAGGTGGCGAGATTGCTGCCGGCCAGTCGGAGCGCGAGGGGGAGATGATGGCAGAGCTCGGCGAGCTGATCGGCAGCTGTCCGCTCGCTCTCGATCCGTTCCTCTCCTGCAATGCGGCCGAGCAAGGTGTACGACTCGTCAGGACGTAGTTTGTCGAGCTTGAGACGTACGGCCCCGTGCGACGCCGTGAGACCCGCCAGCCGGTCGCGGCTTGTGACGAGGACCATGCAGGAGGCGCTGCCGGGCAGCAGCGGCCGCACCTGATCAGAGCTTCCGGCGTTGTCCAAGACGATGAGGACCCGCTTGTCGGCGAGCAGTGAGCGATACAAGGCGGCCGCTTCGTCGAGATCGGTCGGGATCCGTTCGGGGGCAACGCCGAGGGCACGCAGGAACGCGGCGACGACCTCACCGGGTTCCCTCGGTGGTGACAGCGCGTATCCCCGAAGGTCGCAGAACAGCTGGCCGTCGGGGAAGCGCGCGGCGACTCGGTGGCCCCAGTGAACCGACAGCGAGGTCTTGCCGACGCCTGCCATCCCACAGATGATCCCGATCGGCACACCTGTGGCCACCGGTGTCTGGTCGAGGATTGCGTCGAGCCGTTGCAGCTCGCGCGCTCGACCGGTGAAGTCCATCACGTCAGCAGGCAGCTGCCGTGGCACCGGGGGCGCCGGCGCGGCACGACGCGACGACGTGTCCTCGAGAGAGCCGGATGCTGTGCCGCCCGTCGGCCCTGGTGGCGGTGCGTCCAGAGCGGGATCCGACCGAAGGATCCGCTGGTGCAAGGCGCGAACCTCGGGTCCGGGCTCGATGCCCAGCTCGTGACGTAACCGCCGGTACAGCCGCTGGTAGGCGTCGAGGGCGTCCGCCCGCCTGCCGCTGCGATAGAGGGCGAGCATCAACTGCTCCCACCGGCGTTCCCGGAAGGGCTCCGCCTCGACGAGGGAGGGAAGCTCGACGACGAGTGCTGCGTGGCGACCCAAGGCCAGATCGGCGTCGACCCGCGCCTCGATGGTGGCCATGCGTTGCTCTTCGAGCCGCTGGGCGTCGGCGGAGATGGCGGTGCTCGACGCGACGTCGCTGAACGCCGGGCCTCGCCACAGGTCCAGTGCCTCTCGCAACACGTCGGCCGCTCGGCCCGGATCGCCGGCTGCCAGAGCGGCCAAGCCTTCGGCGTGGAGGCGTTCGTATCGCACCGCGTCGAGAGCGTCGGGCTCGAGGCACAGCTGGTAGCCGGGAGACCTGGTACGCAGGAGCTGACCGTCGGCATCGCCGAGCGCCCGGCGTACCCGCATGACATAGCCGTGGATCTGGTTGACCGCTCCTCGTGGCGGCCCGTCCGGCCACAGCTCGTCGATCAGCTGGTCGACCGACACCACCTGGCCGTCGGCGACGATGAGCCGGGCAAGCAACGAGCGCCACTTGGCAGCCCTCAGCGTGACGCGTTCGTCGCCGAGCTCGACCTCGAGTGGTCCCAGCACCCGGATCCGTACGAGCCCATGCCGGTCCGGGGCATCTGGGCGTCCCGCCGCGTCCACGTCCACATGACCCATCATCTCGGTGTACGTAGCGGACCGCCCTCCGGGATCAGTCCGCTACGTCGTCACCAGATGTGGGTCGATGGATCGTGCCGGTGTGTGGGACGCCCGAGCGTGTCACGGCCAGCGCGACACCGGCGGCCTCACCACGGCGGCCGTCCGGGCTCACCGGGCCGATCAGGGGGTTGCTGGTATCCCTGGTGGGGAGGCGTGGGCGAGGCCCCGGGGTGTACCTTGGCCGTTGCGGGGCGCCGACGGATGAGGAGGACCGCGAGGACGACGCCGCCCGCGAAGACCACCAGTCCGGTACCTCCAGCGAGAGCGACGGGCACCAGCGTGTCGCTTCTGCTCCCAGGCGACGAGTTCACCGGCGGCTGTGCGTTGTGCGACTTGTCCTGGGAGCTTGCGCCGCGTTCCTCCTTGGCCGGCTGCGCTTGCGGTGATGGCTCCCGGTACTCCGGAACTCCCGACGGCTCACCGTTCACGGCCACGGTCACCTCGAACTCCTCCTGGAACTTGCGTCCCGAGGAGTCCTGGTTCTGCTGGATCGCGAAGTAGTAGTACCCCGCGAGCGACGCGGGCTGGATGGACTCGCCACCACCGTCCTCGCGATTGCGGAACCGCACCTGCGGCAGTGTGGCGTGAAGGTAGTCGTCGCTGCGGTAGCACCTGGTCGTGCTCGTTGCGTTCCGATCGCTCCCGCCGGGCAGGAAGAGCTCGGCTCGGTCGGGTGCGTACGCACGAAGCTCGATCTTCTCGCCGCAGCCGGGCCCGCCGACCAGGCTCGCGAGCTGAGGGTTCGTCGGCAGCCGGAACGTGACGGACGCCGTCTGGCCCCAGTCGACGCGCACTCGGTAGAAGAGCTGCTCGCCGGGCTGGAGAGTGCTGGTCCACGTGCCGGGTGTCAGGGTGATGGCGTCGGAGAAGCTGCCGCCGCCCTCGACCGTGCCCTGGCTCGAGCCTGATGGGAGAGCCTTGCTCGTGAGGTCGGAGTCCTCGACTGCCGGTGGCAGCTCGGAGAGGTTCTCGACCGGTGGTTCCTCGATCACGAGGAGCTCGACCGGATCCTCCGGACCCGTGCCCGGTCCGCTCTCGTCGCGTTCCACCTTGAGCAGCAGGCGGTCGCTCTCGGTACACTCGTCGGCGAGGTACTGGCTCGCGCTCGAGTTTCCTTCCGGTCCCAGAAACACCGAGGCGTTGAGGAAGTCCCGGTCCGACGACCACTCGAAAGCAGCGCCGTGGCCCCAGGTGCACTCTTCGTCCCCGGACGGTGTCAGGAGCCGCAGCGTGATCTCCTCGCTGCTCGCAGCCGATCCTGCCCGCGTCTTGGGTCGTGCGGTGAGAGCGGCGTGGAGGGTCGCGCCGGGAGTACGCGTGAGCATGTAGTACTTGATTCGCCCGGTCTGCGCACCCGCGGGCGCGAGCGTATCGGTGTACTGGCCGGCTCCGATCTCTGGCGCCTCACTGGGCTGGAGGCCACCCTCGATCGGCGTGCCGGACACCTGGAAGTCCTTGAACGATCGAAGCGCCGACTGGTCGAGGCTCGCAGCCAGGTCGTCGGCATCCTGCGCGTCGTAGTACGTACCTCCGCCCGCGTCGGCGATGCAGGCCAGCTGCCGCTTGGTCCGGGCGTCGACATGCAGGCCCACGACGTCGATCCTCAGGTCGATGCCCTTCGCATGGATGTCGCGTGCCACCACACACGGGTCCGGGTCACAGGTCTCCTCGCCATCGGACACCAGCAGGATGGTGCGCTTGCCCTCCGAGCCGAGGTCTTTCGCGGCCTGCCGTAGCGAGTACGCGATCGGCGTCTCGCCCCACGGCCGGTACTTCTTGATCGCCCGCTTCAGCGCCGGTTTGTCGGCCGGGCCGATGGGGACGACGAGCTGGGAGTCCGAGCAGGCTTTCGGGTTGCTCTTGTCGAAGATCGTGGCGCCGTAGACCCGAAGCCCGACGCTCATGTCGGTTGGCAGATCGTCGATCACGGTCGTGAGCGCCTGTTTCGCGGCCTCGATCTTGCTTGTCCCGGAGGCGTCGGGTTCCTTCATCGATCCCGACGAATCCAGGAGCAGAAGGAGTGAGCCCGGCCGGACCTCGCCGTCGTCAGCTCGCCCGACCTGCGGGTGCCGTTTCGTCGTACCGGCTGCGGCGACCGACCCAACTGCTGGGCCGCTCACGACAAGGATCGTGAGGCACAAGGCGATGATGGATCTCCACACACGGATTGCCGACATACCAGCCAGGGTTCGGGGTCGGCCTGTAGTCCCGCTGTAGTGGCGATGTGCTTGCGGGCACCTACCGCTCGCTTCCGGCCGGCGAGCGTTGTGTGTGGAACCGGCGGTGCAGGTCGCGGACGCGTTCAGCGAGCTCGGGCACCGGGCCCTGCACTCTCACGCCTGGCACGACGTCGTTGATCGGAAGGGTACGGACTTGCGGCGGTGGGACGCCGAGCTCGGCGAGCCAGGCGGCGAGCTGCTGGGAGGAGCTGGCGTAGACGATCCGGCCGAGGCCGACCCAGCCATGCGCGGCGGCGCACATGGGGCAGTGCTCGGTCGAGGTGTAGACAGTTGCGGCAGCCCGCTCCGCAGGTGTCAGGTGAGCCGTCGACCAGCGGGCGATCTCGAACTCGGGGTGGCGTGTCTGGTCGCCGCTTGCCACATGGTTGTGGTCCTCGAACAACACCGTGCCGTCCGCGGCCACGAGAACGGAACCGAACGGCTGGTCACCGGATACCAGTGCCTGTTCTGCAAGATCAACGCAACGCCGGAGATGACGCAGGTCGGTTTCGCTGAGTTCCAATGTGCTCGCTCCTTGATCAACCCACCGTGAGCGACGTCGAACGCCGTAAGACCATGGCGCTCGGTCCGTCATGCCTTCGTGGGCCAGGCTATCTGGCAGCACGCACAGAACCCGTGTGTTGCGCGAGCACGGCGCCGACGAGGACGAGTGCCCCGCCGAGCAGCTGATACCAGGTCAACTTTTCGTCGAGCACGAGAGCACCTGCCACGACAGCCACCACGGGGAGGAGGTACGTGACCGTGCTCGCTGCCGTGGCGCCCAGGTCGCGCACGAGTCCGTAGAAGAGCAGGTACGCCGCGCCGGTGCCGAGGCAGCCGAGGGCCAGCATCGACAGCACCACGTGTAGCGGAAGCTCGCTCGGCCATCCGGAGAACGCTGGCGTGATCAGGGCGACCAGAACCGCGCCCGCGATGACCTGACCGGCTGCAAGCGACACTGTGGGATGGCCTGACGTGGTGAGGTAGCGACGCGTGTAGACGCTCGCCACGCCGTAGCTCGCCGATGCCGCAAGGCACATCGCCGTGCCGAGCACGACCTCGCTGACGATTCCCCCCGCGATGTCCTGCCATATCGCCGGTCCACCCATCACGACGACGATGCCCGCGAATCCGACCACGATCCCCGCGACTCGGACAGGCGTCGGCCGCTCGGTCGGCAGCACCATCAGCGCGAGCAGCAACGTGAAGAGGGGCGTCGTAGCGTTGACGACTCCGAGGAGGGCGGACGGGATCAGAGTCGCCGCGAAGGCGAAGAGCGTGAAAGGAATCGCGTTGTAGGTCAGGCCGGCGACTGCCAGGTGTCCCCACATCCGCCACCCACGCGGGAGCTTCTGTCCGCGCAGCAACATGATCAGGATCAGCGTCACGCCACCGAAGATCAGTCGCACCAACGCCACCTGGAGCGGGGCGAGAGCCTGAACGCCGATCGAGATGAACATGAAGCTGAGGCCCCAGATCAGCGCGAGACCGCCGTACCGAGACCAGCGGTTCACCGTCGTACGGTCGAGCGTCATGCCCCTACCTTCGACGGAAAGCATGCTTAAACACAATTGAATTAATCTTAGTTTTTACTTTAGTTTCTGTTACATGTTGAACCTCGAGCGTCTGCGCGCTCTCCACGCCGTCGCGATGTACGGATCGGTCAGCGCCGCAGCGGATGCCTTGCACGTCACCGCGCCGGCAATCTCGCAGCAGATCGCGAAGCTGGAGCGCGAGGTCGGGCAGCGCTTGGTCGAACGCAACGGACGCGGAGTGCGCCTGACCGATGCCGCCCATCGGTTGGTCGTGCACGCCGCGGAGATCCTGTCGCTGGTCGAACGCGCCGAAGCCGACTTGGAGGCCCATCGCGACCGGCCGGTGGGCCGACTGGTCGTCGCGGCGTTTCCAACGGCCGCACGTGGTCTCGGTCCGGCGGTGCTGCAGAGCCTGCGAACCGAGCATCCGCAGCTCGAGGTCGAACTGCGTGAGATCGACCCGGACGGCTCGCTACCGCTCCTCGCTCGCGGCGAGGTCGACATCACGATCACGCTCGACTGGGATGGCGGACCGCTCCCGGTGCCCGACAACACGCTCCGACAACCCATCCTCACCGACCCCTGCGATGTGGCCCTGCCCGCGACACATCCCCTGGCCGGCAGGAAGTCGGTCAGGCTTGCCGAGCTCGCGAGCGAACCCTGGGTGAGCTGGCCGCACGGAAGCCTCTGCTTTGGCTGGTTGGCACAGACCCTGCGTTCGTTGGGCAGCGAACCGCGTATCGTCCACACGGCCAACGAGCACGCCACCCAGCTCGCCCTGGTGTCTGCTGGGCTGGGCATCGCCCTGATGCCTCGACTGGGCCGTAGCCCGATCCCTCGCAACGTCCGGATCGTCCCGTTGCAGCCCGCCTTGCGTCGACACGTGTACGCCTTGTGGCGGGCGGACGCCGATCGACGGCCGGCGATCCGGGCTGCAGTTTCGGCCTTCGTCCGGGCCGCGTCCTGACCGCTCGTGCTAGTTAGTGTCTTCCCATGCTCGGTTCATATCGCGTACTGCTCCAGAAGCCCGGGGCGCCGTGGTTCTCGATCAGTGGATTCGTGGCTCGACTCCCGATGTCCATGGTGGTGCTGGGCATCGTCATCCTCGTGTCCGATCGGACCGGCTCCTACGGCCTGGCCGGCTCGGTGTCGGCTGCGTACGTCGTCGCGCGCGCAGTCTGCACGCCGCTTCAGGCGCGGGTCGTCGACCGCTACGGCCAGAGTCGGATCCTTCCGTTCATCGCGGTGACGCATGCCACGGCGCTCGGTGGCCTCATCGTCGTGCTGGAGTCCGAGCAACCCGTGGTGATCGCGCACCTGTTGGCGGCACTGGGTGGCGCGAGCTCTCCGACGATCAGTGCGTACGTACGAGCACGTTGGCGCCATGTGCTGGGCGAGGGGCCCGAACTGCAGACCGCCTTCTCCTTCGAAGCGGTCGCCGAGGAGTTCCTCTTCATCGTGGGCCCGCCGCTCGTGACGTTCCTCGCGACCACGGTCAGCTCGATCGCCGGGCTGCTCACGGCAGCTGTGTGCGGACTGGTCGGCACACTGTGGCTCGCCCAGCTTCGCGAGTCGGCGCCGCCACCGTCACACACTGACGGGACCGGACGAGGACCGGCGCCACCGCTCGGCTGGAGTGTGATGCTGCCGCTCGTGGTGGCCTGCGTCGGCGTCGGCGGCCTGTTCGGGTCGTTCGACATCTCGGTCATCGCGCTTGCCACCGAGCACCATGCGCGCGCCTGGGCAGGAGTCCTGCTGGGGACCTGTGCCACGGGGTCGATGCTGGCGGGCATCCTGGTGGGGAGCCTGCGGTCCCGACCGTCCGTGTCCTTGCAGTTCCGGCTCGGCACGGCGGCCATGGCGTGTGCCATGATCCCGTTGCCCTTCGTCGACAACCTGTGGCTGCTGGGTGTCTTGGTCTTCGGTGTGGGATTCACGATCGCACCCACGTTGATCGCGAGCTCCTCGCTCGCCGTGCAGATCGTTCCGTCCACCCGGGTGAGCGAAGGGCTTGCCTGGACGAGCAGTGCGGTCGTCGGCGGGATCGCCGGCGGGGGAGCGGTCGCTGGTCGGATCATCGACAGCTTCGGCGCGAGCACGGGTTTCCTGTTCGCCCTGGCGGGCGGTGCGTTCGCGGCGCTGGTCGCGAACCTCGGCAGAATCCGGAAACCCCGACGTGTGGCGGAGCCGGCTGTCCCGAGCACTCAGTGACGGTCCGCGAGAAGCGCGTCGAGGGTCGTCCGATGCAGCGGCCCGGTCACCGCCCCTTCGAGCAGGGGATCGTCGACGTCGCGCATCCACCCGACAAGAGCGTCGAGCAGGGCGTCCCGCTCCGCGGCTGGCGCGGTGTCGACGATGTTGGTGAACTCGTGCGGATCCGCGGCGAGGTCGTACATCTCGAGTGGCGGGTGGTAGGGAACCGTGCTTGTGGTGACGCTGCGCGGCATCGACCGTGGGCGCCACGACTGACTGCAGTCCATCACCTCGGGTGCCGAGCTGAAGTTGGCGATCAGCTTGTAGCGCTCCGTGCGCACACAGCGGCGCGGGTCGTAGTAGTCGTGGTACGTGATCTGCCCGAAGATCTCCTTGCGGATCTGCGTACCTGACTCGACGAGGGGCACGAGGCTTCGACCGGCGACGTTTCCGGGCACTGGTACGTCGACCAACTCGAGCAGTGTGGGGAAGAAGTCGATGTTCGACACGAGACCGTCGACCACCCGCTGGCGCCACGCTGCTCGGTTCGGCACCCGGAACAACGCCGCAACCTCCAAGCCGGGGTCGTACAGCGTGCACTTCGCCCGTGGGAGCGCAAGGCCGTGGTCGGTTGTGAAGACGACGATGGTGTTGCCGGCCAGTCCTTGTGTCCGAAGCGCATCGAGTACGCAACCCACGTGCGCATCCATGTATCGCACAGCACCCTGCAGCTCGGCGATCTCTGCTCGCGAATCCGGTGTGTCTTCCAGGTACGCCGGCACGGTCACGCCGCGTTCGTCGTCCGGATCGACGCCATCGGCGACGAAGCCCATCGTGCCGCGCTCGTTACGAGACGACTGAACTCGGTGTGGCTCGACGAAACCGACCTGGAGGTAGAACGGCGACTCGGATGAGGCCAGCTCGGCGAGCTTTCGTACGGTGCGATCGGCGACTGCCTCTGCGTTGCCGCCGGTACGCACGCTGTCGAAGCCGAGTCGCGCGCCTACCTCGTCGTCCGGTCTGATCCGTGACTCGTGGTGGACCCCGATGAGGTGGGTGGAGTATCCGTACGTCCGGAGTGTCGCGGCCAGGTGCTGCTCCTCGGGTGCCAAGTCCCAGCCGAAATGACTGTGCGTGAGGCCGAGGACGCCGTTCTGCTGTGGATAGCGTCCTGTGAAGAGCGATGCGCGTGATGGGCTGCACTGGGGTGCGACACAGTACGCCTGGCTGAAGCGAACTCCCTCGTTGGCTAATGCGTCAAGGTGCGGCGTGTGTACCGTCGATATGCCGTACGAGCCAAGGAACCGTCCGAGATCGTGACAGTGCAGCAGCAGGATGTTAGGTCTCGGCATGCATCTCCCTTGGTCTGGGTGTTCCTCTTGCTGGTGCTGTCGTCGGGCTGCAGAGGGCTGCAGTACGTTGGTCAGCGTGGTCGAACCCAGTCTGCGGCAACCGGTGGCCGACGTGCTCGCCCGATTTCATCCATCGGGATCGGCGGAGCGTGCCGACGTCGCACGCGTGCACGAGCTCCTGCGGGCAAGTGACGATCCGTGGTCACGGAAGACTCCGCTGCACATCACGTCGTCTGCCGTGGTCGTCCATCCGCCTACACGGCGGATCTTGCTGCGCTGGCATCCACGCCAGAAGGCGTGGCTGCAACTAGGAGGTCACGCCGATCCTGGAGAGAGCGAACCGATCGACATCGCCCTACGGGAGGGTCGCGAGGAGACCGGGCTACCCGATCTCGTGCCGTGGCCGGACGCGTCGCTGCTTCATGTGGTGATCGTGCCGGTACCGGCTCATGGTGACGAACCTGCTCATGAGCATGCCGACCTGCGGTTCGTCCTGGCGACCAGCGAACCCGAGGCGGCGCGGGCGGAGCGGCCAGATGCTCCGGTGCGCTGGCTCAGCGTGCCCGAAGCGCTCGAGCTCACGTCTGAGGCGAACCTCCAGATCACCCTGTCTCGCGTTGCAAACCTCTTGCAACGTTGATCTGAGCAGGAGATGGTGCTCTGACTTCTGGCACGGCGACCGCCTCGACCTGCACGAACCGTCGCAACGATCCTTGCCAACCAAGACCACCGCATCGCCGCGTGGCACAAGGGCTGGGCAGCCCGCCCAGCCCTCGTGGCTCAGATGTCGCGGAACGTTTCGATCTGGGCGCCCAGCAGGTTGAGTCGCTCGGCGAGCTCTTCGTACCCGCGATTGATCACGTAGATGTTGCGCAACACCGACGTGCCCTTGGCCGCGAGCATGGCCAGGAGGATGCACACCGCGGGACGCAAGGCCGGTGGGCAGATGACCTCCGCGCCCGACCAGTGGGTGGGGCCGTCGACATAGATCCGGTGTGGATCCGCCAGTCGGACACGGGCACCCAGCTTGTTCAGCTCGGTGAGGTGGATCGCGCGGTTCTCGTACACCCAGTCGTGGATCAGGGTCGTCCCGTGAGCCGTCGCGGCGATGATGGCGAAGAACGGCAGGTTGTCGATGTTCAGCCCCGGGAAGGGCATCGGGTGGATCTTGTCGATGGGTGCGCGCAGGCGCGACGGGATGATGCGCAGGTCGACGAGCCTGGTGTGCCCGTTGACAGCGGAGTACTCGGCGCTGCGCTCGTAGGTCAGGCCCATCTCTTCGAGGATCGCGAGCTCGATCTCCAAGAACTCGATCGGTGCCCGCTTGATGGTGATCTCGGAGCCGGTCACGATGGCCGCGGCGATCAGGCTCATCGCCTCGATCGGGTCCTCGGACGGCGCGTAGTCGACGTCGCAGTCGATCTCAGGTACGCCGTGCACGGTGAGGGTCGTCGTCCCGATGCCCTCGATCTGCACGCCCAGCTTGGTGAGGTAGAAGCACAGATCCTGAACCATGTAGTTCGGGCTCGCGTTGCGGATCACCGTCGTGCCCTCTCGACGGGCCGCCGCCATGAGGGCGTTCTCGGTCGCCATGTCGCCGCGTTCGATGAGCACGATGGGCCGCGTCAGCTTGACCGAGCGGTCGACCTCGGCGTGGTAGAAGCCACCGGTCGCCTTGACCTCCAAGCCGAGTTGGCGTAGCGCCACCATGTGCGGCTCGACGGTGCGGGTGCCGAGGTCGCATCCTCCGGCGTACGGGATCTTGAACCGATCCTCCAGGTGCATCAGAGGGCCGAGGAAGTTCAGCACCGTCCGAGTCCGCCGGGCCGCCTCGACGTCCATGCTGTCAAGATCGAGTTTCTCCGGTGGAACGATCTCGAGGTCGTTGTTGCTGCCCAGCCACTTCGTGCGGACGCCGATGCTGTTCAGCACCTCGATGATGCGATTGACTTCCTCGATCCGAGCGACGCTGCGCAGTATCGTGCGCCCCTTGTTGAGCAGCGAAGCGCAGAGCAGCGCGATGCCGGCGTTCTTGCTGGTCTTGACGTTGATGCTGCCCGAGAGCTCCCGGCCGCCGACCACTCGCAGATGCATCGGTCCGGATGTGCCGAGCGAGACGATCTCTGAGTCGAGTGCCTCGCCGATCCGGGCGAGCATCTCGAGTGAGAGGTTCTGCTGGCCGTGCTCGATCCGGTTGATGGCGCTCTGGCTGGTGCCGAGCACTTCGGCGAGTCGTGCCTGGGTCCAGCCACGGTGCTGGCGTGAGTCGCGGATCAGGCTGCCGATCCGGCGCAGGTATGCTTCGGTCATGGTCGCTGACAATATCTCATATCTGAGATCGATGCGAGCCGTACTGTAGGAATTTCGGTTCGTCTCAATGGATCTCGCCTGCCCAGATTCGCTCCATGATGTTGGCCTAGGAGCGTCTTTCGTCGTCTCACACTGCTAGCAGCGCGGGCTGCGCCGCCGGAGCCTCGCCGGACACCGCCCGGTCGACGTCCGCTTGCGTCGTGCGCAGCGGCCGGAACAAGGGCTGGACCGGCCACGGCGAACCCCCGCCCGGGCGCCACCAACTCGTCACCAGCGCCTCGACGGTCCATGGAGATGGTCTGAGCTGGCCGACGGCACCCACGGCTGCATCAAGGGTCAGGCGAGACCGGCGGTGCACGTGGATGCGACCACGCTGAGACTCCTCTCACTGTAAGGCCCGAACCGTGCGAGGGTGGTGAAACACGCCGAGGACGGCGAAGCGGCGTACGTCACATGACGAGGTGCAGACGCCGGCCCGAACGACGCATCCTCGGCTCCGAACCACGTCCCATTGCTCCTGGCTTGTCCTAACCTTCACCCTTCGTCGAGTACGGTCTGCAGCACGCTCCCTGCCAACCGTGGCGAAGAGGTGAGGCGCGGCGTTCAGCCATCACACACCCCCGTCGAGGTGGCAACCGCCGGGCCGGAGCGATGCTTGCGCGGCTATCTCGCGAGTGCGACCTTAAAGCCACACACAGACCCGGCAACTCACGTCGGGCCTCGACCTCAGGGAGGCGTTGAGAGCCGTGAAGATCGGGGTTCCGAAGGAAGTCAAGTCGCACGAGTACCGTGTCGCGCTCACGCCGGCAGGCGCACACGAGCTGGTCCGCCACGGTCACCAGGTCATGGTCGAGCAGGGAGCGGGGCTAGGTTCGGCGATTCCAGACGAGGACTTCGTTCGGGCCGGAGCTCGGATCGTGCCCCATGCCGATGACGTCTGGAGCGAGGCGGAGCTGATTCTCAAGGTCAAGGAGCCGCTCGAGTCGGAGTACGGCAAGCTCAGCAAGAACCAGGTGCTCTTCACGTACCTGCACCTTGCCGCCTCGCAGAGCTGCACCGAGGCACTCCTCGACTCGGGTGTGACCGCGATCGCGTACGAGACCGTTCAGCTGGACGACGGCTCGTTACCGTTGCTCGCACCGATGAGCGAGGTCGCGGGTCGGCTGGCGACTCAGGTCGGCGCATACCACCTCATGCGTCAGGGTGGCGGGCGCGGCATCCTCATGGGCGGGGTGTCGGGTGTGTACGCGGCGAAGGTCGTCGTGATCGGCGCCGGCGTGTCTGGGCTCAACGCGGCAGTCATCGCGGTCGGCATGCAGGCAGAGGTCTTGCTGCTGGACAAGAACATCGAACGGCTACGCCGGGCTGACCGGATGTACCGCGGTCACTTGCAGACCATCGCGTCCAATGCGTACGAGATCGAGCGCGCCATCCTCGATGCCGACCTGGTCATCGGCGCGGTGCTCATCCCAGGCGCCAAGGCTCCAACGCTCGTGACGAACGAGCAGGTCGCACGGATGAAGCCGGGGAGCGTGCTGGTCGACATCTCCATCGACCAGGGCGGGTGCTTCGAAGGGTCCCGACCGACCACCCACGAGGACCCTACGTACTACCTGAACGACTCGGTGTTCTACTGCGTGACGAACATGCCGGGAGCCGTGCCACACACGTCGACGTACGCGCTGACGAACGTCACCTTGCCCTACGTGCTCGAACTCGCCGACCACGGCTGGCGGCAGGCGTGCCGGACCGACCGCGCTCTCGCCCGGGGCCTCAACACCTACGACGGCCACCTGGTGAATGCCGCTGTCGCCGAGGCGCACAGCCTGTCATGGGTCGGGATCGACGAGGTTCTCGCCTGATGCTCGAGAGGTCGATCCGCGGTTACCTCGAGCACCTCGCTGTCGAGCGGGGGGTCGCTGACAACACCTTGGCGTCGTACCGCCGTGACCTGCGGCGCTACCACGACTTCCTGGTAGGCCGCGGTATCGAGCGGCCCGACCAGATCCGTGAGTCCGACGTGAGCGACTTCCTGGTCTGGCTCCGTGAAGGCGACGCCGACCACCCGCCGCTCGGCCAGAGCTCGGCGGCCCGGACCCTCGTAGCGGTTCGCGGTTACCACAAGTTCGCGCACCGTGAAGGCGCGACACCCACCGACCCGGCCAGGGAGGTCCACCCACCCACCCCGCCCCGCCGCCTGCCCAAGGCCCTGCCACTTGCCGAAGTGGAGCGGATCCTCGAAGCGGCGAGCGTCGGCGACACTCCTCTCGCGCACCGGGACCGGGCACTGCTCGAGGTGCTCTACGCCACGGGTGCGCGGATCTCCGAAGCCGTCGGGCTGGACGTCGACGACCTCGACCTCGATGCTGGCTCGGTCTTGCTACGCGGCAAGGGTGGCAAGGAACGGATCGTTCCGATCGGTTCGTACGCCTGCCAGGCGGTCGCGGCGTACCAGGTGCGGGCCCGTCCCGTGCTCGCCACACGAGGGCGTGGCACTCCCGCGTTGTTCCTCAACGCCAGGGGCAGCAGGCTGTCGCGGCAGAGTGCGTGGACCGTGCTGCGGACCACCGCGGAACGTGCGAAGGTGAGCGGTGAGGTCTCGCCGCATACGCTGCGGCACTCGTTCGCGACGCACTTGCTGGACGGAGGTGCCGACGTTCGGGTGGTGCAGGAGCTGCTCGGGCACGCTTCGGTGACGACGACCCAGGTCTATACGCTCGTCACGGTCGACAAGCTCCGCGAAGTCTATGCCGCGACACACCCCCGTGCGCGAGCCTAAACCGCGGCGGAAGGACTACCGTCATAAGTGGCACCATTCGGCACCGTAGGGTGTTGACGCCGGCGGACGGCCGATCGGCTGAGTTCGACGAGTTGGGGGATCGGCCAGATGGGCAGGAGGTTAGGCGAACCGTGAACGACACGACCAACGGTCCCGGTACCACATCTGCCCATGACGATCCTCAGGGCATGTCGCATACCGAGAACACCCAGCCCGTGCAGTCCGGCCCGAGTGCACCGGGTCCATCGGCTGAGTCGGGTCCGTCGGCTGAGTCGGCCGCAACCACCGACGAGACCCTCTCCCGTGACGTCGGCGCCGACCTCGAGGAGGCGCCACGACCTCGGATCAAGTTCCCGAAGCCGCCGCCCTTGACGTCCCACGGTCCTGCGCGAGTGATCGCGATCGTGAACCAGAAGGGCGGGGTCGGTAAGACCACGACGGCGATCAACCTGGGGGCAGCGCTCGCCGAGCTGGGTCGTCGCGTGCTCCTGGTCGACTTCGACCCGCAGGCCTCGCTCACCATCGGTCTCGGTGTCGACCCGTTGAGCCTCGACGCTTCGACCTACGACCTGGTGATCGACCACGAGATCGGGGCCGCCGACATCCGCTTGAAGACCAGCGTGGACGGCCTGGATCTGCTTCCGTCCGACATCTCGCTGTCCGGCGCCGAGATCCAGCTGGTCACCGAGGTCGCGCGGGAGACCATGCTGATGCGCGAGATCGACCCGATGCGGCCGGAGTACGACTTCATCCTGATCGACTGCCAGCCGTCGCTGGGTCTTCTGACCGTCAACGCGCTCACCGCGTCCGACGGTGTGATCATCCCGTTGGAGTGCGAGTACTTCGCGCTGCGCGGGCTCGGCTTCCTGGTCGACAAGACCATCCGGACGGTTCAGCAGCGGATCAACCCGAAGCTCAAGATCGAGGGCATCCTCGCCACGATGTTCGACCTGCGGACACTGCACGCGCGGGAGATCCTCGAAGAGGTGGTCGAACGGTTCGGGGAGACCGTGTTCCATACTGTCATCTCCAGGACGGTACGTTTCCCGGAGACGAACAAGCTGGGCGAGCCGATCACGACGTACGCTCCGAGCAGCATGGCTGCGGAGGCATACCGTCAGCTCGCCCGTGAGCTCCTCACCCGATTGTGACGGCGACCGCTGAGGTGACCGAGACCGAGCAGATCGCGACCCCGCAGCCAGGACGAACCCATCCGGATGGCGCCGACCCCGACCGGTCCGGGTCGGAGACCGTCGAGGAGAACTCCGAGCGGCAGGCGGAGAAGTTCACCGTACGCCTGGACAACTTCGAAGGTCCGTTCGACCTCCTGCTGGGGCTGATCTCGAAGCACAAGCTGGACGTGACCGAGGTCGCGCTCTCGGTCGTGACGGACGAGTTCATCGACTACATCCGGGCGAAAGGTCCGGATTGGGACCTCGACCAGACCACAGAGTTCCTGCTGGTCGCGGCGACCCTGCTCGACCTGAAGGCCGCCCGGCTGCTGCCGCAAGGCGAGGTCGAGGACGAGGAGGACCTGGCGCTGCTCGAAGCGCGTGACCTGCTGTTTGCCCGGCTGCTGCAGTATCGGGCGTACAAGCAGGTCGCGGCGATCCTCGCGACCCGCATGGAGCAGGAGGCCCGGCGGTTCCCGCGTGCGGTCGGTCTCGAGGAGAGGTACAGCAAGCTCCTGCCCGAGGTGCTGATCGGGATCGGGGTCGAGGACTTCGCCCGGCTGGCCGCCAAGGCGCTGCGTCCCAAGCCTGAGCCCGTTCTCTCGCTGGCTCACCTCCACGCTCCGCGGGTGAGCGTCCGGGAGCAGGCGGCGATCGTGGTGGAGCGGCTGCGACGGGTCCGGTCGACGACCTTCCGGGCATTGGTCGCGGACTCACCCAACATCCTCACGACCATCGCCAGGTTCCTGGCGTTGCTGGAGCTGTACCGCGAGGGTGCGGTGGCGTTCGAGCAGGCGGAGGCGTTGGCGGAGCTCACCATACGCTGGTCGGGAAGCGAGACCGGAGAGGTCTCCGTGAGCGACGAGTTCGATGCTGAAGACGTCGATGATCGCTCCGACGATCGTTCCGACGACTCGGCCACGACGACCACAGAACAGGAGCCAGGTGACGACAGGTGAGCAAGCCAGACGAGCACATGGGGGTTGAGGCGTCGGGCGTACCGCCTGTCGAGGGCGGGGACCCGGCCCAGCCAGAGCTGGGTGCGGAGTTCCCCACGGCGCCTGAGACCGTGCTCCCCGAAGGAGCGGATCCAGAGCTTTACACAGGGCCGGATTCGGCGCTCCAGACAGAGCCGTACCCAGACGTTCACATCGAGCCGAGCGCGGGGGCTCACACAGAGCAGGACACCGGGCTCGGTTCAACGCAAAGCACCGAGCTCGGTTCAGAGCAGGAGACGGAACCGCGCCCAGAGCCAGAACCACGCGCTGAGCCGGATGCTGAGCTGCGCCCGGAGACGGATGCTGCACTGCCCGTCGAGCCGGGCCCGGACCCCCAGCGGGGGCCCGAGGGTGGGTCAGCTGCGCCCGACACGGAAACCCTCGAACCCGCCGGCTCCGAGGTGACGGCCCAGGCGAATGGCCAGGTGAACGGCCAGGTGCCGGCGGACGCGGATCCGGACCTTGTGGGGCCCATCGAGGCGATCCTGCTCGTGGTCGACGAACCGCTGCCCGCGGTGACGCTGGCCCAGGTGCTCGAGCAGCCGCTCCCCGTCGTCGAGAAGGCGCTGCACGCGCTTGCCGACTCGTACACCCGGGAGCGGCGAGGAATCGACCTGCGCGAGGTGGCGGGCGGCTGGCGGTTCTACACGCGCGAGGAGTACGCCGAGATCGTCGAACGGTTCGTGCTGGACGGCCAGCAGGCTCGACTGACACAGGCGGCGTTGGAGACGCTCGCGGTGATCGCGTACCGGCAGCCGGTTAGCCGCGGGCGCGTGTCCGCGATCCGGGGCGTCAACTGTGACGGGGTCGTGCGTACGTTGCTCAACCGCGGCCTCATTGAGGAGGCTGGTACCGACGACGAGAGTGGCGCCACGCTCTACCGCACGACGTCGTACTTCCTCGAACGGCTCGGGCTGCGCTCGCTCGACGAGTTGCCGAGCCTGGCGCCCTACCTTCCCGAGATCGACGAGATCGACGCCGAGTCAGGCGTCGCCGAGCCCGGCAGTGCGCCGGCCGGCGGTGCGGCGTCAGCCCAGCAGCCGGAGTCTGCTGCCGACCAGACTGAAGCGGAGCATGGATCGAACCACGATGATGACCAAGCACACGACTGAGCCGACCGGCGTACGGCTGCAGAAGGTCATTGCGAGCGCCGGTGTCGCCAGTCGGCGTGCCGCCGAGGAGCTGATCACGTCTGGACGGGTCCAGGTCAACGACACGGTCGTCACCACGCTCGGCACCAGGGTAGACCCCGAGCGCGACTCCATCCGGGTCGATGGAGAGCGGATCGTCGTCGAGGTCGGCAAGGCGTACTACGTGCTGAACAAACCGCGCGGAGTCGTCAGCACGATGAGTGACCCCGAGGGTCGACGCTGCCTCGGCCACGTAGTGCGTGAGTGGATGGACGAGCAGAGCGGTGATCGGCCGGAGCGACTCTTCCACGTCGGGCGCCTCGACACCGACACCGAGGGGTTGATCCTGCTCGTGAACGACGGGGAGTTCGCGCACCGGATGACCCATCCCTCGCATGAGGTGCCCAAGACCTATGTCGCCGAAGTCGCGGGCACGGTTCGCGGGAACGCTGCGCGTCGCTTGAAGGAGGGAGTCGAACTGGACGACGGGCCGGCCAGGGCCGATGCCTTCCGTGTCGTGGAACGTGGAGCCGGTCGAACTCTGGTCGAGCTGGTGATCCACGAGGGGCGCAAGCACATCGTGCGTCGAATGCTCGCCGAGGTCGGGCATCCGGTGCGTCGTCTGGTGCGCACCGCCATCGGCCCGGTCAAGCTGGGGAACCTCCGGCCCGGGCAGATGCGGCCGCTGAGCCCCCGTGAGCTCGGCACGCTCTTCGACCTTGTCGGCTTGTAGGTCGGTCGTGCGTCCTGCGGACGTGACTGGCCGGAGGCCGTGAGATGTCGTCGTTGCTACCGAACGAGTACAGAGCGTGATCGAAGGCAACCTCTCAGGCGGCTGATCGATGGCAGTCTCTCAGACAGGCTGCGTACTCTGAGCCCGGAGGGATGTGACGGAGGACGCCGTGGGTACGGATGCGGTCAAGGTCGGGGCGGCGGTCGGGCGATACCGGCTACAAGAGCGCCTGAGCCGCGGCGGGATGGGTGAGGTGTGGCGGGCGTACGACCTCACCCTGGGCAGGCCGGTCGCGTTGAAGCTGCTACGTGCCGGACTCGCCGATCCTGTCGACCGGGAGCGTTTCCTGCGGGAGGCTCGCGCCGCGGCGCAGCTCAACCACCCCAACATCGTGGCGATCTTCGATGTTGGTGAGTGGGAGGGGTGCTCGTACCTCGTGATGGAGCTGCTGGAAGGCCGCAGCCTTGCCGACGTGCTGGCCGAGCGCGGGCCGCTCCCCGTGGATGACGTACGCCGGTACGGCGCGCAGGCGGCGGCGGGACTCGCGGCTGCTCACGCGAGAGGCGTCGTCCACCGTGACATCAAGCCGAGCAACCTGATGCTGGCGAGTGACGGCACGCTCAAGCTGGTCGACTTCGGAATTGCCCGTGTGCTGGACGAGGCGTCCAGTCGGCTGACGGCGACCGGCACCATCGTCGGCACCGCCTCGTACGTCGCGCCAGAGCAGGCGCGTGGACTGCAAGCGGACGCGCGCACCGACCTCTACGCGCTCGGCTGTGTCCTCTACCAGTTGCTCGTCGGTCGTACGCCGTTCGTCGGGGCACCCACCGAGGTCCTCTACGCCCACCTGTACACCGAGCCGGAGCCGCTCACCGACCTGCGGCCAGATGTGCCTCCCGACCTCGTGGCGCTTGTCCATGGCCTGCTCGCGAAGGATCCGAACGACCGACCGGCGGAGGCGGGGGTGGTACGCGAGGCCTTGCTGGAGGCCGGCGTCTCACCCACGGCCCTGACGATGCCGCTGGACTCGCCGATTCTCTCGCGACACCCACGGGGACAGGGCGACGCACCCGGCATGACTCGGAAGATGCCACTCGCCGGTGTATTGCCGCCCGATGACGATGACGCGCTGCCCCCTGACGGCTCAGCTCGCCGCCCAGGCCGTGGGCCGCTCGCTGCGGCGCTGGTGCTCGCAGCTGCGGGAGTCGCGGCCGTCGCTTTGCTCTGGCCTGACGGCGGGCTGCTGGCTCCTGACCATTCGACCGCCCGCGAGACCCCATCGTCGAACGTGTCGTCGCCCGAGCCCACCACCACGACCGCAGAACCGTCGCCGACCGAGACCGAGGGCCTGCCGCCGCGCGGCTCGGAGGAATGGTTGCTGCAGCTGGATGCCATGCTGCGCCAAATGGCCGACCGTGGCGAGATCAAGGAGAAGGTCGCGGACCGGCTGCGCCGCGAGATCGGCGATGTCTTGGAGAAGCAGGTCGCCGGCGAGCGGGCGGAAATGCGGAAGGAGCTTCGCGACCTGAACCGCGAGCTGGTCAAGGCGTATTTCAAGCGCGAGCTGCCGATCACGACGAAGGTGAGCGATCTGATCGGCGATGTCACCATTCCGTCCGAGGAGAACGTCGACGGTCCGGCGGAGGAGGACTTCAGCGAGGACGGGCGCGGCGATCGTCGCCACGGCCGGGGTTGAGCTGGCGCACGACTGGGCCCCGGGACGGGGATGCGGGGGAATGCGCAGCAGGTGCAAGGCCGCCCGCTGGCCACAACGTTCCGTGGCCAGCGGTGCCGAGTGAGCGACTACCGCTGGTAGACGCGTACGTAGTCGACGTCGAAGGTGTTCGGGAAGACCGTAGTCTCGTCGGGTGGACCACCCCGACTGTCGTTGACCCAGACGCCGCTGTTGAGAACGACGTACATCGCCTTATCCGGGACGAACTCACCCGTGAACGTGGCAGTCGTCCGCCCGTCGATGGAGAATTCCGCGCGACCTGGCTCCCACAACAAGGCGTATGTATGCCAGCCCGTGGTGGGCTCTGCACCGTAGGTCCACTGGCTGTGCCAGGCGACGTCGGGCCAGACGCCGCTCGCGATCCCTTGGTGCATGCCCTCGATGCCTCCGAACCACTCCGCCACGTCGAACTCGGGCGGCCAGGTCCGGTCCTGCGGCACCAGCCAGAAGGCTGGCCACAGGCCGCGTCCAGCCGGGTACCGCGCGCAGATCTCCCAGTACCCGTAGGCCTGGAAGAACTTGTCATGTGATGACATGAAGCCTTCGGAGTAGTCGTAGGTCCCGGGTGGATCGTCGCCGATCACAGGCTGGTTGTCGGCGACCAGGTGAAGCTGACCGTTGGCGAGGACGATGTTCTCGTCCAGGGCGTAACTGCCGTACGAGCTGTTGTGGTAGTGGCCGCCGGCGCGACCCGGAAAGTCCATGACCGTGTTCCACTTCGTTCGGTCAAGCTTGCGACCACCGAACTCGTCGTGCCAGGCAAGCCGCCATCCCTTGCCCGGTGGTTTCGACTTCACGCACGTCCGTCCATTCGCGGGGGTCGACTCGGAAGCCGTTCGGTCATGTGGGCTCGGCGTGGCCGTCGCATCGCCAGTCGGCAGCAACAAGGCCGTGAGCAGGCCTGTGGTGAGGCTGAGAAGGACACTGAGAGAAAGCCTGAACCTCCGCCACGCCATGTCCAAGACCTCCGGCACATGAAGCCGCGCTGCTGCACGGCCAAGACCAGCACTCCAGTCACCACCGGATCTGGAGGACCTGGCTTCGAGTCAACGTCGTTCCCCGCCCGGTGGCGACGGATCGCTCCGAGGCCGGCCGACCGGATCCGGCTGACGAGGCGGCGAGGTCTCACGACAGCTCGGCCGCTGGCAATTGTTTGGTGTGCCGAGTTCCGGGAACGCTGTCCGGAGTGTGACCAGTGAGCTGGGGAGGCTCGTATGAGCCAGCGCCTCGCCGAAGCGCCTGCCGTCCTCTCGTCCAGAGAGCTGGAGCTGATCGACGCCTACTGGCGTGCCGCCAACTACCTGTCGGTCGGGCAGATCTACCTGCTGGACAATCCGCTGCTTCGGGAACCGCTCCGTCCCGAGCACATCAAACCTCGACTACTCGGTCACTGGGGCACCGCACCGGGCCTCAACCTGGTCTACGTCCACATGAACCGGTTGATCCGGACGCGGGACGTCAAGGCGATCTACGTCACGGGCCCCGGCCATGGAGCGCCTGGCGTGATCGCGAACGTGTACCTGGAAGGCACCTACTCCGAGATCTATCCGCGCATCTCCCAGGACGAGATGGGGATGCGTCGGCTGTTTCGCCAGTTCTCCTTCCCTGGTGGGATTCCGAGCCACACCGCAGCCGAGACACCCGGCTCGATCAACGAAGGAGGGGAGCTCGGCTACTCGCTGCTTCATGCGTACGGTGCGGTCTTCGACAATCCGGATCTGCTCGCATGTTGCGTGGTCGGTGACGGCGAGGCGGAGACCGGACCGCTTGCCGCGAGCTGGGACTCGAACAAGTTCCTCGACCCGGTGCGCGACGGCGCCGTCCTGCCGGTTCTGCACCTGAACGGTTACAAGATCGCGAACCCGACCGTACTGGCGAGGATTCCCGAGTCGCAGTTGCTCAGCCTGTTCGAGGGTCATGGATACGCGCCAATCGTCGTGTCGGGTGACCAGCCGGCCCTCGTGCATCAGGCCCTCGCCGCCGCGCTCGAGCAGGCGCACGACCAGATCCTCGCGATCCAGCGCGCAGCCCGCAGCGGTGCGCGACGTGACCTGCCCGCATGGCCGATGATCATCCTTCGCACTCCCAAGGGCTGGACCGGTCCGCGGGAAGTGGACGGTGTGCCGGTCGAGGGGACGTTCAGGTCGCATCAGGTCCCGCTCGCGGAAGTGCGGACGAACCCGGCTCACCTTGCCCAGCTCGAGGCGTGGATGCGGAGCTACCGTCCGGAGGAGCTCTTCGACGCCACGGGCAAGTTGCGGGATGAGATCGCCGCGATGGCGCCCGTCGGCGAGCGCAGGATGAGCGCCAACCCTCATACGAACGGCGGCCTGTTGCTGCGAGATCTCGAGCTCCCGGACTTCCGGCAGTACGGCATCGACGTCCCCAGCCCGGGAGCTGTGTCGAGCGAACCGACCCGAGTGCTCGGGATCTGGCTTCGCGACGTGATACGCGCAAACCCGCAGACGTTCCGCTTGTTCGGCCCCGACGAGACCGCGTCGAACCGGTTGTCGGCGGTCTTCGAGGCGACCGATCGTACGTGGGAGGCGGAGCTCCTGCCCGGCGACGATCACCTGGCGCCGCAGGGCCGAGTGATGGAGGTGCTCTCCGAGCACCTGTGCCAGGGATGGCTGGAAGGCTACCTGCTGACCGGACGTCACGGAGTCTTCAACTGTTACGAGGCGTTCATCCACATCGTCGACTCGATGTTCAACCAGCACGCCAAGTGGCTCAAGGTCTCACGCCAGATCCCGTGGCGACGACCGATCGCATCACTCAACTACCTACTGTCGTCTCATGTCTGGCGCCAGGACCACAACGGCTTTTCCCATCAGGACCCCGGCTTCCTCGACCATGTCGTGAACAAGAAGGCGGAGATCATCCGGGTCTACCTCCCGCCGGACACCAACACGCTGCTCTCGGTGATGGACCACTGCTTGCGGAGCCGGCAGTACGTCAACGTCGTCGTCGCGGGGAAGAACCGCACACCTGACTGGTTGTCGATGGACGAGGCGGTCGCCCACTGCACGCGTGGCATTGGCGTGTGGCCGTGGGCGAGCACCGACGACGGTGGTGAGCCGGACGTCGTCCTCGCGTGCGCTGGCGACATCCCGACGATGGAGACACTCGCTGCCGCCGACTTGTTGCGTACGCATCTACCGAATCTCGCGGTCAGGGTCATCAACGTCGTCGACCTGATGCGGCTGCAACCATCCACCGAACACCCTCATGGGCTTACCGACCACAACTTCGACGCGTTGTTTACCCCGAACAAGCCGGTCATCTTCGCCTTCCACGGATATCCGTCCCTCATCCATCGTTTGACGTACCGGCGGACCAATCACGAGAACATCCACGTCCGCGGCTACAAGGAGGAGGGGACGACCACGACCCCCTTCGACATGGTGATGCTCAACGACCTCGACCGGTTCCACCTGGTCATGGATGTGATCGATCGCGTACCCGGCTTGGCGATTCGGGCGGCTGCGCTGCGACAAGAGATGGTGGACGCCCGGTTGCGGGCCCGCCGTTACACCCGTGAGTACGGCGAGGATGCGCCGGAGATCCGTAACTGGCGATGGCCCGCCACTGCGCGAAGCGGCGGCGGTGGCCACACGTCACAGCAGGTCTCGAGGACCAGCTAATGAGCATGAGGGTGCTCGTCGTCAATGCTGGGTCGGCGACATGGAAGCTGTCGTTGCTCGACGGGGACGAGAGCGTCGCCACCAGGCACGTCGATGCCGCCGACGTCGAGACGGGGACCAAGGCGCTGGACGCGGTGCTCGCCGAGTGGGGACATCCGGACGCGGTGGGTCACCGAATCGTCCACGGTGGTGGCCACTTCTCCGAAGCCGTACGCATCGACCATGAGGTACGAGCCAAGCTGGGAAGCTTCGTACCGCTGGCCCCGCTGCACCAGCCTTCCGGGGTGGCGGGAATCGACGCGGTGCTCAACGTGCTTCCGGACGTTCCGTCGGTCGCATGCTTCGACACGGCCTTCCACACGACGCTCCCACGTGCGGCGTCGACGTACGCGATTCCCTCCGAATGGCGTGAAGCCAAAGGAGTCGACGTGCGACGGTACGGCTTTCACGGTCTTTCGCATGCGTACGCATCTCGTCGTGCAGCGGAGATGGTCGGCCGCTCCCTCGACGAGCTGCGGATCGTCGTCTGTCACCTTGGTGCCGGCGCTTCTCTCTGCGCCGTACAGCAGGGGAGAAGCGTCGATACGACGATGGGATTCACCCCGCTGGAAGGTCTGGTGATGGCGAGCCGGTCCGGTGACGTCGACCCGGGTCTCGTCGTCTGGCTGGTTCGCGATGCCGGCGTGGGAATCGAGGATTGTCATGACGGCCTGCAGCACCGGTCAGGGCTGGTGGGGCTTGCCGGGACGCCGGACATGCGGGAGGTGCTGCAACGGGTGGAATCGGGAGATGGCGCTGCTCGCCTGGCGCTCGAGGTGTACCTGCACAAGTTGCGAGCAGGCATCGCGGCCATGACGGCGAGCCTGGGTGGACTTGACATCCTGGTCTTCACGGGCGGTGTGGGGGAGCACGCTCCGGTCGTCCGGAGCGGCGCCGTCGACGGGCTGGGGTTCCTGGGTCTCGGAATCGACGCAGTGCTCAACGCCCACGCACAACCTGATGTGGAGATCTCCGCTCCCGGCGCAGCTGCCCGGTGTGTGGTCATCGAGGCCCGCGAAGACATCCAGATAGCCCGCGAGGTCAGGCACGCCGTCGGGGCGGCTTGATCGAGCGTGACGGCTCGTCGGCCGGGACCAGCTTGTCGCGGCCGTACTCCGTCGCGAGCTCCGCAAGCGGTACTCCCGCGACGAGCTTGTCGAGTGGACGCATCATCTTGGAGCACTCCGTGAACGGGTGCTCGGTCGGGCACTCGAGCGCGTGGGTGAGGAAGTGTCGCGCGGCCTCGGCGCGAGACATCAGGTCTTCCAGCGCCGCGATCTGGTCGCGCACCAGCTCGCGCCACTGCTCCCCGGGTTGTTCGAACATCGCGTGAGCGACGTCCAGTCCGACGCCCAGCTGCTGCATCAGTTTGATGAACGCGAGCCGACGCAGCTCGTTGGTGCCGTACATCCGCCGTCCGCCCTGGCGAGCGGTCGGGCGAACCAGCCCTTGCTCGTCGTAGTAGCGCAGCGCAGACGGGTTCAGCCCCAGCATGCGGGCGGCCTCCCCGATCGACACGAGATCGTCAGCGCCGTCGTTGCTCATGGCGCCATTTGACTTCAACCCGACTTGAACCCGCAAGCTGAAGGCCATGAGTACGAATGCGCGCTCGTGGGCAGTAGACCGTCCGATCGACGACTCTCCGTTCGCCTTGCCTCGCGGGTTCACCGGACGCCTGGCGGGGCGGATCATGCTGTGGACCAACCGGCAACACGAGATCCTCGAGGTCTTGGACGTCAAACCCGGGGACCGTGTGCTCGAGGTCGGTTACGGGCCGGGAGGTTTGATCCGGTTGCTCAGCCGACATACCGAGGCTGCGCTCATCATGGGCGTCGATCCGTCCGAGGAGATGCAACGCTTCGCGGAGCGCACGAACCGGGTGGCCGTGCGCGAAGGTCGGGTCGACGTGCGCCTGGGGACCGCCGAGTCGACCGGCCTGCCGGACGAATGTGTCGACCACGTCGTATCGGTCAACAACGTGGCGATTTGGGCCGATCTCGACGCTGGCGCGCGTGAGCTCAGCCGCGTGCTCCGGCCCCGCGGCAGCCTGGTGATCGGGTGGCACGGTGGCCGTGCGCCCTCACGGATGGCTCGACGACTTCGCCTGCCAGACGACAAGCTGGACCGGATCGAGCAGGCCCTGCGCGAGCACTTCTCCGAGGTCACGCGGCACGAGCTCACGACCCTGGACGTCTTCAAGGCGATCAAGTAGGAGTGCAGCCGAGCGTGCCGTCGCGTTCGACCCCGACTCCTGATCGGCTCAGCCGGCCAGTTTCTCGTAGAACTCCCGCAGGTACCGCGTTCGCGTGACCTGGCTCAGCACGTCGGTGGAGTCGGCGAACTGGTCGACCGATCCCACGAGAGGTAGCTGCTGCAGGACCGGATCGCTGATCGCAGCTCGGCACGCCTCGGCGAAGCGGTCGGCGCCCAGAACGCGGAACGGGCGCTCGTGGAAGAACCTCGCACGTGGCTCGACCTCCACGGTGATCTGCAGCGAGTTGTGCCAGTGCGCGATGAACTCGTACGCCTCGACGAGCGCGGACTCCCGCGTGGGGTAGTCGTCTGCCGTCACCGCTCGACGGAGGACTGCTGGCAGCTCGCCGACGCCCGGCAGCTCCGAGAACGCCGTGCCGAACCACTTGGTGTACGGCCAGTATCGACGCGACAGGAGAAACGCGGCACACATGACGTCGCGCACCAGTCGCCCGGCGAGCAGGTGGGATCCGAGGTCGTCACCGACCTCGGCGGTACGGCCGACGAACGGTTCCTCTTGTGCGAGGCGTTTCCACTGGGAGCCCAGCATCCACAGCCAGACGTCGTGGGGATACCAGGCGAGAAGGGAGCGGACCGTGGCGAGCTCGCCGTCAGGATCGGCGTACACCGCTCCGCGCACCACACCGAGCAGGCGCTGCTGCGGAATCGTGAGCCAGTCGATGCTCGAAAGGCCCGCCCGCGGGTCGACGCCAAGCTGCGCCTGGAGCCAGTCGCCCAGGGTGGTGACCTCGACGTGTGACGCAACGTCGGCCTCGTCCCAGCCGTAGCGGACCGGCCAGCCGCGAAACGTCTCCGGCAGACCTGCCTCGATCGACTGGCGCACCGACGCGACCTCGGTGTCGGCGACGAAGACCTGCAGACGCGGACCCCAGCCGTGGTCGGTCGAACGCGGAGTGTCGTAGCCCAGCACGTCGGAACCCCAGCCGAGGAGGGCGGCGGCATGTGGCACCGGTCCGACCAGGTGAGCGATGACCTCGCGATAGAAGGCGGCATTGAGCTCGAGCGCTGGAACGAAGTCGGTCTTCACGCACGGTATCGTGCCGCAGCGACCCGTGACCAACCCAGCCAATTTCGTGCCCGCAGCGGGACCGCGCATGGTGATCCGTGCAGGCTAGGCTCGAACGGCGGCTACAGCAGACGGAGGTGGGCAGTGGGTCTCGGAGTGAGCGCAGCGGATGTCGTTGCCTTTCTGCGCGGTGACGACTCACGTGGGGAGGCATCGAGCGAGTCGGACCAGTACGCCGAGTGGGTAACCGAGCTCGACCGCCTCGGGGCTCCGGCGAAGGAGGTTGCGCTCCCTGATCCAGCCGAGCTCGGTCCGCTGCTGGACCGACTGGGTGTGCACGCCGACGATGCCGCCGACATTCTTGCCACTCGCTTCTCGGCCGACTCCGATCCCGAGCTGTGGTGGCTGCTGCAGCGGTGCCATCACACACTCGAAGCCAGCATGGGAGACCTGCACTGGGAGTGGCTGAGATGGCCACACCTGCCGGCCCGCCTGGGCGCGAAAGGGCGATTCTTCTACGTCCACGTCTTTCTCGCCGCGATTCCCACGGTGCTGCGTTACCACGAGGAGAGGCACATCCCGTCGGACATCAGCTGGGCGACCCTGGCGGACCTCGGTCGGCAGATCGCGATCTATCGCAGGATCCACGCGGTCGGTGGACTCGACGTGCAGTTCTGGTTCTCGCTGCACTTCCGGGGTCTGATCTACGACCTCGGCCGGCTGCAGTTCAACCGGGGAACGATCTCGTTCACCGATGAGGAGATCGCCGCCACCAACGCGCCGTTCCGCCCGGGAGACACGGCGCTCGGCGTCCACATTCCCGAATCTGGACCGATGACCCCGCAGGCCTGCGACGAGTCGTTCCGACGCGCGCGGGAGTTCTACGATCGCTACTTCCCAGAGGAGCGTTATCGCTACGCGGTGTGTTCGTCCTGGTTGCTTGATCCGCAGCTGGCCGAGTACCTCCCCGCCGACTCCAACATCGTGCGTTTCCAGCGACGATTCACGCTGGTGCCCGGCGGCCGCGACGGTGACAGCGATGTCTTCCAGTTCGTGTTCCGCAAGATCAATCCGCGGATCGAGGACCTCCCCCAGCGCACCACCTTGGAGCGGGCGATCGTCGATCACCTGCGGTCCGGGCGTCACTGGCAGGTGCGCTCCGGTTGGCTTGTGCTTGACGAGCAATAACGAGTGGATCCGCCTGGTTGGGCGAGCGGCGCCGCTGGAGCCGAGGCGCCGCGGGATAAGGTGAGGCCGACAAAACAGGCGTCACCTGGTGTGGCGAAACGCCGCATATCAGACGGCAAGAGCAGGAAAGGACTCACTGTGCCGGTCCGTGCGATCCGCGGTGCCACCCAACTGGAGACCGACGAGCGGGAGCATCTGCTCGAGCGAGTAGCAGAGCTCGTCAAGGAGGTCTTGCGTACGAACGACCTCGACAACTCCGATCTGATCAGCATCGTCTTCACGGCGACCTCGGACGTGCGTTCGGAGTTCCCCGCGTACGCTGCCCGGCTGATGGGGATGACCGACGTCCCCCTGCTCTGTGCGCGGGAGCTGGAGATCGAAGGCTCGATGCCGCGAGTCATCCGGATGCTGGCGCACGTCGAGACCGATCTGAGCCGGGAGCAGATCACCCACGTCTATCTGCACGGTGCCGCCGCACTACGCAGGGACCTCACCCACGTGTACGCCGCGCCCGACGAGCCAACCACTACCGGGTCGTCAGGCGATGGTGGTCAGGCTGCCGATCTGCCGTCGGGACGCTCGGGATCGCCATGACCGCGCCACCGCTTCGGGCGCTGATCGTGGGCGCCGGTTTGATGGGCACGTCGCTTGGCCTAGCTCTACGACGTGCTGGCACCGAGGCGTATCTGGAGGACATCGACCCGAACCATGTCCGGCTGGCGCTGTCGCTGGGCGCCGGTCGTACGCCACCGCCCGCGGACTTCGGTCGGTCGACGTCGTCGTACCGCGACATCGTGGTCGTCGCCGTGCCGCCGGCCGTACTGGGTGCCACGATCGCGGACGCGCTGACGAGGTTCCCCTCCGCCGTCGTGACTGATCTGGGCAGCGTCAAGGTCGAACCAGCCACGGCGGTGACCTCCCGGGTGCCGGAACATGCCGGCCGCTACGTTGGTGGCCATCCGATGGCTGGCAGCGAACAGTCGGGACCCTTGGCCGCGCGTGCCGACCTCTTCGACGGACGGGCGTGGGCGGTCACTCCGCACACGAGCAGCCGCCCGGAGGCAATCGCCATGGTTGGCGAATTGGCCGAACTCTGCCGGGCATTCGCCGTACGCATGAGCCCGGCGGCGCACGACGAGGCCGTGGCCTTGGTCTCCCACCTGCCTCAGGTCGCGTCGTCGGTCGTGGCCTCGCTCCTCGCGGCGGCGGACGAAGAGCAGCTGCTGCTAGCCGGACAGGGCCTGCGGGACGTGACGCGGATCGCGGCCGGCGACCCGGAGCTCTGGACGCAGATCCTCACGTCCAACGCCGAACCCGTCGCCAAGCTGCTGCACGAGAGCGCTGAACGTCTCCATCAGCTCGCCGTGCTGCTGGAGAAGTCGGACCCGGCTGCGTCACCGGAAGGGCTACGCGCGGCGCTCGAGCGGGGAGTGGCGGGTGTCCGCAGACTTCCGGGCAAGCACGGGATGCGTCCGGAGGAGTTCGCCGTGGTGACCGTGCAGCTGCGCGACCAGCCTGGTGAGCTCGCCCGGTTGTTCGCCGACGTGAGCGCTGCCGGAGTCAACATCGAAGACGTACGAATTGATCACAGTCCTGGAACACCGGCAGGTCTGGCGCAGCTCGCGGTCCACCCGGATGCCGAATCGACCCTGCTGCGGGCCCTGGCCGAGACCGGTTGGGATCTTCACGGGTAACCTCCTCGAGGACAGCCGTGGGAGGAGACAAGGTGGATCGAGGCGAGGGAGCGCGGGCAGCTCATGTCGTGATCGCGATCGACGGCCCGTCCGGATCGGGGAAGTCCAGCGCCGCACGCGGCGTGGCTCGGCGTCTCGGGTTGCGCTATCTCGATACCGGTTCCATGTATCGCGCGCTGACCTGGTGGATGCTGCGCGAAGGCGTACCCGTCGACGATCCGGAGAAGGTGGGCGCCCGCTGCCACGAGCCGCGCCTTGACGTCGCGACGGATCCCCGAGCACCGCGGATCGCCATCGACGGCGTGGACGTGTCGCGACCCGTCCGTTCGCGGGAGGTGACGAACGCGGTGAGCGCGGTCGCTTCCGTGCCCGCCGTGCGTTCCCGGCTGATCGAGCTGCAGCGTCAGCTGATTGGGGACGGTGGCATCGTCGTGGAGGGTCGAGACATCGGCACGGTTGTCGCCCCCAACGCTGACGTCAAGGTGTATCTCACCGCTGACCCGGCCGAGCGGGCACGGCGGCGGGCAGCGGAGGGCCTCGCCGGCATGCGCATCGAGGTGGGGCTCGCCCAGACTGAGCTGGTTCGGCGCGATCGTCTCGACTCCAACCAGCTGGCCATGGCCGACGATGCGGTGCTCCTCGACACCACCAAACTTGATCTCGAGGAGGTCATCGATCGCATCGAACAGCTGGCCAACGAGCGGATAAACCTGTCCGGCGCGCGATGATGGTCAAAGGCGC
>DATCKU010000078.1:0-35669 GCA_036564245.1 Actinopolymorphaceae bacterium
CTCGTCGAGATCTCCCACGAGGTCATCGCGATCGCTCCGCCTGGTGAGGCTCGAGTGGTGCCGGGCGCACCGTTCGGACCTGTGGTGCCGTGGTCCGGCGGCTCGCGACTGGATCAGCTCCTGGCGTTCCTCGGACGATCATCGAACTGGCCGAACTGAGCGACGGGTCCGGGTCGCTGTCCGACGGGTGCGGCAGTATGGAGGTGCCGCACCCGTCGAGGCGAAAGCGAGGCCACACGATGGCGCTGTTCCGACACAAGCAGCAGATGCCGACGCCTGAGGACGCTCTGCCTGGACGGGCAGAGCGTCCGTTCTCCGTACCGGCCCGGCACGAGACTCTGGGTACGCCTCTGGAAGGTCCGGTTCCGGAGGGTTACGAGGTCGCCGTCTTCGGGCTCGGCTGTTTCTGGGGTGCTGAACGCCTCTTCTGGCAGGTACCGGGGGTCTGGTCGACGTCCGTGGGCTATTCCGGGGGATTGACCCCGAACCCGACGTACGAGGAGGTGTGCACCGGCCGCACCGGTCACGCCGAGGTCGTACGCGTGGTGCTCGACCCCTCGAAGGTCTCGTTCGCCGAACTCCTCAAGCTTTTCTGGGAGAACCACGATCCGACGCAGGGATACCGACAGGGCAACGACATCGGCACGCAGTACCGCTCGGTGATCTACTACACGACGGATGCCCAGAAAGCCGAGGCGGAGGCGTCCAAGAAGGCGTACGAAAGCCGCCTCTCACGTGCCGGCTTCGGTGCGATCACCACGGAGATCGCACCGCTTCGTGAGTTCTACTATGCCGAGGACCACCACCAGCAGTACCTCTACAAGAACCCCAACGGCTACTGCGGAATCGGCGGCACCGGCGTCTCCTGCCCGGTCGGGTTGGTGAACGCCGAAGGGTGAGCACGGACCACGCCAGGCGGATCTCACGACTCGACCCGAGAAGGATGCACTGCGCGGCGCCACGCCGTGCGCTCAGCACGCATGTGCGCCGGCCGCAGCCGGGCCTCGGACAGTCGCTCCGGTCGGAGCCAGTGTGCGACGCTACCTCGGTGACGTTGGTGTGGGTGACCGGCAACTCAGGGGTTGGCAAGTCGACGGTCTGTGACCTGCTGAAGAACCGAGGCGAGCTCGCGATCGACGCCGACTGGGATGGCTTCAACCGCTGGGTGGACCGGACGAGCGGACAGGTCGTCACCGACCCTCCCTATCCCGTGCCGGCTGGTTGGCTGGACCGCTTCGCCTGGAAGATCAGCCGGGAGGAAGTCGCGGCACTTGCGGCGAGGACGCAGGACAAGACTGCGTTCCTCTGCGGAAGCGCCGAGAACGAGGCAGAGGTGTGGGACTTGTTCGATCTCGTGATCTGCATCGTGGCCGACAACGAGACGATCAAGCAGCGGCTTGAGACCCGCACGCGCAATACGTTCGGCAAGCACCCCGAGGAGATGGCGGCAGCGCTGGACCAGAATGCCGGCATCGAGTCTGCCTACCGCCGCCGAGGCGCGACGATCATCGATGGCACGCAGCCCACGGAAAAGGTCGTGGACGCCATTCTGGCTGCCGCCGCTCACGCCTCTCGGTAGGAGTGCAGAAAACGTGTGCCAGGTTGCGGGCCGTCGACGCTAGCTTCCTCAGGCCCGCATTCCAAGGCCTGATTCCGCATCCGGACGGTTGAGCGTCTCCACTTTCGATCTGCATCGAAAGTCCGGCTGACGTGGTTGTCGACTCCGAAGCCCGACACTACCCTGACGGCGGCAAGCGCTTTCCGGAGAGTCGTTTCAGCCCGATCCCTCAAGCTCCGGTCTTCAGCCCGGGCAGGGTTTCCGAGGAGTATCGAGATGGACATCGACGCCCGAGAACCACGCCATGTCCTCGGCAGTGCGCTGAACAGACGACGCTTCCTCCAACTCGGGGTCGCTGGTCTCGGCGCGGCGGCTCTGTCCGTCGGGGCTCGCGCCCGCGCCTCCTTCGCGGCGTCTCCGGCGGTCGCGCCGGCTGCGTCCGACCTACCCCTTCTTGGCGGACCGGAGTATCCGATCGGATTCTTCTGGCCGCCGCCCAGGGAGTTCACCACCTCAGAACGGTATGCCGAGATTGCCGAGGCGGGATTCACCTGGGTTCTCGGGGTGGCCAGCATCGTCGACTTCCCCATCAACGACACGATGCTGAGGCTCTGCGAAGAGCACGGTCTTCTCGGCGTCCCGACGGACTTCCGCATCTACGCCATTCGTGACTATCCGCGGGACCAGTGGCAGGAGATCTTCACCACGACCCTTGCTGAATATCGCAAGTACCCAGCGTTCGCTGGGCTGCACCTCCGGGACGAGCCGCAGCCGGACTGGTACCCGAGCATGGCGGAGGTCATGCGGATGGCTCGGGAACAGGCGCCGGACGTCCTCTTCCACACCAATGCGGCACCGTGGCACATGGGCGAGCGTCTCGTCGAGTTCGTGGAGACCATCCAGCCGCACCTGCTGTCGTTCGACAACTATCCCCTCATGCGAGGCAGGGACAATCCGGGCTTCTTCGAGCAGTGGGGCCAGGTTCGCGAGCTGGGGCTGCAGTACGACCTGCCGACGTGGGTCTACATCCAGTCGGTCGCGACCACGAACCTGCGGAACCCGACGCCTGCCGAACTGTTGTGGCAGGTCAACGTGAGCTTGGCGTACGGCTGCAAGGGAATCCAGTACTTCACGTACTGGACCCCGGAGAGTTACAGCGACCTCGGCCCCGGCGGACTCATCACGCTCGAAGGAGAGCGGACCGAGCGCTACTACGCCGCAAAAGACATCAACACCCAATGGCTCGCCCGAGTCGGCCGGCAGCTGAAGCCGCTCACGTCGGAAACGGTGGCCGTCGCCAATCTCCTTGCGGATGCACCACCCGGGCTCCCGCGGTTCCAGCCCGACGGGTACGTCCGCGAGTCCTGGGGCGATCCGGTCATCGTCAGCCGATTCGCCGATCCGTCCGACCCGGACCACAGGTGGTTGTTCGTCGCCAACTACTCGCACGACGACCCGAGCGCCACCCGGATCAACCTCGGCTCGCTGGTCCGCGGTCGCGGCGTCGCGAAGTTCAACGCCGCGACGGAGCGGTTCGAGGAGGTTCCGCCACCGCAGAAGCGGCTCGACGTCGCGCTCGCAGCCGGTGAGGCGCACCTGTACCGGCTTCCCGTTCGACGTTCGGAGGGAGCGTGACCAGCGATGCCGCGTGATCCGTTCCCGATCAGGGTGGCAGTCGACGCGCGACCGCCGACGAACCTCGTGCCACGAGGTGCGACACGAGATGTCGAGGTGAGGGTCTGGGGTCAGGGGCGCACCAAGGTGAAGGGCGTGCTCGAGCTGACCGGTGCGTCGGACTGGACCATCGAACCGAGGTCACAGCGTTTCACGTTGGACAGTGACGGGCTCCCGGTGTACGAGAGGTTCACGATCGTCGTGACCGCACCGGACGACGCGGCCGTGTTGGCGCCCCAGACCATCGACGCGACCGCCATTGCGGACAAGTCGAACGGCGACGATCAAGCCCAGGCCGCTACCAGCATCACGGTGGAAGCGGTCTGGCGGGGCGACACGGTGCCACTCGCCCTGGACGCCGGCACCCCCGACAGTCCGGTGCTCGAGGGCTACGCACCTCTCACTCCGGAACACACCTGGGATCCGACACGTGGGTACGGCTGGCTCGATCCGGTGCCGGCGGCGCGGGATCGCGGCGAGCCGGATGTCCTCCGACGAGATCTCCTGTTCTCGGCCGAGGTCTGCACGTTGCGCATCGTCGTACCGCCCGGCGAGCATCGAGCGCATCTTTTGACCGGCGACGCGCACTTCCAGTCCAGCCACACGGTGGTGTACGTCGGCGGTGAGCGGGTGGCGAAAACCGATCGGTTCCTCGAGGCAGGAGAGTTCGCCTGGCTCACGTTCACCCTCGATGGTGGCGACTCCGGGCGCACGGTCGACATCACCCTCGACGGCGAGGGACACGAGGAGTACTGGCGACTGGGTGCACTCGTCGTTACCGAAGCACCCAGCGGTTCGTAGCACTCATCGCCGCGGCCGCCGATAACCGTAGGTCTCGTGGGTCACGGTGAATCCCAACGAGCGGTAGAGCCTGCCGGCCGAGGTGTTGTCGGCGGCGTGGTTCACGGTGACCTGTCGCATTCCCGCTTCGGTCATCTCACGCATCCCCTGCAGCATCACCGCGCGGGCCAGACCGCGGCGTCGGAAGTCGGGGTGAGTTCCGACCGGCTCGAAATGCCCAATCAGGTTGAGTGGATCCGTCCAGTAGACGGTGAAGGCGGCAATCCGTCCGTCGGGCGCCTGAGCGACGATCTCTCGGCCAGAGGTCTTCTCCATGAAACCTGTGCGGTACTGGGAGCCGGTCCAGTCCTGGCCGAAGCACAGGTTGCGTGCGACGGCGAGCTGTTCGGCGTCGTCGTAGGTAGCACGGCGAACGAGGAACCCTTTGGGCACCGTGGGCTCAGCCACTTCCCCCTCGGCGAGCGAGCGTTCCGTGACGTGATCCCACACGCGGAACCGTACGAAGCCAAGCCGCTCGAGCAGGTCCATGCGGGTCGTCTCGCAGTCGAAGAGGTCGGTGAGTACCCATTCTTCCCGAGTCACCTGCTCGGTGACCTCGGCAGCATGGCGCAGCATCTCGAGTTCGGCATCGCTCCCCCGGTGTGTCGGCGCTGTGAACACGTCAAAGGCGTTGCCGAATCGGCCGACGATCGCCACCCCGACGACGCTGGTCCCGTCTTCCCAGATGCAGACGAGATCGCCGATGGAACGGCCACGCAGGTTGTCGTAGATGCGATGGGGCAACTCGCCGACGTGGTCGTACGCACACCGACCCGCCTGTGCGATCCAGGCGGGGACTGTCTCCTGCAGCCGCTCGAGATCCTCATCACGAAAGGGTCGTACCTGCATGTCAGCTATCCACGGGAGAGGTTTGGCAAAGCGGTGTGGATGCTACAACGGTGGCCTCTACGCGGCGGGGACCTCCGCCTTCGGCAGCGTTTCTCCCGTCTCGAGGAGGGTTTTGAGGTTGGACAGCAGCTCCGGCCATCCTTCACTGACCATCTCCCGCACGGTGCTCCCCGGCTCGAAGCCGTCGTGGATGACGGTCAGCTTCACCACCTCGCCGACCGGTTCGATCTCGAACGTCACCTTCGAACGACGTTCCGAGAAGATCTTCGCAAGCACGTCGTCGCTCACGCCTACCGCCTTCGCCCACTCGGGAGTGAAGGTGTGCCAGGTGTACGAAAGCCTCCGGTACGGCTCGGACTCGAGAACGACCTGATCAGGATCCTCGCGCTCGGTGCGATCTTCGCCCCAGATCATCGTCGAACCCGCCTTCCAGTCGGTCGTGAACACGACACCCCAATACCTGCGGGTGAACGCGGGATCGGTCAGCGCTTGCCAGAGCCGCTCCGGTGTCGTCTTGATGTAGGTCGTGTAGACGAATGCGTTGTCGCTCATGGATGAGTGCTCCAAGGCCTTCTTCAGATCCGCAAGGGTCTCCGCGCGCCTGCGGTCGTACTGATTGATCCAGCGGTCTGTGATCGCGTTGATCGGCTCGGCGTTGAGATAGTGCAGCTTCTCCCGACCACGCCACACCGTGGTCACGAGGTTCGCCGACTCCAGCACCGCGAGATGTTTGCTCACCGACTGGCGCGCCATGT
Organism: Actinopolymorphaceae bacterium; assembly: GCA_036564245.1. GTDB lineage: Bacteria > Actinomycetota > Actinomycetes > Propionibacteriales > Actinopolymorphaceae > Thermasporomyces. The sequence goes on from DATCKU010000078.1 coordinate 5,677, forward strand.
CGAGGCCGGCACACAACTCGCGAAGAGTTTGTCCGTTGCGAGAGTTGAGGCGGTCGAGCAGCTGCCGCCGACTCGGGTCGGCCAACGCCTTGAACACCTCGTCCATCGAGCCTCCAGCGAACACGCAGCCGATTGGCTGCATGTACGATAGGCGGCCAGTCGGCTGCCTATCAATGTCATCCGTTTTGCCGTGAATGCGCAGGTCACGTAGTCTTGGTCGAGTGCCTGAAGAATCTGACGACGATTCCCGCGGGGGTGGGTCCCCAAGGGCTCTCTACATCGTTCTTGGTTGTGTTGCCGTCCTCATCGTCGCCTTTGTCACCGTGCTCATTCTTCTGATGGGCAGCGTGTCTGAGGTGACGCAGGAACCGCAGGCATCGAAAGCTCCGGCGAACTTCCGTCTGGTCGAAGAGGAGCAACCATCGTCCGACGGCCGGTGCCCGAGCGGTGCAGCGTGGCGGCGCTTCGAGGACGAGTGCCTTCGCCTCGGCGCAGGCTTCTCTGCACACGTGACGGCGGAACTCACCGAGCGAGACGTGGGGCCGGTCGTCACACTCGTCATCCAGCCACCTGGGCACAAGACGTTCGCCTCCTTCACGCGTGAACACCAAGGAAAGCGGTTCGCACTTCTTCGTGGAGGCGACGTCCTGCTCGCACCGGCTATCGAAGCTCCGATCACCGGCGAGAAAGCCGAGATCTCCGGAGTGTTCACGCGGCCCGACGCCGAGCGTCTGGTTGCTCGTATCAACGGCGAGTGACGACGCCGTTCGCAGCCTGGGTCTGCACTGAGCAGCTCACTGGCAGGATGCGGACAACTGGGACCAACCAACCCGTCGAGACTTGTCAGCGACCGGGCGCGAGGGTCGGATAGGAAGCCATGACAGAGCTTGCGAACCTCGCCGCCAGGTTGGCGGACGTCGTGGCGATCCCCGTCACGCCGTACGGCGAGGACGGTGCCGTCGACCTCGAGGCAGTACGACGCCTCGCTCGTCGTCTGGTCGATGCGCAGGTGCGCGTCCTGACCGTGAACGGCAACACCGGCGAGTTCTACTCGCTCAGTCCGCACGAGCGACGCGCGGTACTCGCTGCAACGTCCGAAGCGGTCGGCGACGACGCCCTCCTCGTCTGCGGCGTCGGTCTCGACCTGACCAGTGCCGTCGCCGACGCGGAGCACGCGTTGCAGCACGGTGTACGCGTGATCATGGTGCATCAGCCCCCGCACCCCTACGTGTCGGCCGAGGGCTGGATCGACTACCACGCCGCGATTGCCAAGGCGGTGCCCGACCTCGGAGTGGTTCCGTACATCCGCAACCCCGCCGTCTCCGGGTCGATGCTCGGTCGCCTGACCGAGCAATGTCCCAACGTGCTGGCAGTGAAGTACTCGGTCCCAGACGCAACGCGATTTGCGACAGTCAAGCACGACGCAGGAAGCGACCACCTGGTCTGGATCGCCGGACTGGCCGAACCGTACGCGCCCGCGTACTGGCAAGCAGGCGCCCGCGGCTTCACCTCCGGCCTGGTCAACGTCGCGCCCCGCTTGTCCTTGGACATGCTCGCAGCGCTTCGAGCTGCCGACTATGCGGCCGCTGACCGGCTGTTCGTACGTGTAAAGGCCTTCGAAGAACTGCGGGCTGCCAACTCGTCGGCCGACAACGTGAGCGTGGTCAAGGAGGCGATGGCCCAGCTCGGCCTGTGCCGTCGCGACGTTCGCCCACCGATCAGCGTTCTCACAGCCGAAAAGCGTGCACAGGTGACCGAAATTCTTCGCAGCTGGAGAGTTCTCGGCTAGCCGTCGAAGAGCCAGGGAGGACTCGTGCGGATCGTCGCGCTCTCGTCGTACCTGCAAAGGGTTGGTAACCGTCCTCGCGTACTCGTCCGAATCGACACCGACGAAGGCATCTCCGGCTGGGGGGAGGCGTACAACCACGGGCCGGACCGAGCCCTGCCACCCCTGCTCGACTATCTCTTCGAACAGATCAAAGGTGTCGACCCGAGACGGGTGGAATACATCGTGCAGTACCTGCTGCAGTCCGCCCGCTTCCCACCTGGAGCACTCGGCTTGGCTGCGATCTCGGCCATCGACCACGCGTTGTGGGACATCTCGGGCAAGGCGGCTGGTCTCCCGGTGTATCAGTTGCTCGGTGGGCCGGTGAGGGACCGGATCGCTGTCTACTGTGGGCTGTACGACGCGCCGGACGTCGACGAGCTCGAAGAGCGTACGGCAAGGCTGCACGAAGAGTACGGATTCACCGCGTTCAAACTGAGTCCTTACCGAATGGACATCCATCGCAACCGCTGGGGACTCGTCTGTGAGGCGGCCGCCGACTATCTGCGAGAGATCAGGGAACGACTTCCTACCTCGTGGGACTTCGCTTTCGACGCGCACGGCTGCGTTGCCGAGCCTGGTCGCGCGGTGCAGCTCGGAAATGCCCTGGCGCCCTACGATCCCTTGTTCTATGAAGAACCAATCCGGCCGGAACACTTCCCGGCCTGGACGCGGCTGCGATCTCAGTTGCGGGTGCGTCTCGCAACCGGCGAAAGTCTCTACTCGCCGTACGAGTTCCTGGGCCTTTTGTCGTCTGGAGGCACTGACCTCATCCAGCCCGACATCGCGGTCGTCGGGGGAATCACCCAGATGCGGCGCATCGCTGCGATCGCCGAAGCGCACTACGTACCGCTCGTGCCCCACAACCCCATGGGCCCGCTCGCCACCGCGGTGAACGTGCATTTCGCAGCGGCGACCACCAACTTCAGCATCTTGGAGTACAAGCTCGACCAGACCAGCTGGTGCGTCGATCCCTATCTCCCTGTCGACGGCTACCTCGAGTTGCGCCCAGACCGGCCCGGACTGGGTGTGACAATTGACGAGCGCGCACTCGAGACAGAGGACTACGTGCACTGGGAACGTAAGGTCCCCGTTCGCCCCGACGGGTCTACGGCATACATGTAAGTACGCCAGGCGCACATGTAGGCGTCAGACATCATGTAGCGCGTCAGAAGGGTGGTGGGTCGTTGGTCCTGGGAGGGGTTCGGGTGTGCGGGTGTATTGGTGTCCGGGTGGGCTTTGGATGGTGTAGGTGCCGGGTTGGGGTTGGGCCTGTCGGCATCGGCGACCCCGAATTGCCGCAGCTCAGACTCACCCACGTCGACAGTGCCGAGATCGACCACCCCGGCGCCACGCGCCTCGCCGGCGTCAGTATCCGTGCCGGTCCGAGTGCCGGTATCGAGTGTGCCGGTATCGAGTGTGCCGGTATCGAGTGTGTCGGTGTCGAGTGTGTCGGTGTCGCCGACGCGTGCCACGTGAGCCTCCCCCGAAACCTCTATTCGAACACATATTCTATCGAGTGAGAGTGTGACCGCCGCCTCGTGTCGCGCGGTGGCCGCCTGGCGCTCGGGTTGGCTGGCCGACAAACCAGAATGAGGACCGCAGCACCACCAGAGCACGACACAAAAGGAGGGTCCCAGCGCCCAAACCACCAGAGCACGACAAGAAATGAGGCTCCAGCACCGTTAGAACCGCGACACGAGGACGAAAGCACAAAACCAAGGCCATCGACACCGAGCGAACGCCGCAAGATGCGCCGGTTCAGCAGGCCAACTCACCAAGCCGACACAGCAAAGCCCAAGCCGACACAACAAATCGTCAAGCTGACACAGCAAAACGCTGCGCCTCACGAGGCGAATAACAACCCCCTGACCGGAATGAACACGTGACTAGCGCCGAACATCGTGGAACTAACGCTCACGACGACGCCGCTCCTCGAGGAACTTCTCAAGCCCGTCGAGCATGAGCTCAAGCCCGAACTGGAACGCCTCCTCAGCGTCGATCGTGAACGACTCCTCAGGCAGCTTCGCCAACTGCGGATAGGCGCCGGTCTCCATGGCTCGACACAGGAAAGGTTCCTGGATGGCCCAGAACTCTTCGTCGGACATTCCGGAGGCCCGACAGGCCTCCAGATGCAGGACGTGTGTACGCGCCGCACCGGTCACATAGTTGCCGATCGCCCCAATGATCGCGGTCTTTTCCTTGCCGTCGAGTCCGAGGTTGTCCAAACCGGCAAGGGTGAACTCGAACGTGCCCAACGCATTCGGTCCGATGATCTGCCGCTCTTGGTTCACTTGAAGCAACCAGGGATGCTCGACATAGAGTCGCCACATGTCCCGCGCCCAAACACCCAGGACCGTACGCCAGTCCTTTCCGCGATGCTCGGCGAGCTCGTCGACTGGGCGCACCACATGGTCGAGCATGAGGTCGAGGAGCTCACCTTTGCCTGGCACGTACCGATAGAGCGACATCGTGCCGACACCCAGCTCGGCCGCGACGTTGCGCATCGACAAGGCGGCGAGCCCTTCGCGATCAGCCAGGCGTACGGCGGCGGTCACGATGCGTCGCAGGCTGAGCCCACGCCTCGGGCCACGGCTACCCGGCTCCTGGCCGTGCCAGAGCAGTTCCAAGCTCCGCCGTGGGTCACCACTGCCGCTGTACGCCTGCGTCGTCATGATCGTCGCTCATTTTAGTGGAAAGCGGTTTGGAACTGGGTACAGTGTACGCTACAGTCTGCGTACACTGTACCCAATTCAGTTCGGCGAAAGGCACTACCTCTATGTCAGCTGAGTTCTCGGTGCTGGCCGAAGGTCTGCAGAAGCGGTACGGCGACAAGCAGGCGCTCGACGGCCTCGACCTCGCCGTACCACCCGGCACCGTGTACGGACTGCTCGGCCCCAACGGTGCAGGCAAGACCACGACCGTCCGCATCCTCGCCACGCTGATCCGGATGACCGGCGGCCGCGCGATGGTCGCAGGCTACGACGTCAGCAAGAATCCGCGCGACGTGCGCCGACGGATCGGTCTCACCGGGCAGAATCCCGCGGTCGACGAGATCCTCAACGCCCGGCAGAACCTCATGATGTTCGCCCGACTGTTCCACCTCGACCGCGCGAGCGCATGCAAGCGAACCGCCGAGCTGCTGGAGCAGTTCGACCTCACAGACGCCGCCGACAAGCCGGTCAAGACGTTCTCCGGTGGTATGCGACGTCGCCTCGACCTTGCCGCCAGCATGATCCTGGCACCTGACGTCCTGTTCCTCGACGAACCCACGACGGGTCTGGACCCACGAGGGCGTCACGAGGTGTGGGACGCGATCCGCCAGCTGGCTGCGGCTGGAACGACGGTCCTGCTCACGACGCACTACCTGGACGAGGCCGACAAGCTCTCCAACAGGATCGCGGTCATCGACCACGGTCGCACGATCGTCGAGGACACACCGGCCGGGCTCAAGCGTCGGATCGGTGGCGACCGGATCGAGGTCGTGGTGCAGGAAGCCGCCGACCTCCCCGAAGTCGTCCGAATGGTCGCGGCTGTCTCCGACGGCGCCGAGCCGCAGACGGACCCCAACGAGCTCCGGGTCCACGCGCCGGTCTCCGATCGGGTCTTCGCTCTCGCCGAGGTGGCGCGACGACTGCAGGACGAAAAGATCGAGGTGCACGACATCGGTCTGCGTCGGCCGACCTTGGACGACGTATTCCTTCAACTGACCGGCCAGACGACTTCTCAATGACCTAGATGACTACTCACGTGACAGCGAGGCGCGACAACCATGACCACAGCTCTTGACCTCCGCCGTGCCTACTGGGCGGTGGCAGACTGCCTCACCATCGTGCGACGTGACCTCACCCACCTGGTGATGCAGCCGTCGCTCATCGCCTGGCAGCTCGGCTTCCCGATCGTGTCGGTGCTGCTCTTCGTCTACGTCTTCGGCAGCGCCATGGACGTCGGCGGCGGCGCCGACTACACGACCTTCGCCATGCCCGGAATGTTCGCGATGACCATGGCCTTCGGCTTCATGAACACCGCGTACGCCATGGTGGTCGACAAGGAGCGGGGTGTGACGGACCGATTCCGTTCCATGCCGATGGCCGACTCGGCTGTCGTGACGGGACGGGGCCTTGCAGATCTCGCACAGGCGACGCTCGACCTGCTCGTACTCGCGGCCATCGCGCTCGTAGTCGGCTGGCGCTCCGAGGGCGGCCTGCCGGCGACGCTTGCGGCGTTCGGCCTCCTGCTCCTGCTGCGGTTCGCGCTGATCTGGGTTGGTGTGTTCTTGGGATTGCTGGTCAAGACGCAGGAAGCGGCCGGCAACCTCTTCGCCATCGCCTTTCCATTCGGGATGATCTCGAGCGTCTTCACGCCACCGCATCTGATGCCGGACTGGTTGGGAACGATCGCCATGTGGAATCCGGTCTCGTCGACGGCCAACGCCATTCGGGAGTTGTTCGGGAACCCGGTGCCGACCGGCGGTAGCTGGATCGAGCAGCACGCACTTCTGGCTGCCGTCGTCTGGCCGATCGTCATCACCGCGATTTTCCTGCCGCTCGCGGTGCGAAGATTCCGCAATCTCGGCCGCTAACTCATCTTCGACAAAGACCACGCACGGCCGGTTATTCGCCTCTTCCTGTGGCATGAAGGCCGCAGGAAGAGGCGAATAACGTCGTACTGCAAATTCCCTGCCAAAGAAAAGCCTCATCGCCGCATCCGTTACGTCGCTTCGAATCCGGCAATTCAGCGAGTGGATGTCATCCGACATTCTGATGGTGACGGCAAGCAATTCGAGGCCAGATCATGGGGCAGGACTCGGATCCGCGGCATCGCCTGTCGCTCTCGACGCGAGTTCGGGCGGTCGCCGGAAAGGCCGTCGCCTGTGCCACACTCGGCGGAATCGCGATGGTCGGCACGGCAGTCGTGGTCGGCGCCATCTCGTCACCGATGATGCACACCGGCGCCGTCACTCCGCGGCCGACCACCATCAATCTGCCGTTGGTCGGGCAGTTCACGCTCCTCCGCGGGCCGCGAGCGGTGCCGTCGCCTGCCGTCTCGACTCCGCAGGCGACGTCTCGGAACAGACTGCCAGTCGGTGCCGCACGCAGCCGGCCTGACACGTTCGACTGGGTCCTACCACTGAAGAAGTACCGCATCACTGGCCGCTTCGGTCAGACCGGAGCCTATTGGTCGGCGTTCCACCATGGCCTCGACTTCGCGGCGCCTGCCGGGACCCCGGTGCACACCGTCGGCCAGGGACACATCATCGCGGCCGGCTGGAGTGGGAGCGCCTACGGCAACCGAATCAAGATTCGACACCCGGACGGGAGCGTGACGCTTTATGCACACCTCTCCGAGATCGTCCGCTGGCGTGGCTCAGTCCAGGCGGGTGACCTGATCGGCCGGGTCGGTGCGACGGGAAACGCCACAGGGCCGCACATGCATCTGGAAGTACGCCCGAATGGCGGCGGTCTCGACACCGCCGTCGATCCTGCCCAGTGGTTGAGGAGACATGACTTGGACCCTTGAGCCCGTTTTCCAGCCAAGAGTCCACCCAGGACGGGTGAGGCAGCAGACGCGCGCCACACGGAGCGTGGTGTGAGGACGCCGTCCGCGCCGCGCGACCAGCAGCAGGGGGAACGAGACATGGCGGAGATGGAACACCGCGAATCCAGCATGCCGGCCCAGCGTGCCGACGAGCCGGCGCCGGAGCATGCGACCCAGCAGGCCACGCCGGCAGCCCAACAGCCTGAGACCGACACGCCCGCGCCCGAGATGCCCCACGCTCGGCAGCCGGCCGAACCGAGGACTGTCGAGCGCAGAGGCCTTGCCGGGATCGGATGGATGGTCTACGCGGGCGCCGTGATGATCGTGCTCGGAGGCTTCCAAGCGATCTGGGGATTCACCAGCCTCTTCAACACCAACTACTTCATCGTGGCCAGCAGCGGTCTTGCCATCGCCTTCAACTACACGGCATGGGCCTGGATCCACATCGCCATCGCCATCTTGCTGATTTGCACCGGTGTCGCCATCCTCATGGGCAGACCGTGGGGCCGCTACGCCGGCATCGTGCTAGCGGCGCTGGCGGCACTCGGCAACTTCCTTGCCATGGCAGCGTTTCCGGTCTGGTCGATCGTCATGATCGCCGTCGACATCGCCGTGATCTACGCACTCGCTGTGCACGGTCGCGAGTTGGAGACCCTGCAATCGCAGTGACGTACGCCGCGGTGGGTCGTATGCCCTTTACCGCAGCAGGTCGTGTTGCATGGCTCGGGCGATCGCCTCGCGTCGGGAGTTCACACCGAGCTTTCGGTAGAGGGTCCGTAGGTGGGACTTGACGGTGTTGACCGAGAGACACAGATCCCGGGCGATCTCCTCATTGGTGAGGTGCGACGGAAGATAGCGCAGCACGGCCCGTTCGCTCGCTGTCAACCGAACCGCCGGATCCGACGATTTCCAGGCCATCGTGGGTTGCACGTCAAAGCGATGGAGCAGCGAGCTACGAAACTCCGCATGCGGTCCGTCCGGCGAGATCCCGACGGTGAGCATGGCCCGGGTGCTCCGCCCCGCGTCGAGGAAGACCCGCACCAACCCCTCGTTGCGGGCCGTCGCGAGAGCCTGCTCGAGAAGCTTCGTGACAGCGGCCTGGGAACCCAACCTGCGTTGCGCTGTGGCTGCGACGAGCGATGCCGCGATCTTGTCCAGCATCCTCGTCTCCGCCGCCGCTCCGGAAAGGCACGGTGTGACCGCTTCGAGTGCAGCAGCCGGATCTCCCTCCGCGAGACGGAGCCGCGCCTCGACGACCTGGTGCTCGGCGAAGGTTCGCGCAGCGTCGGAGCGCTGGGCCAGGACCGCCCGACCCTGGCTGGGATTTCCTTCGACCAGGCAGATCTCGGCATCGAGGAGCGCACACTGGTCGATCACGTGCTGTCGGATCCGTCCCGCCCGGTCCCGCGTCGCCTTGAGCTCGGCCCGAGCGCCCGCGAGATCACCGCGGTACTTGCGGATCCGCGCCCCGAGCACACCGAGCAGCTCCTGGATCGGAGGCTCGGCAGGACGGAACGCGACCGGCCGGCCCTCGAGCTCCCCGCGCATCCGGTCCAGACGTGCCACTGCGTGATCGAGCCGGTCTCGCTCGATGTCGGCCACCACGCGCGCCACGTCGTACAGCAACGTGGTGGACATGTCGGCCTTCTCGTCCTGCTTGGCCGCCATGTGCCGCTCGGACCTGCCGAGCTCACCTGCCACGGCATGGAGCACAGCGAGCCATCCCCGGGCAGACCGGGCCCAACCGCCACATCCGGTTTCCGTCACGAGCGGAAGCGCCTGCTCCAAGGCGCGTTTCGCCGACATCGGCCTGCCGCACCACAGCAGGCCGATCCCCAGCCAGTACGCCAGACCAGCCAGCTGGGCGCCGTGGTGCGCGCCAGAGTCGAGTAGCTTCTGTGCCTGCTCGACGAGCTCCGACGGTATCCGGCCGTGATGGCAGGCGATCCGCAGCCGCAACTCGACGATCTTCGCGAACTCGAGTGACGACGCAGGAGCGCGCGCCTCCATCATGCGGACGAAGGTCTCAGCGGTGTCGACGTCAGCGGCGTCCAGATGCCAGGCCGCACACACCGCGGCGAGATCGGGGTTTGCCCGGATCTCCTCCACGGGGAACTCGGCGAGCAGCGAGGCCAGCTCGTCCCGACCCTCGGCGGTGGAACCCGCCAGGATCCGCTCCCCATGTCCAGCCAGCAGCTCACCGGCCCAGTGCCAGTCACCGGCTCGCCCAGCACTGCGGGCTGCCGCCACGAACTGGCCCGCCTCCGCAAGCCAGCGCGAGGCGCGGCGGCACAGCTCCCTGACCTCGTCCGGCAGCTCCCTCTGCAACCGATGGAGGAGGTATTCGCGCAGGATCGGACGGTATTCGTACCAGTTGTGTGGCCGGTCGACCGGTGCGACCAAGGGGTTCACCCGCTCCAGGTGCTCGAGCATCCGCGTCGATGCCGGGTCTCCGGTCAGCGTGCGGGCGAGGTCCACGCTGACCCGATCGACGATCGACGTACGCAGGAGCAGGCCGCGTTCTGCCTCACCCACGACCTCGCTTCCCAGGTAGTCGGCGACGAGTGGGTCGTCCCCCGTGAACCGCGACAAATCCCGCAGGTGCGACGGTTGTGCATGCCACCACAACGCCGCCAGGCGTAGGCCCGCCATCCATCCACCGGTACGTCGCAGCAGGAGATCGAGCTCCGCCTCGGCCAGCTCGATCCCACACAGCGCAAGGAACTCCCGGGCTTCGCCGCGGGTGGCGGCCAGATCACTCGACCCGATCTCCGAGACCTCACCGGCGACCCGCAGCCGGGCAAGTCCCACCCCCGGCATGCCGCGTCCGGAGAGCACCAGTCCCAGCTTGCGTGGTGCCCGCTCCATGACGAGCTGGAGCTGACCGAGCACCCGCGGGTCCAGGATCTCGTGCGCCTGATCGAGGACCAGGATGATCCGTTGGTCTGCGTGGTCGATGGCCTCGCAGAAGTGTTCGGCGAACCTCTCCTCGGCGACGTCGGCTCCGGCCAGCGCGGCGGCAGGCGTCGGTGCCACCCGGCGGATGGCTTCCACGACGTAACGCCAGAACGCTCGCGGTTCGTTGTCGTTGCGGTCCACCGTCAACCAGGCCACCTGGGGCGAGTGCGGCACCCACGACGAGAGCGCGAGCGTCTTGCCCGTGCCCGCGGGAGCATCGACGACGGTGATCCGGTTGTGGGTGGCCGAACCGAGGATCCGAAACAGCCTGGGCCGTTCCAAGACCGGGAACGCCGGTGTGGGCGGCGAGATCTTGCCGACCGCGAGCGGTACGACCTCCTCCAACGGACGCCGCGCCCGCGGTATCAACCGACCGACCGAGCTCACTGGGCTGCTCGCTCGCACGCTACGGGCCATGGACTCCTCTCCCGCTCGAGCCAATCCCCTTTGACTATGCGCCCTGAGTACGGCTTCCCGTGCGGTTTTCACAAAGAGGCCGGGGCGACCCCACGTTCACGAACCGAACTTGTGTCGACCCGATCCGAAGACGAGGCGTTCTTTTCTGTCTGGTTTCGCCTTAACCTCGACGTACCAGACAATCCGGAGGACCCACCATGCTGGACTCGGCTGCTGTCGACTTCTTTCGCACCCACGGTTACTACCTTTACCGCGAGCAGCTCTTCCCTCCAGACAAGCTCGATCGTCTGGAGGAGATCTTCAACGAGCACTTGGAGAACCGCGGAGACAAGCTGGCTGACGAGCTCGACACGCCACACTTCCACGATCGCCGGCTGCTGGAGTTTCTCCTCGCCGACGAGGTCCTGGATCTCGTGGAGCCCTTGGTAGGACCAGACATCGCCCTGTGGACCAGTCACTTCATCTCCAAGGACCCTTACACCGGTCGTGCCACGCCGTGGCATGAGGACTCGGCCTACTGGAGCGGGCGGCTGAGCGAGTACGACAGGATCGTCACCGTCTGGCTCGCACTCGGACCGAGCACTCGGGAGAACGGGTGCATGCGGGTGATTCCCGGCAGTCATCACAATGGGTTCTCCCAGTACGAACCGACCGACAAGTCGGTGTACACCTTCCACGCGGAGATCCCGAACGTCGACGAGTCGAAGGCGGTCTACTTCGAGCTGGAACGCGGCCAGGCCTCGTTGCACGACGCACGGATCATCCACGGGGCGACGGCGAACACGAGCCCGATCCGGCGTACCGGCTACACCATGCGCTATTTCCCGGCCTCGGTGAAGGTTCTCCCTGTGCCGCAGAACGCCGGGTGGAAGATCTGGCTTGCTCGCGGAAAGGACCGGGCAGGCAATACCTACGAGCCCTTGTGAGCCGACGGAGGGCATCCGTAGCGCCGGCGGTACGCGCGACCAAAATGCGAAAGGCTGTTGAAGCCTGCGGCACGACACACCTCGCTCACGCCGAGGTCGGTCGCACGCAACAGCGAATGCGCGAAACGCAGTCGACGTTGCTGGACGTACGACTGGAACGACTGCCCGGTGATCTCGTGGAACCGCTCGCTCACGTAATTGGGTGACAGATGCGCCTGGCGAGCCACGTCGGCGAGCGTGATGGGCTCACGGAAGTTGTGGTCGACGAACAGGATTGCCCGACGCATACCGGGATCGGTGCTCGGCCTGGGCCGCACGCCCTGCCCTTCGCCCACACGCCGAGCGAGGCCCACGACAATGCACACCAGCAAGGCGAGCATGAGGCGTGACGCACCAGGCCGGTTCGCCTCGGACTCGCTCCACAGCCTGCGAAAGTCCGCCTCACCTTCGGAGAACCCGGGCACGATCCACGCCGTCGGCTCACCTGCCCAGGCGAGCACTTCTCCGAGCTCACCTGACAGAAGCGACGGGTCGATCAACACGTTGTAGCACTCCAACGACCCACTCGCGGTGATCTCGTGGAAGTCCGCAGGCGTCATCAAGAACGCATCACCCGGCGCCAACGAGTGCTCGACCCCGTTCACCACGTGGCGGGCACGACCGTCGAGCACGTAGACGAGCTCGTAGAAGTCGTGCCAGTGGACGTGTGCAGACCGCAGGCTCTGCCGGAGCACCCGCACCGGATGGGGTGGGGACAGGAAGTCGTCCAGCTGGTAACGCTCGACCGGCATCACGGTTCGCCTACCGGGGTGAGAACGAGCGACGTGAAGGCCTCCAGCTCGAGGTTCACCTGCCGATCGCTCACCGTGACGTACCGACCGGACAGCTGATCCACGAGCCCGCGAGTCGCACCGAACTGTTCGGGAAGCGCGACCTGACCGACGGCAGGTGTCCTGCCGAAGTTCAGAACGACGAGCACCGGCGCATCCGATCCCCATCGCAGGTACGCATATCCAGGCGAGTCCGGACCGCGAAACTGGGCAGGGACCCGCGCGAAGTTGCGGCTGCGCAGACTGGGCAGCCGGTGCCGCAAGCGGCACAGGTTCGCGACCAACGGCCGGAACTCGTGCGGATCACGATCCCAGTCGATGGGCGCCACCGTGTCGTACGGATGGAACTCCGCCCCGATCTCGTCGCCGGTGTAGAGCGCCGGAACGCCGTGCACTGTCAACAGCAGCGTCAAGGCGACCCGGGTGAGACCTACACCATGTCGGGTGAGGAAGCGTTCGCCCGTGTCGTTGTTGTTGAGGAACCGCAATGGCAGCGCGCCAGCCGGATAACGACCATCGCCGGTCAGCGCAGCATGCAGTCGGCGCGGGATTTCGTGCGGCACATCCCAGACGTCGTGCCAGGCCCACTGGCCCAGGTTGTCGGTCCAGTCGTACGCCGCGTCGAAGCCGTGCTCTGGATAGTAGGGGTCACGCGCGCTGGCCTCGGCGACGAGACCCACATCTGGCTTGATCGCAGCGAGCTCACGCCGTACCACTGGCCAGAAGTCCGGCGCGCGTTCGCGCACGCCCCAGGCCACGTCGACCCGGTAGCCGTCGACGTCGAACTCTCGAATCCAGTACGCCATGGCTTCCAGGAGCATGCTGCGGACCTTCGGGTTGGCGAGGTTGAGGTTCGGCAGCCACTCCCAGTCGAAGTAATGGGTTACGCGACCGGTGGCGTCCCTGTCGTAGAAGTCGTAATAGGCGGATGCGACGCCATGCTGAGCGGCGTCGCGATAGTACGGGTGCTGCGCCGAGGTGTGGTTGGGTACGAAGTCCAACAGAACCCGTATCCCGAGGGCGTGCGCGGTGTCGACGAGCTCGCGCAGGTCGTCCTCGGTTCCGATGTCGTCGCGCAGCGTCGTGTAGTCGACGACCTCGTAGCCGAAGTTGCCCGGAAGCGTGGCCATGACCGGTGACAACCAGAGGGTGTTGACGCCGAGGTCGGCCAGCGCGGGGAGTCGTGCCGTCGTGGCACGAAGCCCGGGCTCACCGAAGCGACCGGGGATCACGCCATAGACGATCGCGTCGGCCATCCAGCTAGCGTGACTTCGCATGATGCATCTCGACGATCGCGTAGACACCGAGCTCATCGAGGACCACCCGATGCTTGCCGACCTCGCATTCAGCCGCTGACACGACCGCATCCCGTCCTGGTCGGTGCACGGTCGCCTGCTCGAACCGGCCTGGCAGCGACACAGTCACCGTGAGGTCCCGCAACGGCTGCACGTGATCGGTTTCCGGTTCGTAGCGATAGTTGACGAGATGGACCGCGGCCGATCCGTCCGGCAGGCGGTGGACGTTGCCGGCGACCCCCTCCACGGACACGAGTCGGCGATCCGACCCCACACACGCCACGATGTCACTCGCCTCGGCCCGAGTCGTGCCGGTGTGACGCACGATCCGCTCACGCAGCGCGGGTTCGAGGTTGTCGCCGAAGCCGTCGGTCAACACGACCGTGCCACCTCGGTCGAGGTACGCAGCGACCGCCTCCGCTTGCCTTCGTGTGAGGTACGTGCATCCCGGCAGCACGAGGAGCGGGTACTCGAGCAGGTTCGACACCGCAACGTCGTCGGGCGCGAGCACCCCGTCGGCGAAGATGAGGACGTCGTACGGCACTGCCGCATCCGACAGCGCCTCGGTCACCGCCCGGAACGGCACGTGCACCGTCGCATCACTGCGGTTGGCGACGTTGTCGCTCACATCCTGCTGCGCGATCGGTCCCGCCATGCTCTCGGTGCTGAAGACGACGCCGATCTCGTGGTAGCTCCGCTTGGCATAGAGCCGGTCGTGCTCGGCGAGGAACTGCTGCACCTCGGTGGCGAGGGCGTGCGGAGGGTAGAAGGCGTGCTCGATCCGGCTGCCCATCCAGGCGCCGTACGGCACGGTGGTCGACGCACCCATCGCCGCACCTTCGTACAACGACAGGCGGAACAGGTCGTATCCCTTCCCCGCATCGAGTCGCTCGACCAGCTCGGGAACCACACCGCCGTAGGGGTTTTCGACGACGAGCACATCCTTCTCGCCCGCGAATCCCGCCACGTAGCGATACCACGCCGGCTGCCGGTAACCGGTGTTGCGCATCTCGGTGATGATGAGGTCGACCTTCTCCCGCAACGGGTAGTAGGTCGGGTAGAGGTTGAAGAAGTTCCCCGAGACCAGCACCTCACGACCGCGGGATCTCGCGTAGCTTCGCGCGTAGTCGGCAAGCTCGGCGAAGTACGTCTTCACCGCCCGGCGCTGGAACCTGTGGTAGTCGGCGTAGAGCGGCGTCGTCTCACGACCGGTCTTGAAGTCGTATCCGCGCGCCAGCAGCCACTCCCCGTAGTGGAAGCGTTCGAGGTCCTCGTTCGCAAGCTGAGGATCACGCTGGCCCTCCGGCTGCTCGAGCAGGTAGTCCCGGAAGCCTTGCATGCAGTCACGGCAGAAGCAGGCGCCGTACTGCAACGCACCCATGGGAAGCTCGGCCTCGTCCAGCTGGATGCCGTCGACCCCGGCATCGATCTGGATCCGGATCACGGCCTTGAGGTACTCCCGCCAGACCGGGTTGTTCCGGTCCATGTAGAAGCATTGATGCTCTCGGTCTGGGCATTCGACCCAGTGCGCATGGCAGGGCTGCTGATGGATGTCCCGGACGCAGCACTCGGCGATGAGGTCCGTGACCGGCTCGCCGGCGCTGTTGACCAGGCCGTCCGGGAAGTACTTCTCGATCGGGGACCACAGCCGCGGGTAGCGGTTCTGGGAGAACTCCCGCAACCCGAGCCAGTCCCGATGACCGACGCCTCGAAGCTCGTTCAACGCGAGGACCTGGTCCTCGGCGTCGTTGAGCTCGACCGGGAACTCCCAGCCCTGCGCCTCGAAGACGACACCGAACACCTTGATGCCGCGCTTGTGGCACTCGGCGATGAACTCGCTGTCGTTGACGAAACCGTAGAACCGCATCCGCGGGTCGACGTCCCCGAAGGCCTCGTTCTCCAAGTACGGCAACGACAACGATCCGCCGCCCAGCGCCGCCCACACGAGCACGGTCGCACGGTAGTCGGTGAGATCGTCGATCATCCGCAGCCGTCTGGCGGGCAGGCTGGGGTGATAGCAATGCTGCCTGGGAAACCAGGCATCGAAGTAGACGCCTCGTTCCATCCGGATCAGCTCTCGAACGCCTTCACGATGTCGCGGAAGAGCTCGAGGTCGCGGATCGAGTCCTCGACATCCGTCTTCGGTTGCACACCTTGGGTGACCACGCGATGGAACTCGAGGAGCTCGTACGTGTAGGGATCGGTGAAGGTCGGCCGGCGCTCGGACACCTGGTAGGCCTCCCCGACGGTCTTTGCCGTCACCAGCGTCGTCGGCAGGTGCCGGATGTACGGCGTGTTGTAGACCACCTTGAGATTGCGGTATTCGGCCCCGACCTCGATGAAGCAGTCGAACCTCTTCTGCTGATCCACCCCGACGTCGAGTGATGCGACGTAGCTGCCGTAGTCGAAGACGATGTGCATCCGGTTGCCGCCTTGCCAGGATTTCGCAGCGGCGATCTGGTCCGGCTGGCCCAGGATCTCCCGCATCGCCGAGATGTCGTGGCAGGCCAGCCCGCACAGCAGCCGGTACGCACGACGAAGCTCGGGCGGCTTCTCGCCGATCGCCTCGACCTCCATGGCTTCCGCGCGCGCAGCGCGATCCGCGACCTGCTCGGGCGGGATGTCGTTCGGACGCTCCACCACACTGGTCTGGTCGATCAGCAACCGGTTGACCCCGATGATGTCGCGCAACACCGCATAGCCGATCGCGTCCCAGCCCTGCACCTCGTGCACGGCCTCGACGAACGCCGGCGCATAGCGGCGCATGTATCCCACCATGACCTGGACACCCGCGCTGTCTCGCGCCTGGACGATCGCCTCGGCATCGCGCAACGTCAGGCACACCGGCTTCTCGACGAAGACGTGCTTGCCGGATCGGCATGCGGCGACGGCGTACTCGGCGTGGTACTCGTCACTCGCGAGGATCATGACGGCGTCGACATCGGCGGCGAGGACGTCCGCGACGTCCACCGTGCGCAGCGGTACTCGGTACCGCTCCCCCACGTGCTCGATCAGATGAGGCGAGACATCGCAGACGGCCGAGATCTCAAAAAGGTCCGGCCGGCTCGCAAGAATCGGGAGATGAATGATCTGAGCGACCTCACCGAGACCGATCACACCGAGACGTATTGCCTGCACCCCGTCATTTTCCGGCCCTCGCGCTGGGAGCTGGCCGACGTCGGCCGAAAACGGTCACGAACATGTAGCTCTTTCCGGCGGCATGCGGCCCGAAGAATTCCACGACCTCGTCGTCGTACGACGTCGACCCGACTGCACCAAGGCGGACGTCCCGCGACAGGGTCCACCCGTGGGTGGCGAGGTGAAGCCATCCGGCATGAAGGGCAGCTTCCAGTTGGGCCAGCCGGTAGCCCCGATTCCCATAGGCATCGAGGACCAGACGCAGGTCGGTCAGGTAGTAGGCGTTCACGTGCGCATCGGCGACGTACCACTGGTTGCAGGCGATCCGTCTCGCCGCCTCGCGGTGGTCACCTCCATAAAGCAGCTCGAGAAATCCGTCGTGCTGCACGTAGGTACCGGCCGCCAGTTCGTCGACGTCGTGGACGATGAGGTAGCAGTCGTGCAGCGGGGGCGCTCCCGGCGCAAGGCAGTCGGCTGGCAGCTCCCGTGAGGCGAGATCGAGCACGGTTGAGAGGGCGTCGAACGGCAGCTTCGCCGCCGTGTCGTAGTGCCGGGTGGAACGCCTGCGTACGATCGCGTCCTCGACGGAGGCGGTGACCTCCACCGGCGTGAGCGGCACCACGGGTCCGCGTGGTTCGGGCCGAGTCCGGGTCAGCGCCGCCTCCCGCCACCGCCGCACGTCGTCGGGCGAGTCCAGGCGAGACGCCGCATGCATGCCGTGCAAGTCCGGAAGTGGGATCTCACCTGCCGAGATGGGACGCGTGGGAAGGGCGAGCGGAGGGATGTCCGCCGCGCCGGCGGTCGGGCTTCGAGGTGGCTCGGACGTCCGGCCGATGGCGCACAGCGCGACGACGGCCTCGCGCACACCGTCGACTCCGAGGAGCCGGTTGAGGGTGGCGTCGACGTACCCGAGCACCAGGGTGGCAGGCAGACCCGCCGCCGCGGCGACCGCCATGACCTGGGAAAGCGTCGTGCCGGCATCCCAGTACGCGTGTCGGTAGGCCCGCTCGCGGTAGCGCCAGGCATTACGCCAGAACGTGCTCGTCACCGCGAGCACGACCGGTGCCGCGGCCGTGGCCGGCTCGCCTCCGGTCGCCGCGACGACAACACCTCGGTAGTCGCCGCGGCGCAGACACCGCAGCGCGTGGTCGTGCGCTCCGTAGTGGTAGATGCCGGCCGGCAGTCCCGGCAGGTCACCGCAGATCAGGTACTCCTCGAGGTGGTACCGCGCGCCGGTCCCTCCCGCCGCGCGGTACTCGATGACGCGTCCGGACCGGGTGGTCGTGCGCCGCCCGAGGACGCCGTTGGAGAGCAGCGTGATCCGGCCGATGTCGGCGAGGGTCACACCACCCGGCACCGGCTCCTGGTGGTCGCCCGCCCGGCCCTCGTCAGGGCGAGGAAGCGGAATCGGATCGAGTGTCGGGTAGATCTTGTACGGGAACGGCTCGAGTGCCGGATCTTCCTCCCAGATGGCGTCGACCAGACCGGATCCGGTGTCCATGAGGATCCGGCTGTACGTGTCGTCCGGGACGTACTTTGTCCGTTCGTGGAAGTGCCAGGCGACCCGGGTGTCGTCGTTGCCGGCGCGCCGCTCGCCGTCCGTGCTGTTCATGACCACCACCAAGAGCCTCCGGCCCGGACGGGCATAATTGTCGACCACCGTCCAAACTTCGCATGCTGCCGACGCTCGCAACGTTGTGCAGCGGCGGCGTGACGCGACGTGGTGCGGTGAGCTACCGATTTGAGACGAGTTGACACGACTCATCATCTGCTACAGGCTCACCGAGAATCACCTTGCTCGAGCATCGGCTGGGCCAACGGGAGGAACGTCCATGCGAGACGTCCAGAAGGGCCGGAAGTCGTGGCTGGAACGGCTCACCTCGCCCCCGGAGACGGATGATGGTGCCCAGGGGGACGACCCCCGTAGCCCACGCGGAGCCGGCCAACCCGACGAGAACGCGTCGATGGCCCCCCGTCGGTTCGAACGTGCCCTCGATCCTGCGCCTCCTCCCCCTCGGGATCCGAGGAAGCGGGAGTCGCGGATCCCCGAGGGCTTCGAGGCCTTCGCACCCCCGGCGTTGCGGTCGGCGCAACCAGACGACGGGAAGAACCCACCGTCTGACCGGCTCGCCGGTGTCCCGCCGAAGGTCCGCAAGCTCGAGCGGGAGACACCCACACCCCGCAGTCTTTCCGAGTGGCGGGAATCGACATCGCTGAACGACAAGGACGGCGAGCGCAAGGAGCCGGCCGTCGGCGGCGGACACCAGTCGGATCGGGACGGCTTCAAACCTGATCGGGACCGCGTACCCTCCGACTTCTCGACCGAGCCTGCACAACCAGCGACCACCGGCCCGTCCACACCACCACCGCTGCAGCCGGTCCCAGCGGGCCAGTCCGCCCCACCTGTCCCACAAGCCTCTGGTGGGCAGATCTGGCAGCCGGAGTCCGCGCCGTCAGCGCCTCGTGATCGGGAGGACACGCTCAGCGAGCTGCGGGCGGCGACATCCAGTCCGGTCCGGGACGCGAGCCCGGTCCGGGACGCCACTCCAATTCGTGACGCCGGCCCGGTCGACACTCCCGTGGACACCCCGGTCGACACACCGAGCCAGAGCGCAGCGAACGGCCCCACGACGACATCGAAGGCAGCCAAGGCAAGTTCCATGACCACGACGACCACAGACCGGACGCCTGACACCGACGGCAAGGACTCCTCGCGTCCGTACTCGATCTCGGACACACCGACGGCACTCTCCCCTGAGGACACGTCCGGTCTTTCTCCCGAGGACGCCGAGCTCGCAAGGCGCACGGAGGCCGAGGAGCTCGAGGCCGCCCGCAAGCGCCACGTCGAGGAGCTTCAGCACCGCTGGCTTGTGACCCAGGCGCAGATCTTGGACGACCCCCGCGATGCCGTCCGTGAGGCTGGGCTCCTGATCGGCGACGCCATGCAGTTCGTGACGTCGACGTTCTCCGAGCACCGCGACCGCATCGAACGGGAGTGGAAGAACAACGAGAACTTGACGACCGACGAGCTTCGTGCCGTCATGCGCAGGTATCGGAACCTTTTCCAGTACGTCCTGTCTGCGTCACAACTGCCCGATCTGTAGGGCGTGCCCGCCGCTCGTCTGGTGAACTGCCCACCCGATACGCTCCGGCGTGCCGTGGGTAAGATCATGCCGGCAGCTGAGCGATTCGTACCTCCAGCGCCTACGCGACTGGATTTGCGGACTACGCTGGGCTTCGGGGTGACCATCGAAGCCCCGGATAACAATTTGACGACGGTGAGCGGAAGAGGCGATTAACGCCGTGGCGTCCCAGTCCTCGCACAACGACCCTCTGTCCCAGTTCGGGACGAATGAGTGGCTCGTCGACGAGATGTACCAGCGCTACCTCTCAGATCCGGATTCGCTCGACCAGGCGTGGCGGGCATTCTTCCGCGACTACCGCCCCGATGCCAACGGGCAAGCGGGTCGCGAAGGCCTGACCGTCGACACCACGCCCCGAACCAGCACCAAGCCCACGAGCGGTCCGGCCAGCGCGACAAGATCCGGTGACACGACGCGTCCGGGCACAGCCGCACCCGGGCCGACGGCGAAACCGCAGCCTGCCACCAAGCCAAGCCAGCCGGTAGCCAAGCAAGCGCAGCCTGCCACCAGGCCGACACAGCCTGCAGCGAAGCAAGCGCAGACTGCGCAGGCCGGTCGGACGGTCACCAAACCGAGCCAGCCTGCAACGGCGAAACCGGCTCGGCCCACGGTGAAGCCGGCGCAGACCGAGGCAGAGCCCGAGCCGGAGGCACCGGCGGAGCCGGAGCTGGTCCCGCTCCGAGGTGCCGCGGCTCGCACGGCCAAGAACATGGAGGCGAGCCTCACCGTCCCCACCGCGACCAGCGTGCGTCAGGTGCCGGTGAAGCTCTTGATCGACAACCGCATCGTCATCAACAACCACCTCGCCCGTTCGCGCGGTGGCAAGGTGAGCTTCACCCACATCATCGGGTACGCGATCGCGAAGGCCGTGCGCTCCATGCCGGAGATGAACTACGGCTACGCGGAAGTGGACGGCAAGCCGACGCTTGTGAAGCCGCCGCACCTGGCCCTCGGTCTGGCGATCGACATCACGAAGCCGGACGGCAGCCGGCAGCTTCTCGTTCCCAACATCAAGAAGGCCGACACCCTCGACTTCGCCGCGTTCTGGGCGGCGTACGAAGACATCGTGCGCCGGGCGCGGAGCGGACAGCTCACGGTCGACGACTTCCAAGGCACGACGATCAGCCTGACCAACGTCGGGACGGTCGGGACGACGCATCCGGTGCCCCGGCTGATGGCGGGCCAGAGCGCGATCATCGGCGTCGGCGCCATGGAGTACCCCGCGGAATACCAGGGCGCGGCCGAGGAGACCCTGAACCGCCTTGCAGTAAGCAAGGTGATGACCCTGACGTCCACGTACGACCACCGGGTGATCCAGGGAGCGCAGTCCGGTGAGTTCCTGCGTCGGGTCCACCAGCTGCTGCTCGGCGAGGACGGGTTCTACGACGACATCTTCCACGCCTTGCGGATTCCGTACGAGCCGGTCCGCTGGGTGCAGGACATCCCGACCAACCACGACGACGAGATCGGCAAACAGGCGCGGGTCCTCGAGCTGATCCATGCGTACCGCGTGCGCGGCCACCTGATCGCCGACACCGATCCGTTGGACTACAAGGTGCGCAAGCACGCCGACCTCGACGTGGTGACGCACGGCCTCACCTTGTGGGACCTGGACCGCGAGTTCGCGACCGGCAGCTTCGGTGGCGGCAAGCGTTTCATGAAGCTGCGGCACATCCTCGGTGTGCTGCGCGACGCGTACTCCCGCACCGTCGGCATCGAGTACATGCACATCCAGGAGCCGGAGGAACGGCGCTGGATCCAGGAGCGGGTCGAACGTCCGCAGGACAAGCTGCCGCGTCAGGAGCAGCTGCGCATTCTCGCCAAGCTCAACCAGGCCGAGGCGTTCGAGACGTTCCTGCAGACGAAGTACGTCGGTCAGCGACGGTTCAGCCTCGAGGGCGCCGAGTCGATGATCCCGCTGCTCGACGAGATCTGCGAGCAGGCGGCGATGGCCGAGCTCGACGAGGTCACCATCGGGATGGCCCACCGGGGTCGGCTCAACGTGCTCGCGAACATCGTCGGCAAGAAGCCGGCGCACATCTTCCGGGAGTTCGAAGGCAACATCGACCCGCGCACGATCCAGGGCTCCGGTGACGTGAAGTACCACCTGGGCGCGGAAGGCGAGTTCACCGCCGAGAACGGCGCGAAGATCAAGGTGTCGGTCGCCGCGAACCCCTCCCACCTCGAGGCCGTCGACCCGGTACTCGAAGGCATCGTGCGAGCCAAGCAGGACATCCTGAACCGCGGCCTGGAGTTCCCGGTGCTGCCCGTGCTCATCCATGGCGATGCGGCGTTCGCCGGACAGGGTGTCGTGGCGGAGACCCTCAACCTCTCCCAGCTGCGTGGCTACCGCACCGGCGGCACGATCCACGTCATCGTCAACAACCAGGTGGGCTTCACCACCGCACCGGCCGCATACCGGTCGTCCACCTACTGCACCGACGTGGCGCGGATGATCCAGGCGCCGATCTTCCACGTCAACGGCGACGATCCGGAGGCGTGCATCCGCGTGGCTCGCCTGGCGTTCGAATACCGCCAGACGTTCCACAAGGACGTCGTGATCGACATGATCTGCTACCGCCGGCGCGGGCACAACGAAAGCGACGATCCGTCGTTCACGAACCCACGGATGTACGACCTGATCGCGCAGAAGCGGTCGGTCCGCAAGCTCTACACCGAAGCACTGATCGGCCGTGGCGACATCTCGGTCGAGGAGGCCGAACAAGCGCTGCGCGACTACCAGGAGCGCCTGGAGCGCGTGTTCGCCGAGGTACGCGCAGCCAAGTCGGCGCCGCCGGAGGACTACGTGATGGTCCCCGACTACCCGGCCAAGCCGCCGGCGGAGACCGAGACTGCCGTACCCATGGAGGTCCTGAAGCGGATCGCCGACGCCCACGTGTCCGTGCCCGAGGGCTTCACCGTCCATCCCAAGGTGCTGCCGCAGCTGCAGCGTCGGGCGGCGGCGATCACCGAGGGACCGATCGACTGGGCCACCGCGGAGATCGTGGCGTTCGGCTCGATCCTGCTCGCCGGCAGGCCGGTGCGCCTTGCCGGTCAGGACTCGCGGCGCGGCACGTTCGTCCAGCGCTTCGCCACGATCATCGACCGCAAGAACGGCAACGAGTGGACGCCACTCGCGCACCTCGACGAGAACCAAGCGCCGTTCTACGTCTACGACTCGCTGCTCTCCGAGTTCGCCGCGATGGGCTTCGAGTACGGCTACTCCGTCGCGCGGCCGGAGGCACTGGTCTGCTGGGAGGCGCAGTTCGGCGACTTCGCCAACGGCGCGCAGACCATCATCGACGAGTTCGTGATGTCGGGCGAGGCGAAGTGGGGCCAGCTGTCCGGTGTCGTGCTGCTGCTGCCGCACGGGTACGAAGGCCAGGGCCCGGACCACTCGTCGGCCAGGATCGAGCGGTTCCTGCAGATGTGCGCGGGTGACGCGGTGACGGTGGCGCAGCCGTCCGTCCCGTCCAACTACTTCCACCTGTTGCGCTGGCACACGCTGGGACCTGTGCACCGTCCGCTCATCGTCTTCACCCCGAAGTCGATGCTGCGGAGCAAGGCGGCGGTGAGCCAGCCGTCGGAGTTCACCAGCGGTCGGTGGCGGCCGGTGATCGGCGACGACAGCGTCGATCCGGCCGACGTCACCCACGTGCTGATGTGCTCGGGCAAGATCGCGTGGGAGCTGCTCGCCGAGCGCAAGCGTCGGCAGGGCAGCAAGCCGCGGTCGGCGGTGGTACGACTTGAGCAGCTCGCGCCGCTCCCGGTCGAGGAGGTACGTGCCGAGCTGGCGAAGTACCCCAACGCGGAGCTGCGCTGGGTGCAGGACGAGCCCGCCAACCAGGGCCCGTGGCCGCACATCGCGCTGGAGCTCGTGCCGCGTCTGGACGGGCGTCCGGTCCAGCTCGTCTCCCGGCCGGCGTCGGCGGCACCCGCCGTCGGCTCGACCCAGATGCACGGCATCGAGCAGGCGACGCTCCTCCAGCAGGCCTTCGCCTGAGCACGCCACGCTGTGGGTGAAGCCACGGGTGGCCATCTGTCAGATGGCTGACCTCGAGGCCGGTCTAGGATCTCTCTGCGATGTACTTCACCGACCGTGGAATCGAAGAGCTCATCGAACGACGTGGCGACGAGGACGTGAGCCTCGCGTGGCTCGCCGAGCGACTGCAGGAGTTCGTCGACCTGAACCCTGAGTTCGAGGCGGCCGTCGACCGCCTGGCGACCTGGCTCGCCCGCCTGGACGAGGACGAGTAGGCAGGCCTAGTCGGCGTCGGTCTCCTGGCTGACGACCGGCTGGCCGCCACGACACCGCACGACGAGCTTCACTTTCACGTCATCGGACTCGAACTGCACCGAAGTGGTCGAATCCCACCCTCGCTCGACCTCGTCGACCTCGAACCCCGGGTGCGGGCTCCACGACGTGAGATACGCCTGATCCCCACGGCACCGGGCGAGCACCGTGCCGCCCGGCGAGTCGAAGCGTCGGTTCGCCGCTGCCGCTCGGGATGCCGACCGCGGGACATCTGGCGTCGCCTTCGGGGTGCGCTCCTCGGTCGGCTGGAGATCCGGCGTCGGCTCGTTGGGGGGTCGCCGCGAGGCGGTCGGCGTCGCGCTCGCCTGCGCCTGTTGCAATGCCCGTGCCACGGCGTCCGAGCTCAACGGCTGACTCGTCCCGTCGGTGAGCCCGCGACCGAGCAACGACACCGCGAGCATGCCGATCGCCACGGCACCCGCGGCCACGAGCACCCAGCCCACCACGCCGAGGATCACACGTCGCCGAGCCATGCGACCAGTCTGGGGCACCCGCGCTTAACGGCGCGTTAAACCGCCACTCAGTACCGTGTGGACGTGGCGTTCGTGCTCCTGGTCGAGGACGATCCGGCGATCCGGATCTCGCTGACCCGCGCACTCGGCGCCAAGGGTCACACGATCGCCTCCGTTCCCCACGGTGGTGGCGCCCTGTCGACGGTCCTGCGGAAGCAGCCCGATCTCGTCGTCCTCGATCTCGGGCTTCCCGACATGGACGGTCGGGACGTTCTCACCATGCTGCGCGGGGTCTCCGACGTACCCGTGATCGTCGCCACCGCACGCGACGACGAGCAGGAGATCATCCGCCTCCTCGACGCCGGCGCCGACGACTACGTGGTGAAGCCCTTCGGTGCGAGCCAGCTCGACGCGAGGATCCGGGCCGTGCTCCGGCGAACCTCGGAGGCCGGCCCACCGGCACCCCTCGTCGTCGGTGAGCTCAGCATCGACGCGCGCACCCGCGAGGCCCGTCTCGCCGGACGGTTGCTCGACCTCAAGCCGAAGGAGTTCGATCTGCTGCTCTTCCTCGCCGAGAACCAGGGCACCGTCGTCTCGAAACGTGACCTGTTGATCGAGGTGTGGCACCAGCCGTACGGCGGCGCGGACAAGACCGTGGACGTGCACCTGTCGTGGCTTCGTCGCAAGCTCGGCGAGACGGCCGCCGAGCCGCGTTACCTGCACACCGTCCGCGGCGTCGGGGTCAAGCTCGCGCCACCAGAGGAGGCCGCACCGCCGCCCGAGCAACCGGCCCGGGTGCCGCCATGAGACGTCGGCTCGCCCTTCTCGTGGGTGCCACCACGAGCCTGGTCCTCACCGCGTTCCTCGTCCCGCTCGGACTGCTGCTGCAGCAGGTGGCCGCCGACCGTGCCGTCTCGGCCGCGACACGCGAGGCCGAGGCGGTCGTCCCGCTCGTCGCCACCCTGGACCGCTCCGAGCTGGCGGCCACGCTCGAGCTGATGAACGGTGACGACACGTTTCCGCTCACGATCTTCCTTCCGGACGGGGAGGTCCTGGGAGCGGACGCGCCCCGCTCCCGCGCCGTCGCGCTCACCGTGCAGGGCCGCAGCATCACCGCGGAGGCACCGGGAGGGCGCGAGGTGCTGATTGCCGCACTGGGACTTCCCGAGGGCACAGCAGTCGTTCGCACCTACGTCACCGACGAGCAGATGCGACACGGTGTCGGCCAGGCCTGGATGGTCCTCGGCCTGCTCGGCGCCGCCTTGCTCGCCCTGGCCCTCGTGGTCGCCGACCGACTCGCGATGTCCACCATCCGCTCGCTGCGAGACCTCGACGCGGTGGCCCGCCGGCTCGGCGAGGGCGACCTCGACGCACGTGCCCGGCGGTCTGGGCTCCCGGAGCTGGACGAGGTGGCCACCACGCTCAACAGCCTCGCCCACCGGATCCGCGAGCTCCTGGCGCACGAGCGCGAGTCGGTCGCCGACCTGTCGCATCGGGTGCGCACGCCCCTCACCGTCCTGCGGATCGAGAGCGAGGCGCTCAGCGACCCCGCCGAGGCCGAACGCATCACACAGGCGGTGGACGCGGTGGAGCGCGCGGTGAACCAGGCGATCGTCGACGCCCGCCAGGGTGTGCGCGCCGCCGGGAAGGTCGTGGCGTCGCCGAGCCGGTCCGCTTCCCTGACGGATGCCGCCTCGGTCGTCCGGAACCGCGTCGAGTTCTGGCGGGTCCTGGCTGAGGAGGAGCACCGCCACGTCGTTGCGGACGTGCCCACGACTCCCCTCCCGGTGTGCGTACCGGCCGAGGAGCTCGCGGCGATGGTCGACGCCGTGCTGGGGAACGTCTTCGCGCACACACCGGAGGGCACGGCCTTCCAGGTGTCGTTACGGCCCGGCTCGAGCGGAGGTGCCGTGCTGGTGGTCGCCGACGACGGTCCAGGCATTCTGGACGGTGCCAAGGTGCTGGACCGTGGTACGAGCGGCGCGGGATCGACCGGGCTGGGGCTCGACATCGTGCGGCGCACGGCCGAGGCGAGCGGAGGCCGGGTGAGCATCGGGCGGTCGCGCTCCAGCGGAGCCCAGGTCACGGTCGAGCTGGGACCTCGAGGATGAGCGAGCGCAGCTCGGCGGCGACCTCCGCGACGGTCGGACGGGCCGTGGCCACGGGGTCGAGACACGCCAGGATCACGGCAGAAAGGCGCCGCGGAAGGCGCCGCCGGATCGGCTCGACTCGCCGCTGAAGCTGGGGAAGCCGGTCCCCGGAAGCGTCGGCGAAGGGACGCCTCCTGGTCGCCGCCCGGTAGAGCACACCTCCGATGCCCCACACGTCGGTCGCGGCGGTCACCTCGTCACCTCGCGCCTGCTCCGGCGCGAGGTATTCGGGCGTCCCCTGACCCGCGGGCGCCGGACCCGGCGGCTGTGCGAGGCCCAGATCCAGCACCTTGAGCAGACCAGCCGCGACGATCAGGTTGGAGGGCTTGAGGTCGAGGTGGAGCACTCCGCTGCGATGCAGGTAGCCCACCGCCGAGCAGAGCTGGCTGCCGAGCCGGGCCAGGTCGGGCACGGCCAGCCCGCGATCCGCATCGAGGATCAGCCGGCTCAGCGTGTGGCCGGGCAGGGTCTCGAGGATGATGGTCGGCCTGGGCGTTTCGATCATGTCGTACGCACGGACCAGATGCGGGTGACCCAACCGGCACAGCAGACGGCCCTCGAAGCCGAGCCGCTCCACGACCTTGCGCTCCCCCAACCGGCACAGGCGAACGGACTTCGCGACGCACAGGCAGTCCCGCTCGACGCTGTGCACGAGTCGGACGTCGTAGTCATGGTTCCGGCTCAACAGCCGCAGGCTCTGGTAGCCGGACGGCAGCGGTGACCTGCTCATGACAGACGCTCCAGCGCTCTCGCCGGACGATGCTCGGCCACGATGCGGCCACGGTCGAGGACCACGATCCGGTGCGCGAGGCGGGCGAGCTCCTCGTCGTGGGTGATGAGCAGCGTCGTCCGCCCCGCCATGAGGCGGCGCAGCGGCTCGACGAGGTCGCGGGCAGCGTGCGCGTCGAGGCTCGCCGTGGGCTCGTCCACGACGAGGATCGGGGCGGGGCGGATCAGCGCCCGGGCGATGGCGAGGCGCTGCCGCTGGCCACCCGACAGCCGCCGGCCGCGCTGACCGACCCGGGTCTCGTAGCCCGTGGGGAGCTCCCGGACGAAGCGGTCCGCTTGAGCGATCTGCGCCGCGGCCCGAATCACCTGCTGGGCGGCCTGCGGATATCCGTACGCGACGTTCTCGGCGACCGTCCGGTCGAACAGCGTGGTCTCCTGGGGTACGAACGCCACCTGGGCCCGAAGCGACTCCAGCTCGAGCTCGCGTACGTCGATCCCGTCGATCCGTACCGCCCCCGCGTCTGGATCCACCCACCGCAACAGCAGCTTGGTCAGCGTGGACTTGCCGGCGCCGTTCGGCCCCATGACAGCGACGATCTCGCCCGGCTCGATCGTGAGGTCGAGCCGGGCGACCGCCGGTCGGTCGGTGCCCGGGTAGCGGTAGGTGACCTGGTCCAGGTGGACGACGTGCGGTCCGTGCGGGAGTCGCCGCGCCGCAGGGGCCGACACGACGTCAGGCTTTCGGTCCAGCAGCTCGATCAGCCGTTCCGCGCTCGCGGTCGCTCCGTAGACCGTGGTCGCGAGGCGCGAAGCACTCCGGATCGGCTGGTAGAGCTGAGCGAGGTAGGCGACGAACGCGAGCAGTCCACCGATCGTGAGCCGCCCGTGAGCGTGCTGCCAGGCGCCTACGGCGAGCACGAGCAGCCCGCCGAGGGCTTCCACGAGTGCGATGGCCGGCGCGTAGAGGGACGACATCCGGGTGGCGTCGAGGCTCGCCGCCATCTTGGCGCGGGCCTCGGCGTGCAGGCGGCCTGCCTCGGCGCGCTGCTGGCCGTACGCCTGGACGATCGCGATGTTGGCCAGGGTCTCCTCGGCGATCGCGCCGACGCCTCCAGATCGCCTGCGCTTCTCCCGGGACGCCTGCTTGATCCGGCGGGAGAAGTAGCGCGCGATCCACCAGAACGCGGGCACCATGACGAACGACAGCAGAGCAAGCTCCCACCGCAGGGCAAGCGCGAGTCCTGAGAAGACGACGATGCGGATGGCGTACGAGATCGCGCGGGTCGGTCCGCTGACGACCAGGCGCTCGATACCGTTGACGTCACTCGTGAGTCGGGCGATCACGTCGCCCACCCGATGGGTCTCGAAGAACCGCGGCGAGAGCGTGAGCACGTGGGCGAACACACCATCCCGTAGCCGCAGCAGGAAGCGTTCGGACAGCCAGGCAGAGATCGAGCTGGATGCGAACGACAACAGGCCGCCCACGATCGTGATCCCGAGCAACGCGCCACCCAGTTCCCACAACGCTGCAAGGCGACGGCCCACGAGCACGGTGTCCACGATCTCGGCGAAGATCCCGACCGTCGCGGCCGTGGTGAGCGGTCCGACAGCGACGAAGCCCAGGCTGGCAAGGAGGACGAGCCGGTCAGGTCGTGCGTAAGGCCAGAACCGCCGGAAGGTCTCGCGAATCGCTACCACCGGCGCTGCGGCCACGACGCCATCGGTTCCCGCCCTGTCCCCCGGGCCTTCGGATCCCCGGGAGACCGGCCTTGCCGAGAGCGTCGAACCACGCCAGGTCCGGCGGGACGTCTCCCGCCGGACCTTGGTCGCACCTCGCATTCAGCCGCTCGAGCGGGTCGTGCGGGTGGTGCGGGACGGTGCGGACTGCTTGGACCGGCCGGTGCGGGTCCTGGTCCGCGTCCGGCTGCCGCTACTGCCGAGCGCAGCAGCGAGATCGGTGAAAAGACGCATGTCGATCGCCTCTTTCTCAGCAGGTTTGCTGTTCCCCGCCTTGCACGGGCTCGATCTCGAGCCTGCAGCGGTGAGACGGGTGTCACCAGGAGCCGAGACGATCCTTAAACCTCCGTTAGGGAAATCCTGACGATCAGTTAGATGCCCGGGTCGGGCCAGGGCCCTGAGCGGCCATGATGGGCCAGCCTCGTCGTGGAAGGAGCCGCGCGTCCAACGGACTGGATACGTTGGGGCCATGGGACTCGAGGCATTCTCGCTCGACGGCCGGGTGGCGCTCGTGACCGGCGGCAACCGAGGGCTGGGATT
>DATCKU010000079.1:0-61672 GCA_036564245.1 Actinopolymorphaceae bacterium
TGGTCCGACGTCGGCTGGACGGGCGGGCGAGAAGCCAGGCGCTCACGATGCCTCCCACGGCGCCGAAGAAGTGGCCCTGCCAGGAGATACCTGGCTGAGGGAGGAGACCGCTGAGTAACGCGCCGCCCCAGAAGATCACGACGATGATGCCGATCAGCAGTTGGCCGAGACTGCGGTTGAAGATTCCGCGGACGATGAGGTACGTGGCGTACCCGAACACGAGACCGCTCGCACCGACGGTGACGGCGTACGGCGGGGACGTGAGCCACGTGCCGAACCCGCTGATCAAGGCGACGACAACCGTGACGGCGAGCAGGTGAGCGGCGCCGCTCGCAGCGATGATGGCGCCAAGCATGAGCAACGGCACAGTGTTGGACAGAAGGTGCGCAAATCCCGCATGGAGAAATGGTGCCGTGGCGATGCCAATGAGGCCCTCGGGGGAGTACGCCCAGATTCCGAACTGGTCGAGGAAGCCTCCACTGCGGCTGCCCAGACCGCTCATGAGGAGCACGGTGTCGACGATCTCCACGCCCCACATCAGTCCGACCATGGCGAACAGGAGCCGCAGGCCGGACGCGCCGGAGTCGCCGACCCGACGCGCGGACCGGCCTTGGCCGGGCAGAGGTGAGTACGAAGCGGACATACGTCCACCATGCCCGATCGTGGCAAGTCCTGCGATCGTCAGGGCCGAGTTTCTTAGCTGCTTCTCACCTGGGCTGGTGCCCGCGCCTCGCCGGGTGAGCAGTCGCTTCACCCCGTGCGGATCCCTACCGTGGCGGGTACGCACCCGCCACGCGTGGTCATTTCGGGCCGGGAGTCACGTTGAGGGTGGTTCGGCGCGGCCGCCCAGGTGCTCGGCGAGGAACCGCTCGGCGGCGGCGTAGTAGATCTCGCGGTTCTCCGGCCGCGCGAGCCCGTGGCCCTCGTCGGGGAAGAGCAGGTACTCGTGCGGCAAGCCCTTGGACTTCAGGGCCTCGACGATCTGCTCCGCCTCGGCCTGCTTCACCCGCGGGTCGTTGGCGCCCTGCGCCACGAGCACCGGGATCCGGATGTCGTCGACCCGCGACAGCGGCGACCGCTCCCACAGCATGTCCTTGTCGGTCTCCGGGTGGCCGACCTTGGCGTACATCATCGCGACCAACGGCTTCCAGTACGGCGGGATCGACGCCAGCAACGTGTGCAGGTTGGACGGACCGCAGAGGTCGACCGCACACCGGAACACGTCGGGGGTGAACGCGGCACCCACGAGTGCGGCGTAACCGCCGTACGAGCCGCCCATGATTCCCACGCGGTTCCGGTCGATGCGCCCGTCGGACGCCAGGTGCTCGATGGCGTCCAGCAGGTCGGTGTGCATCGTGCGGCCCCACTCCTTGTCCCCGGCGTTGCCGAAGGCCTTGCCGTACCCCGTGGACCCGCGGTAGTTCACCTGGATGCTCACGTAGCCACGGTTGGCAAGCCACTGCGCCTCCGGGTCGTAGCCCCACGTGTCGCGCGCCCAGGGACCACCGTGCACGTTGAGCACCGCCGGAAGGTTGCGCCGCTCCACTTCCGGTGGGTACGTCACGTAGCCGTGGATCTCCAGCCCATCCCGGGCTCGGAACGAGAACGGCTCCATCGGGGCCAGCGCATAACCGGCGAGGTCTGGCTTGTGCGCGAAGAGGAACCGCAGCGCGTTCGTCGACCGGTCGTAGAGGTAGTAGCGGACCGGCCCGTCCGACAACATGACCGACACCAACCAGATCCGGTCGCTGCGCTCGGACCGGCTGATCGAGAGCTCGCCGTCGATGGCAAGTGAGGACCGCAGCCGCTCCACGGCCTCCTGGTAGCCCGGGTCGAGGAACGACCACTCCTCGCGATCCTTGTGGAAGATCACCGCCTGTGGAGTACGTGTCTGCGGATCGAACTCCACACCGCTCACGTCGTACGCGGGATCGGCGGCCAGGACGGTCTCGTGCCCGGTGAGGAGGTCGACGCTTACCAGCCGGGCGGCGTTGGCGCCGACGGACGAGACGAGGTAGAGCGTGTTGCCGTCGCGAGAGAAGCCGAGCGGGCTCGTCGTGTTCGCATCCTCAGGTGACACCTCGAGCCAGGTGTGGAACGTGCCGTCCTCGTCGGCGAGGTAGAAAACCGTGCCGCCGTCCTCCGTCACCGACGCCGCGCCCTGGATCGTGAGATCGGTGTCGGCCAGCCAGCCGACGTATCCGGGGTTCTCGCGCACCTTCTCGAGCTGCCGGGTGGTGAGGTCGAGCCGGTAGACGTCGTGCAGCTCGGGACTGTCCTTGTTGATGCCGAGCAGCATCGTCGTCGGGTGCCACCGGTTGTGGCCGATCACGCGGACCTGCACCTTCTCGAACGGCGTGACGCACTGCTCCTCACCGGACTCGAGGTCCAGAAGGTGCAGGCGCCAGTTCTCGTCGCCGTCCTCGTCCTGCAGGTAGAAGACGGTCCGGTCGTCGTGGCAGAAGCCGTAGACGCGGATGCCGCGACCCCGGTCGTGGGTGACGGGCCTCGCCTGGTCGGGATCGTCGACCGGTCCGATCCAGACGTTGAGCACACCCTCCTCGGGTGCGAGGAAGCCCAGCCGAGTTCCGTCGGGGGAGACCGCGGGCGACGCGTAGGTCGGATTGCCGAACAGGACCGCGCGAGGAATCAGCGGTACGGCGTCGTAGGTCATGGAGACGATCCCACCACATCGCCGCATCGGACGGGCTTCTGCCCTTGGGTATAGCCTCCCAGGATGGTCCACGCAGCGCGGAAGACAGGGGACATATCTCCCGCCGATACCGCCGTCGCACCGGACGATCCGGTTGGCGTCGCGAAAGACCGCGAGGCAGATGGCCACGAGACGAATGGTCGCCGGGCAGGTCAGCAGGCAAGCTCGCGGCCGGTGTCGGGCGAGGGTGACATGTCACGCGTACGCAAGCTGCTGGCGGTCGCGGTCGCCGACCTCGCCGGATCCGAACGCCCAGGCCAGCAGCAGATGGCCGACGCGGTGGCGCGGGCCATGGAGCATGGCGAGCATCTGCTGGTTCAGGCGGGCACCGGCACCGGGAAGTCCCTTGCGTACCTCGTGCCCGCATTCGTCCACGCCGCCAAGACTGGCGGCCCGGTCGTCGTGGCGACCGCGACACTTGCGCTGCAGGCACAGCTCGTCGGACGAGACCTCCCCAGGCTCGTCAGGGCGCTCGAGAAGGAGCTGGGCCACGAGCCGTCGTACGCCATCCTCAAGGGCCGGCACAACTACGCCTGCCTGCACCGGGTGAGAGATGGCGCGCCGGACGACCAGGGCGTGCTCGTCGAGGCAGTACCGACGGGACCGCTCGGCCGGCAGGTGCTGGCGCTGCGTCGGTGGGCCGAGGAGGAGGCTGCCTCTGGCGGTACGGGGGATCGGGACGATGCGCCGACCCACCAGGACCGGGCCTGGAGCCAGGTGTCGGTGTCGTCCCACGAGTGCCTCGGTGAGCAGCGGTGCCCGTACGGGGCCGAATGCTTTGCCGAGCGCGCCCGCGACCGTGCGATGCAGGCCGACGTGATCGTCACCAACCACGCCCTTCTGGCGATCGATGCCCTGGAGGGAGTCCAGGTGCTGCCGGATCACGACGTGGTGGTCGTGGACGAAGCCCACGAGCTCGCTGCGCGGGTGACGAGCACCGCGTCGGCCGAGCTCACGCCGGGCATGGTGGAGCGGGCGGCGCGTCGGGCCAAGGCGTACTGCGCTGCCGACGAAGCCGCACCACTGGACGATGCATCCGGTGCGTTGCGGGTCGCCCTGGATGCCGCCCGACCCGGTCGGGTCGAGACGCTGGATGGTGAGCTGGGCACCGCGGTGGCCGCAGTACGCGACGCGGCACGTACTGCGTGGTCGGGGTTCCCCAGCGAGCAACAAGATCCCGAGAAGGAAGCCGGGCGCCGGCAGGCGAGGGCGTACGTCGAGCAGGTACGCAACGTGGCCGAGCGGATCGCGGCGATGTCGCCCACCGACGTGGTGTGGGTGGCGGAGCGAGAGCGCGGTGGCATGGCGCTCTGCGTGGCCCCCCTGTCGGTCTCCGGTCTGCTTCGCGAGCGGCTGATGGCCAAGCGCACCTGCATCCTCACGTCTGCGACGCTCAAGCTGGGTGGCGACTTCGATGCGGTGGCCCGATCGGTCGGCTTGCGAACGGTCGACCGGATCAGTGACGAGGAAGCGAGTAAGGCCGGAGCCACCGACTCGGGGAAGCGTGCCGAGACGAACGATGGCGGCGAGGGTACGAAGGAGTCAGCGAGCTCGGGATCTGCCGCCGGTCCTGAACCCATCCCGTGGCGCGGGCTCGACGTCGGCTCGCCCTTCGACTACGCCAAGCAGTCCATCCTCTACGTCGCACGTCGGTTGCCGTCCCCTGGTCGTGCGGGCATCTCCCAACGGGCGCTCGACGAGCTGACCGCGCTCATGGAGGCCTCGGGCGGAGCCACGCTGGGCTTGTTCTCCTCCCGCCGCGCTGCCGTCGAGGCAGCGGCGACCATCCGTGACCGGCTTGGCATCGAGGTGCTGTGTCAAGGCGAAGGGCAGCTGGCCGAGCTGCACCGGCGGTTCGTCACGGAGCCGGATACGTCACTCTTCGGAACGCTGTCGCTCTGGCAGGGCCTCGACACGCCCGGCGAGACCTGCCAGTTGGTCGTGATCGACCGGATTCCCTTTCCTCGCCCCGACGATCCGCTGATGTCTGCCCGGCAACGCGCGGTGGACGAGGCGGGTGGCAACGGGTTCATGGCGGTGGCGGCGACTCATGCCGCCTTGCTTCTCGCACAGGGTGTGGGGCGGCTGATCCGTCGGTCCAGCGACCGTGGCGTCGTGGCAGTCCTGGATCCGCGGTTGGTGACCGCTCGCTACGGCAGCTTCCTGCGCACCTCCCTGCCGCCGATGTGGTTCACCCCGGATCGCGATGTCGTGGTCGGGGCGTTGCGTCGACTCCGAGCCGCACGAGATACGTCCGCGAGGCGCTGACGCCTCAGACACGACGGAGTACGGCCACCACCTTGCCGAGGATGACGGCGTCGTTTCCCGGGATCGGGTCGTAGGCCGGGTTGTGCGGAATCAGCCAGACCTCGCGTCCCTGCCGGCGGTAGGTCTTCACCGTGGCTTCGCCCTCGATCATGGCCGCGACGATCTCGCCGTTCTCGGCGGTCGGTTGCTGCCGTACCACGACCCAGTCACCGTCGCAGATCGCCGCCTCCACCATCGAGTCGCCCTTGACCTTCAGCATGAAGAGCTCGCCCTCACCGACCAGCTGCCGGGGGAGCGGCATGACGTCCTCGATGGCCTGCTCGGCGAGGATCGGGCCACCGGCGGCGATGCGCCCGACGACGGGGACGAACGTCGGCTCCGGGCGGGCGTCGCGGTCTTCGTACTCTTCCTGCTCCACACTGCGCGCCGGCCGCCGATGCGTCTCCGGGTAGAGAACCTCGATGGCGCGAGGGAGTGTGGGGTCGCGCCGGATGAACCCGAGCCTTTCCAGGGCGCGCAGCTGATGCGAGACCGAGGACGAGGAGGCGAGGCCCACCATCTCGCCGATCTCACGCATGGCAGGCGGATATCCACGCTTCTCGACCGATTCGCGGATCACCTCGAGGATCCGACGCTGGCGTGGCGACAGACCGGAGGCATCGGGCGGACCATCAGGCAGCTCACGAACGACAGTGGTCGAGAACTCGCGAACGGGGTGCTTCCGCTTCGGCATAGCGGGGCTTCTCCTTCCGAAGTGACGGGCAGGGGAACTGGTCGCCGACGCCACGGTCGGGACTACGCCTGGAAGCCTAGATCGTCGACGCGCAGGTGTTCAAACACTCGTTCGACCGGCGTGTCGCTGCGGGATCTCGACCGTGTCCTGGTCGTCACTCGCAGTATATCGGCGGATCTCGAACCTATTTTCGAGCCGGATCTGGCGTGTTGTCGGTGGGCTGGTGTAAAAAGTCGACCAGATGTTCGGGCGAACAACCGTTCGATACGTGAGGTCCCCGCGAGAGGGAGGTCGAGAGATGGCGAGCCTGGCACCAGTCGTACGTCTCGAAGACTTCAAGGCTCGGCGCAACGGGCGCATCGCCGGGCACGAAGCTGGCCAAACGGACGCAATCCCCTCGCAGCCCGGCTCCTCCGTCGACGTGGGTCGACGTCCCCGTCCACCACGACGGCGACCCCGGCCGGCAGTCGCGCGAGCCTGCGCGGGGGCGCAGGCGAGAGGCGAGCTGGGCACGCACTCTCGCGGGCAGACCAGGACGACCCAGACCCAGCGTGAGCAGCTTCGGCCCCGGCCCAGACCCAGCCGGCCCGAGCGAGAGCCGATCCGGCTGACCCGGCGGGGCCGGGTGGTGGTGGCGATCTGTGTGCTGGCTCTCGTCTGCGCGGCGACAACGGTTGTCGGTCTCGTGGCGCATGCCGTGACCAGCGACCCGCCGGCGCCGAGCAAGACCCGTTCTATCGTCGTCGAGCCAGGGATGACGGTGTGGGAGATCGCGACACGCGTCGCCTCGCCGGGGAGCGACGTCCGAGACCTGGTGGACGAGATCGCGCGGCTCAACGGCCTGTCCAGTGCTGGTGAGGTGGAGGTCGGGCAGCGGTTGGTGGTCCCCGTCTACCGATGAGGCTGCCGCTGCGACACCTCGTGTGCGACACGCCCGGGAAATCCGCTTCGTGTCGCCATGTCGCCTTCCTGACCTGCGGTGACGGTCGTGCGCCCAGTCCGCCGGGCGTGTCGGGCCTTGCGTGCAGACCGGGTCCGACGTAGCGTTGACCCCTAGATGTTGTAGTTACAGAGCTGTAAGTTGTCCACAGATTGTGATTCGTTAGCCACAGGTCATCCCCAGGGACTCCACAGGTTTGTCCCCAAGGGAGGCCCTCTGCGGCGGGCAAGGTCACGATCCGTGGGCGGCAAGGTTCGGCTCGCGATTCTTCTGGGGGAGCGGTCTGCCATGCATTGCCCCTTCTGTCGGCATGCCGACAGTCGGGTCGTCGACAGCCGTACGACCGACGACGGCACAGCGATCCGACGCCGTCGGCAGTGTCCGAAGTGCGAGCGCCGGTTCACCACGGTCGAGCAGGTCACGTTGGCGGTCGTCAAACGAAGCGGTGTGACCGAGCCGTTCAGTCGCGACAAGGTGATCAGCGGCGTCCGCAAGGCATGCAAGGGGCGGCCCGTGACCGAGGACGCGCTCGCCCTGCTCGCGCAGCGAGTCGAAGACGAGATCCGGGCCAGTGGCTCGGCCGAAGTCCCCTCGCAGGAGGTCGGCCTCGCGATCCTGGGGCCGCTCCGCGAGCTGGACGAGGTGGCGTACATGCGGTTCGCGAGCGTCTACCGCAACTTCGAAAGCCTCGGAGACTTCGAGACCGAGATCGCGCGGCTACGCGCCGAGCAGGACGGCAGGTCGCCCGAGTCCGCAGAGTCACGGGACGAGGCGGCCCGCACATAAGAGCAGAAGACGAGCTTTCGTACGGACCTCGTACGGCATGGGGACCGAAGCCGTGCGAGCCGCTCCGGAAGGAGGTCCGGACGGCACGTCCGTACGCGACAACCAGACATCGCGGCCGACCGAGGGGAAGCGTGCGGCCGCACATGTAACCGGCACGGCGGTGCCATCAGGGGAGCAAGGAGAGTCACATGACGGAGACGGTGAGCGGCCCGACTCGTGGGGGGACCAAGGGACGTGCCCGGAAGGGCTTGAAGATCGACCGGATCTTCACCACGCCCGGAAAGCACCCCTACGACGAGGTGAGTTGGGAGCGCCGTGACGTCGTTCAGACGAACTGGAAGACCGGAGAGACCGTCTTCAGTCAGAAGGGGGTGGAGTTCCCCGACTTCTGGTCGGTGAACGCCTCGACGATCGTCACGACGAAGTACTTCCGAGGCGCGGTCGGGACGCCGGAGCGCGAATACAGCCTGAAGCAACTCATCGACCGGGTTGTGAAGACCTACCGCCGCGCCGGTGAGGAGCACGGGTACTTCGCGTCGCCGGCAGACGCCGAGATCTTCGAGCACGAGCTGACCTGGATGCTGCTGCACCAGTACTTCAGCTTCAACAGCCCGGTGTGGTTCAACGTCGGGACGAGCTCGCCACAGCAGGTGTCGGCGTGCTTCATCCTCTCGGTCGACGACTCGATGGAGTCGATCCTCAACTGGTACAAGGAAGAAGGGCTCATCTTCAAAGGCGGCTCCGGCGCCGGCGTCAACCTGTCGCGCATTCGCTCGAGCAAGGAGCTGTTGTCGTCGGGTGGCACGGCGTCCGGACCGGTGTCGTTCATGCGCGGCGCCGACGCGTCGGCTGGCACGATCAAGTCGGGTGGAGCGACCCGGCGGGCCGCGAAGATGGTGATCCTCGACGTCGACCACCCCGACATCGAGGAGTTCATCGAGACCAAGGTCCGCGAGGAAGAAAAGATCCGGGTGCTGCGTGACGCCGGCTTCGACATGGACCTCGGTGGCAAGGACATCGTCTCCGTCCAGTACCAGAACGCCAACAACTCGGTCCGGGTCACCGACGAGTTCATGCGCGCGGTCGAGGACGACGCGACGTTCGGCCTTCGTGCCCGGCGTACCGGCGAGGTCATCGAGAAGGTCGAGGCGCGCAAGCTCTTCCGGAAGATCGCCGAGGCGGCGTGGGCGTGCGCCGACCCTGGACTTCAGTACGACGACACGATCAACGACTGGCACACCTGTCCGGAGACCGGGCGGATCACGGCCTCGAACCCGTGCTCGGAGTACATGCACCTGGACAACTCCTCGTGCAACCTCGCATCGCTCAACCTGCTGAAGTTCCTGACCGACGACGGGCAGTTCGACACGACGAAGTTCGCGAAGGCGGTCGAGCTGATCATCACGGCGATGGACATCTCGATCTGCTTCGCAGACTTCCCGACCGCCGCCATCGCCGAGACCACGCGTGCGTACCGGCAGCTCGGCATCGGGTACGCCAACCTCGGTGCGCTGCTCATGGCCACGGGGCACGGGTACGACTCCGAAGGCGGTCGTGCCCTGGCGGCGGCGATCACGTCCCTCATGACGGCGACCGCATACAAGCGTTCGGCCGAGCTCGCGGGGATCGTCGGGCCGTACGACGGGTACGCACGAAACGCCGAGGCCCACAAGCGGGTCATTCGCAAGCACGCGGCGGCCAACGACGCGGTGCGTTCGGTCGGTGAGATGGACCGCAAGGTGCTCAAGGCCGCCACGCAAGCCTGGGACGCCGCGCTCAAGCTCGGTGAGAAGAACGGCTACCGCAACTCCCAGGCGAGTGTGATCGCACCGACCGGCACCATCGGCCTCGCGATGGACTGCGACACCACGGGAATCGAGCCGGACCTCGCGCTGGTGAAGTTCAAGAAGCTGGTCGGCGGCGGCTCGATGCAGATCGTCAACAACACCGTTCCTCGCGCGCTTGCCAAGCTGGGGTACCAGAAGGAGCAGATCGAGGCGATCGTCGAGTACATCTCCGAGCATGGCCACGTCGTGGACGCGCCGGGCCTGAAGCCGGAGCACTACGAGGTCTTCGACTGCGCGATGGGTGCCCGGGCGATCAAGCCGATGGGGCACGTGAAGATGATGGCGGCGGTGCAGCCGTTCGTCAGCGGGGCGATCTCGAAGACCGTGAACATGCCGGAGACGGCCACGGTCGAGGACGTCGAGGACATCTACTTCCAGGGATGGAAGCTCGGCCTCAAGGCGCTCGCGATCTACCGCGACAACTGCAAGGTCGGTCAGCCGCTGTCGGACGCTCGAGCCAAGAAGGCCAAGGCGGGCGACGAGAGCGCGGAGACGAAAGCGCAGCCGGAGAAGGAAGTCGTGGTGGAGTACCGCCCGACCCGTCGCCGGTTGCCGAAGTCGCGGCCGTCTCGCACCACGTCGTTCACCGTCGGCGGCGCCGAAGGCTACATGACGGCGGGCTCCTACCCGGACGACGGTCTGGGCGAGCTGTTCCTCAAGCTGGGGAAGCAGGGTTCGACGCTCGCCGGCGTGATGGACGCCTTCTCGATCGCGGTCTCCATCGCGTTGCAGTACGGCGTTCCGCTGGAGAAGTACGTCGAGAAGTTCACCAACCTGCGGTTCGAGCCGGCCGGGTTGACCGACGACCCGGACATCCGGATGGCCCATTCGATCATGGACTACATCTTCCGGAGGTTGGCGCTCGACTACCTGCCGTTCGAGAAGCGGGCAGCGCTCGGCATCTACTCCGCAGAAGAGCGCAGGCGCCAGCTCGAGACCGGGTCGTACGAGCCGGTGAGCGAGCCAAGCTCCGCAACGGCCGAGGGGATCGGTGACGTCTCGTCGTTCGGCGACACAGGGGCCGAGCCCGCAGGCGAGGCACGGACCGAGCCCGGGCAGGCGGAGGCTCGAAGCTCCGAGGAGCCGACCGCCAAGGCCGCGAAGACCCCGCCGGAGCAGGCGCACACGTCCACGGAGCTGCTCGAGGCCATGCAAGGTCGCACGGCGGACGCACCCCTGTGCTTCACCTGCGGCACGAAGATGCGCCCGGCCGGGAGCTGCTTCGTCTGCGAGGGTTGCGGTAGCACCAGCGGCTGCAGCTAGTCGAGTTTCGTATACGGTCACGAATGGAGCCGGCACCATCGCCTCACGGTGCCGGCTTCTGCCCGTGGCGATCGTGTTCAACCTGCCCGAAGCCCGGTGCGTCGCACGGGATGCGGCACGAAAGGATCAGGCGATCGGGCCGAATGTGTCTTCGGAGGTCGCCTGACCGGGTGCGCTATCCGGAGCGGGAGATCGTGTCGGTGCCAGCCGCCCGGGTCCATTACGAGCCCGTCAACCGCTTCGACCAGCCCGACCGCCGAACCAAGTGTGCAGCCTCGAGCATCGTGAGGGTGGCCTCGATGCGATCAGCGGTGTCGACGGTGTCGCGGGCTCCTCGGATGGGCGGACGACTGGCTGTCAGAGCAAGGTGTCGTCGCCCGGCGTCGGGGTCGAGGAGCCGCGGCGTGCGCTCTGGCCCCCCGACCCACCGGTTCACGCGCTAGTTCGTCTCCAGATCGGCAAGTGCTCGCTGCGCCGCCTCGAGCTCGGCCTGCAGCTGCTCGACTCGAGAGCGCTGCAGGTCACGCGCGGCCTCGAGCACGGCGTCGATGGCCTCGGCGACGTCGGGGTGCAGGTCCTTCGCAGCCGCGGCAACGGCGGAGGCGGGCACCGGTAGGGCCTTGACCACACGCTTCGAGCCGTGGGTGACCTCGGCCTGCCAGTTGAGCGCATCCGCGGTGCCCGTGACGGTGAGAACGAGCTCTACCCCCGGTGCCTTGCCGGCGCCAGCCTTGCGTGGACGTCCCCGCTTCTGCCGCGTCGCCCCACCGTCGGTCACGTCATCGCGCGGCTGTGCATCGGGAGTGGCCTCCCCGTTCGCAGCCGGTGCTTCCTGACCCCGCGATGTGTCGTCCTGCTGGGAAGCCTGGTCAGCCTTCGGCTTCGTCTCGTCCGCCATCCTTCTCCTCGCTGTCGTGTGGTTCTCCAGGTGTGCCATGGGTACTCGGCGCATCGTGAGCAAGGCGCCGCACGTCACGACCGGCATGTACGTGGTGCAGCGCAGCGGTCACTGTAGCAGCGGGGTAGAACGTGGGTTCGACATGATCGGCTGCCGTGTCGGCGGGCAGGGTGGGCTTGCTCGTACCGCCTTTCACCGTGCCGACGTAAACGCTCGGTGAATTCTCACGAGATCAGGAATCCAGGCCCTGGTCCCGTTGCTTGGTACGTAGTGAGCGGTAGGGCACTGTCGCCGCATCTGCTCGCTCGATCACACGCATTCCGGTCTTGGAGAGATCATCTGTGTCGTCATCATCAACAACTGAGACGTCTACTGCGCCGCCCGAGGGTCCGGGGCAGGCTTCCCGAGTCGGTCCCTCGCGGGTTCCGGTGCTCGTCCTTCTCCTCGGCTCGATCACAGCGATCGGGCCGCTCGCCATCGATCTCTACCTCCCAGCGTTCCCCGAGCTGGCGCGCGCACTTCACACCAGCGAGGCGATGGTCCAGCTCACGCTGACCGCCACCCTGGTCGGTCTTGCCGTCGGCCAGGTCGTCATCGGCCCGCTGTCGGACTCGGTCGGACGACGGCGACCCTTGATCGCAGGTATCGCGACGTTTGCCCTGGCCTCGGTGCTCTGCGCGCTCGCGCCCACGATCGAGCTGCTCATCGCCGGTCGTTTCGTGCAAGGCGTCGGAGGGGCGGCGGGCACCGTGCTGGCGCAGGCGCTCGTGCGCGATCTTGTGGAAGGTCCCATGGTCGCGCGAATCCTCAGTCGGCTGATCCTGGTGATCGGAGCGGCGCCGATCCTCGCGCCATCGCTTGGTGGCCAGCTGCTGGGTCTCGCCGGTTGGCGGGGTCTTTTCTGGGCCCTGGCCGGGTTCGGTGTGGTCATGACCGGTGTCGTCGCGACCTTCGTACGGGAGACCCTGCCCGGGGAACGTCGCCAGCGGCTCGGTCTGCGCACCACCGCGCAGCGCTATCGGCGAGTGGTGGCCGATCGGCGTTACCTGGGCTACGGCGCGATCTCGGTGTGCGGCTTCCTCACGGTCTTCGGGTACGTGTCGGGGTCGTCGTTCGCCTACCAGGAGGTGCACGGCGTATCGCCGCAGGCGTTCGGTCTGCTGTTCGGCCTCAACGGCGTCGGGCTGGTCTGCGCCAGTCAGCTGAACGCACGGCTGGTCCTGCGGGTGCCGCCGTTCACGATCCTGCGACGCGCGCTTCCGCTCGCCGGTGTCGGCGCGCTGGCTCTGCTCCTCACCACCACGACCGGTGCGTTCGGCGTGGTCGGGCTTGCCGTACCTCTGTTCCTCATCGTCACCAGCCTGGGCTTGATCCTGCCCAACTCCGGTGCGCTCGCCCTGAACCGCCACCCCAAGTCCGCCGGCACCGCGGCCGCACTGGTGGGGATGTCGCAGTTCGTCGTGGGCGGTCTCGCCGGACCGATCATCGGTGTGGCTGGCACGGACAGCGCGGTCCCGATGGCCGTGGTGATGGCGAGCGGGATCCTCGGCGTGGTGGTGGTCAGCTCGCTGCTCGCGCCCGGTGAGCGCTCCACAGGGACACGAGCACCTTCGACGACGATCTCACGCTTCGCCCGCCTTCGGGCGTCGACGCTTTCGCGGGCAGGTTCCTCGTCCGGTGCGTCGACGGACAAGGGCAACCTGCGCTGGAGCAGGTCGGGGTCTAGAAGAAGTGGAACACGCCGACCTTCCTGCCCGG
The DNA here is from genome assembly GCA_036564245.1 of Actinopolymorphaceae bacterium. Classification (GTDB taxonomy): domain Bacteria; phylum Actinomycetota; class Actinomycetes; order Propionibacteriales; family Actinopolymorphaceae; genus Thermasporomyces. The sequence continues at coordinate 13,207 of DATCKU010000079.1, forward strand.
CCCCGGTGCGGCGAGGGTCTACATCCGGATGCTTAGACGGGCATAGAAACGCGTCCAGTAGGCCGAGGCTGGGCTCCAGTCGCCGGTGAGACGCGGCTGCGGCGACCTGACGCCGCTTCGTCACCGACTCGCCCCAGCCCTGCGTGTGGGCCGCCTGGGTACCCGCCTCCTGGTGGCGACGAGCTACGCGTAGATCGTGGCGCGATACCCGTCGCTGAAGACCTGCGGTGGGTCGGGGTAGCGCCGGGCGATGCCCTCGGCGTACCGTCGCGCCGACCAGGCGGCAGCGGCGGCGTCGAGCACGTCGTCCACGGCCGCCACATCACCGAGCCTTCCGAGGTCGTCCGGGATCCGGATCCCTGCCTCGCCGAGCAGTCGGCGGCGCACCGTGGCTCCGGCCCAGGTCTTCTTCGCGGTGGTGAGGTGTCCGCCGGCGAGCGTCGTGAAGGACACCTCCGGGTGCACCTCGACCACAGGCACCGGGCTCGTGCGAGCCCACGCGTCGGCTTCGAGGAGCCGGGGTCGGAGGGCATACACCTGACGCGACATGCTCTCGCCCGCCAGCTCGCGGTTGCGACGACTGGCCCCCGCGTAGTCGTCGAGTAGCAGCGCTTCCCGCACTGGCGTCAGGAACACCGACGCGCGGCGCGGCCCCAGGACCGCCCTGGCCAGGACGTCCGCGAGGCGCCGGCCACGGTCCGGCAGCCCGATGGGCATGTCGACGCCGATCGCGACCAGCTCGGCCTCGGTTTGAGCTGCGGAGGCGAGTCCGGCCAGGCTGGCGTCGAGGAGGCCGGTCACCGTGCCATCGTCGTGCAGGAGGATCCCAGCCCAGCCGCCGCGGCATGCGTCGACCCCCAGGACAGCCATGCCGGCAGTCTTGCAGGCCAGGGCCAGACCCCGTGCGGACGTCAGACCGAAGGACCATGATCGTTCAGTGCCGGTGCCCCGGCGCATCGAAGACCTGCGTGGGTGTCGCCAGCACGGCACACTGGCGACGTGGAGTCGCCCCGCTGGATCCTGCACGTCGACCTCGACCAGTTCATCGCTGCCGTCGAGGTGCTCCGGCGTCCTGAGCTTGCCGGCAAGCCGGTGATCGTGGGTGGGTCGGGTGATCCCACCCAGCGTGGCGTTGTCGCCACGGCGTCGTACGAAGCACGGGAGTACGGCGTCCAGTCCGGCATGCCGCTGCGCACGGCCGCGAAACGCTGCCCGGACGCGGTGTTCCTCCCCTCGGACCCTCCCGCTTACGACGCGGCGTCGGAAGTGGTCATGGACACGCTGCGGGAGTTCCCCGCCGTGGTCGAGGTGATGGGCTGGGACGAGGCCTTCCTCGAGGTGCGCACCGACGACCCGGAGGGCATGGCGGCAGAGATCGCCGACGCGGTGCGCAGTCGTACCCGACTCGCCTGCTCCATCGGCATCGGTGACAACAAGCTGCGCGCCAAGCTCGCCACCGGCTTCGCCAAGCCGGCGGGCGTGTTCCGGCTGACCGAGGAGAACTGGTGGCCCGTGATGGGGGACCGGCCGACCGACGCGCTCTGGGGGATCGGCCGCAAGACGGCGCGCAAGCTCGCTGAGATGGGGATCACCACGGTCCGCGAGCTGGCGGCCACCGACGCCAGAACACTCGCCGACCGTTTCGGCCCGACCATGGGGCCGTGGTTTCGCCGGATCGCACGAGGCGAGGATCGGTCACCGGTTGTCAGTACGCCGTACGTCCCCCGGTCGCGGAGCCGGGAGACGACGTTCCAGACCAACCTCACCGACTGGGATGAGGTACGCCAGGAGGTGGTGGCGCTCGCCCGTCGGGTGACCGCCGACGTGGTGGAGGAGGGGCGGCCCGCAGTCCGCGTCGCCGTCAAGATCAGATGGGCGCCGTTCCAGACGCACACCCGAAGTGTCCCGTTGCCGCAGCCGAGCAGCGAAGCGGCAGACATCGAGGCCGGAGCCCTCGCGGCCTTGGCGAAGTTCGAGCAGGAGCGGCAGCGACCGGTGCGGTTGCTCGGCGTACGGGCGGAGTTCGCATCGGGCGGCAGCCGTTGACGTCCCGCTGGTCACAAGACCTGGCGTTTCGTATGAGGCGTCGTCACGTGGGCGGGTAGACGACGTCGGCGAACTCCGTCACCGACTTGAGCCACGCCTCGGGCACGTCGCGATGCAGGTAGTGACCACCGTCGAGCACCGCGAAACGGTCGGCCGGAAGCTTGCGTTCGAGCATGAGCCGATCGACCCCGCGTAACGTCGTCGCCGACCCGTGGTGCGGATCCGCTTGCTCGGGCGCGGTGAGCACGAGCACTGCTGCGCGGAGCGTGCGCACCATCGTCGGGAGGTCCCAGGCTCGGGCCGCGCGTAGTCCGGCAAGCAGGGCCGGCACGTCGGCGGCCGCCACCCCGGCCACGGCATGGTCGACGTCGTCGGGCAACCAGCGTGGATTGGCCGCACGCAGTCTCTCGGCCAGACGCTCCCGACCTGAGTGGACGAGCGCAGAGTCGGCGGCGATTTGCTGGGCGAGCCGGTCGCGGTCCTCGAAGCGACCACTCAGTGGCTCCTCGAGAACGACGGCGTCGGTCAGGTCCAGGTAGCGGCTCGCCAACGCGGCCGCGACGACGGCACCGAGGCCATGGCCGACCAGAAGGTCGATCGTGCCGGGAAGCCGCGACGCGACGCCCTGGACCAGCTCGGGTAGGTGCAGTGGATGGTTGACCCGTGGTCGCACGCCGTGACCGGGCAGGTCGAGAGCGAGCACGCTCCACCCACGCTCCGCTAGGGCGGGACCCATCCGCCACCAGGTCGCCGCATGCGACATCTCACCATGCAGCAACACGACCCGCCCACGCGCTGGCCCCAGCGGCTCCCAGCGAAGAGTCATGCCGCATATGAAACCGGACGGATCGACTTGTTGACGAGCCTTGCGGGAAATTCGCGCCAATTGTGTGGACCATCGAAACGACTCGTGAGCCGTGCGTCACCACGGCAAGCTGGTACGAACGGTTGCCAGCGCCACGCGAGAGTCCGGCGCGGCGTGGAGCCTGCCCGGCAGCAGGTCGGTGCGACCGTGGCCGAGACCTCGAGGGAACACGTGATGGTAGATGCGAGCGTCGCGAGGAGGGTGTGCATGCGGACGACGACATACCGGCAGCGCGGTCTGGAGTGCCGGGAGTACGTACTCGACGTACCGCTGGACCACTCGCGACCAGACGGTGACCAGATTGCGGTCTACGCTCGCGAGGTGGTCGACACGACCCAACCGGACGCGGAGAAGTTGCCACGGCTGTTGTTCTTGCAGGGCGGCCCAGGCGGCAAGGGCCCGCGACCGGTGGCTCGGTCGGGTTGGCTGGAGCGGGCGCTGAAGGACTACCGCGTCGTCTTGCTCGACCAGCGCGGCACCGGGCTCTCGACGCCGGCCACTCGGCAAACGCTGTCACGGCGTGGCTCGGTTGAGCAGCAGGCGGAATACCTCAGCCTGCATCGAGCCGACGCGATCGTCCGCGACTCGGAGCTTTTGCGACAGGCGTTGCAGGGCGACGAGCCGTGGAGCGTCCTCGGGCAGAGCTACGGTGGCTTCTGCTCGCTCACCTACCTTTCGTACGCTCCGCAGGGGCTGCGGGAGGTCTTCATCACCGGTGGCCTGCCTCCGCTTTCTGCGACGGTGGACGAGATCTACGCGATCACCTACACGCGTACGGTCGAGAAGAACCGTGCGTACTTCGACCGTCACCCGGCCGATCGGGAGCTGTGCGCGCGCATCGTCAACCACCTTCGTACGCACGACGTACGACTGCCGACCGGCGAACGGCTCACCCCGCGACGGTTCCAGGGGATCGGCATCCGGCTCGGCATGAAGAGCGACTTCGACGCCTTGCACTACCTGCTCGAGGAGGCGTTCGTCGACACACCGTCGGGGCCCGAGCTCTCCGACACGTTCCTCACCGCCGTTGCCGTGCAGGCGAGCTTTGCGACCAACCCGCTCTACGCGGTGCTCCACGAAGCCTGCTACTGCCAGGGTTTCGCCTCCCGGTGGTCTGCCGAACGGCTCTATCACGAGCGGCCGGAGTTCGCGCTCGACGGGGACACGCCGTTCCTGTTCACGGGTGAGATGATCTATCCCTTCCTGTTCGAGGAGGACCCGGCGCTCGTACCCTTGCGTGACGTCGCGCATCTCTTGGCCGACAAGGACGACTGGCCTGCGCTCTACGACGTCGACCAGCTTGCCCGCAACGAGGTTCCGGTCTTCGCCGCCATCTACTTCGACGACATGTACGTGGCGCGCGAGTTCTCCTTGGCGACGGCTGCGGCGGTCGGCAAGGTCACGCCGTGGATAACCAACGAGTACGAGCACGACGGGTTGCGTACGGCAGACGTCCTCGACCGCCTCTTCCAGTTGGCCAAGCAGACGCCCTAGAGGCACGGGCTCAACAGCCCGGGTAGCGTTCGATCCACCGCGTGAAAGGGCCGTTGCTGCCGTGGAGCTCGTGCCGGCACGTGAACTCCATCGCGAAGTCGTCGGCCAGCTCGAGAATCGTTCCGCGACCTTCGACCTCGGCCACCCAGTCGGCGGGAAGCGCGGTCTCGCCGTGCCAGGCGCCGAGGAGGTTGCCGCAGACGGAGCCGGTCGAGTCGCTGTCACCGGAGTGGTTGACGGCCAACAGCAACGCCTTGCGCGTGTCCGCAGGCTCTCGGTAGGCCAGCGCGGCGTAGACACCGATGGCCAGTGCTTCCTCCGCGACCCAGCCGCCGCCGAGCGTCTCCACCGCCTCGGGGGTAGGCCGTTGTTGCCGGTCTGCGAGCTCGAACGCCGCCTGCAAAGCCGCGGTGGTTTCTTCGTGCTTGTCGTACGAACGCAGTAGGTCCAGCGTCTCCTCGACGGCGTTCCTCAAATCGGAACCCGCTACCAACCGATGCACGATGGCGGCGAAGGCGCCCGCGGCGAGATAACCGGTCGGGTGTCCATGCGTGTGCACCGCGCACGCAATGGCGAAGTCGAAACAGCCTTTGGGCGTGAGGTCTGGGATCAATCCGAAGGGCGCCGAACGCATCACGGCACCGCAGCCTTTGGAGTTCGGGTTCACCGGAGCCTCGACCGACCCGACACGTCCGGACCGTAGACCGCTGAGGCACGCGTTGCCTGGTGCCCGCCGCGCATAGAGCCAGCTCTGCCGAGCCAGCCAGCCGGAAACGTCTGCTGGTGGGCCAGGCAGGTCTTGGGTCGCGAGCCACCGCAGGTAGGCGCTGTGCACGACGGAGGGTGGATGACATACCCCACGATCCGCACGCACCCTCGCGCGGATGATCCCCTCCGCGGAGAACAGAGTCATCTGGGTGTCGTCGCTGACGACGCCCCGTCGCTTGTCCGGCTCGATGGTGAGGAGGTCGGTGATGCCGCGGTCTCCGTGCACCTGTCGAATCTGCGCGAGGTCGAGGAACTCGATGGGGTAGCCCAACGCGTCACCGATCGCACCACCGAGGAGGCATCCCCGCACGCGAGATCGGTAGTCCTGGACGGCGGTCCGGGTCCATGCACCACGAAGCAGTGGAGCATCGTGGGACGTCGAGGTCCCAGGATCCTTCACTGCTCGGCGAGGACCTTCGTCTGTCGTCACTTTCGTGCCCCTGGAGGACGTAGCACCGCGACCGGATCGGTCACCTGGATGTCGCGGCAGGTGAAGCGGAACAGCGCCGCCGGACGTCCGCCGTGCGGTCCCGGCGAGGCGAGCTTGCCGGTCGGCGTGAGCTGGCCACGACGGGTCAGGACGCGTTGCAGGTTCGTCGCCGACACACGGTGTCCTAAGGCCGCGCTGTAGAGGTCGCGCAGCTCCGAGATCGTGAACTGCGGTGGCGCGAGGGCGAACCCCAAGTTGGTGTAGGACAGCTTCGAGCGCAACCGTTCACGAGCCCGCAGGATGATCGCCTCGTGGTCGAACGCCGTGGGCGGCAACTCGTCGACCGGATGCCACTTGGTGTCCTCAGGCAGCTCGGGGTCGGTGTCGCACGGCACCAGACCGAGGAAGGCGGTGGCGATCACCCGAGCACCTGGCACCCGGTCCGGCGCGCTGAACGTCGCGAGCTGCTCGACGTGCGACAGCTGGCGCACGTCCACCTTCTCGGCCAGCTGCCGGCGCACGGAGGTTTCCACGTCCTCGTGATCTCCCAGCCGTCCCCCTGGAAGGGACCAGCGTCCAATCTGTGGCTCCCGCGCGCGTTGCCAGAGCAGGACCTGCAGTGACCGAGACCGGACGGCGAGTACGGCCGCCAACACTTCATGCCCCGGTTTGTCCACGCGGTGATAGTATCTCTGGAGGTTTTCGATCCAAAGTCGAAAACCTCCAGAGATGACCTTGGGAGGTTCCATGACCACTGTGTCCGCAGTGGACCTCCGCGCCGAGCTGAGTGCCTACGACGACGTGGTGCCGGATGAGGCGTGGCAAGAGGAAGTACGCCGACTAGCCGACCGGCGCGACGCGGTCCTGCTCGCGCACAACTACCAGATTCCGGAGATTCAGGAAATCGCTGACTACACCGGCGACTCGCTGGCGCTCAGCCGCATCGCGGCGGAAAGCGACGCGTCCACGATCGTCTTCTGCGGTGTGCACTTCATGGCCGAGACGGCCAAGATCTTGAGTCCGGACAAGACGGTGCTGATCCCCGATGCGCGAGCCGGGTGCTCGCTCGCCGACTCGATCAACGCCGAGCAGCTACGCGCCTGGAAGGCCGAACACCCCGACGCCGTGGTGGTGTCGTACGTCAACACCACAGCCGAGGTGAAGGCCGAGACCGACATCTGCTGCACGTCGTCCAACGCGGTCGACGTGGTGAACTCCATTCCAGCCGACCGCGAGGTGCTGTTCTGCCCAGACATGTTCCTCGGCGCCCACGTCAAGCGGGAGACGGGGCGGGAGAACCTGCACGTCTGGGCAGGTGAGTGCCACGTGCACGCCGGCATCAACGGCACCGAGCTCGCCGAGCGTGCCGCCGCGCATCCTGACGCCGAGCTCTTCATCCATCCCGAGTGCGGTTGCGCGACGTCGGCCCTCTACCTTGCCGGCGAAGGAGCGGTGCCGTCCGAACGGGTGAAGATCCTCTCCACCGGCGGCATGCTGAACGCGGCCCGCAAGACGCGGTCTCGGACCGTGCTCGTCGCCACGGAGACCGGCATGCTGCACCAGCTGCGCAAGGCTGCGCCGGGGGTGGAGTTCAGCGCGGTCAACGACCGTGCCACCTGCAAGTACATGAAGATGATCACGCCTGGGGCGTTGCTGCGCTGCCTGCGAGAGGGCGTCGACGAGGTGGACGTCGATCCGGAGATCGCAGCCCGAGCTCGCGGTGCCGTGCAACGGATGATCGAGATCGGACAACCCGGCGGCGGCGAATGACGAACGCGGATGGGGAGGTCGAGCCTGCGCCTGTCCCTTCGTGGGAGGCGAGCGCCGACGTCGTGGTGATCGGGTCGGGCGTCGCCGGCCTGACCAGTGCTCTGGAAGCGGTACGTCTCGGCCTGCGCACGCTCGTCGTGACCAAGTCGTACGCCTACGAGGGCAACACCCGCTGGGCCCAGGGCGGGATCGCGGTCGTACGAGCCGACGAACGCGACGAGGGCGATTCGATACGCCGCCATGTCGACGACACGTTGCTCGCGGGTGCTGGTCTGTGTGATCCGGAAGCGGTGGCCACGATTCTCGGCGACGGTCCGGCCGCCGTGGAGGCGCTGCGGGAGCTCGGGGCACGGTTCGACGTCGACGCGTCCGGGTCGCTGGCCAGGGCTCGAGAAGGCGGGCACACCGCGTTTCGGGTCATCCACGCCGGCGGTGACGCCACGGGTGCCGAGGTGGAGCGAGCGTTGCTCGAGGGGGTACGAGGTCGCAGCATCCCGGTGCTCGAGTGCCAGACGGTCGTCGACATCCTGCGGACGCCGGAAGGAGCAGCCGGAGGGGTGTTGCTCCTTGGCCCCCGGAGTGCGTCCGCTGGTATGCCGACGGATTCGCCTGGCGATTTCCCCGACGGGTCTGTCGATGGCTCCTCTCGCGGGTCCACCGAGGAGTCTGCCGACGTGCTGGGTGTGGTCCGCGCACCTGCCGTCATCCTGGCGACTGGTGGGCTGGGGCAGCTCTACCAGGCCACCACGAACCCCGACGTCGCGACCGCTGACGGGATCGCGCTCGCGCTTCGCGCTGGCGCGTCGGTGGCCGACGTGGAGTTCGTGCAGTTCCACCCGACCGTGCTCTACACGGGTCCACAGGCGGCGGGGCGCCGGCCGCTCGTCACCGAGGCGGTGCGAGGCGAGGGTGCCGTCCTCATCGATGCCACGGGTGCGCCCGTGATGGCCGGTGTCCATCCGCTCGGTGACCTCGCCCCGCGCGACGTGGTGTCGGCAGCCATCATCCGCCGGCTCGCGCAGGCGCCGGGCGGGGTCGACGACCACGTCTACCTGGACGCAACCCACCTGTCTGCCCAGGCGTTCCAGGCTCGGTTCCCCACCGTCTACGCCGCATGTGTGGCCGCGTCCATCGACCCATCCACCGAACCGATCCCGGTCGCCCCCGCGGCGCACTTCGGATGCGGGGGAGTGGTGACGACGGTCGACGGCCGCACGGAGGTGACCGGTGTGTACGCCGCCGGAGAAGTGGCACGCACCGGTCTGCACGGCGCGAATCGGCTGGCCTCCAACAGCTTGCTGGAAGGCTTGGTGGTCGGCAGGCGGGCGGCTCGTGCCGTCGCCGAGGACCTGGAGCAAGGCCACCTTGCCGCAAGGCGAGACCTCGCGGTGTCGTCGGTCACGGTGCCGACGCTCACCGTCGCAAGGCGTTCCACCTTGCAGCGTGTGATGAGCCGGCACGTCGCGATCGGACGTGACGCTGCGGGCTTGGCGGTTGCCGAAGAAGCGCTGGACGCGACCGGGACCACGAAACGGGTGACCACGCGACGAGACGTGGAGGACGCGGCGCTGGAGATGGCGGCACGGGCCATCATCGTCGCCGCGCACGAACGCACCGAGTCGCGGGGTTGCCATGTCCGGAACGACTTCCGCGACACCGACGACGAGCGCTGGCGGGCGAGCCTTGTCGTACGGCTCGACGACGAGGGGCGCGTCGCTCTCGCAGATCGGGTCTCCGCGGGATGCGGGTCGTCGTGTTGAGCTCCACCGTTCGGTGGAGGTGGAACCGACCGGTGGATGGTTCCACGGGCATTGCTCGATCACCGATGCTTGTCGCATGACAGTCACACAGAGGGCACGCACGGGGCGTGCCACGACGGACGCGGTGATCGAGGTCTCGGGTTTGCGGAAACGTTACGGAGACGTGACGGCGGTCGACGGCATCGACTTCGACGTACGTCGCGGAGAGGTCTTCGCGATCCTGGGCCCGAACGGTGCCGGAAAGACCACCACCGTCGAGATCCTCGAGGGTTACCGCAAGCGCGATGCGGGCGAGGTGCGCGTGCTCGGGGAGGACCCGGCCAACGCTGGGCTGGCCTGGCGGGCCCGGATCGGGGTGGTGCTGCAGGACGCCACCGACGTCGTCGAGCTCACCGTGCAGGAAGTCGTCGAGCACTTCGCGGGCTACTACCCGAACCCGCGTGATCCTGAGGAGGTGTGCTCGCTCGTCGGGTTGGACGAGGTGCGCCGCACGCGGGTACGCAAGCTGTCCGGTGGTCAACGGCGCCGGTTGGACGTGGCCCTCGGCATGGTCGGCAACCCGGAGCTGCTCTTTCTCGACGAGCCGACCACTGGCTTCGACCCCAAGGCGCGGCGGCAGTTCTGGGATCTGGTCCGGGCGCTTTCTGCCGAAGGCACGACGGTCGTGTTGACGACGCACTACCTCGATGAGGCCGAGGCGCTCGCCAACCGGATCGCTGTCATCGCGCGCGGTCGGATCGTCGCGTTGGACCGGCCTGGCGACCTCGGCGGACGCCGGCAGGGATTGGCGACCGTGCACTGGCTGGACGACGGTGTGGAACGCGTGGTGGAAACCGCCGAGCCGACCCGACTCGTGACCGAGCTTGCAGCGCGCTTCGGCGGCGAAGTGCCCCAACTTTCCGTGCATCGACCCACGCTCGAAGACATCTATCTCGACCTCATCGGTCGACGTGGCGACGCCGACGTCGCCGAGGTGGCAGGACGTGACAATGGCTCGCTCGGCGGCGACGCGGCGACTGAACGGGTGGTGGAGGAGGAGACGGCATGAGCACGGTTACTAGTCGGCCCGCCCTGGGCAGCAAGCGGTTGCCGCCGGCGTGGCGGATCGCGCTTTCCCGCGGACGCCTCGAGATCAAGGTGTTCTTCCGGGAACGCGACGCGGTCGTGTTCGGCTTCGCGTTGCCGATCGTCTTCGTGGCGCTCTTCGGCGCGATCTTCGGCAACGAGCCGATCGGGCACGGATACACCTACGTGCAGGTGCTGGTGCCCTCGATGCTGGTGATGGGTGTGGCCTCGAGCTCGCTGGTGAACCTGGGGATCTGGATCACAAGCGACCGGGAGGACGGCACGTTGCGCCGGCTCTACCTGTCGCCCATGCCGCGGATGGCCTACTTCGTAGGCAAGATCATCATGATGGTCGTCGTCGGTGCGCTCGAGACGGTGCTGCTGGTCGGTGTGGGCGTCCTGGCGTACGGCGTCGAGCTGCCCCCGACTGGTGAGAAGTGGCTGATCGGCATCGGCATGATGCTGCTGTCGTTCGCGGTGTTCGGCGTTCTGGGCGTGGCGGTCTCGAGCCTTCCTCGGAGTGCGCGTTCGGCCCCAGCGGTGATCAATTTTCCGGTGCTCGTGCTCTACTTCGTCTCCGGCGTCTTCCTTCCGTATAACCAGCTCCCCGGCTGGCTGCAGCAGATCGGTGCGGTCTTTCCGCTGAAGTGGATGGTGCAGGGTTTCCAGTCGGCTTTCCTGCCAGACGACCTGGCGCTCTCGTGGCCGACGCACGAGTGGGAGCACGGCCGCATCGTGCTCGTCCTCCTGGCCTGGTTGGTCATCGGATTGGTCATCTGCCTCACGACCTTCCGGTGGAAGGATCGACGGCATGGCTGACTGCTCTGCCGGAGAGCCGTCCTTCCGGGAACGCGCCGTCCGGTGGTGGCATGCCGGTTTCGCGTTGATCGTCGGGCTGGATGCCGCCGTGTGGCTCCTAGCGCCAGACATCCGGCTGCACGTTCGTGGCGTGGGTCTTGCCGTGCTGGCCGCCCTCGTGGGGTCATACGTGACGATCGGCCGCCGCGCCCTCGTGCGAAACGCAGCGACGTGGCTCGTCCTCGGGTATCTCGGGACGCTGTGCGTTGCGGTGGGCGTTCTCATCCACCTGGCCGAGTTCAACCACATGCTGCTGTTCGTCGCGTACCCCCACATCTGGGCCATGCAGCCGCTTCGACGTGCGATCGGGTTCGCGGCGGCCGTCACCCTGTATGTCATGGGCCGACCGGTGGTCGCGTCCGGGTTCGCATGGGATGCGCTGGTGGGAAATGCGCTGACCGCTGCCATGACACTCGGCGTGAGCGTCCTGTTCTGCCTGTGGGTCGACGGCATCATCGCCGAGAGCGAGCGGCGGAAGGCACTGATCGCCGAGCTGGAGCGCACCCGGTCCGAGCTCGCGAAGGCGCATCATCGGGAGGGTGTGCTCGCCGAACGACAGCGGCTCGCGACCGAGATCCACGACACGCTCGCTCAGGGCTTCATGAGCATCCTCATGCTGAGCCAGGGTCCGCGCAGCGAGGACCAGATGGAGCGGATCGCACAGCTTGCTCGGGAGAATCTCGCCGAGGCGAGGACACTGATCGAGGCTCTGACCCCCCGGGACCTGGCGAGCCACACGCTGGTCGATGCGTGCGCGCGGGCGGTGGACCGGTTCCGTGCCGACACCGGGATCGACGCGCGCTTCACCGTGCAGGGTGAGCCGAAGGCGCTGTCCCCGAACGCCGAGATCGTGTTGCTCCGTGCGACGCAGGAGGCACTCGCCAACGTACGCAAGCATGCGGCCGCCACGCAGGTCACGGTGTGCGTGACGTACGGCGACCATGAGACCAGCGTGGAGATCCGCGACGACGGGTGTGGCTTCGACCCGACCGTCGCTGACGGATACGGGCTGCGCGGCATGCGCAAACGCGCCGACCAGGTCGGCGGCGTGGTCGAGGTGGATTCCTCGCCAGGGAAAGGCACGACGGTGCGGGTGGTGGTGACATGATCGACGTGCTCGTGGTCGACGATCACCCGGTGGTCCGTGAAGGGCTGGCCGCGATGCTGCGGGTCGAGCCGGACATCAACGTGGTGGGTGAGGCCGGTGATGGTGCGGAAGCGCTCGCCATGGCAACTCGGCTACGGCCTCATGTCGTGCTGATGGACCTGCGCATGCCCAGGCTGGATGGGGCAGGAGCGACCGCACGGTTGGCGGTCGAGGTGCCGGAGACGAAGGTGCTCGTGCTGACGACGTACGACACCGACACCGACATCATGCGAGCCGTGGAGGCAGGCGCCACGGGCTACCTGCTCAAGGACACGCCTCGGCCCCAGCTGGTGGAGGCCGTTCGGGCGGCTGCCCGCGGTGAGACGATTCTGGCGCCGCCGGTTGCGGCCAAGCTGGTCGACCGGATGCGCGTCTCCAGCAGTGGTACGCCCGCACCCGTGCTCACCAAACGGCAGCTCGAGGTGCTGAGTCTGGTGGCGGAAGGACACACCAATGCCGAGATCGGTCGCCGGCTCCACATCGGGGAGTCGACGGTGAAGACCCACCTGCTCGAGGTCTTCGCCAAGCTTGGTGTCGACGACCGAACGCACGCAGTTACGGTGGCACTGAAATGTGGACTGCTGCCTCCCCCGAGGCGTGAGGACGACGCATGAGCGACATGGACAGCACGAACGACGTATTGCAGCGGATCCACGCGGCCGAGTCGTTCTCGCCCGCCGTGGTGGACGAGCTCGTGGGCTGCGGGCTCGACGTGGACGACGTCCTGCGTGTTGTCAAGGTCGCGTTGACGGAGGATCTCCGTTATGGCGGCGACGTGACGACGCTCGCGACCGTCCCTGCCGGTGCGATCGTGGAGGCGACGGTGGCAGCTCGGCGCCCTGGCGTGCTTGCGGGCCTGCCGGTTGCGTTGGCCGTCTTCGACCTCGTGCTGCCGGGCGAGTATCACGTGGTGCGCCGAATGGCGGATGGGTCGCGGCTTTCTGCCGGTGACGCGGCGCTGGTGGTTCGCGCTCCGGTGTCGAAGTTGCTGACGGCCGAACGTACGGCACTCAACTTCCTCTGCCACCTGTCAGGTATCGCCACACTGACCGCGGCGTGGGTGGCCGAGGTCGCGGGGACCGGCTGCGCGATTCGAGACACCCGGAAGACGTTGCCGGGTCTTCGCCTGCTGCAGAAGTACGCCGTGCGGTGCGGTGGGGGAGTCAACCACCGGCTGGGTCTCGGCGACGCCGTGCTGGTCAAGGACAATCACATCGCGGCGGCCGGAGGCGTGGCACCCGCTCTGGAGTCGGTGCGCTCGCGGGCTGCGGACCTGCCGTGTGAGGTGGAGGTCGGAAACCTCGACGAGCTCGACGAGGCACTGGCGGCCGGAGCAGGGCTCGTGCTGCTCGACAACTTCACGGTCGAGCAGTGTGCTGAGGCGGTCCGGCGGACACGGGCGGCGGGAACCGGCGCGCGACTCGAAGCGTCCGGTGGGCTGACGCTTGGCGTGGCGCGTGCGTATGCAGAGACCGGTGTCGACTACCTCGCGGTCGGAGCCTTGACGCACTCGGCGCCGTCACTTGATCTCGGACTGGATCTGTGATGGTGACCGAGGAGCTCGAGATATCTGGTTTTGGCGAATTCCGGACGCTGATTGTCCGGAAGACCCGCTACAGTGGCCGTCCATGCCTGAAGCCCTCCTCATCATCGACATGCAGTCCGGAATCCTGGCGGAGGTGCCTGACGCCGAGGCGCTGACCACGCGTGTGGGAGAGCTCGCTGATCGGGCGCGTGCCGCTGGGAAGCCGGTCATCGTGATCCAGCACGAGGCCCCTGACCTGATTCCGGGCTCGGCTGAGTGGAAGCTGGCCGAGGCGGTCGCTCCCCGCGACGGCGACATCCTGCTGCACAAGCGCAACTGCGACAGCTTCATCGGCACCGATCTCGACGAACGGCTCCGCGAGCTGGGCGTCAACCGAGTCGTCGTCACCGGGCTGGCCACGGAGTTCTGCATCGACTCGACGGTCCGTGCCGCGCTCAGCCGTGGGTACGACCTGACTCTGGTGGAGGATGGCCACTCCACACCTGCGCCGCCGGCCGACTCGGGACTCACCGCCGAGGCCATCGTCGCTCGCTACAACGAGGTGCTCGGCTGGGCTGACTATCCCGACCGAAACGTCACGGTCACCAAGGCCGCCGACGTCACCTTCGACTGACCCGGAGTCGATCCAGCGCGTCGACGCGAACGCCGTTGCTGGTGCCCGGTAGCTCTCGGCGTACGCCCAGGCAAGGCGTCGAGCATCCGGCCGGCGCGGTTCGACCCTCGACCACACAGGCGTCCGCACGACGACCCTGACAAACGAATGTCGCGGATCCAGCTCCAGCGCAGGTCGCCAATCTCCTGATCGGCGTCGAGAACACCCTCGTGCACATTCGACCTTGACACAGGAAGAGGTCGGCGACAAAATGCCGGGGAATCGATTACTCGAACCGTGACGTGGTGCCCTTGCACCGCCGACGCCTGTGGCGACGGGCTTGCTCCGCGACACCGCCACGCTCGTGCCGCATGCGCGAAACTACGGGTTTTGCACCGCCGTGTTCGTCGCGTTGCCCTCTGACCGAGGAGACGAGATGCAGGCTGACCATCTCACCACCGAAACTGGATCGCAGGCAGGTCCATCCCGCCGAGGTTTCCTCAAAGGAGCGGCTGGCATCGGCATAGGTTTTGCGGCAAGCCTGGGTGCGGCGACGTCCTGCTCGCGAGGCGGCGGAGGCGGCCAAGGTTCGGCTGGCAAGGTGACACTGGTCTACTCGGGCGATGCTGAGCAGAAGAAGATCTGGGAAGCGCTCTTCGACGACTTCCGCAAGGAGCACCCAGACATAGACCTGGAAGCGAAAAACATCCCGTCGGCAAGTTGGTCGGAGTTCTTCGACACGGTCTCGGTCCAGATCGCAGGTGGCCAGGTGCCGGACATCGTCCGCGTCGCGACGGAGGGGCAGCGACTCTTCGCCTCCCGCGAGCTGGTGCTTCCGATCGACGAGTACATCGAGCGTGACAAGGAAGAACTGCAGCCCTACTTCGATGACGTCCACCCTAACCTGATCACCTGGACGAATGAGCTGACGTCGCCGGGCGACGAGACCTACTACCTCCCGCACGGCTTCAATACGATGTGCATCCATTACAACGTCGAGGTCTTCGAGCGGGCAGGAGTCGAGGAGCCCACCGACGATTGGACGTGGGAGGACTTCTACAACGCAGCGCAGACCATCGTGGCGAAGCTGCCCGGCACCTTCGCCATGGACGTCCCGCCCGCCTACTTCGGGTCCGTCATGCCATGGCTGCTCACCAACGGGGCGAGCACCATGAACGCCGATTGGACAGCATCGACGGTGGCTTCGCCCGAGGCGGTCGAAGCCGCCGAGTTCATGCGCTCCCTCGTCGCGGAAGGGCTCAGTCCTAAGCCTGGCGGAGAGTACGACCCCTTCACCGCCATGGCGCAAGGCAAGCTTGCGATGGTCGGTGGTGGGCGTTGGCCGGTGATCAGCCTCCGTAACCTGAAGATCGTCGACAAGGTGAAGATCGTCGCGTGGCCCCAGGCCAAGCGGAAGGGTTCACCTGTCGGGTGGGACGCCTATCCCATCATGAAGGAGGCGCAGAACAAGGAAGGCGCCTGGGAGTTTGTGAAGTTCATGGCCGGGAAGAAGGCGACACGCAGGTTTGCCGAGCTGGCTGGGACGATCGTGCCGCCCCTGCGCTCGGTCGCGCAGAGTGAGGCCTTCTTCGACAACGCCCCGGAGGGTTCGGAGAAGCTCTACGAAGCCCTGGAGTACGCCACGCCGATTCCTTCTCCTGACAAGGGAAACGTCATCGAGCAGGACATCATCGACACGTTCGAGCAAATACTCGTGGGCAATTCCGAGCCACAGGCCGCGCTGGAAGAGCTTCACGAAAAGATCGAGTCCAATCTGTAGATTGTCCTACCTCGATGGCACGTCCACTGGGATCGACCGACCAGAGGCTGCGCCCCGTCCACGGCGGTGCGCCGACAGCGGGTCGGGATCGCCTCACACGGCGATGCCGTGACGCGCTGGCAGCGTACGCGTTCATCAGCCCGGCCTACGTCCTCTTCCTGGTCTTCCTGGCGGGTCCACTCCTCGGCGCCATCGTGCTGAGTCTGTACTCATGGCAGCTCCTCGGGTCGTCGGAGTTCATCGGGCTCGACAACTTCCGAACACTCGCACAGGATGACGTCGCTCTCCGCTCGATCGGCAACACCTTCGTATTTACGTTCTGGTCGGTCGTCCTGCACATCGGTCTCGGCCTTCCCCTGGCGCTTGCGGTCAACAGGGCGATGCCGACCATCCTGAGCTACGTCCTGCGAGCGTCGGTCTTCTTCCCGATGCTCGTTTCCTGGGCAGCGGTATCGCTCATCTGGAAGTACATCCTCGATCCCAACTTCGGCGTCATCAACTACTACCTCGAGAGGCTGGGTATAGCGGCACCCACGTTTCTCGTCGATCCCGACTGGGCAATGCCGGCGCTCATCGTCGTCGATCTGTGGAAGACCATCGGCTTCACGTTCATCATCCTTCTCGCCGGTCTTCAAGGAATACCTAGTCATCTGTACGACGCGGCGAGAGTCGACGGAGCGTCGGCGGTCCAACGCTTCTGGAACGTCACGCTCCCGATGCTCTCCCCGACGCTCTTCTTCGCGACCATCATCACGTTCATCGGCGCGTTCCAGATCTTCGAACCGATGTTCATCATGACCGGTGGCGGACCGAAGGACTCGACTCTCAGTATCGTCATGCACATCTACGAGACGGCGTTCCGCAGGTTCGAGATGGGCTATGCCTCAGCTCTCGCCCTGGTGGTCTTCGTGGTGATCATGATCGTCACGCTGGTGCAGCTCCGGCTCGGACGTTACTGGGTGCACTATGAGTAGTTCGCGGCAGATCGCAGGGCGGTGGCTGCTCAACGCAGCACTGGTGGTTCTCGGACTGCTGATGTTCGCGCCCTTCTACTGGATGCTCCTGAACGCCGTGCTGCCGGAGCGACTGGCGTTCAAGCTGCCTCCGATCTGGTGGCCTCAGGACCTGACGCTCGATCACTTCGGCAAGGTCTTCGAGCTGATCCCGTTCGGGATGTTCGTCGTCAACAGCCTCAAGATCACTGCGATAGTCACCGTAGGCGTACTGGTGACCAGCACTCTTGCCGCGTACGCGTTCGCCCGGCTTCAGTTCCCCGGCCGCGATGTGCTCTTCATCGTCCTGCTCGCATCCCTTATGGTTCCGGGGCAGGTCACCGTCGTGCCGACGTTCATCGTGTTGCGGACGCTCGGTCTGGTCGACACGCATGAGGCGGTCTACCTGCCACAGCTGATCAATGTGCTTGGCATCTTCCTCCTCCGGCAGTGGTTTCTTACCCTTCCTCGCGAGCTGGAGGATGCCGCACGCATCGATGGCGCGGGCCATGTCGGGATCCTTCGACATGTGGTCGTGCCATTGTCTGGACCACCGCTCGCTGCACTGGCGATCTTTTGCTCGCAGCAGGCATGGAACGACTTCTTCTGGCCGAACATCATGCTGTCGTCACCGGAGAAGATGACGCTTCCGGTGGGACTGGTGTATCTCCAGGGCCAGTACGGCACGGGCTCGCCGGTCGTGATCTTCGCGGCGATCGCCATGGTGGTGGTCCCCGTGCTCATCCTGTTCCTCGCTGCCCAGCGTCCGATCACCCAGAGCCTAGCGTTGACCGGACTACGCGGATGAGCATCTGGTTGAGCAAGAAGGCGCAGGACGTGGACGAGCGACCCGTGGGTGGCTCGTGGAACGACCTGCCGCGGCTGGTGGGAACAGTGGTGTGGACGCACCTTCCGGTTCTCGTCGTGCTGAATGCGTGCGTGGCCGTCGCCGCCGTGCCTGCTGTCGCGTTGGTGCTCGTGGGCGGCTATCTCGTCGCACCCCTCGTGGCGGCTTTCACGCTAGGTCCCGTCTGGGCGGTGACAATCGCCATGACCGACCAAATGGTGCGCGGTCAGTCGCTGTCCTGGTCTTCGCATCGTGCCGTCCTGTGGCGCCACGCCATGCGCGGCGTCCGCCTCGGTGTCGTTGCCGCGATCGCGTCGACCGCGTTCCTCGGGACGGCCGCGTTGCTTGCCGTCAACCCAGGTGCGCGGTGGCTGCTCGTGCCTTTGACGGTGGACGGATGCGTGGCGGTCATCCTCGGGCTCGCGGGAATCTCGGCGTTCACCCTGACCACGACAGGTGGCCTCCGTGGGTGGATACTCCTTCGCGCGTCCCTCGAGGCACTGGGCGCCAACCCGTTGCCGGCAACGGGGACGGTCGCGCTACTCGTCGCGGTGGGGTGCCTCGTTGCCTGGCTTCCGAGTACGGCCGTCGTGCTGCCCGCTGTGGTCGCGGTCTACCTCTCCGCATGGACGCTGACGGCCGTGCAGCGGGCGTGATCATCGCCCCGAGTCGAACCGCACGACCATCAGTTCGGTGGCTGCTTAAAGATGATCTTCTGCGATGACGTCGGCAGGTTGCCGATCAGCGGTGAGAAGGTGCGCTTCCCCGTGCGCCGGTACTCGCTACGCGTCTCTGCCGACACACGGGTAGGTGCGCAATGTCGCGACCGACACGCTGGTCGAGGGTGACCACGGTCGGCGGCTGGACGGCTGGTGCTGGCACTGCCAGCCCCAGACCACATCGCTGCGACGTTCTCCTGGTGTGCCGGGACGATCGCCGGTGGTCTTGTCGTCAGTGAAAGCGACACTCGCTTGTTTGCCGGCCGTTCTCGCGCTAGCAGACCTACCAGCTCAGCCTTCCGTCCGTCCGGCAGTGCGTACAGTTCGTAGCCACGGCGCGGATGGTGGACGCCGGATGATGAAAAAGCCCGAGACCTGTTTCAACGTGGATCCGCTGCGGTGAGCGTTTCCGCAGGTCAGGGGCCTGATCACGTGGGGTGAGTGACGGGATTCGAACCCGCGACACCTGGGACCACAACCCAGTGCTCTACCAGCTGAGCTACACCCACCAAGGTTTCGTTCGTACGCCTAGATCGTACGTACGAAAGCCACGGAACATCGCCGCGGCCCGACAAGTGTAGCTGGGCGCCTGCCGGGACCGACAGCGAGATCAGGCGTTCGGGGCCGGGTCGTCCGCGGAGTCGGGCACGCTGGTCAGTCCGGGCGTAGCGGGCTCGGCGTCGGCCGAGGCGGTCGGCTCGGTGGCCGCCGTGTCAGGCGCCTTGCCCGTGGGGTCTCCCAGGATCCGCTCAGCGATCGCCTTGGCGGTCGCCGAGTCGGGTCCTGGCTGCGGCACGAAGACGGTCTCGCGGTAGTAGCGGAGCTCGTCGATGGATTCCCGGATATCGGCTAGTGCGCGGTGGTTGCCCACCTTGTGGGGAGCTGCGAAGTAGACCCGCGGATACCACCGCCTGACCAGTTCCTTGATCGTCGACACGTCGACGTTCCGGTAGTGCAGGTGCGCCTCGAGGGTCGGCATGTCCCGGGCGAGGAACGCCCGGTCGGTGGCCACTGTGTTGCCGGCGAGCGGGGCCTTGCGCGGCTCTGGAACGTACGTCCGGACGTACGACAGCACGCGCTCTTCCGCCTCGGCGAGCGGTACGCCGTTGGCGAGCTCGTCCAGCAACTTGGACTCTGTATGCATCGTGCGGACGACGTCGCGCATCTGATCCAGCGCCTGCTGCGGCGGTTTCACCACCAGATCGACGCCCTCGCCGAGAACGTTGAGGTCACCGTCCGTCACCAGGGCAGCGACCTCGATCAGGGCGTCGGCCCGCAGGTCAAGCCCGGTCATCTCGCAGTCGATCCACACCAGCCGGTCGTACATGACTGTCCACCCTATGCGCTCGCACCCTCGATGGTCATTCCAGGACCGTCGTGAGCGACATCGCGCGTCGTCGGGTCCCGGTGCGAAAGGCGGCCCGGTGGACGTTGATCGGTTATCTCGAAATATGGAAGATCAACATGTACGCAATATGAGATTTGGCGTTCACCACCAGATCATTCGGACCTGCAACACGCGTCGGCACGTGTTGCACCTCCGAATGATCTGGTGGTCCCATGCCCCGTGCTGACACTCCCGAGTGGCCCGGGCGGCGCTGTGTGACCCGTCAGGCGGAGCGACGGAGCCGCGAGCCGCGGCGCGCGCGGAGGTAGTCAGCGACGACGTAGTCGCCCAGCCGATCGAGGTCGGGGGTGAACACCCGGCCGCCGTTGCGCCGGGCGACGGCGTCGACGAAGCGGGCCAGTCCGGGATCTTCGCCCAGCATGAAGAAGTTGAGCGTCGCGCCGTAGCGGGTCAGCGCGTCGACCTCGGCGATCGTCGCCCGCAGGGTTTCGTGCGTGGTCGGCCACGAGAAGAACGGCTCCCCGTCGCTCAGCAGGTGAGCCGTCGGCTCGCCGTCGGTCACCACCAAGATCACCGGCTCGGCATCGGGGTGCCTACGCACGTGCCGGCTGGCGAGCATCAGGGCGTGCTGCAGATTGGTGCCCTGGATCCAGTCCGGCTCGATCTCGGCGAGCTGGACGGGGGAGAGCCGTCGAGCCACCCGGTCGAACCCGATGATCTGCAGCGCGTCCTGCCGGAACCTGGTGGCGATGAGGTGGGAGAGCGCGAGCGCGGTCTGCTTCATCGGCCCCCACCGGCCCTCTTGGACCATGGAGTACGAAAGGTCGACGCACAGCGCGACTGCCGCGGACGACCGGCGTTCGGTCTCGGAGATCGCGAAATCCTCGACGCTCAGGGCGACGGGTGGCTCGGTCACACCCGCCCCGGCCGTCCGCAACACCGCGTTGTGCACCGTCCGAACCGCGTCGATCGGGTGCTCGTCGCCGAACCGCCACGGCCGGCTCGAGCCGATCGGCTCGTCCGCCGCCCCGGTCCGATGATCGTCGTGGTCGCCTCGCCCGGTCGCCTCGAGCTGTCGGAACACCCGGCGCAGCGCGGTCTCCCCGAGCCGGCGCAATGCCTTGGGGGTGAGCCGCAAACCGTCCGGTCCGCGCGTGATGTATCCCTGGCGCTCCAGCTCCTGCTCCAACCGGCGCAGCGCTCGGAGATCGAGTGCTGCGCCGGGACCGAGTTGGCGTTCGAGCGCCTCGACGTCCACGTCGTCCAGGGTCGCTCCTGGGTGCTCCTGAGCGAGCTGCTCGATCAGGGCCTCGACGTCGGCCAGGTCCGCGACTGCCTCCACTGCCTCGCCGTATCCCAGCGGCTGCTCGCCGCGCATCCGAGCCCGGGAGTCCCAGTCGAGGCCCGGGCGCAGGGCACGCAGGTTCTCGCGCAGCTGTGCAAGCTGGGAGGCAAGCTGGGGGTCGCCCAGCGCCTCCTGCATGAGGCGGGCCAGCTCGTCACGCTGCTGCGGTGACAACGAACGCATGAGCCGCTCGGCGGCGGCCGCCCGGCGGGCGAGCAGATCGACCAGCTCGTCGGTGGTGCTGGGGTTCTCCGGGAAGAACTGCCCATGTTTCTCCATGAACTCGCGGAACTGGTCGGTGGTGTCCTCCCCTCGAGCGTGAGCCGCCAGCAGCTGGTTGAGGTCGGTGAGCATGTCACGGACGGCCTGGCTCACCGCGGGATCCTGACCGGAGAGCGCCTGCTTCATGCCGGCGAACTGCGCGTCGAGCACCTCGCGGCGCAGCATGGCCTGGATCTGCTGGTAGATCTGCCGAGCCTCTTCCGACTGCCATTCGTACGACGAAAGCTCGCGCACGGCGCGGGCGGTGTCGTTCGGAAGAGCGTCGAGCTCCATCTCCCGCAGCCGCGCGTCGTCGCTCGAGTCCCGTGCCAGCGCGTCCTTCTCGGCGGCGAGGGCCTGGTCGAGCATCTGGCGTACCCGGTCCAGCGTGCCGGCGAGGTCGCCGCGCCGGCGTACCTCCTCGCGACGGGCCCGGGCCTGCGCCAGCAGGTCGTCAAGTCCACGCCGGCCCTGCGGCCCGCGTCGGAGCAGGTCCCGCAGGGCTTCGCGCAGGCTGGCGCCGGCGAGCACCTCGCGGCCGAGCTCGTCGAGCGCGCTGCGGACGTCGTACGGCGAAGCCAGCGGGTCCGGCCCGCCGGTCCAGGGTCCGTAGCGGAAGTGCCGGCCGTGACGTCGACCGCCGGATCCGTCTGGACGGTGTGAAGGATGGCGTGTGGTCATGGCCGCACCCTCAAGCTCCGTAGATGGTCACGCCGTCGATGGTCTCCTTGGCAAGACGACGGGTGAGGTGAAGGCCTTCCAGGACGAACTCGACCGCCGAGGCGACCTCGCCCGGAGAGGCGGCGTCGCCCATGCCGAGCCGGTCGAGCACCTTCGCAAGACCTGGTACGGCCCCCATTTGGTCCAGCAGCTCGTCGCTACGGGTGAGCTCGCCAGTCTCGACCGTCGTACCCTCCTCGAAGCGAGCCGTGAAGCCGGCAAGATCCAGACCTCGGAGGCGTTCCCGGAACGTCTCGGCGGTCGCGACCCGCAGCTGGTGACCGAAGATCTCCTGCTCGCGACCCTCCTCACCCATCTCGAACTCGACCTTGCCGGCCAGTGTCGGCAGGACGCCGGGCAGGTCGCAGATGCGTGCCACGGCCTCGGGATCGCCGGTGAGCGCCTGGCGGCGCAGCGCCGAGGCGGCGACCGACTCGGCGGCAGAGATCGCGAACCGGGCCGAGATTCCGGATCGCTGGTCGACGGCCGGTGACTCACGCAGTCCGCGGGCGAGCCGGGCGATCACCTCGAGCAGGTGATCGGGAATGGGGGCCGCAAGCTTGGCCTCCTGGGCGATCAGCTCGACTTCCTGGGCTACCTCGAGTGGGTAGTGCGTGCGGATCTCGGCGCCGAACCGGTCCTTGAGCGGCGTGATGATCCGGCCCCGGTTGGTGTAGTCCTCGGGGTTGGCCGAAGCGACGAGCAGCATGTCGAGCGGCAGCCGCAGGGTGTAGCCGCGCACCTGGATGTCGCGCTCTTCGAGCACGTTGAACAGCGCGACCTGGATGCGCTCGGCGAGGTCGGGCAGCTCGTTGAGGGCGAAGATGCCGCGGTTGGTGCGGGGGACCAGGCCGTAGTGGATGGTCTCGGGGTCACCGAGGGTCCGACCTTCCGCGACCCGTACCGGGTCGACATCGCCCACCAGGTCTCCGACGCTGGTGTCTGGTGTCGCGAGCTTCTCGCCGTAGCGCTCTTCGCGGTGTTTCCACGCGACCGGCAAATCGTCCGCAGCTTCCGCCGCAAGTTTGCGGCAGCGAACGCACACGGGTGCGTACGGATGGTCGTTGATCTCGCAACCGTCGATGACCGGGGTCCATTCGTCGAGGAGGCCGACGAGTGTACGCATCAGCCGGGTCTTGCCTTGGCCCCGCTCACCGAGAAGCACCAGGTCGTGGCCGGCGATGAGGGCGCGCTCCAGCTGCGGGAGCACGGTGTCGTCGAATCCGACGATGCCGGGAAACGGCCGGTCGCCGTTGGAGAGCGTGGCGACCAGATTGTCGCGGATTTCTTCCTTGACCGTGCGGTGCTGGTGATTGCTGGCACGGAGCGCGCCGAGAGTCGAAGGTCTTATCACGCTTACGACCGTACCCGCCCTCGCCCATCCCGCTGCAAAATGACCACGGATCGTGGGGAATTGGTCTCTGTAAGTGGCATAGCTGCGCTGCCTCGGTGGTGATTGCCGCGGGTAGTGCACGCCGGCGCTGGTTTTGGCATTTCCGGATGTCGGACATCCGTACGCCCGACGAACGGCTGGTGCCGCGCCGACTCCAGCTGGTCCAGGTGGGTTGCGGAATTGCCTTTCAGCCCGGTGCTGCCGGGCCCGGCGCTGTCGGATGCGTACGCGGTCCGGTTGGTTTTCGTCGCGGGGTGCAGGACGGTGTCGCGGCCGAGGCTACGTGGTGCGGGGGGGGGGCGAAGGTCGCTGCGACCTGCATGACGTTGCGGCCTACGTGGCAAACGACGTTGCGGTGTGCGTACCCGGTGGCGAGCGAGCGAGGACTTGCCTCCGCTGTGGCGGGTGACGGGTACCTGATTTCGTACGTCGTGGCTGGCGACGGCTGCGGCTTTCCTCCGCGATGACGCGTGGAAAGGCGGGCCCGCTGGTCGGGTCGGCGCTCGGTCGAGCCGAGACCACAGGGTATGACATCCGGTCGGGGTTGGTAGTTCGGGCTTGCGGGAGTGTGACGGGCGTACGCGAAGTGGCTCTGGTGTTGTGCCGGGTCTGATGCGCGTACACCGAACGACCGCGGCCCTGGTACGAGTGCCACGTGCGTACGACTGGATGTGTCCTGCCTGCTGGTACATGCGTACGACGGGCCGAATGGACGTGCCCCGCCGGCCGGTACATGCGTACGAGTGGCTGACGGACGTGCTCTGCCGGCTGCTTCAGGCGTACGACTGGCCGAATGGGCGTGCCCGGCAGGGCGCGACGTACGTACGTATGACGGCAGCGCCGCCCCGAAGCCGACCAACCTGTCCCGGCGGAGCGACGTCCGCGACTACCCGCGGCTACCTGTAGCCAACCGGCGGATGCATGACCCTGACAGCGGTGAGTTCCCTACCCAACGTGGTCATTTTCGGGGAGGGGCGCGACGGAAGGTCAGGGCTCGTCGGGCAGCGGATGGGCGCGGATCTCCACGCGGTTCTTGCCTTGGCGCTTCGCACGCAGCAACGCCTCGTCGGCGGCCGCGAGCAGCTGAGTCCGCGTGGCGCCATGCCAGGACTGCGCGAGCCCGGCGGTGATCCGGATCCCGCGCCCGGGAGGCAGACAATCCCAGACCCGCTGTTCGATCCGCCGCCTCAGGCCCTCGATCAGCTCGTACGCCTGAGAGGCCGTGTGGTTCGGCATCACGACGACGAACTCCTCGCCGCCGAACCGGGCAATCGCGTCGTCCGGCGACAGCGTGGCCCGCATCTCCTGGGCCAGCTCGCGCAGCAGGTCGTCACCGACGAGGTGCGAGAGCTCGTCGTTCACGCTCTTGAAGTCGTCGATGTCGACGAACGCCACCGTGAGCGGACGACCAGTGGCGGCCGACTCCACCAGCAGCTCCGGCAGGCGGATCTCGATCAGCCGTCGGTTGCCGAGCCCGGTCAACGGGTCACTGAGGTACGCAGCCGCGCGTCGCCGCAGCTCGTCACGCGTCCGCTCGGCATCGAGCCGTTCCTCGAACGAATGCATGCGGGCACGGCGTTCCTCCCAGCGGTCGTTGACGAGACGCCAGGTGAGCTGAGCGAACGCTTCGGCGGCCGGAGTCGACCCGTCGCGGGTACGCAACTGGGTTGCGTACTCCCAGTACGCCCGGGTCGCCAGCACCTGAAGTCGGGGCAAGGTGTCGGCGACCGCGCAGGCCATCTCGGCCTGTTCCAGCGCCTTGGCCAGCTGGCCGTCGTTCGCGTACGCCCGGGCCATCGCGAGGTAACCGATGAGAGTCGCCTCGTGGCGTTGCGTGGCAGCGACGATTCCGAGATTCCTTTCGAGCTCCGGAACGACGTCCACGCCTTCGCCGAGCATCGCTCGTGCCGCACAGGCCAGCACGACGACCTCCGTCGGCCAGTACGAGCGCTCGATGACGTCGACCCCGTCGGGTGCGGACTTGAAGGCCGCGAGCGTCTGCCGGTAGTGCTCGTTCGCCTCGTCGATCCGGCCGATCAGCTCGAGCTCGGCGGCCCAGTTCAGCTGCAGCCACCCGCTGTTGAACGCATAGAGCGTCTGCAGGATGGCGTCCGACAGGGTGGTGGCGACGTCCTGCAGCCGCTCGAGCCAGCCGGTGGCGAGCTCGTAGAGGTCGAGGTTTGCCAGTGCCAGCACCACGGCGTTGATCGCGTGCCCGACGGCGTAGTTGGGTGAGCTGATTTCCTCGAGCAGGACGACGGATCGAGCGAGCTCGTCGTAGGCCGGTTCGAAACGGCCGCGACGCAGTTGCGCCATCGTACGCAGGGCGTGTCCGAAGGCCTCCCACGTCCGATCGTCGAGCGGCTCGGCGATCCTGATCATCTCGGCAGCGACGTCGTCGGCTGCGTCGAACCTGCGCAACTCGTGCAACGCCGCGAAGCGGACGAACCGGAGCCACTGGGCACGATCGTGGGCATGCGGGCCGGTGTCGAGGGCATCCAGCTCGCCCAACACCTGAGTGGCCTCGCCAGATTGGGCACGGATGAGCAGTTCGGATATGTCGGACAACGCGTCAGGGCGCGGCTTCATCGAGCTGGACATGTCTGTCCGCTCCCTGCACCCGCGCGTCTGGTTCCCCCGGCTGGAACCATCGCTCGGCGTCTCCCTCCGTGCTGATGTCGGCTACCTGGACATCGGCTGACCTGACGTCGACCCGGTCAAGACCCCGACCGGCGGACGACATGGGACTGACCCGGAAAGGGTATAGAGCTTCTCAGGGCGAGGCCCTCCGAGGGTGAGGGAGGTACGAAGGCACATGCACCCTCGAAGATCGTCGTTTCGCGTCGGGTCCTTTCTGCAGCCGCTGCTCGTCGACCTGCTGGCCCTGCTGCTTGGCGCCGAGCAGGCAAGCTGGCACGTGAACCGACACCAGACCGGTGGCCTTGGCGACGAGCTCTCGCGACTTGCCGTCACGGCACTCGGCTTCGCGGACGCGGTCGGCAGACGGCTTGTGCTGTCCGGAGTTCCGGCCGACGCCCGACCGGGGACGGTGGCGACGACGACCGGCGTACCGGAGTGCGACTTCGGCTTCGTCGACGAGGACAAGACGGTGGCTGTGGTGATCGACCAGATCGATGCGGCCACGGCGCGCGCCGGAGATGCCCTGGCCGCGTTGGAACGAGCCGACGATGCGAGCCGCGACCTCCTGTTGGACATCCTGCGCGAGCTCTCCCGCCATCGCGCACGGATTGCGTCCCTGCCCCCACCGCAGGATCGGTGCGCCTGACCAGGAGCCGCCCCGTCGCCGGACTGGCCCCAGCCTCACGCCCTTGTTCGGACCGCACGTAGCGCCCTGGCCCGCCCGAACCATCTGGATCGGAAAGGCCACCGGCTTGCCGTGAGCGTCCTGCTAGCGACTCGGGGTTCCGTCGTGTACCCGTGGCCAGCCGTCGGGGCCCCAGGTCAGCTGGTCCATCATCAAGGCACGTGGAGCCGGACTCGGGAGTGGTTGGCCGTCGGGATCGGTGAGCGGGTACGCGTGGTAGAAGAGCATCTCGGTCAAGCGCCCGTCGACTCGTACCGTGGCGACGAACTGATGGCCCGGCGAGGCAAAGTGCTCGTCCCCCACGAGAATTGGCTGTCCGCGCTTGCCTGGGTCGAACGACGCGGTGGGCGAGTCGGCGCGAGCGACGCCTACTGCGTAGTTGCCGTTCGCCGTATAGAGGTTGCCGCTGTAGAACAGGTAGTAACGGCGCTCGTGAGGTCGGTAGACCATTGTCGGAGCCTCCACCGAGTTGCCTTCCCAGGCCTCGGTGACTGTGAGGATGGGGACCGGCTGCCGGGCCAGTGTCAGGCCATCGGCGGACAGTCGGTCGATCATGATCCGTCGATTGCCGATTTCCTTGTAGAGCAGGTAGCGCTGACCGTCAGGTGCCACGAACATGCTCGCGTCGATCATGCTGACGGTCGGATCCTCTCCCAGAGGTTCGGTCCGCAGTTTCCAGCCGGATTCGAGATGCGTCGACGTCGCGACAAACAGCTTCGCAAACTGTCCGGGGCCCGGCCGCATGGAGAAGTAGCAGATCCAACGGTTGCCGATGCGGTAGACCTCGGGAGCCCACGCGTCGACGTATCCCGGCGGGATTTGGAGGAAGCGGCCAAGGTCGGTCCAGCTGTGGCCGGCATCGGTCGACTTGTACAGTTTCAGGCCCGTGGTGAACGCGTACCACGTGTCTCCTCGGATC
Organism: Actinopolymorphaceae bacterium; assembly: GCA_036564245.1. Lineage (GTDB taxonomy): Bacteria > Actinomycetota > Actinomycetes > Propionibacteriales > Actinopolymorphaceae > Thermasporomyces. The sequence continues at coordinate 41,197 of DATCKU010000079.1, forward strand.
ACCACGCCGGGATCGGCGGCCGGGCACTCGTGTAGCGGGTTGGGGTAAGCGCCTTCGCCGGTTCGTACGGGGCACGGCTGACCTTGGACGGCTGAGGCGCTACCGCCTGTGGCCGGGAGCCCGGCGAGCACCAGCGCAGCTGCGATGCCGAATCGGCAAAGCTTGCGAGCGGCCGAGCCAGCCGTCCTGCCAACCATCGTGCCGGTTGCCTGTCGCGTGGGATTCATAGACGCATAGCCTCCTGGCCTTGGCGCGGGTGCGCGTTCCGAGGGACTCCTGAAGCCTGCCGGTCGGTGTGGCAAGCGCTTTCCTTCCAACGCGTTCACGACAGTTTCTGCGGGAACAAGGCGTTTCAACGCCGGAAGCCACGTGGCCGAACGGACACACGGGGTGTCTCGTACCTTCGCCGGGCGCCGATCCCTGCCATGGCGAGTGGGCTGTCGCCGCGCCTGGTCATTGAGGGGTCCCACGCCTGGTCATTGGTAGGCGGGAACGAAGTGGGCGCGGCGGGCGGCCCGGCGCAGGGCGGCGAGCAGGGGACGACCGGCCACCAGGACGAGAAGCAGGTTGAGGATCGCTCGGCCGGCGTCCCAGCCGAGCGATGTGGTCACGTAGAACGTCGCGTAGTGCCCGAGGTTGGCAAAGGGCGATGCCTCGGGAACGAACGACATCCCGCGCGGAAGGAAGTCCGCGACCGGCCAGAACCACAAGTTCAGCAGGGCGCCGTAGACGAGGCCGGTCACACAGGCGTACGCCGCGAGCATGGCCCGCTCCGCCCATCCCGACAGCCGAGGCAGGCAGCCGGCGAACAGTCCCACCCAGCCGAGCCCGATCATCTGGAACGGCACCCACGGCCCGATGCCACCCACGATGAGCGCGCCGGCCAGAAGCGACACGACGCCAAGCGAGAAGCCGAACCCAGGCCCGTAGACCCGACCGGCCAGCACGACGAGGAAGAACACCGCGTCGAAGCCGCCGACCGCGGGACTCAACGCCTGCAGGCCTGCGCCGACAGCCGCGAGCACGCCCAGGATCGCGACCGCCTTGACGTCCAACCCACCGTCCGCAAGCTGTGCGGCGACGACGGCGACGGCCAGGGCGACCAGGACCACGAACAGGTACGGAGCATCACGGGTGTGCTCGCCCGCGGCACTCGACGCATCGGCAAGGAACGGCCAGCCGAAGGCCAGCACGCCGAGGACCGACGCTAAAGCCAGCACCGCTGCAGAGCGCGGCTTGATCTCGATGACCCGATGGTTCCGCCCCATCGCGCTCATGTCGTCCCCACCCTCATACAGATATAGGACACTCAACCCCACACGGCCACCGCCAGCACGGTCGCCACGGAGCCCAACTCGACGATCGACCCGAACACGTCACCGGTCACGCCGCCGATCCGTCGTACGACATGGCGCCGCCACACCACGGCGACGCCCAAGCCCACCAGCACACCAGCCACCAGTCGTACGACGTCCCAAGCGGAAAGTACCGAGGCGAACGTCCAGGCGGCAGGAAGCACAGCGAGCGCCACCGGGAACGCGACCGCGAGCCAGCGGGCCGCCCGACTCGCCGTCCCCGCCACGAGCGCGCCGAACCCTTCCGAACGCGCGGACGGGACCCCCGGACCTGCTGCGAGGACCACGCCGGAACGCCCGGTGACCTCACCCAGGACCAGCGTGTAGGCGGCGAGCGCTGGATGGTCGACGGCGATCGCCGCGAGCCCGGCGACCTTGAGGCCGAGCACGAGGACGAGTGCGACGACGCCGAACGCCCCGATGTCGGGCTGACGCATGACCGCGAGGGCGCGCTCCTTCGTGGCCGCGCCGCCGAGCCCGTCGACCGTGTCCGCCAGGCCGTCGAGGTGGAAGGCGCGGGTGACGACGGCCAGCACCGCAACCGCCACGGTCGCCCCGAGCAAGGCGCCAGCGGTGTCCACGAGACGAGCGGTTGTCGCGGCCAACGCCACGCTGGCCGGCAGACCGACGAGCACACCGATCACCGGGAGCCAGCGCAGCGCTCGGGCCGCCAGCTGCTCGTCGACCTGAGGGTGCGCGCGCGCCGGGATCGGCAGTGCCGTGAAGAGCGAGATCGCCGCCACCAGCCCGGCTCGACCTGAGGCGACCGGCGTACGCGCTGCGCTTTCGTCCACCACGTCAGGTCCTCTCGGTCAGCGCAGACGCTGCGGGATCCCAGCCGTCACGAGCCACACCTCGTCCGACTCCGCCGCCACCTGCGAATTCAGCCACCCCAGGTGGTCGCGAAAGATCCTGCCCGCGTAGGTGGCAGGGACGACACCGCTGCCGACCTCGTTGCTGATCGCCACCACGAACCGACGGGTGTTCCGCCACGCGTCGAGCAGCGCGTCGGTCTGCTCGGCGAGCGCCTTGGCCGCCACGTCGGCAGGACCGTGCCCCTCGGAGCTGAAGACACCGCAGTCGTCCATCGTCGCCGCCAGCCATGTCGACAGGCAGTCGATGACCAGGGGCTCGGGGTCGTCGGTGGCGAGGAGGGTGACCAGGTCGCGGGTCTCGACCGTACGCCAGTGGTCCGGTCGGCGTTCGCGATGCAGGGCGACCCGGTGCTTCCACTCCGGGTCGTCGTCACTCGGTTGTGGACCGGTGGCCGCGTACGTCACGGAGCCCGCGCCCTCCACCATGCGTTCGGCGACCTGCGACTTGCCGGACCGAGCGCCGCCGAGGACCAGCACACGGTGCGCCCGTCGCGACGGATTTGGCGCAAGCTCGTCGATGGTGGCGACCTCGTGGAGGATTCGGGAGGCTGCCTGGACGATCGGGAGTGCGAGGACGGCCCCGGAGCCCTCGCCGAGCCTCATCTCGAGATCGAGAACTGGTCGGAGGCCCAGGTGTGCGAGCGCGCGAGCTGCGCCTGGCTCAGCCGACAGGTGCCCCGCGACGAGTGCCGACACGACGTCCGGGGCGAAGCGGGCGGCCGCGAGCGCGGCGGCACTGGCGACCACTCCATCCACGATCACCGGCACTCTCGAGGCTGCCGCACCCAGGAGGAAGCCCACGGTCGCGGCGTGCTCGAACCCTCCGACGGCCGCCAGCACCCCGAGCGGGTCCTGCGGATCGGGCTGATTCACCTGGAGGGACTGCCGGACGACGTCGACCTTGCGGTACCACGTCGCGTCGTCGATGCCGGTTCCGCGTCCAGTGACGTCCTCAGCCGGAGCGCCGGTGAAGGCCGCGACCAGCGCCGCCGCCGGTGTCGTGTTGCCGATGCCCATGTCACCGGTCAGCAGGCAGCGGTATCCCTCGGCCACGAGGCGGCGGGCGATCTCGATTCCGGTGGCCACCGCGTGCGCCGCATCGTCACGGCTCATGGCCGGACCGCGGCTGAGGTCGTCGGTGCCTCGTCGGATCCTGCGCTGGTGAAGGAGCGGATGCGGCTCGAGGTCGGCGGCGACGCCCACGTCGACGACGGTGAGCCGGACGCCGTTCTGGCGGGCGAGCGCATTGATCACCGCCCGACCTGAGAGGAACGTCTCGACCATCGCCGACGTGATGCTCTGCGGCCAAGGCGAGACACCCTGGGCGTGGACGCCGTGATCGCCGGCGAACAGCGCCAGCGCTGCCGGCTCGGGTACGGGCGGGAAAGATGTGCCGGCGAGCCCTGCCAGGCGTACGCTCACGTCCTCGAGAGCGCCGAGCGAACCTCGAGGCTTGGCGAGCCGATCCTGATGGGCACGTGCCCTCGCCATCGCATCCTCGTCGGGTCCGCGGATGGCAGCGCAGGTTTGCGCGATGAGCGCGAGGTGGTCGCGCGATCCGGCCTCAGGCGTTGTCACGGGCTGTCCTTACGGTTGGACGAGACTCGCGTCCGCATGAACTCGTACTCCCGCATTCTCCGTCGCCGGTCTCCCGCGCGCTTTCCTCCATGGAGGGATCCTTACACCGCCCACCCCCACCCTCCTGACAATGACCACGTTTCGTCGGTCATTCACTGCTCTCAGTGGCCTACATGCACCGGGAAGGTGGCGAAAGACTCGGGAAGTCGGTCGAGACCAGCAAGGTCAAGGGCGCACGGCAAGGTCGCGGGCCTGCTGGCGTGGAGAATGAGGACGCCGGCTGGTGGCCGGGGCGGCAGGTCCGACGCCGGGGTGTCGTACGGCATACGTACGTGTGTCGGGTGCTCTGACACACGGCGTACGAGGTGATGTCGTACGACCAACGTTCCCCGGATGTGGGGCGTCGGCGAGGTGCGACGGGACGTCATCTCTCCATGCCAGCAGTACCGGCGGGAAGCGGTGCCGAACGTCTGAGATACGAGGCCGCATGCGTAGCTCAGATGGCGAAGTGGAGGGTGTCGCGGCAGTACGCCGATGGGCACCGCCCGCGCCGGGCGTCTACGGCGTACCCGAGAGTGGCCCCACATCCGGGCGATCTACGAGCGCACCGGCTTCGGCTACACCGGCCACCATGAGTTCGTCTGGCCGACCCGCGTGGGTGACATACCCGTCGCGTCAGAACCGCCGGTGCCCGGGTTGGTCGTTCGGCGCTCGTTCGACACAACGGCACTCGGCTCGCGGCATTCGCAGATGAACGCCCGATCGGTCTCATCGAAGTCGAGAGCCTGGCAGATGCCGAGCGGATCGCCCGTCACGGCGGCTGAGCCGATATCGGAAACCTTCACATCGTCGATGCGGCGTACGAAGACCAAGGCGTGGAAGACTGGTTGCTCACCCAGGCGGCTGAGTGGCTCCGGCTGTCAGAAGTCACGCGGCTGCTGGGGTAGGCCATGTCGGACGATCGGTCGCACGACCATGCAACGCCCGACATCTTCCGACGCATGGGCTTCATCGAGCTCACGAAGACCGCACGTGGGTGGAGTCGTGAGCCTGCTGGCTGACGTACGGCCTCGCAGTGTCCTCTCTTTGACACCGTGGTGTCTTGACTGGTCGGACGCGTGTCGCCTAGATTCCGGTAATCGATTACTCACGTGATCCCGGTGGCCTCGGCCGGGGTCCTCGATCGGTCGGCGGAATGAACGAAACGCAGCGGGCGGCTGGGCGACAGCGAGTACGCATGAGCGACGTCGCGCACCGCGCGGGCGTTTCGGCGGCCACCGTGTCGCGGGCGTTGAACAATCACCCGACGGTGCATCCCGAGCTGGTCGAGCGGGTACGGCAGGCCGCGACCGAGCTCGGCTACCAGCCGAACCGCGTGGCACGCAGCCTTCGCCGCCGTGCCGGCAGTGTGTGGGCGTTGGTCATCTCCGACATCGAGAACCCGTTCTTCACATCGGTCGCACGAGGCGTCGAGGACGTCGCGCTGCAGTCCGGCTACTCCGTCGTGCTCTGCAACACCGACGAGAACCTCGCGAGGGAGCGCCGCTACCTCGACGTCGTCTTGGCAGAACAAGCGGCCGGCGTGGTCATCGCGCCCGCGTCGGATCGGACGGACATCAGCCTGTTGCGTGATCACGGTGTGCCGGCGGTCACGATCGACCGGCGGATCCACAACGTGGACGTGGATTCCGTCGTGGTCGACAACTTCGCTGGAGCCAAGCGGGCCGTCATACACCTGCTCGAGGCCGGTTACGAGCGGGTCGCCTGCATCTCCGGCCCGGCGAAGCTCACGACCGCCGTCGAGCGCCGAAACGGTTACGTGGCGGCCTTGCGAGAGTCTGGGCGAGGAGTCGACCGCCGCTACATCCGGCAGGCGGACTACCGCGTCGAGGGTGGCTATCAGGCGGCGTTGGAGCTTCTCGAGCTCACACCGCCACCCGATGCCCTGTTCGTAGCGAACAATCTCATGGCCGCCGGTGCCATGCGTGCACTACGTGAACGCGGGCTCGATGTGCCGGAAGCGATCGGTGTCGTCGGGTTCGACGACTCGCCGTGGGCTCCGCTCATGGCGCCAGCGCTCACGATCGTCGAGCAGCCGACCTACCGGCTTGGAACCGAGGCGGCACGGCTCCTCCTGCGCAGGCTTCGCGACCCGTCGGCATCCACGGAGGCTGTCGTGCTGGCGACCGAACTCCGCGTTCGCGAAAGTTCCCGCAGACCACGACCATGAGGGGGTCTCGTACCCATGACAGATCCGTACGACTGGCCGGTCCTCTCTCGTTACGACGCCGCCCACTCGCTGCGTGTCGCCCTTCCACTCGGCGGCATCGGTACCGGCACGGTGAGCCTTGGCGGACGTGGTGACCTTCGTGACTGGGAAGTGGTCAATCGTCCGGCCAAAGGGTTCAGCCCGAGGTGGAGCTTCTTCGCGATCCGTACGGCACCGGTTGACACCGAAGGCCAGACGGGCGTCGTCGCGCGGGCGCTCGAAGGGCCGCTCGATCCCGTGCTGTACGAGGGTGCGCATGGCTCGCCCGTGCCCAACCACGGGTTGCCCCGGTTCAGGCATTCGGAGTTCTTGGCTGCGTATCCGTTCGGTCAGGTGCAGCTCAAAGATCCCGATGTTCCGGTCGAGGTACGCCTGCAGGCATTCAATCCCTTGGTGCCGGTGGACGCCGACGCCAGCGGTATCCCGATCGCCGTCCTGCGCTACATCGTGCGCAACACGAGCGACCACGAGATCGACGTCTCGATTGCAGGAAGTCTGCAGAACTTCGTGGGCACGGATGGCTCGGCTGGTGAAGCGCGCGACAATCGCAACGTCGTACGCCGTGAGTCGTTCGGCACCGGACTGTACTTGTACTCGGACGGCGTCGATCCCGCAGCCGAGCAATGGGGAACGCTTGCCTTGGCGGTCGTCGGGGACCATGACTCGGTGACCACCAGGACGGCGTGGGCCGAGCACACCTGGGGTGGCGAGCTTCTGGACTTCTGGGACGACTTCACCGAGGACGGCGAGCTCGACGAGCGGTCCGGACGTCGTGAGATGCCGATGGCGTCGCTTGCTGTCAAGCAGCGCTTGCGCCCAGGGGAGACGCGTGCGTTCACGTTCTTGCTGGGCTGGCATTTCCCGAATCGTCAAAGCTGGGATGGCAAAGCGACGGTCGGCAACTACTATGCCACGCGATATGCCGACGCCTGGCAGGTCGTGGCCGACACCGCGGCCAGCTTGCCGGAGCTGGAGAACCGGACCAAGGCGTTCGTTCAGGCGGTCGTCGACGCCGACCTTCCGCACGTCGTCAAGGAAGCCGCGCTCTTCAACCTGTCGACGCTTCGCACACAGACCAGTTTCCGGGCCGCTGACGGCAGGCTGTTCGGCTGGGAGGGGTGCAACGACACAAGCGGAAGCTGTCACGGCAACTGCACGCACGTCTGGAACTACGAGCAGGTCACGCCGTATCTCTTCGGAGATCTGGCGCGCTCGATGCGCGAGATCGAGTTCTGTTACGCGACAGCTGACGACGGTCGCATGAGCTTCCGGATTCCGCTTCCACTCGAGCGGGCTCGAGAGGAGCATTGGACAGCCGCTGCTGACGGTCAGATGGGGTGTCTGGTCAAGCTCTACCGTGAGTGGCGGCACTCCGGCGACGACGACTTCCTGCGCCGCCTGTGGCCGCACGCGCGAAAGGCGTTGGAGTTCGCCTGGATCCCCGGCGGCTGGGATGCCGACCGGGACGGGGTCATGGAGGGCTCGCAGCACAACACCATGGATGTCGAGTACTTCGGACCCAATCCGGAGATCGGCTGCTGGTACCTCGCGGCGCTCCGCGCCTGCGAAGAGATGGCAGACCACCTGGGCGACACGGAGTTCGCCACGACGTGTCGAGAGCTCTTCGAGCGCGGCAGCGCGTGGCTCGACGCCAACTTGTGGAACGGCGAGTACTACCGGCACGAGATCCGTCCACCGATGACGGAGGACGCCATCGCACCGGGCCTGCGGCTGCCCGGCATCGGTGCCCGCGACCTCGTGCATCCTGAGCTGCAGATCGGTGACGGATGCCTCGCCGACCAGCTGGTGGGCCAGAACCTCGCGCACCTCAGTGGGTTGGGATACCTGCTCGAGCCCGATCATGTCCGCGGGGCGCTGGCGAGCATCTACCGCTACAACCGACTCGATTCCGTGGCAGGCCACTTCAACCCGATGCGAAGCTATGCCTTGGGGGACGAAGGTGGCTTGCTCGTGGCGTCGTACCCGCGCGGCAACCGACCCGACCGACCGTTCCCGTACTTCGCCGAGGTGTGGACAGGTCTGGAATACACCGCGGCCGTGGGGATGATCCTCGACGGGATGACCGAGCAGGGCATCAGCGTCATCGAGACCGTGCGACGCCGGTTCGACGGTCGCCGTCGGAACCCGTTCAACGAGGCGGAGTGCGGGCACCACTACGTGCGTGCGATGGCGAGCTGGGGAGCGATCCCGGCTCTGACCGGATTCCTGTACGACGGGATCGAGCAGTCCATGCGCTTCGCCGCTGCCGATACGTCGACCGGGCAGCCGACGCGGTGGTTCTGGTCCAACGGGTACGCGTGGGGAACGGTGGAACAGCGCCCCACGGCTGACGGCATCGAGGTCACCCTGACCGTCGTAGAGGGCTCGCTCCGGCTTCGCCGGTTGCTGCTCTCAGGCATGGGAGTTCAGGAGCTCGGCGACCGAACCTTGTCGGGCGGGGACCGGCTGGTCGTGCGGTTCTCGGCGTGATGGCAGCGCCGCTCGTGACCTTTGCGGCGCCGAACCCGTGGAGTATGTTGACCTTCCATGAAGGCGGCGGTACTTCACAAGCCTGGTGAGCCGTTGCGTATCGAGGATCTTCACCTGGAGAAGCCACGGCAGCGCGAGGTCCTGGTACGCGTGATGGCCGCAGGGGTCTGCCACACAGATCTGCATTACATGCATGGCGATCTTCAGTGCCCGTTGCCCGTCGTTCCCGGGCATGAAGGCGCCGGCATCGTCGAGGACGTCGGTCCTGGCGTGACGACGGTCCGTGTGGGCGATCCGGTCATCCTGATGTGGCGGCCCCGCTGTGGCAGATGTCGCTACTGTGCAGTCGGCCGGCCTGCGTTGTGCGAGGCTACGAAGATCCAAAAGGCGACAGGTGGTCTGCTGGACGGAACGAGCCGGCTCCGGCTCGGCTCCGGCCGCGATGTCAAGCACTTGCTGGGAGTCGCGTGCTTCGCCGAGCGTTGCGTCGTCGCCGAGGAGTCCGTGATCTCGATTCCACCGGACATTCCGTTTCCGATCGCCTCCATTGTGGGGTGCGCGGTCATCACGGGTCTTGGCGCGGTGCTGAACGTCGCGAAGGAGGTGGCTGGCTCGAGTGTTCTCGTGCTCGGAGCCGGCGGGGTCGGTCTGTCGAGCGTCCTCGGTGCTGCCTTGCTCGGTGCACACACGATCATCGCTGCCGATGTCGTCCCCGCACGACTCGCGTTGGCGAAGCGACTCGGGGCAACGCACACGATCGACGTACGGACGAGTGACTTGACAGCCGCGGTCACCGACATCTGCCCAGAAGGAGTCGACTGGGCGTTCGAGGCCGTGGGCCGCCCGAGCATTCTCGAGCAGGCGTTGTCGTGTCTGCGGATCGGCGGGACGCTTGTCGCCATCGGGCTCGGAAAGGTCGGTGAGACGTTCCGCGTCGGGCTCAACGAGCTTGTGCAGCAGGAAAAACGGGTGATCGGAAGCCTGTACGGGTCGGCCAACACGACCGTCGACATCCCGAGGCTGCTGGCTCTCTACCAGGCGGGCAAGCTGCCGCTGCAGGACCTCCTGGGCGATTCGTATGCTCTGGACGACGTCAACGACGCGTGCCAGGCGCTGGTCGAAGGCGCCACCGGCCGCGCGGTGATCGTTCCGGCTGACTAGAACCGGCCACGGTCATCGGCCCACGTTCCCTGACGCGAAACGCACGACCGCGACATGTCGCACCTGTCACGTGTCGTGCGGTCGATCCCCCGAACGTTCGTCGGGGGCGTGCAGCTCGATGTGCGGTCGCGGCCGCAGCCGACGGTCGAGCTGATCGACAGCTCCGGCAAGTTGGACGGCGGCCTGCTCCATGTCGCGATGTGCCCGGTCTCGTTCGCCGATGGTGACGGCGAGTGTGAGTGCTGTCAGGGAGGATGACGCGCCGAGGAGCTGAATCGTCAGGAGGTTGTTGTAGAACTCACCATCGGCGAACGGCCCGGAGACACCGACCGCACCGTAGATGATGATCGCCGTGGTCATGAGGACGGTCGGTGCGGCTCCGGGAAGCCGGTACCGGACGGCGGCCCAGATCAGGACCGGGAACACGAGGAAGAGCAACTCGGTCGAGCTGGTGATGGCGAGGAATCCCACGACCAGCGTGGCCGCGACCAGCGCGACCGCCTCGACCAACTGAGCCGGCCGGATGCGAAACGGTCGGCGGATTCGTGCGACGACGAGGATGAACGGGGTGACGACCAGCACGCTCATCGCGTCGCTGATCCAGGTGAGCAGCCACCGGATCAAGACGCTGCCGGATGTCTCGAGCCCGAGGAACGCGCGCGATCCGATGGCAAGCATGGAGATCAGCAGGGCGCCCACCCCGGCACCTGCCACGACGAGCCACAGTAGGTCGCGCAACCGGATCACGTCGGGGCGAAACTGGCGGGCCCGCAGGATCAGTGCGGCACCCGTAACTCCAATCGTCGGGGCAAGGCTCATCAAGAAGGCGAAGAGCACCGACCGGCCAGACGCGAGATTGACCAGTAATGCTCCGATCATGATGCCCGGCCACACCCGGACTCCCCACAGCACGAGCGCCGCGAGCGCGAGGCCGATGGGCGGCCATACAAGATAGATGTTGCCGGTCTCGATTCGCTGAAAAAAGCCGATTTGGGCGACTCCGAAATATCCCGCGGCAATGGCGGCGATTTGCAGCGCAGAAATCCTGACGCTCCGTACCGTGATCTGTCGGATGAAAGCAGGCCACCTTGCCACGCCTCTCATCGTACGTCGGCTGGGATATCCAACGTACGAGGGGAAGTTGCGGCGTTTGAGCCTCGAATGTAGGACGTAACGTAGCCGCGCGTGTGAGTAAGCTCTTTCTGGCGACGCGATCTGAGGTCCTGCTGCATCGTGGCCTCATGGACTGGTGGAACGCGTTGGAGCCAGGGGTACGGCAAGGTTTGCTCATCGCGGCCGGGGCACTTGCTGTCATCGCAATTGTCATGGCGATCCAGCTGATCGCGTCCTGGCGAGCCAGCAAGAGCGCAGTGAAGCTGCTCGAACGCCATGGGATGGAGCAGCGTCGCATGTGGGAAACCATGGCAGAGGAACGGATGCGGCGGGCATTCCTGGCCGAACGGCGCACGGCGTACGCGCACTTCATGCATGTCGCGGCCGACTATGAACGGTCGATCGGCGAGAGTCGTGCCGGGTCGTACGAGCCGGACAGCATGGCACGACACGTCGGCCACACGCCGGAGAGCCCAGCCGGCGCAGACCTTCCAGTTTTCGACGACGGTGAGCCCAGGCGGCAGGAGTCGCCGACGACCGCACGAATTCGTGAGGAGCTCTCGCACGCGCGGGAGATCGTGCGCCTGCTTGCGCCTTCCGACGTGCGATTCGCCGCCGATCGGTGGTACATCGATCTGGTCCGAGCCGATCCAGCTGGTGTCCAGAGAGCAAAGAACGAGTTCCTCGCCCACGCACGGGCCGACCTCGGCGCAGAGGACCCTGACCGGGCCGCGAGACGCGAGCGTATGGCGAAACAAGTCCCGCCACCGCGATTCCCGCGGTAGTCCTCACTCCGGTGGGAGGCCACGGCCCCGGCGACGGTAGAGCTCCAGGATGCGTTCACGTGGAATGACACCGCACCGCTTGGCCCACGCTTCGTAGTCTGCTGCAAGCTCCCGCACCACCGACGGATGTGCGTCCGCGAGGTCGGTGAGCTCGGTGCGATCCTGCTCGATGTCGTAGAGCTCCCAGGGCTTTCCGTACTTGCGGACCAGCTTCCAGCGACCACGCCGGATCGCCGCATTGCCTTCGTGCTCCCAGAACAACGTCCGCGTGGTCGTGTTCGCGCCTTCGAGGGCGGGAAGCATGCTGACGCCCTCGCACGGCGGGACGGGGTGACCGGCTCGCTCGTCGGGATAGGACGCTCCGGCGGCGTCGAGCAGCGTGGGCAGGACGTCGACGAGCTGGAAAGGCTGGTGGTCGATCCGAGGTTGGGTACCCAGCCGGGCCGGCCAGTGCACGATGAACGGCGTCGCGATGCCACCCTCGTGCACCCAGTGCTTGTACTCCCGGAAGGGCGTGTTGGAAAGGTTCGCCCAGGCCCGCCCGTAGCTTTGGTACGTGGACTCCGGTCCCGGGGCGAGACCGGGGACGTTTCCGGGCACCACAGGTTGCCCGTCGCGAGTGAGCTCCGGCAGGGGTACGAAGCTCGTCACGAACTCCTTCACCGACTCCGGCGGCATCTCCTCCGCGCATCCACCGTTGTCGGAAAGGAAGATGATGAGCGTGTCGTCGAGTTCGCCAAGGCATTCCAACGCTCGGAGCACCTTCCCGATGCCTTGGTCCATGCGGTCCACTTGAGCCGCGTAGACCTCCATCCGTCTGGCCTGCCACGACTTGTGGTCGACGTCCTTCCAGGCGGGTACCCGTTCATCACGGCCAGACAGGGGCCAGGACGGGTCGATGAGACCGGCGGCGACGAGTCGCTCGAGGCGTTCCTCCCGTAGCTGGTCCCAACCGGCATCGAACCGGCCTCGATAAGTGGCGATGTCGGCTTCATGTGCGTGCAGCGGCCAGTGCGGAGCGGTGTAGGCGAGGTAGAGGAAGAACGGCTGGTCGGCATGTGCCGCGTGGTGCTCCTCGACGAAGCGAACGGCGTTGTCACTGATCGCGTCCGTGTAGAAGAACTCGGGGTCGAGGGCTTCGGCTTCGGCGAGTTGCTCGTCGCGATACAGCGTCCGTGGCTGGTAGAAGCTCCCAGCGCCTTCCAACGTCCCGAAGAACCGATCGAAGCCGCGGCGGGTGGGCCAGGCGCCGTTCGGCGTGTCCATGTTGCTCGCGAGGTGCCACTTGCCGGACATGTAGGTCGCGTATCCGGCCGCGGAGAGAGCCTCGGCAATGGTCACGCAGTTCTCTGACAGATTGCCGGGATAACCATCGGGACGGTCGTCGAAGTTGAGGATTCCGATGCCCACCTGATGCGGGTGCAGGCCGGTGAGGAGCGAGGCCCGCGACGGCGTGCAGCGCGCCGTGTTGTAGAACTGCGTCAGTCGTATGCCGTGCTGTGCCAGCCGATCGAGGTGCGGTGTCTGGATCTCTCCGCCATAGCAGCCGATGTCGGAGAAGCCCATGTCGTCGGCGAGGATGAGAACGATGTTGGGTCTGTTGCGAGTCAATGGGCGTCCTCTTGGTTGTTACGCGATTGCCTTCTTTACCGCAGGGGGTGGGGTCACGGGGTCGTCGACCGGCTTGTCGTAGGTCTCTGGCAAGGACACCAATGACACGAGTGCAATGACCGCGATGATGAGCACGTACGCCGCGACCGGCCACGACGCGTTTCCGAAGGTGTTCACGAGCCAGATGCCGACGGCTGGCGCGATGGCGCCGGACGGGAGAACGCCTATCTGGTAGACGAAGGACATGCCGCTGTAGCGCACCCGGGTCGGATAGATCTCGGCGAACATCGCACCTTCCGGTCCGTACATCACACACGAGGCGACGCCCCACCCGACGACGACGGCCAGGGCGATGAGCCAGCGGGAGCCGGTGTCGATGAGGGCGAAGAGCGGGAATGCCGTGAGGGCGGCGATGCCGGCACCCACCATGAAGACCGGGCGTCTGCCGACGCGGTCGGAGACTCGACCGGCCAGGGGGATGACGAAGAACCCGACCACCGAGGCGATGGTGAGGCTGTCCAGGACGTACGACTTCGGCAGCGAGAGCACTTGCACCACATAGGCGAGCAGGAACGCGTTGTAGATGTTGAACGTCACGCTTTCGCTCAGTCGGGCACCCATTCCGAGCAGGGTGGTCTTCGGGTGCTGGCGGATCACCTCGACCAACGGGACGCGTGACCGCTGGCCACTTCGAAGCACTCGCTCGAAGGCAGGCGGCTCGCTGACCCGCAAGCGGATGAAAAGACCCACGGCCACGAGCACGATGCTTGCGATGAAGGGGAGACGCCAGGCCCAGGCCTGGAGTGCGTCCTCGCCGAGGAGGTTGACACCACTGACCGCAAGCGTCGACAGAAGCAGCCCGATCGGTACGCCGAGCTGGGGCCAGCTGCTGAACCACCCGCGTCGCCGGTCGGGCGCATGCTCGACGCACAGCAGAATCGCACCGCCCCACTCGCCTCCGAGGCCGATGCCCTGCAACATGCGCAAAAGGAGGAGCATGATCGGTGCGGCGACGCCGATGTCGCTGTAGGTCGGAAGCAGCCCCATCGCGAACGTCGCCAGACCCATGATCATCATCGTGACCACGAGCATCGGTTTGCGACCGATCCGGTCGCCGAGATGACCGAAGATCACGCCACCCAGGGGGCGGGTCACAAACCCCGCGGCAAACGTCGTGAATGCGACCAGGGTGCCGATCAGCGGTGAGAAGGTCGGAAAGAACTGCTGGTTGAAGACCAGCGCCGCCATGGTGGCGTAGAGAAAGAAGTCGTACCACTCGACCACGGTGCCGGCCAGACTCGCTGCGGCGACCTGGCGGATCGAGGCGACGGGGCCGTCTGTTCGAAGCAAGGTCGTCTCACCTCGCAGCGCGTCTTCCTTGACCGGTTGGGTCTTTGTGCTTTGGGTGTCTGCAGTGTCCCTTCTAATGGGACATTGCTCCCGATGGCGGGACAGCCCTGTTACTCTTAACGTTCACCACATAGCTGGTCAACCCTTGAGCGGCGGGTTGGCCGACGATGGGCTCAAACGTCCTGCTGGGTGGGCCTTGGCGTCCTGGTAAACGGTCCTCAGGCCTCGAGGCGTCATACAAATCAAGAGATGTCTGCCTGGGTTGCGGGACGGTGGGTCGACGAGTCGGTGGGCCACTTCCCGCACCTCGAAACGCAAAGGGAGAGGCGGGAACGGTGAGCGAGCTGCTCGGACGAGCTGTCAAGGTTCTCGATGTGCTGGGTCGGGCCGAGACCGACCTCGCGATCCGTGAGATTGCGAGCCGGGTGTCGCTACCCAAGAGCTCGGTGCAACGGCTCCTGCGCAGCCTCGTCCAGACCGAGATGGCGATTCAGGATCCCACGACACGGCGTTACCGGCTGGGGCCGCGGACGCTTGCGTTGGGAATGGCGTACCAACGAAAGGTCAATGTGCGTGCGGTCGCGATGCCGTACATGGCGCGGCTGCGGGACCGCACCGGCGAGACGGTAGGCCTTTCGATCCCGGTCGGCGAGGAGATGCTGCACGTCGACCAGGTGGAAAGCTCGGCCGAGCTGCGGCGGACGTTCGAGATCGGTCGGCCGTATCCCCTCTGGGCAGGAGCGCCGAGCCGACTGGTGCTCGCCGGAATGCCGGACGAGGACGTCGAACGCATCGCCAAGGAACGCAAGAACGGCGGAGTGTCGCCGGTGCGTCCGTTGTCACCGGAAGACCTGATGCAGGCCGTGCGTCGGGCACGCAACGACGGGTATGCCGCGGCGTTCGAGGAGACGATTGCCGGAGTGAACACCGTGGCGGCGCCGGTGGTCGGCGACTCCAACCAGGTCGTGGCAACCATCTCCGTCACGGGCCCGACCGTGCGGTTCAGCTGGCAGGCGATGGAGGCGATCCTGCACGACCTGCTGCACACCGCAGAGGCCATCAGCATCAAGATCGGTGGCCGGGCACGGATGCGTCCGGCGATGCCTGTCTTGCGCTGACGTCCTCTCACCCCGCAAATGACCACGTTCGGTCGGCTCGTCACACCCGACAGGTGTATCCATGGGCCTGTTGGCTCCAGATAGCCGCGGCCAGTTGTGCCGCTAACCGGCTGGGCTCCTGCGTCGGTTGCGCACAGTCCGGCTGCCTGGGTTGCGCATGGTCCGGCCGCGGTTCAGTGCCGTCGCTGGCGACAGGCATGGGTGCAGCAGGGTCGACTTCTCCGCAGACATGCGGGGGAGCGTGTCGTGGGCCTTGGACTTCCCGCAGACATTCGTTGCCAACAACGGCCTTGATGCCCCTGCCAGGTGGAAATGGGCCACCGAACGTGGTCATCGTTGAAGGGATTGCGTACGAACGTCGCACGCTCTAACGTACCGCGTTACGTCATCTTCACCTACTGACCACATCCAACGAGTGTCCCGACATGCGGGTCAGCGGATACGCGCAGGGAGAGGTCGACTTGGCAGCTACTGAATCGACGGCTGTAGAGGGCACGGCGCGGCCTGCCCGCGTAGCGGAAACGTCCGGTGCCAACCTGCGCGCGCGGCAGAGGCGCCGCGAGTACGCGCTGTTCGCAGCGTTCGTCGCTCCTAACGTCGTTCTCCTGGCCGTCTTCTCGTACTGGCCTGTCATATACAACGGATACCTCAGCCTGACAAGCTGGGACCTGCTGTCGCCCACCAAGCCGTTCGTCGGGTTCGCCAACTACGCCGACATGTTCTCAGACCCCGACTTCATCGCGGTGCTGTGGCGCACGCTGTGGTTCTCGGGGGCCATCGTCGTCGTCAGCATGGCGGCGGGTCTCGCGATCGCCATGCTGTTGAACCAACGCCTGTTCGGTCGCAACCTGGTCCGGACGTCCGCCTTCGCCCCGCACATCCTGAGCGGTGCCGCGATCGGGACCATCTGGCTCTTCATCTTCGACCCCAGCTACGGACTGCTGAAGGCTGTCATCGAGCCGATTGGCCTCACCTCACCGGCGTGGATGACCGACTCGGCGTGGGCGCTGCCGGGCCTCATCATCGTGTACCTGTGGAAGAACATCGGCTTCGTCGCGGTGGTCTACCTCGCCGGGTTGCAGAACATGCCGCGCGACTTGTACGAAGCGGCGAAAATCGATGGTGCGGGCTCGTGGGTGCTGTTCTGGCGGATCACGTTCCCATTGCTGTCCCCGGTGACGTTCTTCGTGGCGATCACCACGGTCATCGGGACGTTCCAGGCCTTCGACATCATTGCCATCATGACGAACGGCGGTCCCGGCGACGCGACGACCACCCTGTCGTGGTACGTCTACCAGCAGGCGTTCCAGGCATTGGACGCAGGACATGCGGGCGCCGGCGCGATCGTGATGTTCGTCCTCCTGCTCTTCATCACCGGTGCTCAGGCACGGATCATGGAACGGAGAGTGCACTACCGATGAGCATGATCGTGAGTGAGCGGCAGCATTGGGTGGTGCGGGCTGCGCTGTACGTCGCGCTGCTCATCGTTGCTCTGATCGCGCTCGTACCCCTCTACTGGCTGTTCACGTCGTCGATCACCCCATCGGGTGAGATCTTCCAGTTCCAGTGGTTCCCGGTTCACCTGGAGTTCAACAACTACCCGGAGGCGTGGGCGGCCGGACCGATCGCGCGGCTCTACATCAACTCCGTCCTCGTGACGGTGGTTGGTGCCGTGCTGCAGATCAGCGTGGCGGTGCTCTCGTCGTACGCCTTTGCGTACCTGCGGTTCCCGGCGAAGAACGTCGTCTTCATGGCGTTCCTCGGCGCCATGATGGTGCCGGGCGCGGTCGTCCTGTTGCCGAACTACCTGACGATCGCCACGATGGGCTGGGTCAACACGTACGCCGGGATCATCCTGCCAGGCGTGGGAAGCGTCTTCGCGATGTTCCTGCTACGCCAGCACATGATGTCGTTGCCGGCAGAGGTCATCGAGGCCGCGAAGGTCGATGGTGCGAGTCACCTGCGCATCCTGTGGAGCGTCGTGCTGCCGATGTCGCGACCGATGGTCGTGACCGTCGTCATCATCGCCCTGGTGGAGAAGTGGAATGACTTCATCTGGCCGTTGGTGGTGACGTTCACCGACCAGATGCGGACCCTGCCGGTCTGGCTCCTCACGTTGAAGAACACCGAAGGCTTCACCAACTGGGGTGCGGTGATGGCCGCGACCGCGTTCATCGTCGTTCCACCACTCGTCGTGTTCTTCTTCGCCCAGCGCCAGATCATCGCCGGCCTGACCCAGGGCGCGACGAAGGGTTGAGCCACCGTGCCTGGCGTTCGGCGTGGTGAGATCGTCTTGAAGGTACGCGGGAGGACGGATGTCGAGGCTCGGCCGGCGTGAGTTCCTTGCGGCAGTCGGCGGACTGACCGGGCTTGTCGGAGTCGCGTCAGGATGTGGTCGTGGCGCGTTCACGCAGGTTGTCGGCAGTGTTCCGCGAGACTACGCCAGACGGATCCACGTGGTGTTCTGGCATTCGTTCGCCGACCCGTTGAAGAGCGCACTGCAGGAGCTCATCGACGAGTTCAACCAGTCCCAGTCCGACATCTACGTCGAAGGGCAGTTCCAGGGCAGTTACGAGCAGACCATGCAGAAGGTAGCGGCTGCGATCGTCGCCCGGCAGATTCCCGACCTCGTCATCTTCTCCGAGGTCACGTGGCGGAAGATGCACCTCGCCGATGCGCTGGAGCCGTTGAACGACTACTTCGGTGACGGCCTCACTCCCGACGTCTACATCGACCAGTTCATCGAGGAAGGAACCGTCAAGGGGACCATCTGGTGGGTGCCGTTCGCCAGGAGCACGCCACTGTTCTACTTCAACCGGCAGCTCTTCGCTGACGCGGGCCTGCCCGATCGGGCGCCGAAGAGCTGGGAAGAGTTCCGGGAGTGGGCGCCGGCGCTCATGAGCGTCAAGGGCAAGAACGGCTCACCCAAGGCGCTTGCGTTGGGTGGAACGTACGCGAGCTGGTACTTCCAGAACAACATCTGGGTCTGGGATGCGAACTATTCAGAAGACCTCGACGTGACGATCGGCGACGAGCCAGCGATCGAAGCGGCCCGCTGGATGGTCGACTTCGTGCGCCGCGACCGTGCTGCCTATCTCTCCCAGACACCCGACGTGGACCTCGGCCAGGGTGTCGCCGCATGCGCGACACTCAGCACGGGGAGCCTCGCCAACGTGACCGAGCAGGCGAAGGCTGGGGGATTCGAGGTGGGAACCGGATTCCTGCTCGAGCACGAGGGTCGGTTCGGTTGTCCGACCGGTGGAAGTGGACTGGGCATCCTGCGTTACGCCCCGCCGGAGCGGAAGCAGGCGGCGTTCGAGTTCATCAAGTTCCTCGGCCAGCCGGCGAAGTCTGCGCAGTGGACCATGGCGAGTGGCTATCTGCCGATTGTGAAGGCGGCCCAGCAGGATCCCTCGCTCGTGAAGCTCACCCGGGAGAACCCCAACTTCTCCACGGCACTGCAGCAACTGCCGAAGACCGCACCGCAGGACCTGGTGCGGCCCTTGGTCTCGAACGCCGGTTATCTCCTCGACGTCGGTCTGCAGAAGCTGTATTCCTCCAACCTGAGCCCGGAGTTCGTGTTCGGCCGGCTGCAGAAGCAGTTGCAGTCGCGTGCCGACCTCATCCGAAAGTCCTATGCAGCGCACTACGAGTAGCGTTCCCAGCTGTTCGCTCCTCGCGTGAGCAATTTCGGCAACCTTTGCGCTCTGGTTGATCCGCAGCCACCGCGCGATCACTCTGAATCGAGAAGATCCGGATCACGTGGTGACGGGGGCGGAGGCGCCGGAGGCGGGTAGCGACGGCCCGGAGCTCGGCGTCGCCATTCCTCAAAGAATGTAAGGAGGTTGGCGGTGCGCTTTCCGGAATTGGACACGTCGAGACGACAGGTGACGAGGCGCGGATTTCTCGCCTGGAGTGGGGCTACGGGTGCTGCCGTGTGGCTTGCGATGGCGGGCATCTCGGAAACGAAAGCGTGGGCGAGCCCGAAGTTCGCGACGAACCCCTTCACCCTCGGGATAGCGTCCGGCGAACCGGATTCGACGAGCGTCGTCCTCTGGACGCGCCTCGCGCCGGAGCCGCTCGCACCAGACGGCTCTGGCGGCATGCCGCAGCGTAGGGTGCTCGTGCAGTGGGAGATCGCCGAAGACGAGGCGTTCCGCCGTGTCGTACGACGTGGAACCGAAATCGCAACGCCAGAGCTTGCGCATTCGGTTCACGCCGAGGTGCACGGACTGCGTCCGGCGCGCGAGTACTTCTATCGGTTCCGGGTTGGTCGTGAGATCAGCCCGGTTGGCCGGACGAAGACCACGCCGGCGCCCGGGGCTCGAGCGCCACGGCTGCGGTTCGCGTTCGCGTCCTGCCAGAACTTCCCCTCCGGCTTCCCCACCGCATACCGACACATGGCGGCTGAAGACCTCGACCTGGTCGTCCACCTCGGTGACTACATCTACGAAGGTTCGGCACAGGGCTCGATCGGTCGGGGGCACCTGCCGGCAGCGGAGATCTTCTCGTTGGCCGACTACCGCGTCCGCCATGCGCAGTACAAGACCGATGCGGATCTCCGGAGCGCGCACGCGGCGTTTCCGTGGCTCGTGACGTGGGACGACCACGAGGTGGAGAACAACTACGCGGACGACATCTCGTCGGATCCCGCGCAGCCGCCCGAGCAGTTCCTGCAACGTCGTGCAGCCGCGTACCAGGCGTACTACGAACACCTGCCGCTGCGTCGCCGGTCCTTGCCGAGCGGGCCAGATCTGCAGCTCTACCGCCG
>DATCKU010000080.1:0-57826 GCA_036564245.1 Actinopolymorphaceae bacterium
GATCAAGGAGACGACGCCGGTTGCTCCGCTCAATCCGTATCCGGCCTCGAAAGTGGCGACGGAGGAGATCATCCGCTGGCAGGCGGCAACCGGTGCACTCGGAGCGGTCGTGTTACGGATCTTCAACGTCGCTGGTGCCGTCAACGGGTACGCCGACTCTGACCGGACCCGGATCATCCCTAAGACCGTAGCCGTTGCCCTCGGACATGAAATGGAGCTGATGATCAACGGCGACGGTACGGCGGTGCGCGACTTCGTCCACGTAGCCGACGTAGCAAGAGCCATCGAGCTCGCGCTCGACGCATGTCAGCCGGGCATGCACGACGCGTTCAACGTCGGCGCCACTCCTGCGAGCGTACGGGACATCATCGATGCAACGACGCGCCTGAGCGGCCGGAAGGTCCGCACCACCCATCGCCCGGCAGACTCCCGCGAGTCGCCAGCCCTGATCGCCGACACGCGCAGGATCCGCGAAAGGCTCGGCTGGCAGCCCGAACAGTCTGACTTGGACACCATGGTGCAAGATCAGCTGCGCTTTGCGAGATCGTGACTACCGAGACGATAGGGCATTCGGTCCGGCGTTGGCCGTCTCCCTCCGCGGACATCGGCCCCGTGGTGAGGTCGCTAGAGCTAGGTTCGGTCCTGGGCGCCCGGTGAGCCGGGCTTGTCGAGGAGGTGGGTGCGATCTCCGCGTCGATCAGTGCCGATGTGGTGGCCGCGCTCGGGTTGGATGGTTCCGACGTCGAGCCGATCATCGGTGGTCGAGTGAGCGAGGTGTGGCGGGCTTTCCGGGACGGCGTTCCGGTCGCGCTGCGCCGATCGCCGCACTTCCGCCGCCTACCTGAGGTCGCCTATGAGTGCGACCTGCTCGTGGCGCTTGCTGAGGCGGGTGCGCCGGTCGCACCGGTCGTCGCGGGACCAACGCTGGTCGATGGCTCGGTCTGGGTGGCGTTCTCCTGGGTGGACGGCACACATCCGACGGCCCCGGTCGACGACCCGGCCTTCTACGGCCGCCTGCTTGCCGAGCTTCACGAGCACACCAAGGCGCCCGCAGCTCGGCTCGGACAGCGGCCGGGCTGGGGTCGGCTCGACGAGTTCCTCACCGTGCCCCGACCGGGCGGTGGACGTACGATGGCGGAACTCCTGCCCGACTTCGAGCGGGCCTTCGGCGAAACAGGCGCGTGGCTGCGGCGGCTTGCCGAAGAGGTGCACGAACACCTCAACGCCGCGCGGATCGAGTCGTTACCGCAGGTGGTCGTCCACGGTGACTTCGGTCCCGCCCAGGTGTTAGTGCGTGATGGCCGCGTCGGTGCGGTTGTCGATTGGGACTTCACGCACGTTGACCTGCGATTGGCTGACCTCGCGGTCGCTGCGTCACTGGCCAGGCCCACTGTGGCCCGCGCTGCGGCGTTCCTTCGCAGCTATCTGGGCGTCGCCGGCTCTGATGTCGGTGACCTTGAGCTGCTCGCGGACTTGCGCTGTGCGTTCCACCTCAACAATCTCGGCAACCATCTCTGCGCTCGCTGGGCGCACGGCGCCGACATCGCGCCACAGGTCGCGATGATCACCGAACGCCTCGAGCGGGAACAGTGGTGGGGGCCCATGCTGGTCGCCGCGGCTCGCGAGGCGACCAGCGACCGGTCTACACGGGTACGCCAGTCGAGCCCATCGGTCAGCCGCGAGCTGTCCGACCTCGAGCTGGCCCACGAGATTGCCGACCGCGCGGCGGTGGTCGCCCAGCACTACTTCGCGCGAGGCGTCACCACCCAGACGAAGGCGGACGCGACTCCTGTCACCGAAGCCGACCGCGCGGTCGAGCGGCTCCTGCGGGACGCGCTGACGGAACTGCGGCCCGGCGACTCGGTGCTGGGCGAGGAGTTCGGCACCCACGGAACCGGCGACCGCATGTGGATCCTCGACCCTATTGACGGAACAGCTGCGTTTGCGCGCGGCGACCCCAACTGGCGGATCCAGATTGCTCTCGAACGCGGTGGCGAGATCGTCGTGGCCGTTGTCGACGCGCCGGCTTTAGGTGTCCGTTGGTGGGCGGCGAAGGGCACCGGTGCGTACGAACGGGTGGCTGGTCAGCCCGCTCGGCGGTTGCGGGTCTCAGAGACAGCGACATTCGACGGTGCTCTCGTCGCAGTTCAGCCAGACTCACTGCTCCGCCGGCTCCCGCCTGGAACCCGGCAACCGCGACGGACACCGCTGCCCTTGGTCGAGCTCATCCGTGGTGAGCTGGATGCCTATTTCGTGCACTGCTGTCACGCCTGGGACCACGCGCCGTGGATCCTGCTGGTCCGCGAGGCTGGCGGCCTGTTCACCGATCACAACGGTGGCACGGCGCCGGACCGGCGCGGCGGCCTGTACTCCAACGGCCAGATCCACCACAAGCTGCTCGCGGCAATGTCACCGCCGATCACACCTGCGAAGGTCGCCGAATCTCCCACGACACCGGGGAAGACAGAGGGCTGACGCCGTTCACAGACCGACGGGCGTCTTGCTCATCGGTCCGTGTCAGGCGCCGATGATGACGGCAGTTCTGAATGCTCATCATGCGATTGCCTGACGCGCTTCCGTTTCAGTTGTCTTGCCAGCCCTCTGAGGACTTCGCCTAATTGGACAGATGAAGGAGAACTCGCCGTTGCGTATTTCCTACTTCTCCGCACACGGATGTAGCCGGGGCCATAGATGTGGCTGTCCACATTCTTGATAATCTGTTGCCGCAAGCTGGCATAGAGCAAATCAGACGCGGCCTTCGACTTACCGTCGCTGGCTACTGCCATCAGAATTCCAACGACGATGGCTGGGATGTAAGGTTCGACCAGTTCATCACTGGGTATCCCTAGATCGTTGATGGCAAGCCTCGTCAGTCCCGCTATGAGCAGCGAAAATGGAACCGCTACTGATGCTCGAAACTCGGCTTCGGCACGTAATCTGTCGTACTCCGAATAGAGTTCTGGATGTTGTGCTCGTAGTTGGACATCTGCGCTATCGAGTCGCTTCCTTAGCTCTTCTTTCAGAGCTGAGGAGTCAATGTGCGTTGACGACAAGAAGGATTTGCGAAGCTTTGGCTCGGCGTTGACGCGTGCGTGGATCGCTCTTCGAATGACTTCCGACAGTTTTTTGTCGCGTCGCGCTCTTCTCAGCACGCGTCGAATGCTGGTGGTTCTCCGTAGAGTTTCTAGCTCTGGACCGTGTGCTCGAAGGTCAACAATTCGCAGGCCTAGGGTCGATGCGAGGCGTCCGAGCTCGTTATCAGGGATTTCGTTCACAAGATCCGACACTAGTCCCGGTGTGGCTCCAGCAAGCCGTTCCAATTCATCTTCCAGGAATGACTCCAACAGTTTTGGTGTCGGATTCCATATCCGTATCGCAGCCTGGCCTGCCTCAACAAGGAACTCATAGATCTTGTCCGCAGCGAAATAGTACATGTCGACAACGTAATTGAAGAACGATTCCTCATATTTCTCGCGGTTCTGACGCCAGGTCACGTACAAAATGACATGGGCTGCTAGTGCGATGACACCGACTCTTATCGGTTCGGCAAACAAGAGACGGAAGAAGAGATAGAAGATAAAAGTGATCGTGATGTATCCAAGCGACCCCCATATGAGGCCCACTACGATGCCAGCGATCTCTGTGAACACAACCCCCAGCAGGTATAGTCCTAGCACTCCGAGGGGAATAGCGAGTGCCTGTGGCGCGTTCTCTGCCGTCGCGGCGACTCGCTGGGCTAGCTCCCCATGGAGGAGCTCTGAGGGCAGCAAATCGGAGAAGACCAGAGCGACAAGCACCCATAAGACGCCCGCGGCAAGAGGTGCCCTCAGGTCTCGTAGTCCCGGAAGAACCTGCGAGAGGATGGTCACGTTGCAAGCTTAGTCAGCGACCGGATGAGCGCGATCTCACCTGCCTCGGTGCTAAGGCCGCTTCCGACCGAGAGCTCATCTACACACTGGAGACACACATATTGCAAGTGATTGGGACCGGTTTCCCACGTACTGGGACGTACTCGCTCCGCGCCGCGCTGATGACGCTGCTCGGCGGGGACTGCTACCGCATGAGGATCGTCCGGGAGAACGACGACCACGTTGCGATCCGGCTCGACGCTCTCAGCGGGAAGTTGCCGGATTGGCACTCATTGTTCAGCTCTGCATCGCAGCCATGGACTGGCCAGCCGCCAGCTTCTGGCGCGAGATAGCCGCCGCCTTCCCTGACGCGCTGGTGTTGCTGTCGGTCAGGAGGGATGCATCGACGTGGTGGCGAAGCTTCGAGGAGAACATCTTTCCGATGGTGAGGCAGCAGCCTGCGCCAGAAAGAGGTTCCTGGCACGTGATGGCCGTACGACTGCTCGAACGCGAGATCGGCAAGGACTGGTACGACGAAGCCTCAGCCGTTGCCGCGTACAACCGGCACATCGACACCGTGCGGTCCGCCATACCTCCTCAGCGGCTTATCTGGTGGCAACCTGAGGATGGGTGGCCGCCCCTGTGCCACGCGCTCGGTTGCCCAGTCCCAGACGAACCGTTCCCATGCCTGAACACCACCGCGCAGCGGCGCCAGTGGCGCAGTCTTGAGTCGCCTGAGCAATTGTTCAGTGTGCCGACCGCACACCAGTTTGCTCGACATGTCGCTACCTCCTGGCGTGTGGGATTGCGCCGCTCATCGTCCCGGCCCACATCGCACCGTGGGTCCGCCGTCTCGTGCTCCCTTCCCGGTTAGCTCCCCGCGTCAGGGCTGGAGGTGACGCAGCCTTACCTCGATGTCGCTATCCATCTACCGTCCCAACCATGGTCACGATCGTGCTTCTGCATGATGTGATGTCCTCGCAGGTCGAGTTTCGGCGTAACCAGCGTGATCTCGAGGACCTCGGATACAAGGTCATCGCCTTGGACCTTCCGGGACATGGCGGCCGTCTCGTTGTTGCCGGATCGGCGAACTCGCTCGACTCCATGGCTCTCGATGTTGCGGGCCGGCTCGACGAGAGCGTTGCTCACCTTGTTGTGGGGCACTCGCTCGGAGCCATCGTCGGGCTGCGTCTCGCGCGTTTGCGTCCGGGCCTGGTAAGTGGTGTGCTCCTCGAGGACCCGCCTGGCATGGCGTCGAACGACGCATCCCGAGTTGCTGCCGAGGTTGCACGTGCCGTACTCCGTGCGCGAGTCGACCCTCACGGCGAGGTGACCAAGCTCCTCATGGAGGGGTCGAGTTGGACCCGCGATACCGCCGAGGACGCCATCCGAAGTCGGCAACTCGTCGATGTGCCGGCTGTCGTGCGGTTCTTGAGGTCCCACCGTTTCGCAAGCTCACTAATCCCCCTTGAGGCGTGATGACTGATCATCGTGTCTCGGAGGTCGGCTGCGGCTTGCTGGTTGTCGGGGAGAATGAGGTCGACTGCTCCAAGAAGGCTATTCTCGTCCCGGGAGAAGACTTGAGATGAAGCACCGACCAGAAGAGCTGTATCGCTCCACTGCTCCATACTACGCACGGTACCGGGCGGGCTACCCGGAGGTGATGTTCGAAACGCTGAGGGAGCGATTGCGACTCGATGGCACACAGCGTGTGCTGGACCTTGGCTCCGGTCCTGGGCAGGTCGCCATTCCGCTCGCTCCGCTAGTTGAGCGAGTGATCGCAGTGGACCCCGAACCCACCATGCTTGAAGAAGGCGCTCGACTGGCCCAGGAAGGCGGAATCGAGAACATCGACTGGCGGCTCGGCGATTCCTACCGTCTCGCAGACATGGGAATCGCAGAGCTTGATCTGGTCACTATTGGATCCTCGTTTCATTGGATGGACAGGCCGGCGCTGCTGCGTGTACTGGACAACATCGTCAGGCCGTCTGGTGCTGTCGTCGTTATAGACAACTGGCCTTTGCATCTTGGCCGCCCGCCGTCGTGGCAGACAGTCATTGACAAGGTTGTACTCAAGTGGCTTGGTGCGAGCCGACTCGCGGTATCGGCCCCGTACAACCGCGTGGAGAAGGTTCACGAGGAAGTCCTACGCGAGTCGCCCTTCTGCAAGGTCGAGATCCTGAGATGGACCTGGCAGGAGGTTCACGATCTCGACTCACTGGTGAACCTGCAGTTCTCGCAGCCCTTCTCGTCTCCGGCTCGGCTCGGCGCCAACAAGGACGCTTTCGAGGCCGACCTGCGCAGTGCGCTCGCCATGCACCATCTGTCCGATCAGTTCGTGCGAGACATGACTACCGAGACGATTATCGCGACGCGAGAATGGCAGCGATGACCGAACCGCGGCACGGAAACTGGGCTAGCGTTCAACTTGCGCAGTCGTTTCGACGGGTGTTGCTGAACGCCAGTGTCACGCGTGGTCGCGACTGTGGATCGCCTGCCTAGTTTGTCGTAGCGATGTGCTCGATGCCAAGGAATCTGGGCGTGGATCCAGTGTGCACGGCACGTGCGTGGAGCAGGCTGGAGTGGATGACGAACACATCGCCGGCATGGCCGCTGACTTCAGCGACACGTAGGCGACGGCCTTGTTCGTCGACGTGTGGGGCAAGGAGGTCCTCGGGGTCATTGTCCACGCGGTCGCGTCCGCTCAGCCGGCGCAGGAATGGGTGCGAGGCGAGGAACTCGTTGCGGAGGCGGCGGGGCTTTTCACGTGATCTGATGGCCGCTGGCTGAGCCAGTCGTGGAGCACTCGGCTCGAGCCTTCCAGAAGCAGGGTTCCTCCACATCTGGGTGCGATATCGCTGAGCAGGCCGAAGATCACTGCTCCTTCCAGGGGCGGATCCCAGTGCCAGAATCGGTCGGTGAGGGTCCAGCGAGCAGGCGGCGGGTCTGGTGGGCTGATCAGGAGGCCTCCCCACTTCTTGGGGTACTGCCACTGGTTAGGGCCGAGGAGCTGGTCCAGGGCGGCCGTAAGGCGAGGTCCTTTTACGCGGGCAGTGAGAGATCGTACGGACTTGAACCTGGTCCAGTAGTTTCCCGCGGACCAGGTGCCGGGATCGGTTTTGCCTACTCCGAGCCGGCGTTCGGCGTCGCGCCAGAGGATCTCTTGAAGCTCGAGCGCGGTGTCGCGAGGAAACGCCTCGGCAACACGTACGACTCCGGTCTGGTGGTAGCGGGCCACCTCGGCTTCGGCCAACGGTGCCGTGACTTTGTTCTCCTGCGCGTGCATTCCGCGTGCCCCCTTTCCCGCAGCGTTGGTATGTGAATTGGCTCAGACAGCAGACCATGTGCAGAGGACTGAGTCCGGGGATCTCGATGGGCGGGGGCTCTCAGGCTCGGTGTCGCCTGTGCGAACATAGGTGGACCAGCCTCGTGCACACGGCGACGGGAAACTACATCAATCTGGGTGCGCGAGGTTGAGGCCGGCTGCTACCGATCTACCACCCACCGCTCCATCGAGCCGTGAGAGATCCTCCCGGGAGGGCAGGTAGATCAATCTGTCTCGTCAGCATATCCACCGGCGCAGCCGGAGTCCAACGGTTTGCACAAGTCCTACCAGTGACGGGTTCTTGCTACTACGTGCGGTAGCGCACTGAACGCTGATGTCGGTGGCGTCTCCTATGGTCGACGAGCGGTTCGGCTGCCGGTGCGGACCTGTGACGACGGCTTCGCTTGAAACGGAGCCATGGCGCGCCGGTCTCACCTCCAACCCTCCGCGCTGTCGAGGCGCTGTCTGGATGGGTGGGCGAGTGTGTTGTTCGTGGTGGTTGAGGTCACTCAGACCCCGCCGGATCTCGCTGGCGGTGTCGATGTCTCCTGTCCATCTCATCGCCGAGTTGTACGCCGCAGACCGGGAGACGATGATGGCAATCCTGGAATCACCCGAAGGTCGGGCCGCCCGCGACGACCTGAAGAACTCCGTCGTAGGCGGCGTGGACTTCCTCTACGGCGACGAGGCGAAGGCGACGGTTTCATGAATGTCAAGGGATCGGTGAATGTCGCGGTTGCAGGTTTGGGCTTCGGCGAGGACTTCCTCCCGCTCTACGCTGCCCATCCGGATGTGGGTGAGGTCGGCATCGTGGACCAGTCTCGGGAGCGCCTGGCCGAGGTGGGGAACAGGCATGGAATCACTGCACGGTTCACTCACATTGACGATGTGCTCGCGAGCGACCGGTGGGACGCGGTCCACATCCTCGCGCCGGTAGCATTCCACGCTGAGTACACCTTGGCGGTCTTGCGCGCCGGGAAACACTGCGCGTGTGCAGTGCCGATGGCGACCGAGCTCGCCGATCTGCACGAGATCGTCGCCGTGCAACGCGAGACCGGCAAGACCTACATGATGATGGAGACAGCGGTCTACGGCCGGGAGTACCTCATCGCGGAGCAGCTCTACCGCAAGGGTGATCTTGGAGAGCTGTCGCTCTATCGCGGGTACCATATTCAAAACCTCGACGGGTATCCCGAGTACTGGCGTGGATATCCCCCGATGGAGTACATCACCCACGCGTTGGCGCCCGCCCTGGCGCTACCGGGACGACGGCTGTCGACGTGGTGGCCTACGGTTCGGGTCGACTGACGGCCGACCGGATGGGTTCATACGACAATCCGTTCCCCACGGAGGTGGGACTGTTCCGGCTGGCCGGCTCCCATATCGTCGTTGACATCACGATGTCCTTCTTCCAACTGGCCCGCTCCCATGTGGAGGGATTCTCGATTTACGGTGACCGGCGAAGTCTTGAGTGGTCTGGTCGGCCTGATGAACCAATGCGGCTGTTCGAGTTCGAGCCTGGTGGCCCGGTCCACCCGCGCTCAGGGCAACGCGGCTGGTGGAGCAAGGAGACGGTACTCGAGCCTCCCGATTTCGCCGACCGGCTACCCGCCGAGCTAGCCCGCTTCGTCCGTCGGTACACGCTGACACCGAAGGACGGCGGGTCGCCAATCACGAAGCAGGCTGGGCATGGTGGCTCGCATCCGTACTTGGTTCACGAGTTCATCTCCAGCATCATCGAGGCGCGACCACCGGCGGTAGATGCCGTAACGTCGGCGGCGTGGACTGCTCCCGGGATCGTCGCGCACGAGTCGGCAATGCGTGGTGGCGAACGACTGCCTGTCCCGGTGTTTCGATGAGCGGCACCGCATACTACCTGTGAAGCGCGGTGGGGTCTGTTGTTCTACTTCGTTATCTCGTGTGATCGCCGTGTTGGCGAGGCTCTTCTTGGTGATGACCTAGACGATGCGGTTCACGAAGGAGAGCCACGACTCGGTTGGCTTCTTGACCGGCACCGGGTCTGTTGTGCGTGTCTGCTGGTTAGGAGACAGGTTGGATGTCGAAGTCTCGCGGGCTTGCGGATGCGATCAGTTCGGCGAGTTCGCGGCGGAACAGGATCTGTCGGAACGCCTTCCAGCCGTCTCCGAACCATTCTGGGCTTGCGGCGACGTCGACGTCACCAAGCGGGGTAGCACGATCGACCCCGTCTGGGGGTGTTGGGGTACGCCGCAGGCCTGGCACCAGCCGTCCTCGCCGTACATCGGTGTGCTCGCCCGAATCCTCAGGCCACGGCCAGCCACGGTTGCGCTTCAGCGACAGCTCGACGTACTCGGTCATCCAAGCCCCAACGCGTCAGAAATCCTGGGATCGTCAGCATAGATCTTGTGCACGCGTTCAGAGGTCCATACGAGTGCGTCACTCGCCCCTGGACCGTATGGATCGCCTGACGTCGAGTAGTCGCTCGCGTTCACCGCAGGCTGACTGTCAGGTGGAATGGGCCTTGTCGTACTTCTCGCGATGAGCCAGCACCTCGTCCATGTGCGCCTCCGCCCACTCCTTGATGCTGCGCATCAGCTGTTGGAGCGAGAGGCCGAGCTCGGTCAGCTCGTAGGTGACGGTGACCGGCACGGTCGGGGTGACGGTGCGACTGATCAGTCCGTCGCGTTCCAGGGACCGCAGCGTCTGGGTGAGCATCTTCTGGCTGACTCCGGCCAGCCGCCGGGACAGCTCGGAGTAGCGCATTGGCCGTGGCTCACCGGTGCAGGCGGCTCCTGGCTTCGGTCCGTCGCTGCCCAGCGCCGCAAGGACCAACGCGACCCATTTGTCAGAGATCCGGTCGAGCAGCTGCCGGCTGGGGCAGCCGGCCAGGAACGCGTCGTAGGCCTCCTTGGCCTGCGCTCGCTTTTGGGCAGCCGTCATGGTGGGCATCGCCTGCTCCTTCCTACCCGACGGTGAGATACGCACTTCCAAGTATGTACTTCCCGCTAGAGAGTAACCCGTCCAAGGTGGTGTTCGGCATCTGTTGGAGACAACTCACGAGGAGTAACCATGGGCGGGGCCACCTTCCGTACCGCTGTCGTCCGCAACCCGAGCGGGCCTGACTCGATCGAGATCATCGAAGTTCCGGTCGTCGAGCCAGGGCCCGGCGAGGTCCGCGTCCGGATCGCCGCCGCAGCAGTCAACCCCGTCGACCTCGGAGTCGTGAACGGCATCTTCCACGCCATGGGGATGGTCCATCAGCCCGAGTACACCGGCCTGGGCTGGGAGTTCGCTGGCACCGTCGCCGCCACCGGGTCGGGCGTGGATCTCGCCGTCGGCACCCGGGTCGCGGGCCTGGTGACCGGCTTCGACCGCGACTTCGGCACGTACGCCGAGCAGATCGTCGTGAATGCCACCCACGTAGCCGCCGTACCTGACGAGCTGGACCTGGAGACGGCGGCCACAGTGCCGCTCAACGGGCTGGCGGCGGCACAGATCGTCGACCTGCTCGGCAATCCGCCCGCCGACAGCGATCGGTTGCTGGTGACCGGGGCGGCCGGCGTCGTGGGCGGGTATGTCACCACGCTCGCGCAAGACAGGGGGTGGCAGGTGACTGGTCTGGCCAGGGCGCAGGACGAAGAGTTCGTCCGAAGTCTCGGCGCTGATCTCACCACGGACGCCGAGCCGGGCTGGGACGCGGTCGCCGACTGTGCCGCGTTGAAGGAGCAGAGCCTGGCTCTCGTCCGCGACGGTGGGATGTTCATCGGCGTACGACCGAACGACGTGCCGCCCGAGGAACGCGGGATCACCGTGGGCGCCGTGGTCACGGAGCCTGACGGCGCTCGGCTGGCCGAGCTGCTGGCCCGCGCGGCATCAGGCGAGCTGCCAGCCCGAATCCACGCGGTAGTGCCGCTGGACCAGGTTGCGGACGCCCATCGGGCCATGGCCAAGGGCGGGGTACGCGGGCGCTACGTGCTCAAGCCGTGACAGTGAGGCCGGCGTGGGGCTCCGCGCCGGCCTCCTGGCACTCATGCATGTAGCGGGTTGCGGTTATACGTGAAGGTGACGTGCGGGAGACTGGGCGCACCGATGGAGGAGCCTGATCGCGTATGACCGATGACAGCACCCGCCTGGCCGTCCTGATCGACGCCGACAACACCTCGCCCAAGCTGATCAAGGAGATGCTCGAGGAGTTGGCCGGCTACGGGACCATCACCGTCAAGCGGGCCTACGGTGACTGGACCAACCCGCGCCTCGCCGGCTGGCGGGAAGTCCTGCTCGCTCACGCGATCTCCCCGCAGCAGCAGTTCGCCTACACGTACGGCAAGAACGCCACGGACTCGGCGTTGATCATCGACGCGATGGATCTGCTGTACTCAGGCAACGTCGAAGGTTTCGCCATCGTGTCCAGCGACAGCGACTTCACCCCGCTGGCGACCCGACTACGTGAGTCGGGCAAGCGGGTCATCGGTGTCGGGCGGCGCAAGACGCCGCAGGCGTTCGTGGAGGCGTGTGAGAAGTTCGTCTTCCTCGAAGTCCTCGGTGGCGAACCCGCCGAGGAGGAGCCGCCGAAGGAAGATCAGCCACGGGCGATCCAGAGCGCGCTGACCAAGGCGCTCAACAAGGTCGACACCGATGACGACGACTGGGCATCGCTCAGCGCGCTCGGCAACCACCTGAACCGCACCGACCCGGCGTTCGACCCCCGCAACTACGGGTTCAGCAAGCTGAGCGACTTGGTCAAGGCGCAGCCGTTCCTGGAGACCAAGACCGTCAAGGGGTCGTCAGGACGCGGTCAGCTGTGGGTACGACTCAAGGGTCGGCGGCTGGGCGGCGAGCGCTCGGAGGCGAAAGCGGTGAAGGGCACCGCCAAGAAGGCGGCGGCCAAGAAGGCAGCGGCGGCGAAGAAGGCCACGAAGACAACGGCCGCAAAGGAAGCCGCCAAGGCAGCTGCGAAGAAGACCACCAAGAAGACGGCGAAGAAGACCACCAAGATGGCGGCGAAGAAGGCGGCTCAGGAAGCAGGGACGAAGGAAGCCGCCTCGAAACGGCCCCGGAAGGCCGCGGCGAAGGCCGAGAATCGCGCCGACACCGGGTAGCCTCGTACTCCCAGTTGTCGGCGTACTCACGGCGAGTCACGGCTTGGCGCGTGACCAGCGCGGGTCACGCCCGCTTCGGGCAAGCGCCCGGTCAAGCAGTGACGCCGAATCCGCAATGGGAACGGGTTCGGCGAACAATCCCATCCCGCGGGCTTGATCGGCTATCCCGGTGACGATGTCGTGGACCCCGGCCACGACCTCCTCGGGGGTAGTCGACCGACTGGCTGGTTGCGACCGCGAGGTCCCAACCATGGATGACGAGGTCAGTCACGAGCAACCCACCGATGAGCGCGGCCGGCATCCACGGTCCGCCGAGCGAGGTCTCCCCATCCGTCGCGCCGGGCTCTGCCCAAGCGCGGGCGTTGCACGCCCACCTGGAATGCCTCGAGCACCTCGGACCACGGTCGACCGCGTGTGTAGTCGCGCTCCGTGTCGATCGTGTCGTCGGTGGGTGCTTCCTTGCGGGCCGCGAGATCGGAGACGTCCACGCTCCACAGCACGAGGTGGTTGATCAGCGCCCGCACGTCCCAGTCGGCGCATGGTGTCGGTGCGGTGAGCTGGTCCTCCCGAATGCCGCGGACCACACCTGCGGTGATCGCACCCGCTTGGGCCATCAGCCTGGCAATGTCCATCCTGCTCCTTCCGTCATCATCGCTGTCGCCTTCGAGCACGGGGATCTAAACGTGACGTCGGGCTTGTCGTCTTGAACAAACGCGACAGCGATCCGCCTCAGCGACGCGGATGGGCTGCCACCGTAGGGTGGTGGCGATGAGTGTGGCATCGCCCAAGTGTCCACGCGGTACGCGCGGCATCCTGCAGCCGCGGACCGGCCTCACGAAGTTCGCGCTGCGCCGTCGGCTGCCGCAGCCCGCGCTCGCCGACTACGTCTCCCACTTCTGGTTCGTCACCTGGGACCTGCGTGGCCAGCCGCCCCACCAGCAGCGGCTGCTGCCGCACCCAGTCGCCAACCTGAGCTTCATGCCTGGTCGGAGTCGTGTCGTGGGGGTCGTGCGGCCGTCGAAGAGTTCCTGCTGGCCCGGGCGCCAGCGCCTGACGACCCCGCGGCGGTGACCGTCCGGGAAGTGGCCCAGATCGTCGAAGGGATCGCGCAGGAGCCACGGATCCTCCGTGTTGACGATCTCGCCCGGCGGCTCGGGCTCGGTGTACGTCGCCTGCAACGTCTGTTCACCGAGTACGTGGGGATCGGGCCGAAGCAGGTGATCCGACGGTACCGCCTGCACGAGGCGGCCGAACGCGTGACGCGGACACGTCGGGGCGACTGGTCGTTGCTCGCTGCAGAGCTTGGCTACAGCGATCAAGCCCACTTCATCCGTGACTTCAGGCGGACGATAGGCCTGTCGCCAGGGAGGTACGCCGCGAGCGATCAAGCTGTGCCTGAGGAGGCTGCCGGCGGCTAAGGCGGGACCACGTGCAGCCGCTACCGTACGAATCTCTCGCTCGATTAGCGCTTTCATCCGGCCGTAACCTCACGCACCTCGCTACACCTGATCCGCTCGAGGTTCGACGACCGCGTTATCTCCCAACGGGGTGAAGATGCGAGCATTCCAGGCGACAGCCGCCGGCTGACCCGAGGCCGGGGTGAGACGGCAGGAGATCAGGAGGCAACGTGTTCGAGCCCATCGTCCAGCGCGGCATCAAGATCGCCGGCGAGAACCCCATGATCATTCTCTATCGACCGAACAGTGACGACATCGTCGTTCTGGTGAGCATGTGGACTGCGCGATGGTCGCCCGTCGGCCCGGGGCACGCGCTCCTGATCTGGGCCGATCGGGAGGGGTCAGGACTCGGTTCCGACGCGCCCGTCGGCATCTACACCGACAACCCGGAGCTGGCCACGTACGTCTGGGACCACTTCTATCGCGACTACGACACGATTCGTGGCCGCGGCATCGAGGATGGTCCACCGATTCCGGCCCAGTTCGTGGAAGCACCCGGCGGAGACCGGTTCCACCGGATCTCCTGCATCACCTCGACCACCACGATCGAGCTCGAATGGCGAGACGTGCTCGACTGCTTCCAGGTCATGACGCACCTCACCGGCTTCGAGACCTCGGTGGTCGCGTGCCCGTGTGCAGCGGCTGAAGTGCGTGTGAACGGTGTCGCGGCGCGCGGCGAGATCCATCAGCCCGAGGGATGGTTCGGCAGCTCTGCGGCGCTGGCGTTCGCCGAGACCTGGCGGGAGGTCTGAGGTCCAGCCCACTAGGTCCTCGACGGCGATCCAGTGCGCGTTCCCGCCGGGGTCAGATCTGCGACAGGTCGAGCGCCTCGAGGGCAGTCTCGAGCTCGCTCATCTCCTTGTCGCTCCTCCCATCGATGCCTCGCCTTCCTCCCGGTCGAGAGCGGATCGAGATTTGATCAGGATCGGGCTTCGCTAACCTGCTGCTGCACTAGAGCTGCACATGCAGGGGCAGGTCCCGAGCGGGGTGTGACGTGCTGCGAATCGTGTTTTCCCCAGAGGACATGGCGCGGATCCGGGTCGCTGAAAACCTCGACCCGATGTGGGAGATCATTCTGAGCCTGCACCAGCTAGGCGTACGGCACAGTCGCACCAGTCCCTACAGGAGCTGGGCGAGCTTGGTCCGAACCATGGCTCGCGAGCGCCTCGCCCCGATCGTGTCCAGGTTGTACGAACTGGCGCCGCCGGAGCGGTACTTCCCCGACTTCCTGACCCCGGCACCCACCAGCGACAGCCTCGAGGCTGGCATCGATGCCGTGCTGCACGTCCCCAAGCAGCGGCTTCGTTCAGAGATGGCAAGGGCGAAGGGCGTGCCCCGGCAGTCCTCCTGGTTGTCCGGGATCGCCGCGGGAGAGCCGCGGCAACTGCGGTGGTTGGCATCCGCCTTCCGTACGTACGACACCTACGCCCTGGCCCCTTACCGCGAGCAGATGGCCGCCCAGCTCGATGATCATCGACGTGTCGTCGCCCAGCGGATCGTCCGCGGCGGCGCGGAGGCGATGCTGACAAACCTGGGTAAGGACGTGCAGTGGACTCCTCCGGTCCTCACTGCCAGGTATCCGGCTGACCTCACCATCGATCTCGGCGGTCGAGGCTTGACGCTGATCCCGTCGTTCTTCTGCGAAGGCCTACCTGTGACCCTGGCGAACGTCGAGCTGGACCCGGTGCTCGTCTATCCCATCAATCCGCCACCGCAGTGGATGCAGCCGGATGAGTTCGTGGAGGGTACGGACCGACACCTGGCGGCGTTGATCGGTGCGCCACGTGCTGCTCTTCTGCGGGCGCTGACTACGCCGTTGGACACCACCCGGCTGGCTGCACGCACGGGCCTTTCCCTTTCGTCGACGAGTGAGCACACCGCGATCCTGCGCAACAGCGGCCTGGTGAGGTCGACGAGGAAGGGACGTCACGTCGTCCACACACTGACGCCGCTCGGGCGCCGCATCCTGGCCGGCGGCGGCTGACGGATCTGACGACGACAACAGACGCGCCAGGCCGTGTTCGGCGGGTAGCGGGCTGTCGTTGACCCAACATGTGGTGCTCGAGTTCGTCCATGCGGCCCACATAGCCGAATGGGCGACTGACGCGCAGCGGCCTGCGTTCAGATCCTCCATTCCGTGAAGCAACCTTTTCGGCGGCGCGGGCGTCTTCATCACGCCGAGCCAAGAAATCGGGAGGAGTCAACATGAGAGCTCGCATACCTGCCACCACTGGTGGCGACAGCCTTGGCCGTCGGCTCGGTGTTCGCATCCGTGAACGCGCCGCGGCCCTCCAACGGCGGATTCCCCTTCCCAGGCTTCGCGGCGTGGGCGGTATCGCCGCCGTCACCGCCCTCCTACTTCCAGCGACCATGGTGGCGGCAGCCCCACAGGCCTTTGCCGCCACCACCTACAAGGGCAAGGTCATCGCGTCGGCGCTCAACGTCCGAAGCGCGCCCACGGCGGCATCGGCCGACGTCGACACGCTGTATTCGGGGGAGACGGTCACGATCCAGTGCAAGGTCCTCGGGCCATCCGTGGACGGCAACGCGCTCTGGTACAAGCTGGCCAACAAGAGGTGGGTGACCGCGCGTTACGTCGCCAACATCGGCTCGGCGCCTCGCTTCTGCGGTAACGGGAAGGAATACCAGGGGCGCGTCATTGCGGCCTCGTTGAAGATCCGCAGCGGGCCGAACACCGCGAACGCGCAGGTGTCCTCGGCGAAGAAGGGCACCATCCTGTTCGTGGTGTGCAAGGTCGACAGCCAGGTGATCGACGGCAACCCACGCTGGTACCAGCTCACCAGTGACAGCGGTGGTCAGTGGGTGGCCGCACGGTACGTCGCG
The DNA here is from genome assembly GCA_036564245.1 of Actinopolymorphaceae bacterium. Taxonomy (GTDB): domain Bacteria; phylum Actinomycetota; class Actinomycetes; order Propionibacteriales; family Actinopolymorphaceae; genus Thermasporomyces. The sequence continues at coordinate 16,553 of DATCKU010000080.1, forward strand.
AACGTCGGCGCGGCTCCGCCGTACTGCTGACGACGCATCGGCAACGGTGAGGTGGCGGAGTGGCGAACCCGCCACCTCACCTACGTATTGACCATTTCGCGCCGGCTGGATGACCACGGCTGGATGACTACGCATTGACCGGCCACGTGCATCCGGCCGCGATGTAGACGCACGGCACGGCGAAGCTTACGGACGCCGGTTCTCCGCGGCATCGAGCGCGGGACGCAGGGGAGCGAGCGCCGAGCGGAGCAGCTCGGGCAGCGAACCCGACGGCACGACGAGTCCGCTGGGGGAGGGGCGCTCCGGTCGGACCCATCGTTCAAGCGCGACGCGGACGGCGGCGGCCACGCTCGCGGCGAGTACGTGAGCGGTGGTGTGATCGGTGTCGCCGAGCCGGCCGGCGATCGCATCGGCGAGGGGGCGTTCGATCGCGGAAGTGGCATCGACGAACGCATCGCGCAGCGGGGGGTGTCTGGTGATCATGAGGAGTGCGTCACGAGCGTCGTCGCCCGGCTCGGTGTACTCCTCGAGGACGGCGTCGAGGACGGCGTCGGCAAGGGAGACGTCTGCAGGTCGGGCGGCAACCGCCGCGGCGACCCGTGACTCTCGTTCCGCGGTGATGGCGGCGACGATCGCCTGTTCCCGGCTGGAGAAGTAGTTGTTGTAGGTCCGTGGAGAGACCCCGGCCGCGTCCGCGATGTCGTCGACGCGCACGTTCTCCGGCCCGCGCTCCAGCGCCAACCGCAACGCCGCCTCACGCAGCGCCTGGCGGGTCGCCTGCTTCTTCCTTTCCCGTAGGCCGTCAGACCTCGCCATCACGTTCCAAAGTATCCCACGTCAGGTGCGCGTGCGCAAAATTGCTTACACGAAAATTTGCGCGTACGCTCCTTTCGTCGTCACCTGAGAGGAGCACAAGATGCGCGCCAAGGGCATCGCCTACGACACCGGTCTCGTCAGTAACGGCGAGACCTCCCGGAAGAGCCTCGATCCCGCGGTGGTCAGGCGTGAGCTGGCCATCATCCGCGACGACCTGCACTGCAACGCCGTCCAGATCGTCGGTGGGGATCCAGAGCGGCTCGAGCTCGCCGCCACGGTCGCCGCAGAACTCGGCATGGAGGTGTGGTTCTCGCCGTACCCGCTCCAGCTGACCGACGACGAGATGCTGTCGTTGTTCACCGACTGCGCACGCCGCGCCGAGAGTCTGCGCAAGGCCGGAGCCGAGGTCGTGTTCGTCACCGGCGTCGAGCTGACGATCATGAACCACGGCTTCCTGCCGGGCGACAGTGTTGACGAGCGGCTTGGACGCCTGCTCGACAACATCGACGGCCGAGGCGAGCGGCTCGCCGAGGCCAGCGCCCGACTGGACGCCTTCCTCGGCAAAGCTGTGGCCGCGGTTCGCGAGCATTTCCAGGGCCGGGTCACCTATGCCGCGATACCGTTCGAGCGCATCGACTGGACGCGCTTCGACATCATGTCGGTCGAGCTGATCCGGTCCGCTGAGGTCGCCGACCGGTATCGGGATGGCGTACGTGCCCTTGTGGCACAAGGCAAGCCGGTCGCCATCACCGGCTTCGGCGCGTCCACCTACCGTGGCGCAGCTGACGCAGGCGCTCGCGGCATGGAGATTGCCGAGTACGAGAACGGCACGCTGACGCCGGTTCGTCTGAAGGGCGACTACGTCCGCGACGAGGAGGGTCAGGCCACCTACCTTCGCGAGGTGCTGGAAGTGCTCGAGACCGAGGGAGTCGACGCCGCCTTCGTGTACCTCTTCGCGCTCGAGAACCACCCACACCGGCCCGACGGCGACCCCCGCGACGACCTCGACCTGGCGAGCCCCAGCATCGTCAAGTTCTTCGAGGATCGCTATGGCCAGACCTACCCTGACATGCGCTGGGAACCCAAGGCCGCGTTCACGGCACTCGCCGAGATCTACCGGACCTGACCGCCAGTCAGGTCGGCGGCGTTCGGGGCGGCGTTGCGGGGGCACGTACCACCGTCGCTTGACCTCACCTGGCCCTCCAGCTGACCGTACGCTGCGACACGTCGTCACAGCGCGCTACACGCCTGGTGGAGCAGGAACTTTGAACCGGTGAGTCGGCTCTGTCTGCGGCAGGCTCCTACGAACGTGGGGGAGCAGGTGGGGTGTCGCGTTCCGACGGCAGGACGCAAACTCCGTCGGCGCAGTAGCCCGCGTCCTCGGATCCCACGATCAGGAACGGTGGCTTTGAGGATGCCGTTGCCTGAGTCGTCGCGGCAGGGCCGACGTCGCCGGTGTCTTCGGTGTGATTGGTCCGTGCCTCCGTCATGGTCGTGACCTTTCGCGGTCGGCGGCGGCCTGCCGCAGTGCTGCCGTGAACGTTTCCGGCGACTGGGCGCCGGCGACGCCGTACCTGCCGTCGATGACGTAGAACGGTACGCCGGTGATGCCGTACGCCTGGGCCTGGGCGATGTCGGTCTGCACCGCGTCGGCGTACGCGTCAGCAGCAAGCACGGCGCGGGTCTTCGCGGGATCCAAGCCGGCCTCGGCAGCGAGAGCCGCGAGCTCGTCGTCGCGGCCCAGGTGGCGACCCTCCTCGAAGTACGCCCGGAACAGCCGCTCGACTACCGCGAGCTGGATGCCCTCAGCCTTGGCGAGGTGGAGCACCTGGTGCGCTTTGAGGGTCTTGGTGTGCCTCAGGGCGTCGAAGTCGTAGTGCAGGCCTTCCGCGGCGGCCACCTCGGTCATCTGGTCGAGCAACGCCCGTGCCTGGTCGACCGAAAGCCCTTTGAGCCGGGCGAGGAAGTCGACCTCGCTGCCCTCGAAGTCGATCGGGGTGTCCGGGGCCAGCTCGTACGATCGGTACTCCACGCTCACCGGCCCGCCGTACGCTGCCACACCCTTCTCGAACCGTCGCTTGCCCACGAAGCACCACGGGCAGGCGATGTCGGACCAGACCTGGACGGCGATCGGATCAGATTCGCTCATACTCGAGCGAACCCCGCCGCCTGAGGGGATATTCCGGGCGCACCGACGCCACCACCGGCTGGGTGGCAAGGCAGCGAGCCCGATGGCATCCCCTCATCAGGTGTAGAAGAACTGTGCGCTTGCGATGGTGTCGGTATCGCTGACGAGCCGTATCCAGTGGGCGCTGAAGCCGGTCGGGAATACGTAGGTAGCCATGCTTCCAGCTTTGACCGTGAGAGTATCGAACGCAGAGTAGCGGCCGTGACCGTGGAAGTCGATCTTGAGGCGAATGGTCGCTGTGCTGTCTCCCTGGTTTTCGACGTGGAGACACTTGTGCTCGAAGCCGGTCATGAGGAAGGGATCCGAGGGTACGTGTGCAGTCACCCTGGTCAGCCACCAGGGTCCGCCCCATCCCTTCGGCTTACCGAAACTCCACAGATCGTCGGTCTTGCCGAACCACAGGCCTGACTGGGGCTCGGCAGTCGTCGGGCTGAGGCCGTGGCTTGGCGAGGCGTTGTCGGCGCCGAGTACGAGCATGCCTCGCCAGGAGCAGAAGTCACCGAGGACCCAGAGGTGCGTGGAGATAGGCCGTATGCCCCACACGCCCGCCGTAGGCCCATGGCGAGAGCTCATAGAACATGCCGTGGTGATCAAGAAGGAGCCGCTCATGCTCGGTTTCCCGGATACGTGGCCACTCGGTCTGCCACTTGTGGTCGAAGCAATGGGAGGCTTTCGGCAGCCGATAGGTGGTCCAGGTCTGGTCGGCCTGAGTGAAGACCTTCAGGATCGCGGATGCTTGGTCCCAGCCCGTAGCAAAGATGGTCCCACCGAACTCGTGGCGTCCACTGACAGCGGTGAACGGCTTGCGCTCGATGATGCGCCATCTCTTTCCGTCGTACTCGGCGAGTCGGCCCTCGGCTCGCTCGCGAGCAGCTCGCTCGGTTCATCGGCGGCGACCGGCCCCTGACGGAGTACCAGGACTTCCTCGACACGCTCTCAGGACAGTTCCGGTACGAAGAGTACGTCGAGAGTGCTCGCCAGCAGCTTCAGGAGGCGGGGGTCCAACCGTGAGCCTCCCGCGTCGGGGCGCGAGTGAGGAGCTGCACGGCAGACCTCGCGATCGCGCGATCCGGTCAGGGTGTTCATGACGATGAGTCGGTATGCAGGGCGTCGATGGTTGCACGGTGAGTTGTGCCATCCGTGTGCGCGGGGGCCACAAGCGGGCGGTGATCATCCTGACGGGTGGGAAGGTTCGCGCGCCATGACGTCCCGTCGACGCCCTGCGCCACCAGATGGGAGAGTGGTTCCCCATGGCTGGTCAGCCGAATATCTTGCTGATAACGACGGATATGCAGCGTTACGACACGCTCGGCTGCAATGGGAACCCACACATTCGTACACCACACATCGACGTGCTGGCACGTACTGGGGTCCGCTTCACCCATGCGTTCGTCAACAACCCCGTGTGCATGCCCTCGCGAGCGTCGCTCATAACGGGAAAGGTTCCGAGCGCACACGGGGTCAGATGGAACTCGGGCGGGCTCGGTAAGCACGAGGTCACCGTGAGTCGGCGACTGGCGGACGCTGGTTACCAGACCGCGGCGATAGGCAAGATGCATTGGGGAGACACGGAAGCCGACCTGGGATACGAGTACTACACGGTCACTGACGACGGGGGGAAGTCCACCCCAGGCGTCGAAACCTACCAGAAGTTCCTACGCCGAACGGGTTACGCCACAGCGCCGCGAGCGGAGCACGTGGACGGATACAGGGAGTATTACGGCGCCGTGACCTCACCGCTACCTACTGAGCAGCACGTGGACGGCTTCGTTTGTCGAGCATCGATCGAGTTCCTTCGAGCCCGTGATCGAAGCAGACCCTTCTTCTGCTGGACGTCCTTCCCTGGTCCCCACCTGCCGCTCGACCCGGCGCCCCCATGGGACACCTTGTACGACCCGGAGGATCTGCCGCTACCTGTCTGGGCTGACAACGAGCTCGACAGCAAGCCGCCGGAACAGCTGGCGTTTCAACGCAACACTCGTCGGGGGGAACGGGTTCGGTGACTACAGCGTCATCACGCACGATCCCACCAAGCTGCGGCGTTTCATCGCCCACTACTGGGGCAAGATCAGCATGATTGATGACTTTGTGGGACGAATCCTCAGCGAGCTCGAGCAGAGCGGGGATCGTGACAACACGGTGGTGATCCTGACCTCTGACCATGGCGACTTCGCGGGCAACCACCGACTGCTCTTCAAGAACGCCTTCTTGTACGACGACCTTCTGCGGGTGCCGCTCATCATCTCCTGGCCGGCACGCTTTCAGCCCGGCGTGATCGACGCGCTGGTCGAGGAGATCGATGTCGCCGCGACGATGCTTCGGCTGGGCGGACTTGAAGTCCACCAAGGCGTGCAAGGCGAAGACCTTCTTCCTTTGATCGACGGAAAGGTGCGAAAGGTCAGAGACGCTGCGTACGCAGAAGCCGTGAGCCAGCGTTCGATCCGAACCCGCGAGTGGAAGCTCGTCCACTACCAGGACAAGCCATACGGTGAGCTCTACAACCTCGTGAGCGATCCCCACGAGCTCGTCAACCTCTACGACGACCCGGCCTACGCACACGTACGCGCCGAGTTACGAGCGATATTGGTCGACAGGATGACCAGTCTCGACGAGAAGCTTCACTCGCCGGTTTCACGCATTGCGCTTGAAGATCATCGGGGTCCGGGCCAGCCGCCGCTCACCTTGCCGTACATCTAGCCTGGCTCGCGACCAAGGTCAACGTGGGGGAGTAGGTAGGGTGTCGCAGTTCCGGCGACAGTACGCAGGCTCAGCCGGCGCCGGAGCCCGTACGCGGCCACATTCTCTCGAACCGTCACTTACCCACGAAGCGCCACGGGCAGGCGATGTCGGACCAGACCTGCCGCTTCCTATCCTTTCGTTGCGCCAAAGTCGTGCTCGGCAGGTACGTTCGGGTCCCAGCACAGACAGAAGGGATGCCCGGCGGGATCGGCGTAGACCTAAAAGCCCTCTTCGGCGTCAAGGTCGGCCGCCTTCAAGAGCCGCGCGCCGAGCGAGATCGCGTGCTCATGGGCCGATCGAATGTCTTCGACATGCAGATCGAGATGCACTTGCTGCGGCAGCCCGTCCGGCCACTCGGGTGGAACGTGGTTCGGTGCGAGCTGCACACCGAACCGCCACTTGCCGTCGACGAACACGCAATGAAAGTCGTCGCCTTTGTACACGGTGCCGCCCAGAAGGCCGGCCCAGAAGGCGCTCTCCGCGGTGATGTCGGCGGCATCGAACACGGTGACCTGCCGAGAAATCTTCATGTGTCTTCCTTCGGCGCCGATCGTATGAGGGGCTAGGCTACACGGAGTTCCGGACGATCTGCTTCCGTTTTCGTTCGAGGGATCGGTCGATGCCGGTAGCTAAAGATCCCAGCCGCTTGCTGGAAATCAACGGCTCGTGAAGAAGCAGCGACACTCCTTTCGTACAGCCATGGAACAGCGATGACGTGCGGGCTCGTACTGCTGACGGTCCGAAAGTTTCCAGAGAACGAGGTATTGCTACCCGCTCACACGGCGCTTAGCCTGCGCCACAAAGGGCGACTTACGATCTTTGAAAGTTTCGGAAGGCAGAGCGGGCGATGCGGCGGATGCTCCTGGCAGTGGCCGGAATGCTCGGCCTCATGACCTCACTCCTTGCTGGATCACCAGCGGCAGCGGACGTGCCGGAGGTGGTGTTCAGCAGCGACTTCGAAGACGGTACGACCCAGGGATGGTTCCGCCGTGGCACCGCGGTGCTGGCGGCGAGCGACGCGCAGGCGCACGGCGGCAGCTACAGCCTCCTCACCACAGGACGTACGGCAGGCTGGCATGGGCCGGCTGTGGACCTGCTCGGCACTCTCGTGCCACGGGCGGTCTATGAGGTCGAGGCGTACGTCCGCTTGCAAGAGGGCAGCCCGACCACTCAGCTACAGATGACGGTGCAGTTCGTACCGGAGAGCACCGGCCAGACCCGCTGGCAGCAGGTGGCTTCAGAGCCTGCCGTCACTGACCAGAGCTGGACGGAACTTCGCGGTCAGTACAGCCCACCCGAATCCGGTTTCGAACTGCAGCTTTACATCGAAAGTCCAGACCCGACCGTCTCGTACTACGTCGACGACGTGACGGTCACCATGATCGAACCGCCGCCGGACAGTGAGCTGCCACCTGAGGAGACCGGCAGAGTCGACTTCGCAACCAAGCGGCAGCACATCGACGGGTTCGGGTTCTCCGAGGCGTTCGGACGTGCCGCAGTGATGAACGGGTCAGAAGGCCTCACTCCCGAGAACCAGCGGAAGGTGCTGGATCTTTTGCTCAACCCCGAGACCGGCGCGGGATTCAGCATCCTGCGCCTGCACATCGCGTCCACGCCGGAGGATTCCATCCAGCCGGAGGATCCGAAAGGACCGGATGCCGAGCCTCGGTACGAGTGGGACGGCTACGACATGGGCCAAGTGTGGTTGGCGAAGCACGCCATGGACTACGGCCTCGAGCGGTTCTACGCCGACGCCTGGAGCGCCCCCGGCTACATGAAGACCAACGGGGACGAGGCGAACGGTGGCATGCTGTGTGGCGTGCCGGGGACCGACTGCGACGAGGACTGGCGGCAGGCGTACGCGAACTATCTGCTGCAGTACGTCCGTTTCTACGCAGACGAAGGCATCCGGATAACCGATCTCGGATTCACCAACGAACCAGACTTCACCGCGTCGTACTCCTCCATGCGTTTTGACGACGCGCAGATCGTCGATTTCGTCAAGGCGATGGGCCAGGCCATCGATAGGTCCGGACTAGACCTCAACCTGGTGTGCTGTGACGCTGCGGGGTGGAACCGCCAGGTCGACTACACCAGGGCGATCGAGGCGGATCCACAGAGCGCCGCGTGGGTCGACATCCATTCCGGGCACAGTTACGTGTCGCGTGCCCGCAGCCCGTTGCCGACGGATGATCCCGTCTGGATGTCGGAGTACGCCTTGCCAAGCGGCACCGCCTGGGTGGAGGCGTGGGATGGCAATCCGAGCGCAGGACTGGTGCTGGCCAACGACATCCACGACACGCTGACGTTGGCCGAAGCGAATGCGTACATCACCTGGTTCGGAGCATCCGTCGGCTTCACTGCCGCACCGATCCAGCTGGATGGGCCGGACTTCAACGTCTCGTCGCGGTTGTGGGCGACGGCCGCGTACAGCAGGTTCATCCGGCCGGACGCGTTCCGCGTCGAGGCGCAGACCTCGGGTCAGCTGATGAAGATCTCGGCGTACGAGAACAGCGACGGCAGCAAGGTCATCAACGTCATCAACAACCGGGAATCCGGGGTGTCGCTCGACCTGGCACTCCATGGTGTGTCGTCATCCAGCCATGTGGTGACCTACCTGACCGATGAAACCCATTCGCTGGAGCGGATGGAGGAGTCGGTTACCGGGTCGGATCTGACGGTCGAGCTGCCGCCACGATCGCTGACGACGTTGGTGCTGCACGACTGCACCACGTCGATCGCGGGATCTCGCACCGGCCCGCTGACGGTCGACTCCGGCGTGACGTGCTTGGCTCAGGGGTCGCGTATCGCCGGCCCGATCTCGGTACGGTCTGGTGGCAGCCTGGTCGCCGTCGACGCCTCGGTGGATGGTCCGGTCGCGGCGAGCGATGCGGCGACGGTACGACTAGTGGGCACGACGGTGCGCGGTCCGGTGCGCGTGTCGGATGTGACCGAGCGGCTCCTGATCTCTCAGTCAGAGATCACCGGTCCGGTGGCTGTGACCGGTGTGCAGACGGGATACGCCCCGGTGGCGATTTCTGGCAACACGATAGGCGGGCCACTCTCGTGCGAGGACAATTCGCCGTCACCGGTCAACGAAGGCAAGCCCAACGCTGTCGTCGGGCCCACGAGCGGACAGTGCGTCGGCTTGTGACTTGCTCGTCGCCTTGATGGGCTGGGTCGAGGCGATTGCAGATCGACGCAGCCCGCGTTGGGCCAATGGTGGGCTGCAGCGTCGAACCAGGGGCTCGCCTCGCATCGTTCGTCCACCCCATGGTCAGAGGGGTCTGCCCATGCCGTCTCTAGCCACTCGTCGGCCCTGGCTTCGAAGTGGTGTGGGACCCAGAGTCGGGCTCGGTGTCGGGACAGCCGCAGGAGCCGCGCACGACCAGTTCCACCGGCAGGCAGTCCCGCGTCGGGGCGCGGTCGGGGTGTTCCATCTGATCGATAAGGCGGCACACCGCGCGCTCGGCGAGCTGTGCGACCGGCTGCCGGATCGAGGTGAGCCCTGGGGTGAGGTACGGCGCGGTCGACGCGCTGTCAAATGACACGACGGCGAGATCGTCTGGGATACGGGCGCCTACGGTGGCGGCGGCTCGGTAGACACCGAGGGCCTGCTCGTCCGCACAAGCGAAGATCGCGGTGGGGGGTCGACGGGCTCGTAGCAGGCGGAGGGTTCCTCTGTAGGCGGCCAAGCGCGAGAACGAGGAGTGCGTCTCGAGTAAGGGATCCGGTTCCACACCTGCCTCGAGGAGGGCTTGCCGCCAGCCCCGACTGCGGTCAGCTGCAATGGTGATCTCCAGGGGACCGCCAATGCAACCGACCCGAGTGTGTCCGTGCTCGAGCAGGTGTCGGGTCGCGAGGTAACCGCCGTGATGGTTGTCCACGATCACCGAGGAGCTTCGGACGCCCGGCATCTCGCGGTCGACCATGACCGAAGCGATTCTGGAATCGGCGATTTCGTCGAGTCCTTGGCGGCCCAAGCCTGTGGGCGCGACCACGATTCCGTCGACCCGACGTTCGATGAAGACTTTGACGTGGTCGAGTTCGCTCGCGGGGTCGTCCATCGCGTTGGCGAGCAGGACGGTGAACCCGCGGTCGTGTGCCCTGGTCTGGAGCTCCCGGGCAAACTGAGCGAAGAACGAGTCCGCGATGTCGGGGACGATGAGGGCGATCGTCCGGGTGCGGTTGGTACGCAGCGACCGGGCGACGGAGTTCGGGCGGTAGCCGAGCTCGGCGATCGCGCGTAAAACCCGTTCCCGGGTTGCCGGGGCTACCCGCCTGGGCCCGTTGTTGACGACGTAACTCACGACCGCGGTCGATACGCCGGCTCGGCGAGCGACGTCGTCTCGGCTTACCACGGGCAGCTCCTTTCTCGCGTTACTCAGATTCTATTCGTGTAGAGATCTTTACACAGTCAGTGACTCCACCGTCTCGTGACGTGTTCTCCCTTCCTGTAGATCGAGTCCTGTCGGCCAGCATGACGCGGGGAAGCCAGCACGAACAGCCTATCCGCCGTCGGCTATCCAGTTGCGGTCGTTGCCGAGCGGGCCTACTCTCTCGAATAGCTACAGGAGTAGATGGGCCTGAGATGGGGCCTAGTCGTGTCTGCCGCAGGCATCGCTCTGGTCCGATGAGCCGCTGAGGAAGGAGACAGGTCAATGCCCGCTCGAGCAAGAGCCTGGGTCGCTCGATGGGCGGCCATCGTGATTGGCGTCGGCCTCTTGGCGACGGCCTGCACTGGAGGCGGTAGTCCGGCACGGCCGGAGGCCGGGGGTGACTCGAACACGATCACGTACCTCATCGGCCAGCCCGAGGATGCGGAGCAACTCGACCTGATCAAGCAGGACATCGCCACCTTTGAGAAGGACAATCCCGGCGTCAAGGTAGATCTCAACGTGATGCCGAATGACAATCTCCGGGCCGTCTTGCAGACTCAGCTGCGCAGCGGAGAAGGTCCGGACGTCTTCGGCTATGACACCGGTCCCGGCTTCGCGGGCGTTCTCGCCGATGCTGGACTTCTCTACGATCTCACCGATGCATACGACAAGTACAACTGGCCGATTTACGACTGGGCGAAGGAACGCGTCACGTTCGGCGGAAAGATCCTCGGCGTTCCGGGACAGGTCGAGGAGATCGGTATCTTCTACAACAAGGACCTCTTCGCCGAGCACGGCATCGACGAGCCCAGGAACCTTGCCGAGCTTAAAGCTGCCGCTGAGAAGCTGAAGGACGCGGGGATCACGCCGTTCGCCTTCTCCAACAAGGAGGGCTGGGAGGCCGGCCACATCCTCAGCGCCATCCTCGCCAGCAGCATCGGCTCCGACGGGGTTGCGGCGTTGCTCGCCGGCGAGAAGCCATGGAACTCCCCGGAAGTCATCGGAGCGATCGACTTGTGGTTCAACGACTTCCGTAAGCGTGGCTATCTTCCGCCGTCACCGAACGCAATTACGTACGACAGCGCCAACGCACTCTTCTACTCCGGCAAGGCTGCGATGAACCTCACCGGCACGTGGATGATCTCCGATATCACCAAGACCGCGGACTTTGAGGTGGGGTTCATTCCGTTCCCGGCCGAGGAAGGGCCTGGAATCTTCGCCGGTGGACTCGGTGGGGGAACCTTTGTCTCTGCCAACACCGCCAACCCTGAGCTGGCGATCAAGTTCCTCGACCACATGATGTCCCCGGAGTACGGCGTCTGGTCGGTCGAGAAGCTGAACATCATCCCCGCCTATCCTGTCGACACATCCGGTATCAAGACGAGTCCACTGTTCAAGCAGGTTCTCGACGACACGGGCCAGATGGCATCCGGCGCCGGCGACTTCGGCTACAACATCGACGTCCTTACGACCGACGTGTTCAACGAGACAATGTGGGACGGCTTGCAGTCGGTGCTCACCGGGTCCGCGACTGCTAGAGAAGTCGCCGACGATCTTGAGGAAGCCTTCCAGTCCTCGACCGGGGAGTAGCACGTGGCACAGTCATTCTCGGCCGGGGTTGCCGCCACGAGGCGGTCGCGGTCACGGCTAGGACTACTGTTCGTCGCGCCGACGTTCCTCATTGTGGCGGTGTTCTTCCTGTTCCCTCTGGGCAGTGCGGTGTACTTCGCGCTCACCGATTGGGACGGCGTCTCACCGACACCGAGGTTCGTGGCCGCCGACAACTTTCTCAGGATGGTCGGTGACAAAGAGGTCTGGCACGCCCTCGGCAACAACCTCATCTGGGTGCTCGTGGGAACGACTGCGCCAATCGTGCTGGGCCTTCTGCTCGCCGTCGTGTTGTGGAGTGGGGTACGGGCAGTCCTGTTCTACCGGTTGGTGTTCTTCATGCCCTACGTCCTCCCGCCGATCGCTGTTGGCATTGTCTGGAGCTGGATCTACGACCCGATCAATGGCTGGCTCAACCGGCTGCTGACGTTGGTGGGATTGGGCGAGGCTGCGCGTGGCTGGCTCGGCGAGCCCGACTCCGCGTTGTATGCAGTACTCGCCGCTGCGATCTGGGCGACGTTCGGGTTCGTCGTCGTCATCTTCCTGGCGGCGTTGCAGAACGTCGACCTAGACCTCATCGATGCGGCCCGCATCGACGGCGCCAACGCCGCGCGTCGGCTCTGGCACGTGATCTTGCCGCAGATCGTTCCCGTGTTCTTCATGGTCACGGCCATCACGTTCGTCGGTGGCATCAGCGTCTTCGACATCGTCTTCATCATGACCGGAGGCGGGCCGGGTAACGCGACGTCGGTCCTCGGGACGTACGCGTTCAAGAATGCCTTCCAGCTCAACGACATCGGGTACGGCACCGCATTGGCCCTTCTCATCACCGTACTGTCTTTGCCGTGCGTAATGATCCTGAACCGGGTCCAGCGGGCGCTGGCGAAGCGGGGAATGGGTGACTGATCATGGCGATCTCCACCGACCTGTCGTCCACCGCTAGCTCCACGAGCGAACGCCTCTCGCAGGCGATCGGGCGTCGCCAGTCGTCGGTGCGCCGGCCGCGAGGTGGGGTGCCGAGCGGGCTCGGCAAACACCTATTCCTCGGGACATGCGCGGTGCTGGCGCTCTTCCCGGTCGTGCTTGTCTTTTCGACGGCGTTGCGGACTGAACGCGACGTACGAGTCGATCCGTTCGGTCTGTTCACGTCGTTCAGCTGGGAGAACCTCGTCACCGCATGGACTGAGGGTGGCTTCGGCGACTACTTCCTCACGAGCGTTTGGTTGTCGGTCCCGACAACGGTAGTGGTCGTGGTGCTATGCACGCTCTCGGGTTATGCATTGGCCCGCTGTGAGTTTCCCGGCCGCGATCTGATCTTCTACCTCATTGTTCTCGGCATCCTCGTGCCCTTCTTCACCATCATGATCCCGCTGTATTTCCAGCTGCGTGACCTTGGGCTACTCAACCGGTTGCCTGGCGTGCAGCTCGTACTCGTCGCGATTGGCCTACCGTTCGGGACGTTCTTCATGCGGGCGTTCTTCCAGGGCCTGCCAGTCGAGCTGGAACAGGCTGCCCGGGTCGACGGCTGCAGCGAGTGGAAGGCGTTCGTCTATATCATGATGCCGCTGGCGCGTTCGGGTGCGGCAGCCCTGGCCATCTTCACGTTCCTTCAGAACTGGAACAACTTTCTCGTCCCTCTGCTCTACCTTCCGAGCGGTGACCACCGCCCGCTCACCACCGCGTTGTACGTATTCGCAGGCGAACGGACGATCGACATCGGTCCGCTTGCCGCGGCGACGCTGATCACCATCATCCCCATCCTCGTCCTCTTCGTCCTCGCACAGAGGCAGCTCATCCGCGGCTTCATCGCAGGGGCGGTCAAGGGCTGATGCGCTCGTCGGTTCCTCGTTCGTCGGTAAAGGCACTTTCAGGAAAGGACGTGCTATGCCCCACGTGGTGAGATTCGCGGGTCCACGACAGGTCGAGGTTGCGGAGTACGACGAACCGCCGCTGGCCCCGGGCGAGGTCCGGATCGCCACGCTGTACTCAGGTATCTCGGCCGGAACGGAGCTCACCGCCTACCGGGGGTCGAACCCCTATCTCAACAAGAAGTGGGACGCCGAGCGCCGCCTTTTCATCCCGGGCGCGACGACGTTCGACTATCCGGTTGATGGGTGGGGTTACGAAGAGGTCGGCAGAGTCGTCGAGGTGGCCGCACTCGACGATTCGGCGCAGGGCGCGGATGGCGCCCCACCTGTGCGGGTGGGTGACGTGGTCTGGGGCACGTGGGGGCACCGCGAGACCGTGGTGAAGAGCGCCGAGTACGCAGCGGCGCGGCGGCTGCCCACGGGCATCGACCCAATCAACGGGATCTTCTCCCAGATCGGAGCGATCGCGCTGAACGTCGTGCTCGACGCGGACATCCACGTGGGCGAGACCGTGGCCGTGTTCGGGCTCGGCGTGCCCGGACAGCTCGTCGCTCAACTCGCCCGCCTCAACGGAGCGCACGTCATCGGCGTCGACATGCTCGAATCTCGTCGGGACGTTGCGAGGCGGCTGGGTGCCTGGGAAACCATCGATGCTGCCAGAGGTGAGGTCGCCGAACAGATCCGCGCGTTGACCGGTGGTCGAGGTGCTGACGTCTGCCTCGAGGTGAGCGGCTCGTATCCGGCTCTGCACGAGGCGATCCGCTCCGTTGCGTACAACAGCCGGGTCGTAGCGGCCGGGTTCTTCCAGCGTGAAGGCACAGGCCTGGCCCTCGGCGAGGAATTCCACCACAACCGGGTCCAGGTCATCTGCTCGCAGATCTCCGGTGTCGCACCTCACCTCCAGCATCGCTGGGACCTCGAGCGGTTGCAGCAGACCTTCATGCGGCTCGCGTGCGATGGGCGGCTCGACCTAGCACCGCTCGTAACGCACCGTATCCCTGCCCGCGATGCGGCTCGGGCGTTCGCCCTCGTTGACCAGCATCCAGCCGACGTGCTCCAAGTCGTCCTGGAGTACTGACGCCGCCCTCGGGACATTTCCATGACCGCATGAGCCAGATAGCCACCTAGCGAAAGGGAGGCAGCTCCGTGACAATCAAGCTCGCCGCTCAGGAACACCTGCTCCCCGGTGACAGCTTGGAAGAGAAGTTCGAATTCGCCCAGTCAGTCGGCTTCGACGGTATCGAGTTGCGCGGGTTCGGTGATGGGGTCTTCGCCGGCCGTGCCGCCGAGCTTGCTGCCGCCCGGGCGGCTGGCGTTGTCATGCCGACGGTGTGCGTTGCGTACGACCGGTTCATCGGGGACTTCGATGCCGATCGCCGCCGGCAGGCGAGAGAACACATGAAGGTGTTGCTCGAAGGCATCGCCGCCGCGGGCGGTTTCGGCGCGATCACGCCGGCGGCATTTGGACTGTTCAGCCGGAAGCTGCCGCCATTTGTTCCGCCTCGGACACCCGAGGAGGATCGTGCCGTTCTTCTGGAAGAGCTCAGCGCCCTCGCGGAGCACGCCGAGGCGGTCGGGGCGACACTTCTCCTTGAGCCGTTGAACAGGTACGAGGATCACATGGTGAACACGGTCGCTGCCGCTGCCGATCTCGTGCGCGAGGTTGGCAGTGATGCGCTCCGGGTGGTCGCCGACATCTACCACATGAACATCGAGGAGGTCGACATCGCAGACTCGCTCCGGCAGGTGGCGCCGTACCTCGCGCATATCCAGCTTGGGGACAGCAACCGCCTCGAACCCGGGGCAGGGCACGTGGACTGGACCTCAATCCTCGCCGCTCTCAAGGAGATCGGCTACACCGGCTGGCTCGCCATGGAATGCGGTATCAGCGGCCCCGCCAAGGAGGTGCTCCCGGCCGTCTCGGCGCTTCTGAAGAGAGATGCTGAGTAGCCGCCTCACTGACTCGGCGTTCTGTGCTTCTGAGCGCTCTCCCATGCCTGTCATGGCTTATATGTTGATGGGTCGCACGGGGGTGAGCACTCCTGCGGCAAGGCGAACCGAGTCGCTCGGTTGCTCCTCATAGTCGGCAAGTCAGCTCGGTCAGCTTCTACCGCTGACAGCTTGCTGCTTTGCTCGATCAGCAACTTGGTGAGCCTTCGGCGGTGGCTGCACCTTTCACGGTGCCGGTGAGGGCCGGAGCTCGAAGACGGGGTGTGTCGCGACTTCGGCCTCGAATGCTTCGGCTGGTGCGTCGACCGGCGTGGCGAAGCGCTGGCGTGCCTTGGTTGCGATGGTGACGTAGCGCTTGAGAACCGGGGCAGCTTCGGTCGGTGTGGCCTCGCGAACGACGTAGGAATCCGCCCGTCGCCCGTAGCGCAGGGTGGCGCGACCGTTGGCCCGGACGTTGTGGACCCATGCGACGGGGCCGTACGGCGCAACCAGCCAACGTGATCCTGCGTGGTCGATCGGAACGACGGGAACGGTGTGCGGCTTTCCAGTCACACGACCGGTGGTGGTCAGCAGTGCGATCGGACCCACACCGGCCCGAGCGAAGATTCCGACGAGCGCGTTGCCGAACCGCCACGTCAAGCTGCGAAACGGCGGCGTAGCGGGTGGTGTGGCGAGGGCAACGCCGTCGACGGGGGAGCCGTCCCGTGCTGCCGGTCGTTGCTGGTGATCACTTCTCGACATCGTGTCTCCTCACTAACTTGGATACCTGTCAGTATATACTCGTCGGTATGAAAATCGAGACACGAGGTGGGCGACGGTGAGACAGGCAGAGCGCCGCGCGCAGACCCGACAGCGACTGCTCGACGCTGCGGCTGAGGTACTCGCGCGGCGGGGGTTCCACACGGCGACGCTCGACGAGATCGCCGACGCAGCGGGCTACACCAAGGGAGCGGTGTACTCGAACTTCAGCAGCAAGGTCGAGCTGTTCCTCGCGCTGCTCGACCGACACCTCGACGACCAGATCGCCCACGTCGAACGGTTGACGGCCACGGCATCGCGCGAGCGAGCGGACGTGCAGACCGAACTACGGTCGGCGTCGGCGAAGCACATGAGCTCCGGCAGCGCCTTCGGATTGTTGATGTTGGAGTTCTGGCTCTATGCCGCCCGGAACGACGAGGTCAAGGCCGCGCTTGCCACACGCTACCGGCGGATGCGCGAGCGGCTCGCTGCCGCAATCACCGAGAACGCCGGCGAGTCACAGGCCACCGAGACGAGGTCGCCAGACGAGGCTGCCACCCTCGTGCTCGCACTCGACGCCGGTCTGTTCCTGCAGACCATCCTTGATCCCGATGCCGTCACACCCGAGCTGCGCGCCAGAGCAATCACCGACGTCCTCTACAGCGCCCACGGCGACGTCAGGTCCGAGAAGTTCTAGCCGCCGGGGGTCACCGTGGTTCCCGTTCCACATGTGAGAGCTTCTCAGGGTTGCGAACGACGTAGATTCCGGTGACTCGGGCGTCCTCAATCCTTATTGCCATCACGCCGTCGAAATGCCCGTCAAGCCGGACGACGAGACCGGGGCCACCGTTGAGGTGCACCAGCTCGAGCGTCACCGCGGCGCCCACCTTGGCCAGACCCGCGGTGAGCAGCCGAGCCACCTTGTCGGCTCCCACGACAGGCCGCAGCGGGCCGGGTTTGACACCGCCGCCGTCACTCAGGACGACGACGTCCGGTGCGAGGACGTCGAACAGGGGCTGCAGGTCGCCCGTCTCGACCGCCCGCTGGAAGGCCATGAGCGCCGCACGGGCTTCGGCAGGGGAGGCGAGCCCACGTGGTCTGCGCTCCGCGACGTGCGCTCGAGCGCGATGGGCGATCTGACGCACGGCGGCAGGAGTCTTGCCCACGGAGTCCGCGATCTCGTCATATCCCAGGCCGAAAACCTCGCGCAGCACGAAGACCGCCCGCTCTGTGGGCCGGAGGGTCTCCAGCACTAGCAGCATGGCCATCGAGAGGCTGTCGGCAAGCTCGACGTCCTCGGCCACGTCGGGCGTGGTCAGCAGCGGCTCGGGCAGCCATGGGCCGACGTACGACTCCTTCCGCCGCCCGAGCGTCCGCAGCCGGGCGAGCGCCTGGCGGGTGGTGATCCGGATCAGGTACGCCCGCGCGTTACGGATCGTGTCGAGATCGACGCCCGCCCACTGAAGCCAGGTCTCTTGCAGCACGTCCTCCGCATCCGCCGCCGAGCCGAGCATCTCGTACGCGATCGTGAACAACAGGTCGCGGTGGGCGACGAATGCCTCTGTCGCGGCATCGGGACGGCCGGACTGGCTCATGCTGCCGCACCTCTCTTACTTGTCGGAGATCTGCTCCATCCTGGGCTGGCAGACCTCCGACACAAGACGCTGGCTCTCGCCGCTACGTGACAGTGGGTCGGCGCTGCGTGGCACACATCACAGCAGCGGGATGTCACACAGCTGGACCCGTGCGCATCCTTGCGGTCGAGGAATCGCTCGTGAACGGAGGCCCTATGAACCTCGCTCTGTGGATCGTTGCGGCGCTGCTCGCCTCGGTGTTCCTGTTCGCCGGTGTCGTCAAACTGGCCGTGCCGAGGGAGAAGCTGCTCGCCGCTCGTGGTGCGGGATGGGTAGAGGACTTCAGCGCCACCACCGTGAAGGTCATTGGAGTCCTCGAAGTGCTAGCCGCGGTCGGCTTGATTGTGCCCGCGGCGCTCGACATCGCACCGGACCTGGTGCCGCTGGCAGCGTTGGGATTGGTGCTGCTGATGGTGGGCGCGATGATCGTACACCTGCGTCGCCACGAGGCCCGGCACGTGGTGGCGAACCTGGTCTACCTCGTCCTGGCGGGCTTCGTGGTGTGGGGACGCTTCAGTCTGGAGCCCTTCACCGGTTGACCAGCGGGCCTGCCGTCCAGGAGGACTCCGCGAACCTCGCTCGTACGTCATCCGCCGGAGGCCTGGGCCGGCATCACGACGACGAGGGTTCTCGGCTGCGGTCCACGTACGGTCATCGACCTCGACGTGCTCGCTTGACTGACGGACGATGACTAACCGGACGAGAACGACATGGAGGCCGTCGTGAGCGAGGACCGGATCGTGGCCGTTCGCGCGTCGTACGTCGTGATGGACGAGCCGTCCGAGGACGGCCAGGCGGGCAAGGATGCCGCGGTCCAGTCGGGCAGGGAGGGGCGCCAACCTGACCGGCGCCACCACTGGCTGGGCGGCAAGGTCGCGAACCCGATGACGAGGTACGCGGAGTTTCGGGACAGCCGGGACGCAGCGATCAGAGCCGACGATGGCGGCACGGTCGTCGTCGAAGTCGAAGCCGCCTCGGGTGCAGTCGGTATCTCGACCACGACAGGGCTCGCGGCTGCGGCAATCATCGAGCAGCATCTGGCTCGGCTCGTGGTCGGCGAGCGAGCGTCAGCGCACACCCGAATCTGGGACCGGATGTTCGCGAGCACACTGCGGTACGGCCGCAAAGGGCTCGTGCTCCACGCCATCTCCGCGGTCGACCTGGCGATCTGGGACCTGCACGGCAAGGTCGTCGGCGAGCCGGTGCACGCGTTGATCGGTGGCCGGATCCGTGACGCCGTCCGTGTCTATGCGACGGGACCACGTCCGGAGACCGCTGCGGCGCTGAGCTTTGCCGGTGCCAAGCTTCCACTCGTGTGGGGCCCGTCGGAGGGCGAGGCGGGCTTTCGCAACAACGTTGCGCTCGCCCGTGAGGCACGCGAGTCCGTGCCTGCCGACTTCCCGCTCATGTACGACTGCTGGATGGCGCTCGACGTCGACTATGCCGTGCGCCTCGCACACGCGGTCGAGCCGCTCGGCTTCACGTGGATCGAGGAGCCGCTGCCTCCCGACGACTACGCCGGGCTTCGGCGGATTCGGGACCGCATGCCACCGACGATGGCGCTCACCACCGGGGAGCACGAGTACACCGCTGCCGGGTTCCGACTGCTATGCGAGGCTGGTGTCGACGTCATCCAGCCCGACCTGGGGTGGTGCGGTGGGATGACCGAGGCGCTGCGGATCGCGGCGGTCGCCCAGGTCTACGGCGTTCGGGTCATCCCGCACACCTGCGGCATGCCCAACTACCACTTCGTCGTCACCCAACCGGGCGGTGACCTCGCCGAGTTCCCCGTCCTCTCCGCTGACGGGGAGTCTGTGACTCCGCAGCACGCGCCGCTGCTGCTCGGTGAAGACCTTCCTGACAAGGGCTGGTTGACAGTGGGAGAGAAGCCGGGCTTCGGGCTGACCTTGAACCCGTCGGTGCGGCTGGCGCCGGCGGTTCCGAGGACACGGTCGACTGATCCGACGTGAGCCGTGATGTGCCGTGACCAGATGACGCACCCGTTGCCGCATCGGCGATGCGTCAAGCGCGGATTTGGGGGAAGGAGTGGCTACGGAGGTACCGATGACAGAAGCGATCTATCATCCGCCGACACACGAGATCGCAGAACGACGCAAGGAACTCGCTCCTGCGGTGCACGAGGCATTCGACAACTTCAGCCATGCTGTGTTCGCCGAGGGTGCGCTGCCTGAGAAGACCAAGCAGCTGATCGCCGTTGCCGTTGCGCACGTCACCCAGTGCCCGTACTGCATCAAGGGGCACACCCGGCTAGCTCAGCGCAAGGGAGCCAGCCCAGAGGAAATCATGGAAGCGATCTGGGTCGCCATCGAGATGCGGGCTGGAGCGGCGTACGCACACTCCACCCTCGCCCTAGGAGTAATGGACGAAAAGCCTGCATCGGCGTAGGACACGTCGGGGCAACGCCAGGCGATGACGATCGTCTAATAGCGGAACACTGCGGCGATGTCACCGATGCCAGGGATCTCCCGCGCGGGACGTGCGTAGATGCGGCCGCCGTGGGCCATCGTCTCGGCTGCGACGTTGTCAAGCTTCTCGCATCGCGCGAAGGCCTCGTTGTTGCCGAGCAGGAAGACCTGAATGTCGGTCGGCGTGTGTTCCCAGCACCACGGCTGGCCGGCTACGAGCAACGTGTCCACCCGGCCTTCGCGTGCCGCGGCCTCGATGAGCGTGAGGTCGTTCGATGCCTGACCTGTGCCATGCAGATCGGTGAACCGTTGGATGGCTTGCTGCACCTGCCGCTCGAGGATCTGCGCGACCACAGGCCATGCCAGCGTGTGTAGCTCATCGGCGGAGAGGGGATCCGGATCGATCCGAACCTCGTCGATGAGATGCGGGTAGGTGTTGACCTCCCGGTACATCGACACGTGATAGTCCAGGCCGACCGGGACCATTGGCAGATCCATGTCGCCTACGAAGCCGTGCAGGCTGGTCGCGACTCGCTGGAGGAACCGGCGTACCTCTTCCTTCTTGATGTGAGCGTCGGGGGCACCGTGTCCGTAGAAGATGGGGTGTCCGGCCTGTCCGCCGGCTGGTGCGGGCTGCCAGGCGATCGGGTGCGCACCGGGTTCCTCCGACTGGACGACCTGGTCGATGCTGGTGGGAACGTTCTTGAGCTCCAGCTCCTCGATCTGCTGCTGACTGCCTTTGAGCAGCCGGATGTTGCGCTGGCTCACGGTGAGCAGCAGGAAAGGACAGTCATTGGTGACGATCTGCAGCAGTGGTCCCGTGACGAAGTGCTCCCCGACGGTTCCCAACGTCGGGAGCTCTGTCGCCACGCGGTATCGACGATTCCAGCCCGGGCGCAGGAACATCGCAAGGCCATCACTCATGTACTGCCACGCAAGCGCGTCCTCGAGCAGTTCCCAGGCGGGCGCCAGGAGCTTGGTGATCTCGGGTTTTCGCATTCCTCGCCGTCGGAGAAGATCGGAGGTCGCCGTCAGCAGATTTCGCCACCGGATCTGATCTCCCTCGACTTCCAGCCCGTACCGATGGGTGGGAATGAACAGTGAGACATGGGTGCCGCGCTGTCCTCGTTGACTCAACTGCTGGAGATCGCTTCTCAACACAAGGTCCATGTCGTTTGCCGACCCCCCCGTCTACGGCAAAAGTGCCGTCTTGAGAATCCGGGTACAGGCTTTCACTCATGCCCGTATTGCCCGCGATTGCCGGGTCTTCGGTTGTGAGAGACGCTCTCCCATCACGGTACGGCCGCTCATCCGGATGCAGCCACGACATCCCACAGGTAGATCGACCGTGAGCAACGAGAGCAGATCTGTGAACCGGACGCAGGGGGCGCTACATGGGTGGAGTCAGCCGGAGTCCGGCCTTGCTGCCGATCACCGCTACAGGGCATTGCGCACCGTGGATGACGGCATGGCTGACCGAGCCGAGAAGCAAGCCGTCGAACGCCCCACGCCCGCGGGACCCGACCACGACAAGACGTACTTTGGTCGACGCTTCAACCAGGACCTGTTCTGGTGCGGCGTCCGCGATCCTTCCCGAAAGCTCAAGATCTGAGTAGTACGCCGGCAGCGCAGCGAGCGTTCGCGAGATGATCTCCTCGGCGCCGTGATGCGCGCGATCGAGCTCTGCCGGCATCCGGTCGATCCCGGTACAGCAGATCACCTCCAAGGGAACTTTCCACCCTTTGGCGAACTCGGCGGCGTGTCGCACTGCGTTGTCTGCTTCAGGCGAACCATCCGTTCCCACCGCGACGACGTCGTGGGCAGGAGGCTTGGTCGGATCGCCCTTGACCACGATCACCGGGCACGCGGCTCGGCCGGCGATGGTGAACGCCACGGAGCCGAGAAACGCCGCCAGAAGGGAACTGCGGCCGCGCGTCCCGATCACAACCAGCTGTGCGGACGAGGAGGCTTCGATCAGGGCCTTCGACGGACTGAGGACGTCGGTCGATCCGATGATGTCGAGTTCTGGTGCGGTTCCGCGGGCTATGGCCACCCCCGTGGCGGTGACTGCCTCGGCTGCTTCCAAGGCGCCAGGATCGGGCTCGACTGCGTCACCTGTCGCGCCGTACGTCATTCCTGGATAGTTCGCTGCGAAGAGGACCCGCAGTGGTGCCTGTCGTCGCCGAGCTTCCTGCACCGCCCAGACAAGGGCAGCGCGGCTGTGCTTCTTGTCGTTGTAGCCGACGACGATCGGCAGCTTGGTGGCCATCAGCAGGATGCCTACCCGGTTTCGCGGTGGATGTGAGCGCGGTGGCCGTCTCGGTCGAAGATCATGATGAGCTCAGCGGGACCGTCGACGG
Organism: Actinopolymorphaceae bacterium; assembly: GCA_036564245.1. Lineage (GTDB taxonomy): Bacteria > Actinomycetota > Actinomycetes > Propionibacteriales > Actinopolymorphaceae > Thermasporomyces. Next base: position 39,259 of record DATCKU010000080.1, read on the forward strand.
CCTCGATGGCATGTGGAGTCATGGTGGCGAACTCCGCGGCTTCGCCGGCTTCGACGATGATCTCGCGTTCGCCGAGGGAGAGGCGCACGCGTCCCGCGGTGACGTAGAACCAGTCGTGACCGGGGTGGACCCGTTGCTCAACGCGCTCGCGCGTCGGCTCGATCCTCATCTTGACCGCGGTCACGCTGTCGGTCGGTCGGGTGAGCATCCAGGTGGTGTACCTGCCCGTTTTGTGGGGAGTTGGGCGGATGACCACGTCCACGTTGCCACTCACGTCGAGCAGGGCATCGAGGCCGACATGGAGAGCGGAGGCTAACGGCAGCAGGACGTCGAGGCTGATCGTCCGCTTGCCGGTCTCGACGCGGCTGATGGTGGACGGGCTCAGGTTGGTACGAGCGGCAACGTCGTCGAGCGAGAGGCCGAGGGTGGTCCGAAGGCTCCGCAGCCGTGTCCGTACGACCTTTTCGATCTCCCCAGGCTCGGTCATCGTCTCTCCAGCTCGGCTGTCTTGCAAATCGTGCAAGTAGTCTCGCACATGTCGCCAGGTTGACGTAACCTCCGCGGCATGAGTGATGCAGCTTTCCGTCCCGTCGAACGGCACTGTGACGTCGCCGTCATCGGCGGTTCAGCCGCCGGACTTGCCGCCGCCCTCCAGGTCGTACGCCAGCGCCGCTCGGTGATCGTCATCGACGCAGGCGACCCACGCAACGCGCCCGCCACGCACATGCACAGCTACCTCGGTTACGAAGGGGTTCCGCCATCGGAGCTGATCACCGCGGGTCGCAAGGAGGTCCGCAGCTACGGCGGTGAGATCCTTGCCAATCGCGCGAGTCGCGTCGCGCGAACGGATGACAACCATTTCCGCGTCGAACTTGCCGACGGTCACAGCGTGATCGCTCGCAAGGTCGTCGCCGCCACCGGCGTAGCGGACGTGCTTCCCGACATCGACGGGCTGGCCGAGCACTGGGGACGCGGGGTGATCCACTGCCCGTTCTGCCACGGTTTCGAAGTCCGGGACCGTCGTATCGTCATGATCGTCTACCACGCGATGGGGCTGCACCCGGTCGGCCTGTTTCGTCAGCTCACCGAGCAGCTCACCGTCGTACTCCATAATCAGGTCGACATCGATGCGGCCGAGCTCGACCTGCTGCACAGGGCCGGCGTGAGCCTCAGGTCTCGGTCGGTGAGTCGGATCGTCACCGGCGCTGATGGCAACGTGACGGCGGTAGAGCTGGCCAACGGCGAACGCATCGACGCCGATGCCGTGGTGGTAGGTCCCTCATTCAGGGCGCGCGTCGAGCCGTTCGAACCGCTCGGTCTGCAGGCGGTGGCGCATCCCTCCGGACTCGGGGACGTCGTGGAGACCGACGCAAGCGGGGAAACGACGATCCCGGGTCTCTACGCCGCGGGCAACGTCGTGGACCCGAACCAGCAGGTGCTGCAGGCCGCCGCGGCTGGCAGTCGAGTGGGGGTCATGGTCTGCCTCCGTCTCGCCGAGGATGACATCCGCGCCGGCACCCGTTCATTGGGCAACGCTGCCGACTGGGATCATCGCTACTCCGGCGACCGGGTGTGGAGCGGTAATCCGAACGGCACGCTCGTCAACGAGGTGAGCGGCCTTGCGCCGGGCCGTGCACTCGACGTGGGTGCTGGCGAAGGAGGCGACGCCATCTGGCTGGCCCAGCACGGATGGAAGGTGACCGCCAGCGACATCTCTCAGCGCGCACTGGATCGCGTCCGCGCTGAGGCCAAGCGCCGCGGGCTCGACATCGCCTGTCACTGGGCCGATGCCAACGCACTCGATGCTTACGACAGCGCTGCGTTCGACCTTGTCTCAGCACAGTACACATCGTTTCCGCGTACGCCCGATGGTCGCGGTGTACGCAATGTGCTCAACGCTGTCGCTCCAGGTGGAACGCTTCTCGTGGTGAGTCATGATCTCGAGCCACTGCGTATGTCGAGCGGCACAGGCCACAGCCGACCGCTCGACCCGGAGGCGTACGTCCATATCGACGACTTCGCGGCCGCGGTCTCGGACTCGCCGGAGTGGGAAGTCGAGGTGTACGAGAAGCGTCCTCGTCCTTCGGGGGCGGCGACCTCTGCTCACTACGTCGAGGACATCGTGTTGCGAGCTCGACGACGCGCTAGCTGAGACCACCTCGTGGTCCCGACCGACGCCGCGTCTTGACCCGACGTGGTTGCGACGTCTGGTCAAGACGCGGCGACACTCCTGGTCGAGGTGCGGACACGCCCTCGCCGCGGCGGTCTCTTACCAGCTGCGGTCTCCCGCTGTCCACACTTTCGGTCCTGCTCGAACGACCTCGACAAGCCTCGCTGCGACAGACCAGTCTGTGTGCGCGTACGCACGGAAAGACGAGAGAGGCCAGATGCGGCGACGTCAGTTGATCGGTGGTCTGTGGCTGTTTCCTGTGCTGCTTGGCTTCGTAGTCGGGTGTGGCTCGCCAGAGACGACGTCTGAACCCGAGCCGGTCCCGCCGTTCAAACGCAAGCACACCGTCATCTACGAGGTCACCGGGCCGGGGAAGGCTGACATCCATTACTGGAACGACGATGGCGAGGTCCACCTGTCCAAGGTGTCGTTGCCATGGCGCAAGAAGGTCACCATCACAGGCTCTGTTCCGCTGACCCTCAGTGCGATGGTTCCGGGATTCGAGACTCCAGCTGAGCCATTCACCTGCACGATCGTGCGGGACGGAAAGCAGGTAGCGAAGGAAAGCAAACATCTTACAGTCACCTGCAACTCGTGATATCGGTGCGTACTCTGCACATGCAGGCGTCAGGTGTGCTTTTGCGTCGAGCTTTCCCGACCTGAACCTGCGGGGGTGAGCCATGACATTGCCTCGTGACGTACTTCGGGACTTCCTACGAACTGGTGACTACTCGGCGCTGCAACGTGTCTCCGCACAGCAGGCTCAGCTCGAGCCGCTCGTGGCTCTTGTCTCCGTGGTATTCGCCAGGCTGGTCGCGCGAAGGTTCAGGTCACCGGGTGACGTCCAGATCGGCCCGTACGTAGAACACGCCCTGACCCGCCAGCCGGCTCCTGGTGTCCCGATGCCGGCCGCCGAGCACCTGATCAGAGCCACGCTCGCATCGACGACACGTCTACACCCTGGCAGGCAGCTGGCGTCGCCGGGTGACATCGTGGCTATCCAACTCTTCTTCCTCGTCCTGCTGGTCAGGGATCTTCGTATCGACGGAGAAGAGCTCGAGCGGCTTCTGGACAGCTGTGAGCCGATCGCTCGACAGGCACTCGCCAATGGCGAGTTCGGCGAGCTCGCACGCACTGTCGCGGCATGGTGGCCGGCAATCGTGACGCGGGCCGTACCTGCCCCGCACACTCCAGGTGCCGCACCACCGCCGGCCACCCCGAACGGTCCGCAACATTGGCCTTCCTCACCGACCCCGCAGAAGCTTTCTCCGGCGCCGGCCTCACCGCGCCAAACAGGGGGATCGCCGAAGCGCTCCTGGTTGCTCGGGTTGGCGGTAGTCGCCGGGGTCGTGGGCGTGGCCGCCGTGGCCGGTGTCGCGGTGTGGCTGGTTCCTTCCCTCCTCGGCGGCTCGAAGGCTGATCTCCCAGCCAAACCGGCGAACTTCTTCAAGGTCTACTCGCCGACATACGCTCTCGGCCTCCGGACCAAGCAGATCGCCGAGGATGCCGGCATCTTTCGCGGTCCACACTTTGTCATGCGCTTCGACCAAGTACTCGTGACCGAGGCGATCGACGAGATCCTCGCGCACGAGCTGGGTGAACCGGGACCATTCCGGGCCGCCACCGGGCACGAGTTCGTCGCCGCCCGAGTTGCCAGCGATCCGACCCTGCGCGTCCGCTGGAGTGACAAGGCGGCCGTCTCGTACCGGATCGTTGTCGGGCAACGGGTGATCGAGCTGGACTCACCACCAGAGGGGAACGACATTCTGTTTCTCAGCGTCCCACGCGGTGCTCGGCCGTTGCTGGAGGTTACCGACGCAGGACGGGCGCAGACCTTCGACCTACGGTCCGGGCGCCGCGCAAAAGTCGAGACGTTGTTGTACCCGATCCGCACGGCTTCCTTGCCGCCCCGTGTCTACGACGAAGCTGGCATCGTGGCGTACGGTGGCGCACGCCAGGGGGTACGAGTCCAGATCCTCAGCCCGGGTGGGACGGCGACTCTGGAGCCCTACCTACCGGGCCTTGGGTGGGCGCGCCGAGGTAGGGCCTGGTTGCTGCTGACCCCGCTGTCGCCCCTCGTCATCGAGGAGCGGCTGAGCTCCAGCTCTGGCTATTTCGGCGTCGCCTTCGACATGGACACGAAGCGAAGCTTCGTGCTACGGCACGCCGGCGGGGCCATCCGCGCCAAGGACATGGGTCACGTCAAGATGCATCTGGACACCAACGGCGACAACAGATTCTCGGTGGTCTTCGACGTTCCCGCGTCGCTGCGCGAGGGCCAGATCACCATCTCTCCACGCGGTGTGTTTGCGACCCAACTCCGCGGGGCGACGTTGCAGGGAATAGCGAACCTTCGCCCGTCCGAGGACTGCGGTACGCCCAACATTCCGTGCCTCGACTGGAGTTCGCCGCCCGCGGGCCGACGCGTCGGTATTCAGTTGATGCCCTGAGCTCGTGGGACCCGGTCGAGAGCACGACATGCTCAGAGCTTCTCCCAGACCGACACGTGTTTGGTGCTCTCGGCCGTGAGCTCCGAGCGGTCCCAGTCCGCCCAGCGGTGCTTGAGCTTCATTCCAGCAATGCGCGCCATGAGGTCCAGCTCGGCTGGCCAGACATAGCGGAAGGGGATTCGCCAGAATCGGCCGCTCCCGTCCGGTGAGACGGTGACGTGGTTCGACGTGAACTCCTGCGTCAGGACGTCGTATTGGTCGAATCCGAGGTAGCCACCACCCTTGCTGTCGGGCTTCACCGCGAACGGAACGGCGTCCTGCCCCGGTGGTAGGCGGCGCAGATCCGGTATTCCCACCTCGATGAGGAAGAGCCCGCCCGGCCGAAGGTGTGCGGCCGCGTTGCAGAAGACGTCCACCTGCCCGTCCTGGGTGGTCACGTTGTTGATCGTGTTGTACACGAGGTAGACCAGTGAGAACTCGCCGGCCACCCGCGTCGTCGTCATGTCGCCGATGGTGACGTCGACCAACTCGCCGCCCGGCTTGCCTGCGATCCGCGCCGCCATCGCCTTGCTCAGCTCGATGCCGCTCACCGGCACGCCACGCGCCGCCAGGGGAGCGGCGATCCGGCCGGTCCCCACGGCGAGCTCCAGCACCGGACCGCCGTCAGCCAGCTCTTCCAGGACGTCCACGATGAGCGTCACGACCTCGGGAGCGTTCGCGCCTCCCTCGGAGTCGTACGTCGCCGCGATGCTTTCGGGAAACCAGCCATCCGCCGGATCGTCTTGGGGCCCACCAACAGGCGACCCGCTCGCGTTCACCTCGTCCGTCACGGCCCCGGACCCTACGCCAAACCGTGCCCGCAGCTCATCCAGTTTTCAGCGCTCGGTGTGGGCCCGTGACTGATGCGATGGACCGAGCACGAAAGGCGACAGCTCTGAGCGATCATCTGGTCCCGTGGCCTGTGATCGTCACGCGACGCAGTCGTGCGATTACCGGCTCGGGGAGCTGTATGTTTGAGCTTGCCGGCGAAACGGATCATCAGCTGCCTTAGGGTAGGCGGGGTTCTGGGACAAGGAGCGACTCCCGCGCCTTTGGAGATGCCCGCATGACGTCTCGCGCGCCTCTGCCCGCTGCGGTACGGCGGTGGGCCGCCGGCCGTCTGACCGGACTTGTCACCGTCACCAACGTCTCCTGGCCACGCGAGGACTCGAGGGTTTGGTACGTCGCTTCGGACACGGCCGCTGCGTACGTGAAACTCAGCCCCACGGTCGACGACTTCACGCGCGAGGTCTACTGCTATCAGCATGCGGCGCGTTCTCTCGCTCCGCATGCTGCCCCTCGATTGCTCGCCGCCGACCAGGGCCTGCGGGCCATCCTGACCTCCCCACTTCCTGGCCGCGTTGTACGAGGTCTGCTCCTTGCACCCGATGTCGAGCGTCGTGTGCACGAGCTCGCCGGGCGCCTCCTGCGTTGTTGGCATGACTATCCGGAGCCCACTCCCACCACGGCGCATACGGACGTCAAGGCGTCGTTCATGACACAAGCAGAGGAAGCGACCGAGTGCCTCAAACGTGTCGGCGACCACCTCTCCCGCGCCGAATGGTCGCTGGTGCACCAGGTGTCCCGAGAGCTTCCCGAGCTGGCTGACTCCCTTCCGATCGTGTTCTGTCACGGGGACTACTCGCCGAGGAACTGGCTGTGGGATGAGGAGAAAGCGCGCTGCGGGTTGATCGACTTCGAGGCGTCCGGCCACGACGTTGCGGTGAAGGACCTGGTCTGGCTTCGTGGCGCGGTCTGGCCGACGCGTCGGGATCTGCAGGAGGCTTTCCTGGGCTGGGTACGGCCGCGCACTGACCGAGGCCGAGGAGCTTGTCCTGCTCCTCCTCACCGCGCGTCTTGGCGTGTCGTACCTGACGACGGGTATTGCCAACGACAATCCTGTGCTTGTGGAACGCGGCCGTCGGGGACTTGCGGGCCTGGTCAACAGCTTCTGACCGCCGATGTTCCATACGCACAGCGGATGACGCATGCATCCGCTGTGACTGGGCTCCGTCAATGACGCTTATCCGATCGGCCCTTCGGTCAATCGAAGCTCCCGTCGCCGCTGGCTCTCTCAGAGCGCTTCTGCGTGGTGGCCGACGCTGGGCGCATCCGCCTGGTTGCTCGGCTCCGACGTACGTCGCGCTCGGACGCTCGACGCCGTAGCGGAGTAGTGGCAGACGAATTCCGGAGAATCGACTACGCGCGCAGGCGATTGGTGCCATGATTCCGCTCAGTCTCGATCATTCCCATGAGTCACCGGAGCGGCGCTATGTCCTCTCAGCCCGGCCCACCCCCACCCACTCAGCCACCGCGGCCACCGTTCGGGCCACCTCCTCAGCCTCCACGCTCTCGCTTCGGGCCGCCATCGCAGCCACCTGGCCCGCCGTTCCCGCCGCCGCCCGGGCCGCCCGTATCGGGTCAGGGGCAGCCACGGTCGTCGTTCCAGATGCCGCGGCCACTGTGGCCGTGGCTTGTCGGCCTGGGCCTCGCGTTCCTTCTTGGGCTCGGCATCGGCGATGCCACCAGTGAAACCTCCACAACCGCTGCGCAGCCGGACCAGACCGCCGGTGCGACTGCACCCACCAGCACCTCGACGCCGACCGCGACCGCAACGCCGTCAGCCTCGTCGGCGCCTGCCGCGCCCAGCGCCACGGCTCGTAGCGACTCCGCGAAGCCCGACACCAAGCCTGCCCGGGTCACACAGAAGCCCGCGCCGCAGGAACCTGAGCCACAAGAGCCTCAACCGCAGAAACCGAAGGCGCAAGAACCAAGACCGCAGAAGCCCCAGCCGCCGCCTCCAGAGCCAGAACCAGAAGACCCTGGCGACGACCTCGACCCTCACTTCGGTACCTGCAGGGAGGCAATTGGACACGGCTACGGGCCCTACTACGCCGGCAAAGACCCTGAGTACGACTGGTACCGCGACGCGGACAACGACGGCATCGTCTGTGAGCGATGACCGCGGTCACGGTGTGAGCCGATATCGACTGTTGCAAGAGAACCGGGAGGGTGTACCCTCCTGCAACTGCCTGGAGGGCTCAGCAGGGAGCAACCGGTTATCGGTCGGGCGCAGGTTCGAATCCTGCCTCCAGGTCTCATCCTGCGATGCAGAGCGCGCCGCCACGCCGACGTCCGAGCGGTGTCCACCTCGACGTCGGTGGCCGATGTCCGCCACAACCCGATGACGCGACGTCTTTGGTCGCCACCTCTATGCACAACACCGCATAGCCTGAGAGGTCGAACGATACGTCGACCTCGAGGGAGCGACCACCGCGATGACCAGCCTGACGTCGGTCATGATGACCTACAACATCTGGGGAGACGCCTTCTGGCCTAGACGCGAGCCCGCCCTCAGAGCATTCCTCACCGTCCGCGAACCCGACATCCTCGCTGTCCAGGAGCTGCGACCGCAGTCGCGCCAGGTGATCGACGAGACGCTGACGGGACACGCTCGGGTCGACGACGACTTTCCCGGATGGAGTCGGGAGGGCAACATCTGGTGGCGCCGTGAGCTGTACGACCTTGTGGAGTACGGCGCCGAGGATGTCGGGATGCGAGAGAAGCATCGCCGACTGTTCTGGGTACGCCTGCGTCCAACCTGTTTCCAGTCAGGACCGTTGCTCCTCTTCGCCACTGCACACTTCACCTGGCCGGGTAACCGGCAAGAGGTCGCCGACGACCGCAACCCGCGAGTGGAGCAAGCGCGGCGCACCGTCGAGGCATTGACGCGCATCGCCGGGGAAGACGCGTGCGTGTTCGTAGGAGACCTCAACGACCACACCCGCCCCATCAGCGTTCTTCGGCAGGCCGGCTTCCGCGACGCGTTCGCCGCGTTGGGGAGCAGCTCGCCGATCACCCATCCGGTGATCCCGCTGCCAAACTCGGCAGACGGTCCGGCGCCTTCGTATGTGCGGAAGACGCTCGACTACCAGTTCCATCGGGGCCCGATCACCCCACGGATGAGTGAGGTCGTCGACTTCTTCCACGAAGGCCTTGCGCCTTCGGACCACAAGCCCGTCGTCACTGCATACACCATGGTCGGATCGTGACCGTATCTGTGGTCGTGAGTGTCCTGCGCTCGTAGGGCGAGGATTGCAAAGCATGACCAGTCAGCGGCGGCTATGGTCCTTCGCCCGCTTGCGGGCGCGCTTCGCCGTGAGATGAGCGACGCAGAGGCTGGGTTCGACGAAGGAGTCGAGGCGATCGGCGTCGAGAGGGGCGTCAAGCTCGGCCAGAACGCCCTGCATGAGTCCGAGGTGGATGGAGCAGACGACCTCGCGGTGCTCCTCCGCGGCCTCCCGGAACGGGCAGTGCCGGAGCAGGATCCGGCGCCGGCGTCCAGCGGTGCTGGCCTCGGGTGCGAACCCGATGTCCTCGAGCGTGGCGACCAGCCGCTCCGTGGCGGCCTCGGGATCGACCCGGCGGAACGGTGGTGGCCGCTCGGTGAGGTAGCGGCCCCAGGCCTGCCCAGCTTGTACGGCGGCCTCTGCGGGTTGCGGAAGCTGGGCGGCGACGTAGCTGGCGAGGATCTCGGCTAACAGGCGGTAGCTGCGCTGCCCGGCGGGGACCGCGTGGGGTCGTGCGGCGTACAGGGTGCGGGGCCGCCCCGGCTGCTCGCGGTCCTCAACCACCCGCTCGACCATCCCGGCCTCGACCAGGGCGTCGAGGTGGAACCGCGCTGTGTTCGGGTGCAGACCGACCCGGCTGGCCACATCCGCGACGCCCAAGGGCATACCGGCGTCCTGCAGCACGGCCAGCACTCGCGTCCGGCTCTTTCCCAAGGCCGGCGGCGTGCTCGGATCCGAACCGAGCAGGTCACGTACAGCCACGCGACCATTCTCACACAGCACGGTAGTTTTCACGAGAAGCTCAGAGAAACGTCCCGAGGAACGGCACGTCTACGACATTCCGGGATGATCGTGGCAGCGTTCGTTCTACGGCAGGTTGTCGAAGACGCAGCCTTCGACAGGTGTGACCAGTATCTCGTTATCTACGAAAGCATTTGTAAATACTCTTAGGACTTGGAAGCTCTGGTCCTCTGTATGGCATCGGGAAGCGGGCATGGAGATCGAATCACTGGCGGCAGCACTTGAACGGGAGCATCGCGAGATCGACGAGGGGATCGATGCGTTCGTCGCGGGATCACCATCGGATGAGTCAGGCCGACAGCGGCTCCGGCAGGCTATCTCTGCCCTGCGTCGCCACATCTATCTCGAGGAGGAGTTCCTTTTTCCTCCGCTTCGCGAGGCCGGGCTGATTGCTCCGATCTTCGTCATGCTGCGCGAGCACGGGCAGATGTGGAACACGCTCGACGCCCTGGAAGGCGAGCTCGAGACGGGCACCCCAGCGGTTGTGGCCAGGCTCTGCCGTCAGCTCATGGTCCAGCTCCAGCACCACAACCCGAAGGAAGAGCGAGTCCTCTACCCCCAGGCCGATCACGTGCTGAGTGCCCCCGCGAGTGCAGAACTCCGGGAGTTCATCGACCACGGTGAGCTACCCGCCGGATGGGTGTGCGCGAAGGCGGAGGCTCGAGCCGAGCGGTAGGCCTTGGCCTGGATCTTCGACGGGTGGCCTGGCTCGGGGCGAGGACCCGCGAGCCAGGCCACGATGTCGTGATCAGCCGCAGCTTTCGGTCATCTTCTCGGTGGTGACCGTGGCGGACCGGTTGCCGGCCTCGTCCGCCGCCCTGATCCCGTTGGGCGGGCCGTCGGCCGAGCTCAAGGGGATGTCGTAGTCGTAGACATACGACTCCGTCCTGCCGAACTGGATGGTGGACGCCACCCACTCGTAGCGGATGTTCGCCTGCGGTGTGGTGTCGTCGGTCGACTCCACCACGATCTGATAGCCGGGTGCGCAGTCGGGATCGAGTCCGATGACCCATTCCGGCTCGGTGGGAGGGGCGGTGTCCGCCGACGGCGGAACGTCCAGCGTCGCGGGGTCACTCACCGGTCCGGCCCTGAACCCTTTGCTCACCTCCACCGTGTACTCGTGGGTCGTGCCCGGGAGGACGCGGGGGATCGTGAGGCTCACGACGTCACCGCCGGCCTTGTGGATGGTCTCGAGCTCGCCGTTGATCCGGACACCGTAGGTCGTCAGGGTGCGCGGGTTCACAGCGTCGGGTCGGTTCCACGTCAGGGTGATCGTGTCACCGTCGAGACTGGCTTGTAGATCGGTCGGTGGACCGAGGTGGGGAAGGGTCGCGACGACTCTCTCGCTTGGCGGAGACTCCTTGCCGTTGGTGACGGCAACGATCTCGAACGTGTGCGTCTCGCCCTCGTTGCCGGGCCAGAGCGTTGACGTCTTCGTCGTTGCGCTGGTGATCCCGGTGGTGAGGTTGCGGACGCGATAGAAGGTGGGCTCGGGGTCACCCTCGCCTGGTTCCCAGGAGAGGGCGACCTGGTTCCAGTACCCATTCGCCTGGACGTTGATGGGTGCCGCGGGCACTGAGTCGCCGGCGGCGGTCGCTGGAACCCCGACGACAGCGCCCACCACCATGACGACGAGGGCGGTGAGGGTTTTGGCGAGCCGCTTCGGTCGGACGTGGAGCACGGACTTCACCTCCGTCTTGACAGTGGTTCGGGTTCCGTCCCCCGTCACTACCGTCACGGAAGGCGACGATCTTCGGTTCGCGTCGAGATCAAACCGTGCCCTGAGCGCCGACGACTCGAAGCGCTCCAGTCAGCGGTAGGCCTTGGCCTGGATCTCGTAGAGCTCGGCGTAGGTCCCGCCTGCTGCCATCAGCTCCTCGTGCGATCCGACCTCGACGAGCCGGGAACCCTGCAGCACGAGGATCAGGTCGGCCATCCGCACGGTGGAGAACCTATGGGACACGAGGATGGTGATTCGCCCCTTGGCCGAGCTGTCGCGCGCCTGCCGGGCGTAGCTTTCGAAAAGCGCGTGCTCGGTCTCGGCGTCCAGCGCAGCCGTGGGTTCGTCCAGGATCTGCAGCAGCGTGTCCTCGCGCATGAAGCCGCGGGCAAGCGCAATCTTCTGCCACTGGCCGAACGACAAGTCGACACCACCGTCCCACGTCGCACCGAGCTGGGTGTCGAGTCCGGCGCGCAGCCGAGCGATGACATCCTCGGCGCCAGCCCGCTGGACGGCGCCTTCGACCGCTGGACGATGGTCGGCGCGTGGCAGGTCGCCCACTCCGATCGATCGATGGGCAGGGAACTCGAAGGTGAAGAAGTCCTGATAGGCGCCGGCCATCCGGGATCGCCATTCCGCGGCGGGCAGACGTCGCAGGTCGACACCGTCGACCGTGATCCGTCCGCTCGTGGGTTCGTAGAACCGCGACAGGAGCTTCATGAGCGTCGACTTGCCCGCGCCGTTGTCGCCGACGACGGCCACCACCGAGCCCGCTGGCAAGGTCACGCTGACGTCCCGGAGTGCCCACCGGTCGGTGCCGGGATAGCGGAACGACACCGACTCGAGAGTGATGCCATGACTCAGCCGCTCGGGTACGACGCCGTCGGCGGTGTCGCGGTGCTGTTCGGCGTACTTCTCGAGCCACACCAGCCGCTGGGAGGCATCCAGCCACATCCGTACAAAGTCGGCGCTGCCGGCCGTCATCGTGACGTACTGCGCGAGCCGGCTGCCGGCTGTCACGACGAGCAGCACCTGCCCGGCGCTGCCGGACAGAACGGTCGCAGTCGCCACCACGGCGGCGACGTAGGCGACGGCGAAGAGCGACCAGGCCGCCGCCTGCCAGAAGGCAGTGTGCCAACGGGTACGCGCGAGCGGGGCGTACCACGCCTCCCAGGCAGCCCGACGACGGCGTACGAGGTCTTCGCCGATGCGCGCGAGGCGTACCTCCTTGGCAGGCGATTGTGTGGTCCCCAGGACGAACATGTGCCGGTGCCGCCGCTCGTGCGGCGCCACCTCCTCGGTGCCCCGTTGTGTCACAGCGGATCGGCGCGCCGAGACCCATACAGTCGGCAGGGCGAACACCAGCAACAGCCCCATCGCTGGATGCACCGACACCACGAGGCCAAGCGTGATCGCGAGACGCACCGCCGCGCCGAGCAGGTCGAACAGCGCGAGGTACATGTGGTCGAGCTGCCAAACCTGCTCTTTCAGCACGGAGAGCCGGTCGAGGTAGTCAGGACGCTCCTGGTGCTCGATCGTCGGGACACGTGCCTGGAGTCGCGCCACATGGGTCTCGAGCGAGGCGCCCACCCGCATCCGGAACGTCCGCTGCACGCGGGACGCGAGCGTCATCAGCAGCCACGACCCGACTGCCGAGCCGGCGAGCCCGACGCAGCCAGTGACGATCCGAGCGGTGCTGCCGTGTGCCACGCCGTCGGCCAACAGCATCAGCCAGACCGCGAACAGGCTGTCGGGCAGCGCCTGCAGCATCGCCATACCGAGCGACAACAGGATGAGCTTCGGCTCGGCTTCGTACGCAAGCCGCATCGAACGCCACAGCGTCGGGAGCGCGCCCGGCAGCTGGTCCATGGTGTCGGAGGCACCAGTCCCGGTCGTGGTGACGTCGGACGCATCGGTGCCGGACGGGGGGGGCATCGGATGTGGTCCCGCTGGACCTTGCTGTTCTGCCCTCGGCACCGTCGGGAGTGGTCGTTGCGGTTGCGACGGCAGGGGATGCCGAGTTGTCGGTTGGCTTGGCGTCGCTGCTGGTGGGGGATATGTCGGTCACCTGTCCTCCCCGGCTTCGTCGTAAGGATCACGACCATCCACGAACCGTGCTGCCTGCAGCTGGAACATCGTCTTGTAACGTCCGCCAGCCGCCATCAGCTCGTCATGGGTGCCGAGCTCGACGACGCGACCGTTCTCGAGTACGCAGATGCGGTCGGCGTGACGGACGGTCGAGAACCGGTGTGAGACGAGAATCGTCGTGAGCCCACGGGTCACTCGCAGGATGCGGTCGAAAACCTCAGCTTCGCCTCGCACGTCGAGCTGCGCGGTCGGCTCGTCGAGGATCACGACCTTGGCTCCTTGCGCCACGGCCGCGAGCGCGCGAGCGAGCGCCACGCGCTGCCACTGCCCGCCGGAGAGATCGGTGCCGCCGGCGAACTGCTTCGACAGCACCGTGTCGAGCTCGGCCAGGTTTGCTGCGCCGGCATCCTCCAGCGCCTTGCGTACGACATCATCTGGCGCACCGGCGGGTGCGACGTTTTCTCGCAGTGGGAGTTGGTAGCGAACGAAGTCTTGGAAAGCTGCGGCGATCTGGCCGCGCCAGGAGTCGGGGTCGAGCTCGCGTAGGTCGATCCCATCGACCCGTACGACGCCGGCCGTGGGGTCGTAGAGCCGGGCGAGCAACTTGACGAGCGTCGTCTTGCCGGCGCCGTTCTGCCCGACGATGGCAAGCGACGTACCCGCGGGAATGGTGAGGTTCAACCCGTCGAGGATGGGCCGCGAGTCCGCACGATAGGCGAAGGACACGTTCTCGAACCGGATCTCGTGTTTCGGTAGACCCTGCGCGGACCTGGTGCCGACCGGAAGGTCGCCGATGGCCTTCATGGCAGGCTCCAGCTCGGCGACAACCGGCACCGGGCGTGAGGCATCCGCGAGCCACCAGTCGAACTCCATCGTCGCCACGGCGCTGACGCCGATCGCTGCGCCGGCATAGGCTACCAGGCCGGACATGCTGAGATCACCTGTCGTGGCAGCGTGCGCCAGTGCCCAGGCGACAAGACCGTTGCCGGCAACGAGAACGAGCACGGAGAGTCCGACGGAGCGTTCGCGCAACCGCATCGCCTCGAGCGAGAGAGCAAGCAGCGCACGACGCCGCTCGGCGAAACGTGCCGCCGTCCAGTCCCCAAGCCCGAACAGCCGGATTTCCTTCGCGGCCGGCGCGTCCACAGCCATCCGGTAGGCGTACTCCGCGTGCCGCTGGTGGTTCTTGACCTCGTCCGAGCGCCAATCGTTCCAGATCACGCTCTCCCGCAGCAGGATGTGCGGCGAGAGCCAGACCAGGAGCAGCACGAGCCCGGCCCACCAGCGAAAGCCGCACACGACGAGAGCCGACAGGATGCCGGCCGCGAAGCTCACAAACCCCGACCCGATGTAGCTCATGCAGGTTCGCAGCTGCGGTGCGGTGATGCCCAGATCGAAGTCACGTGCCAGGGTGAAGTCGTTCGCGAGCTCGGGATCCTCGAGGTGCGCGATGCCGACCGGACGGACAGCAGCCGTGATCAGCCGGTCTTGAAGCGCAGCTGACGTCCGGTCACCAAGGTTGGTTCCGAGCTCGGTGTGGAGGGGACCGAGCGTCTGGAGCAGCGCGAACAGCACACCGACCGTCGCGAGCGGTAACGCGAGCGATTCGCCGCTCTGGACCGCTCCAACCAGCCAGCCTGTCGCGACGGCCAACGTCGGGGGCAGCAACGCCCGGAGGACGATCAGTGCCCACCATGCTGTCGCGAGCCGGCGGTCGGCCTGCCAGATGACGTGAAAGAGCAGCTGCCACTCCGCGGAACGCCGGAGCCTAGCCCACCACGACTTCACGGACTTCACGGCGTTGCCGGCGGGCTCAGTCGCTACCGCCATGACCTCACGAGCCTCCTTCGTCGCTCGCGGGGCGGCACCCGCGAGCCGGGTCTATGGTGACCGGCGATGCCGACATCACGAGGTACACGTTCTCGCCGAGACCAGCCTCTGCCACGCAGACGCCTCGTGTCTTGGACAAAAGCGGCTGATTCGGCAGCCCACTATGCTAGGTTACTAGCATTCTTCGTGACCAGAGCCTGCGGTGCCGCGACGAAAGTCACCCGATTCGATACGTGCACGATGTCGAGGCAGCTTTGCCCGTGTGTGCCGCGATCGTGCCGACCATGAATCGCGTCAGGTCAACAGCGGGTCGCCAACTGATGACGTCAGCACGGCGCGCTGGCATCGGGTATGAGCGTCAAAGGCCCAATCACGACGTCGGTTGGATGGGGCCGACACCGGGGTCACGACTCTGTGGCCCGGCATGGGCTTGCACCATCACGCGGCTGGTCGGCCCAAGGGGTGATTGTGTTGGACGCGAGACACTGAGCACGAGCTGGCGGGCGATTCTCTCGCTCATCGGCATTGTGATCTTGTTGAACATCGCGGACCACACGCTGCTGACCTACATGCCGACGTATCTGTCGCAGGTCCTGCACATGACCCCGGCGGTCTCGCTTCTCATCGTCGTAGGCGTCATTGCAGTCATGATGGCGCTCATCACGTCGGTGGGTGCGTTGTCGGACCGGGTAGGACGCAGGCCCGTTCTTCTCGCCTCGGCGTGTTGTTTCGTGTTGTTCTCCTATCCGGCCTTCTGGCTGATCTCGCGAGCGCACATTGTCACGACGATCGCGGGGGTGTTGCTTCTTGGCCTTTTCCTCGTGCTCTACCTGGGCACGGAGCCGTCCACGTTGCCCGCGATCTTCCCTGCGCCCTTTCGGTATGGCGGGTTCGCGATCGGCTACAACATCTCCACGTCACTGTTCGGTGGCACGGCTCCCTTCCTCAACACGTACCTGATCTCGGTGACGGGAAACGACCTCGCACCCGCCTTCTACCTGATCGCTGCGGGGCTTGTGTCTGTCCTTCCGATCCTCTCGATCCCGGAGACCGCAGGTGTCTCACTTCGGGGAACGTCGCGTCCGGGCACCGCGCCGCAGTTCGCCAGGTGAACCGACGACACATCGAGCGCTTGGCAAAGCGTTGGCCCTGCCGACGCTTTGCCACCCAGGGTCAACGACAATCACATCGGTGTACGAAGGGTCGAGGCGACTGAACCTGCCGGACCTGTGAACCCGGTGCCCACGAGAGCAGGGTTCCGTCAAGCCGCTGCGCTGTCGGCCGTCCGTCGGCTGTAGCGCGGATCAGCGGCGCGAAGGATCTCGCCCGGGTCGTCGAGTGGTGGGTAGATCCATTGTGTCGTGATGAGGCGCTTCCGCGCCTTGCCCTCGGCGCCGCTCGAGCGGACCGTGCGCTCGAAGCCGGTGGTGAAGATCGCACCAGCCGCGCCCAGATCGAGGCAGGTCACGTAGGGAAGCGGGGTGAAGGGCATCAGAGGAACACCCAGGAGATCAGCGGCTGCGTTGTGGCCGGCGTGCTTGCCCAGCTGGGTGGCGTACTGGCAGGACTGCACCGCCGTCCGCCCTGGTTCGACGACGGCTGCAGCGACGTCGCCAGCCGCGAAGACGTGTGGCACCGGGGGAACCCGCAGGTCGCGATCGACCTCGAGCCGACCGAGCGGGTCGTGTCGACCCGGGACGTCCCGAGCCAGTGGACTGGCCTGCATGCCGGCCGCCCAGATCGCGGTCGCCGCCACGATCTCTGTTCCGTCCTCCAACCGGACGCTTGTCGGAGTGACGGCGCTGATGCCCTGCCCGAGCCGGAGTTCGACGCCGACCTCGTCCAAGGCCGCGAGGATGGTGGGACGAGGCCCGGGGCCGATGCTTTCTCCCACCACGTGGTTGCGATCGACGAGGACGACCCGTACGTCCTTCGGATCTGCGTCGAGTGCGGCGGCCCGGGCCTGCAGCCGACCGACGAGCTCAGTCGCGACTTCGAGACCGGTGAAGCTGGCGCCCACGACGACAGCCGTGAACCGGCCGGGCCCCTCGGGCAGCCGGTTCAGATGAGCCTCCAGCGCCAGTGCGCCTTCCATCGTGTCGACGTCGTGGAGAAGCTCGGCGCCAGGCAGGTCCGGACGTCGAAGGGTGCTACCAGATGCCAGGACCAGTCGCCTGAAGGCGAGTGTCCGTTCTCGACCACCCTCGTCTCGCGTGGTCACCTCGTGCGAGGCCGTATCGATGCGGGTCACGCTCGCCCGTAGCCGTTTTACGCCGATCGGCGCGAGCACCCGGTCCAGCGGGACCTGCATCCGTCCCGGGTTTTCCTCGTACAGCCGCGGCCGGATCACCAGGTGGTCGCCTGGCGCAACGAGCGTCACCGACACGTCCTTGCGACCAGCAAGGTCGCGGACTCGTGCCGCCGCGGCAGCGGCCCACATGCCGGCGAACCCGCCACCAATAACCAGGACATCAAACATCCAGAATTACCTCCTTCGTCTCCCCATGTCACCCGGGAACGCATCTGGAATGGGCCGCAGTCAGGTGGATGTCTTCTGCTCAGGCAACCACTGGCACGACGTGGTGGTCAGCTGTGGTCAGCGAACCATCGGTGTATTCGGCGACGGGCGCTCGGAGAGACTCTCTCGGCTCGTGCAATCACGTCCGCCAACGTCTGTTCGGCCAGTGCTCGCCGCCACGCAAGCTCGGCTTCGTGCATCGCCACGAACACCGAGCACGGCAACCGATACGACTCCTTCGGGCCCAAGCCGGCCGGACCGCGTTTGCGGATCTCCGTGCAGCGGAACACGTCCTCGGGTCCCTCGATCGCTGCTACCACCTCCAGCAGCGAGATCTGCTCCGGCGGCTTCGCCAGCCGGAACCCACCCCGTGGGCCGGGTACGGACGTGAGAATTCCGGCGCGAGCAAGCGCCTGCAGGTGTTTGTTGTGGTAGGCGACCGGAAGGTCGTGGAACTCGGCCAGCTTTGCCGCGGGAATCGCGCCCCGCTCGGCCCAGTGCAACAGGATGCAACTGTGCAGAGCCCATTCCACGCCTTCGGCCATGCGCATATCTGGATGCTAGATATCCTGGATTCTGAGTGTCAAGATTACGCCTCCACGACGCAGTGCGCGCGACCGGCGACGCCGCGTCCTGGCGGCGTAAGGGAGCGTGTCGTCCTTTCTCGGATCGAGAGGCCTGTCGTCTTCGCTCGGCTCGGGTAGCTGGTCGTCCTGTCCTGTTCTGGTCGGGTCGTGTCCGAAACCTGCACAGTCCCTGACGCGCATCCGCCAGGCCAGTACGTTTTCAGCCGCAGCAGGGCGTGGCGTCCACTCCACTCACACCGCCGTACGAACTTCACGAAGGCAGGTCGAGTCGTGCCCAGACTGCTATCACCTCGAC
>DATCKU010000081.1:0-76718 GCA_036564245.1 Actinopolymorphaceae bacterium
CTGCGCCGTACCGCCGCTGTACCCTCGCCTACACCGGACTTCAGATTCGCGACCGGGGATGTCCTTGTCGTCGTAGGCACCCGGGAAGGTGTCAATGCAGTTGCCGAGCTGATCGCGGGAGGGTGACCGGACGTGCATGCTAGCACCGCACTGCTGATCGAACTTGGCGCGGTCATCCTTGCACTCGGCATCATCGGTCGGCTCGCCGGACGTATCGGCTTCTCCCCGATACCTCTCTACCTGTTGGCTGGGCTCGCCTTCGGGCAGGGCGGCCTCCTGCCGCTGCACGCGAGCGAGGAGTTCGTCGCCACCGGGGCCGAGATCGGTGTGATTCTCCTCCTGCTCTTGTTGGGGCTGGAGTACAGCGCATCGGAGCTCGTGACCAATCTCAAGACCCAGTTCCCGTCTGGTGTCGTCGACTTCCTGCTCAACGCAGTACCGGGTGCCGCAGCGGCCCTGCTGCTGGGGTGGGGACCGGTCGCTGCTGTCGTCCTGGCTGGCGTGACCTGGATCTCCTCGTCCGGGGTGATCGCGAAGGTTCTCAACGAGCTCGGCAGGCTCGGTAACCGCGAGACTCCCGTCATCCTCGGCATCCTCGTCATCGAGGACCTGGCGATGGCGGTGTACCTTCCTATCCTCACCGCGATCCTGGCAGGTCTGTCGTTCGTCAAGGGCAGCCTGACACTTGGGATTTCCCTTGCGACGGTGGCTGCCGTTCTCTACCTTGCGCTTCGCCACGGCCGTCTGATCAGTCGAGCCGTCTCATCCGACGACTCTGAGATGCTCCTGCTCGCCGTGCTGGGACTCACGATCTTCGTCGCGGGTCTCGCCCAAGAGTTGCAGGTCTCGGCCGCTGTGGGCGCGTTCCTGGTCGGTATCGCACTGTCCGGCGAAGTGGCCGAGGGCGCCCGCATCCTTCTCACCCCACTACGGGACTTCTTCGCTGCGGTGTTCTTCGTGTTCTTCGGCTTGAACACCGACCCTGCGCAGATACCTGCTGTCCTGCTGCCTGCATTCGCGCTCGCCCTCGTGACAGCTGGAACAAAGATCGCCACGGGCTGGTACGCAGCGAAGCGGGCTGGCGTCAAGGCGGCCGGCCGTTGGCGAGTCGGCGGTACGCTCGTCGCACGAGGCGAGTTCTCCATCGTCATCGCCGGGTTGGCAGTGGGCGTCGAGCCTCGAATCGGCCCGCTGGCCACGGCGTACGTGCTCATCCTGGTCATCATGGGACCTCTGACAGCTCGCTACACCGACGTCATCGCCAAGCGTCTCACCGGGCAACGTTCCACGACCAGCCAAGCGGGTTACGCCGCCACCCGTTACGCACTGAGTGAGGACCTCGCTGTCAGCTCGGCGTCTGTGGTCGAGGGCATGGCAGTGGGGCATGACCGTCACGACCAGGCTGAGGATCAGGTTGCGCCGGGACCAGATCGAGGAGACGGCAGGGATTCTGGGGCTGATGCCCGCTAGCGTCTCGTCGAGCGCGACGCGAAGACGATGACGTTGTTGGCGTAGGACGTCCCGTCACTGGGACCGCCACACGTGATGAGCCGTAGTCCCGGCACCGGAGACGAGTCGTAGACCTGCTCTGTCGGGAACTCCCGTTTGGGAAACGACTGCACACCGTCGACCGTGAAGCGCACGCTCCGACCGTCGGCGCGTTCGACGACGACGTCGTCGCCGGGCTCCAGCTCGCCCAGACGGTAGAAGACGGCAGGTCCTTGCCTGTTTGTGACGTGGCCGACGACCACTGCGCTGCCGCTCTCGCCCGGACTAGGGCCGTATCGGTACCAGCCGGCGAGGTGTCCCTTCTCAGGTGGTGGTGTCGCCACTGTGTGCTTGGCTGTCAGCGCCACCGGAACCACTCGTGCCGAGACTCCTATCGCGGGAATCCGGATCCTGACCGGTCTCGATCGGGGAAGCCCCCGCGGAGCAGACAACAGGTCGGTGATTGGGGCGTCGACGTCGACCGTTGCTGCGCTCTCTGGATGGGCCGACGAGTTTCCAGGCTCGTCGAGTTCTACGTCACGGTGGCCGTTCGTACCGTCGTCTGGTTGGTGGTCATAGGAGCCGTGGCTGTCTTGCCCCTGACGTGGGCGGGTCAGCCTGTTCGCATGCGATGCCGAGGGCAGATCACGGTGCGACGGTGCGGCCGCTCGATCCGGCTGCGCCTGCCCGAGCGGCGCAGCGTGGAACGCCGTCGACGACGTCCCACCTCCGAACAGCGTCAGGCCGATGAACACGACGATGCCGGCAGTCCGCCGTGCGCTACGGCGGCTGCCGGCACCTCGCGCGGAACGGTCAGGCAACGCCACCACCGAGACGCCGCCTCAGCATGAGCAGGCCACCGACACCGGCCGCAGCCAGTGCACCTGCGCCGCCCAACAGGAGACCAGGGTGGGCGTTGGTCGAGCCAGGCTCGCCAGCCTCGACTGGACCATTGGGCTTCACCCACAGCTTGCCGTAGGCACAGGAACCCTTCAGGTCGTAGGCACCAGGCTCTGCCGACCAGGGAACCTCCGCGGTTCCCCAGTACTGGTGTGTGCCCTCGAGCTTCTTGCCGTCTTTGTATCCCTTCGTCGGGTATCCGTCCTTGCCGTAACTCTGCGGCTCACTCTCGGCCCACTGGTCGTTCTGCTCGCCCCGAACACCGTCCTTGTGCACTTCAGCGCGGCCTTCCTGAGACCAGGTACGGTCCTTCTTGGACCAGCCGCTGTCGCTCTCGGACCACGCACTGCCTTCCTCAGACTCGGCGCTGTCGCTCTCGGACCAGAAGTCGCCAGCCTCCGGCTCGGTGCGCTCCATGCGGAAGTTTCCGCTCTCTTCCTCGTTCTCGACCGCGCTGTCGTCCTCGAGCGCGCTCTGTGGTTCGACGTTTGCGTCGTTCTCCAGCGACTCCTCGCGAGCGTCGCTACCGCCTTCCGCACCCTCGTGGGAACGACCGCGAACCAGATTGCCAGCCCGGCCGAGCTCGCTCGGGTCCTCTGTTGCGTGGAGCTCGGCCAGGTTCTCGGTCGCGTCAGGCTCGGTCGGGTTCTCAGCCCGGTCGAGCTCCGCCGCGACGTCCGCTCCCTCGGGATCCGTCGTGCTGCTCAACGGCTCAGGGACCTTGCCCTTGCCCGGCTTGGCGCGGTCCATGCGGAAGTTTCCGCTCTCGTCTTCGTCCTCGAGCGCGCTGTCGTCCTCGAGCGCGCTCTGTGGTTCGACGTTTGCGTTGCTCTCCAACGTCTCCTCGCGAACGGACCCGTCGGACTCGGTCAGGCTGCCAGTGCCATCGGGCTCCGCGACATCGCTCAACGGCTGGGGGAACTTGTGGCCCTTGACCGGCCACAACTTGACATTGCCTGTGACCTTGGACCAGGCCCAGGCATGCTCTTGCTGCTCGTAGCAGAGCTGCAGAATCTTCACTTTGTGGCCCGGCTCGACCCACTGAGGCAGGACCTTGATCACGCCGTTTTGCTTGTGGCCGTAGCTGTCGCCGTCGGCAGCAGGCGCCGCTGCGACGCCAGCAGCAGTGCCGAAAAGGCATGCACCGGTCAGCGCCGCTCCCGCCGCCACCCTGCCGAGAACGTTCTTCGACATCTATCTGCCGCTCCCTTTCTTTTGAGTCCTCTCAGGTCAGCTGACGATGGAACGCTGCCCGAGAGCGTCACCGGCATAAACGGGATTCCACGCCGCCACGAGTTGTGCGCAACCCAGAGGAGACCGAGGCATGCGATTCGGAATGAAGGCGCACCATCCATGCGGTACGTGGGTGCCCGCTCGGGTATCGCCACAGTCGCAACCGAGCCACGGCACCGCGGCCCAGGCGCCTGTGCCTCCGCGACTCAACGCGGACTTTCGTCCCTGGCGCGAGAGCACCTCTGCACCGAAACCTTGGGGAGTGTGCGTCGTCCTCCGGCCGGACGGAGGTGCAGTCCGAACTCGGCGGATGCACCGAACCTGGACGGAATGTCGATGTTCGGCATTCCGGGCGGTTCGGCATCGAAGGCATCCAGCGCGAGTCGCAGCTCAACTCGCAGCGCTCGATGCAATCGACAGAGCACGCAACCGCTGATCGGCGAAGATTCCTAGGAAGGGAGACCTTGCGATGCCCAGTCGGCCCCAGCTTCGTCAGCTTGGAGTCAGTACCGGCAAGAAGGCCCGGCTTCACCGCATTCTGTTCCAGCACGGAGTCGGTAACGGCACGGCGCTCTTCCTGCCGTACGACCAGGGACTAGAGCACGGCCCGCGAGACTTCTTCGTGAATCCGGCGGCTGCCGATCCTGCCTACATCACCAAGCTCGCCATCAAGGGGAACTTCAACGGCCTTGCCATCCAAGTCGGACTTGCGGAGAAGTTCTACTGGGACTACGCCGGAGAGGTGCCACTCGTCCTTAAGCTCAACGGCAAGACCGACATCCCGTCTGACGCCGAGGCACTCTCGCCGTTGCATGCCAGTGTTGCCGACGCGGTCCGGCTCGGTGCCGACGCGGTGGGATACACGATGTACGTGGGGTCGCCGGCCCAGGAGAAGGACTTCGCACAGTATCGCAAGGTCCGCGAGGCGGCGCATGAGTACGGAATGCCGCTCATCGTGTGGGCGTATCCGCGAGGCTCGGCAATCGAGGCCAAGGGCGGCAAGGATTCCTTCTATGCAGTGGACTACGCGGCGCGCACAGCAAGCGAGCTGGGTGCGGACATCGTGAAGGTGAACTTCCCGCGTCCGGAGCTGCGGCAGGGCGTACGGAAGGAGTACGACCAGGACTTCTCGCCGCAGCAGGCGATCGACGCCGTCGTACGATCCGCGAACCGGACGTACGTCCTCGTATCCGGAGGCGAGAAGGCAGGCGATGAGGCCATGCTCGAGAAGGCACGGCAAGCAATGGAGGCCGGTGCCCTCGGGCTGATCTTCGGCCGCAACATCTGGCAGCGTCCGTACGACGAGTCACTCGTCTTCATCGAGCAGCTGCAGGAGATCCTCGCCAAGTACCCGGCGCCGTAGCGACGACGCTCCGACCTCATCCATCGATCTGCCGCCTGCACGGCGCGCGTTCTCTGGGTGCCTGCGCGGTGTGTTCCACGTGCTCCCGAGGCGCCAGGGCACGTGACCTTTGACTAAAGACCGACCGGGTCATGCGACCCGGGCACCGAACCACGAGGAAACCGAGCCACGAGACGCGGACGTCCCTGGTGGGTGAGTCGGAACGACGGCAACTGGGGCGGTGGACTGCCGTACGACGACATGGGAGAGACAATCCGCTCTCAGCACCGGGCCCGGGACAACCACGAGGTGAGCGGTTGAGGCCTGCTCGGTGAGCGTACGGCCGGGCTGATCCGTGCGTGGCAGCACGCTGACCGGTACGTTCGGGAACCGCGCCTGCCAGGGTTCGAGGCTGGCCCGGTCAATCGCAGGGGTCCGTGTACACAACACATCCAACGGAACGCCGGCCACCGCCGCCGCCTCGAAACCAAACTCGACCACGGCGACAGTGCAGTGTGGGTCGTCGACAGCCAGCACCACACGAAGCCCGGCCGCGCTTGGGTCCCGTGTTGCGCGCCACTCGGGCGGTACGACGATCAGCGGGACCCGGCTCGTCGCCGCAAGGGTCGTCGACGTCGAGCCGAGAGCACGTGAGGCGAGCCGCCCGCGTCCACGACGGCCCACGACACACATGGGGGAGTGGATGCAGGCATCTTCCAGCACTCGGCTGGGTGTTCCTTCGTGCAACGCGGTGCCGACGACGCGTCCGGACCTCCTGCCCAAGTGGTCGCGAGCCGCAGCGAATACTGCACGACCTTCCTCGTACATCTCCCGCATGTACGACTGCGGATCGACGTGATACCGCAGGCCGAGCCTCCGATAGGCGTGCACGAGCCTGACGTGCAGACCCCGACGCTCGGCCTCGAGAACCGCCCAGTCGAGAGCGCGCAGCCCATTGTCCGAACCGTCGATGCCTACGACAATCGCCGGTTTGCTGGCGGTCTGCGACCGACGTCGCCTGTGCTCCGAAGCCACGCCGAGCTGGGAACTCATGCCTTCAGAGTCCCAGTCAGCCAGGGGAGAGCACCAGTCATGTCCGCCAGCCTGGGTCCGTGGGCTCGAGTCCGGCTGACCTTGGACCCTCCGGTTCCCCGGAATGTCGCGAAATGCTTATGTCGAACCGGATGCTCGTGGCGAGATCAGGAGTCGACACGGCGCGCCAGCCATCCCGACGATCGGCCGGCCGCCGGAGCAGACAGCGTACGGCGTTCTCGTCTGAGGCCAGGACGCCGCCTAGTGGAGCACATGCGGGGGCGAGCTGCGATGGGTCGAGCGAGTGAGGGCAGGTGCCTCGTCCAGTTGCGGCGCCGGCTGGGCTTGACACGCAACCCGATGTATCGCACCTCGGACCGGCTTGAGGCGCTGTTGTTGCTGGCAGTCGTCGTCGTGACCATCCTGGCGATTCCGCTGGCAGTCGGCAACGCACGCGATGCGTACCGGGAAGGAATCCAGCATGCCGAGAAGCTTTCGGCCGATGGTCACTGGGGAAAGGCGATCCTGCTCGAGGAGCCGTCGACCGCCGCGGTCGCCACACCTGACGCGCCAACGGAGTATCCGACCTTCGCCCTCGCCCGATGGCGAGGCCCGGACGGCGAGTGGCGTAAGGGCAGGGTGCCGGTGGACTCCGACAGCGAAGCGGGCGCGGTGGTACGCGTCTGGTTCGACAAGTCTGGCACGGTCGGTCGTCCGCCCCCGACGAAGGGCGAAGTGTCAGACCAAGCAGTCGCCACAGGGCTCACGACCTGGCTTTCCACCGAGCTCGCTGTCATCGTCGGCTATCTGCTGCTGCGCTGGTGGCTCGACCGGCGGCGGCTCGCATCATGGGAGGCCGAATGGGAGCAAGTCGCACCCCGCTGGACTCGCAAGCTGCGTTAGCAGCCTGCGCGAGGGACCTTGGCCTCTTACCGGTGGACGCGCATCACGGGAACCTGGATGGCTGACTCCACGTGACACGTCCGACAGCAAGCCTGACCCGTCCACGATGCTGTAGGCCCGCCCGGAGGTGACGATGACGTTGAGGGCGACGGCTCGGGATCGAGTGCCACGACAACGGACACCGGAAGCTGGTACGACCCGCCTGCAGCCAAACCTCACCGACTACATTCGGGTCCGCAGGGACTTTTCCTGGGAGACTGCACGATCCTGGATCGACGGGTTACCCGACGGGCGAGGGCTGAACGCCGCGTACGAGGCCGTCACCCGGCACGCCGCGAGGGATCGAGCGACGCAGGCCGCCTTGAAATGCTGGGACGAACACGGGCAACTGTCCCAGGTGAGCTACTCGGCCCTCGACATCTCGACCAACCGACTGGCGAATGTGCTGGGTCGGATCGGTGTGGGCAAAGGTGACCGGGTGGCAGCGCTGTTGGGCAACGTACCGGAACTTGCGATCACGGTGCTCGGGACGCTGAAGGCGGGTGCTGTCTTCACCGATCTCGCCTGTGAGGCAGACGACCTCGAGCAACGCCTCCGTCTCGTCGATCCCCGCGCGCTGGTCACGAACACCGAGCTGTACAAGCGTCGAGTGGCACCGATGCGGGAGCAGCTGCCGTCCCTGGCCCAGGTCCTGCTGATCGACGGCCCAGCCGGAGCGGACACCCTGGACTTTCACAGGGCCCTGGCCGAGAGCAGCGAGGACTTCGTCATACCTCCGACCGAGCCCGACGACCCGTCGCTCGTCCTGTTCACCCGAGGTCGTGCCGGCAAGCCGAGGGCCGTGGTGCATGTGCACGAGTCCGTGATCGCTCACCATGCGACCGCCGCGTACGCTCTCGACCTTCACGCCGGAGATGTCGTGTGGTGTGACGCCGAGCAGCCCAGTCTGGTGAAGATCTGCTACGGCATCATGGCGGCGCTGAGCCACGCCACAACCAGCGTGCTCGACGTGTCACGACCCGATCCTGCAGACGCATATGCCCTTCTGGAGCAGGCGAAGGTCACGGTCTGGTACACGACGCCTGCCACGCTGCGCCTGATGCGTCAAGCGGGCGCAGCGCTGGCTCAGTCGTACGACCTGTCCTCACTCCGCTTTGTGGCAAGCGTCGGCGAGTCGCTGGAACCCGACCTCGTGACGTGGAGCCAGGAAGCATTGGGCAGACCGGCACACGACACGTGGTGTCAGACCGAGACTGGGATCATCGCGATCAGCAACTACGCGAGCATGGACATCCGGCCAGGATCGATGGGCAAGCCCATGCCGGGGGTCAGGGTAGGGCTCCTTCCGCGCGGGGCGGCCGACCAACTCAGGGCGCAGGACGGCGATCCCGCCGAGCTGACCGACCCGAACGCCGTGGGGGAGATCGCAATACGTCCCAGTCTGCCCTCGATGTTTCGCGCCTACCTCGACGACGCAGAGGAGTTCGCGCGACGCTTCGTGGGGGGTTGGTACTTCACCGGTGATCTGGCTCGCAGGGACAATGACGGGTTCTACTGGCACGCAGGCCGTCTGACCGACAGGTGAACCTTTTGGGTTCGGGTATGCACAGCCGGGTCGGTGAGGACCATTGGCACTGGACAGACCTGGCTGCCCGGCACAAGGTGAACCCATGTTCGTCAACCTCGATCTCCGCAAGCACGCAGAGGACTTGGTGGACAAGGCTCGCATGGCGCCATCGTTGCGCAATGCGCAGCCATGGGCGTTTCGGGTGAAGCCGGACGCGGTCGAGGTCTATGCCGATCGCTCACGTCGCATTCCCACCATCGATCCCGACGATCGTCAACTCTTGATCGGCGTTGGCGCAGCGGTCTACGCCATTCGCCTCGGGATCAGCATGCTTGGCGTAGAGCCTACGATCTCGTTGCTTCCAGGGGCAGAACGCGGAGACCTGGCGGCGCTGGTCTCCGTAGGTCCAGACCACGTGCCTTCACTCGCCGAGGCCCGCCTGATGGAACAGGTACCGGTACGCCGGACCGTGCGAAGCCGGATGAATCCATGCGTATCAAGCCAGGAGCGAGGCGAGCTCACCGCGGCTGCGGCGAGTGAGGCCGCGACGTTGGTGTGGATCGGCGATCCGGAGCCAAGGCGAGTGCTTGCGCACCTCGTCGCCTTGGCACAGCGTCGTCGCGCGGCCGAATCCCGTGTCGCGTCCGGTGGTGCAGGGACGGGAACAGCGGTCGTCGATCATGGCCTTGAGACCGTATCGGCGGTCGCGGAGCCGCCCTTGGAGGAGCCGGAATCCGAGCCGTCGGTGGCGGTCCTGACCACGGGTGGTGACCGTCCGACGGACTGGCTACGCGCCGGGCAGGCCTTGATGAGAGCTCTCCTCACGGCAACAGCTGACGGCCTGGGTGCTGCGTACATCAACCTGCCGCTGGAGCTCCCCGACATCCGGCCGCGAGTTCGTGACGAGCTTGCGCTGGCAGGGTTTCCACAGTTGATCCTTCGATTCGGCCGTCCGCTGGATGGCTGGCCGCTGCCGACGCCTCGGCGCCCGATCTGCGAAGTCCTGCGCCCGCGCCCTTAGCGTCGGTCGTGTCCGCCGGGCTTTCTGGTCGACGTTCCGACAGGTGCCTACAGGTGCACTGTCCGGTGCGACGGTTTGCTCACTCTGCCTGTCACCGTGACGTCGAACAAGGAGCGGACCACGACGTGCGCACCTTGACGGTGCAAGGCAGCGTCACGATCCGGCCGCCAGGGCACGGCGTCGCGATGCAGACCCAGGACGACGGCGAACCCTGCACGACGCGCGGCATCGACTCCTAAAGGTGAGTCGTCCACAGCTGCCAGCCGGCCTGGAGGAAGGCCGATCCGTCGGGCAGCTTCGAGGAGCAGGTGCAGACGACGCTCGGGGCTGAACTCGACATGCCACGTGTCACACAGGCCGGTCAGGTCCTGCACGTCGACTCGGACGTCAAGAAGCCGCTCGACGTTGCCGGCACGGGCGACTCTGGTGGCATGGATTGTGCCGAACGCACCGATCTGCGCGCCGCGGGCTCGAAGCTCACGAAGCAAGGCGATGGCATCCGGAAACGCCGCAACACCGTAGCGCTCGACCTCCTCCAGAAAGTACCGAGTCTTGCGCTCGAGCAGAGCAACGGCATCGTCCTCGACGAGACCGCGCGAGGCCAGGAAGCTGCGTACTCCTTCCAGCTGGAACTCGCTGTCGATATACCGCAGGTAGTCCTCAGGGACCGCAAACGGTGCAAACGTCCTGCCGAGCTCGTGCCCGCGGTGCCGCAGATGTTCGTCGAGGCTGCGTTTCCATGCCGCCACGTGAACACGTTCGGTATCGAGGACCACGCCATCGATCGCAAACAGTGCCCCGCCTATCTGATCCATGGCGAGGGTCGGTCTCTCGACTGTCATCGGGCTCCCCCCGACCCGATGGTAAGGCGAGATGCTCAGCCACGGGCGAGGATCGCGCGGCCCCGGTGTCCGGCGATCGTGAGCTCGTCGCATTCGTTCACGACGACGTGGGCTCCGACGGTGTAGAGGCGACTCCGGAGACCGAACCGATCAACCGCGATGATCGGTTCGAAACATCCGTTCCACGCAGCCTGGGCCATGACCGGGCTGCTCGTGAGCACTGCGGTACGCCTCGGTGAGACACCCAGCCGATGGGTGGCCTCCAGCATCACTGCCGGATCAGGCAACGCGGGTAGACCGGCGATGGCCGCGTCGATGCTGTCGAGCTTCAGATCGAACAACTTCGTAAGCTGGGCGCAGCTCAGGATATGGGTGCAGTTCCGGCTCGCCGAGACGGCCGCTGTCCGGATCCCGCGCTCCCGCAGGTTGCGCAGGAGGGTCACCGCGCTCGGGAACGTCCGCACACCAGTGCGACGCAACTCGGTCAGAACGTACGAACTCTTTCGTGCGGCAAGGGAATGCACGGTGTCGGCGTGCCGGTCTCGCGACTCCTCGGGAATCTTGACGCCGCGGGCGGTCAGGAACTCCCGTACCGTCTCGGTTGCCGGCCGACCGTCGGCGTACCGGAAATAGTCCTCGATCGGGTCGAAACCCGGCACAGTAACGTCCTCGTCGGCGCAGTGACGAGACAGGAACTCGTCGAACACCTGCTGCCACGCCGCGCCGTGCAGCCGGGCCGTGTCCACGACGACGTGGTCGGCGTCGACGAGGACAGCGTCGATACGGTCCAGGTGAAGAGTGGGGGAATGCACGTCTTTAGGTTGACCACATCATCACCAGGGCCGAAGAGGCTTCGGTCCCGGCCGACAGGGGCCCATGGCCAGCCCAGTTCTCAGATGACCACGTTACGTCGGCTTCTGGCCTCTTTCAGAGGCTTGCATGCACCTCTCGGATAGGACAAGCCACGGAAAGTGGGAGCGGCCTACAGCTCCTGCTTCGGCGCTTCGTCACCGCTCACCACGTTCCCGCCTTCCTGACAGTCGGTCGCTCCACTATGATCATCGATCATGACCGACTGATGCCGGCAGCGAGGGCTTCTACTCCACAAGCCACCGAAGCCTGCGGTTGGGTCGCGTCGTGACGAGTGGGCTTCGGAGAGGCGAGGTCGGATGCTCGAAAGCCTCACGGTCGGACTTCTGCTACTCGGGCTTTCGACCCTCACGATCACACTGAGCTTGATCGCGGGTGCGTGGCTGCGGGAATGTCATGACGACCTCCTGGAGGATCACTTCGCCGCTGTCGTGACGTTCAGCCTTCGCATCTACCTCCGGAGGCGCTTGACGTCGCGCCGGATTCTGCCCGGACCTCTCGCCCGCAAAGTCCTGGCACGGGTCGGGACGGCGAGCGCATTTCCCATGCTGGCCTCGATTCCCTTCCTTTTCGTCGCCGTGGGTCTTGGTCCGAAGGTCGGCACGGCGGCCGCGCTGGTCGTGATCGTCGTGCAGGCGGCCTTGGCGGGAATCTCGCTCACCCTTCTCCTGCGTGGCCTTCGTTGGTGCAGCCAGCCGGAGGCGTGGAGCAACCGACACCAGATCAGCTTTCCCGAGGATCTCGGTCCACGAGAACGCTGTCGTGCCGTGCTGAACATGTACTGGGCCCGCAAGATTCCAGTCGGGATCACGGTGGGAATCGGGCAGATCGTGGTTCTCGCGATCGCGTTGGTCGTCGTCGCATCGCAGGGACTGCCGTGGAACCAACCGAACGAGGTCATCTCGGTGGGCTCGCTGGTCTGGATCCCCGCTGTACTGGCCCTTCCTGCGCCCGCGATTGTCGCTGGACGCATCGGGCGTCGCCGGATGGCCTCGGCTCTGGCGATATCTGAGGTCCTTCGCGTGCTGGACCTGCGGGAACGCCGGGCCGTCATCCTGACCCCGATTCGAGATCCGCTGTGGAAGGAGCGCGACGGACTCGGAGAGATCGTCGCGCTGCTCCGTGAGTCCGCCCGGCAGCTCGACGCCCGTCAGCGCCGTGAGATGTCGCCACATCCGATCTCTCACCTGCTACGAGCCAGTGCCGACGACATCCATCGGTTTCTGAGAAGCGACCGATCCCTCGTGGCGTACGACATCCCCGACGACATTCGCAAGACTCTGATCCTGGTCCTGAAGGTCCTCCTCGGCCCGGCGCGGGAGGAGACGTACAAAGAGCTGAACAGCTACGTGTCCGCCTTCGACGGCGCCGGAGAGCCCGTCAGGGCCCCGGTTGCCGCGAAGGAGAAGGTGACGTCGGCAGCCTTTCGGGTCCTCAACGTCCTCGACCAGATGAGCCGCATCGCTCCTATCGTCTTCTGGCTCCTGGTTGTCGTCGCGCTCATCATCGACGGTCAGGCAAGCGTCGACGAGCTTGTGCGGATCCTGAAGTGAGCAGCTCCCGACCTTCCGGCGCATCTCCTGCTACACGCGGCGGCTGCGGGCTCGTTGCTTCTCCCGCTCAGACCGGCTCAGCACGACCTTCCGAAGCCGGATACCAGCCGGAGTCACCTCGACACACTCATCCTCGCGGCAGAATTCCAACGCCTGTTCCAGCGCCATCTGACGCGCCGGTACGAGACGTTCCAGCTCCTCGGCAGTCGACTGGCGGACGTTGCTGAGCTTGCGCTCCCTGCAGGGGTTGACGTCCATGTCCTCGGCACGAGCGTTCTCACCGATGATCATGCCTTCGTACACCTCGGTGCCAGGCGTGACGAAGAGCGTTCCGCGCTCCTGCAGGTTGAAGCAGGCGTACGCCGTGACGATGCCGTGCCGGTCGGCCACGAGCGAGCCACGTTGCCGGGTCCGCATCTCACCGACCCAGGGCTCGTAGCCTTCGAAGACGTGATGGAGCATCCCGGTGCCGCGGGTCTCGGTGAGGAATTCCGTACGAAAGCCGATCAGCCCTCGCGCCGGCACCACGTAGTCCAGCCGTACCCAGCCGGTGCCGTGGTTGACCATCTGCTCGAGGCGGCCTTTCCGCAGTCCCAGCATCGAGGTCACGACACCGACGTACTCTTCCGGCACGTCGATCGTCACACGCTCGACCGGTTCGTGACGTTTCCGGTCGATCTCGCGGACGACAACCTGGGGCTTGCCCACGGTCAGCTCGAAGCCCTCCCGGCGCATGAGCTCGACGAGGACGGCGAGCTGGAGCTCACCGCGACCCAGCACTTCCCAGGTGTCGGGTCGGTCGGTGCTTCTCACGCGGATCGAGACGTTGCCGATCGTCTCCGCGTCCAGACGGCTCTTGACCAAGCGGGCGGTGAGCTTGTCGCCGCTCCGACCGGCCAGGGGTGACGTGTTGATGCCAATGGTGACCGAGATCGACGGCTCGTCCACTCGGATGACCGGCAGCGGGTGCGGATCATCCAGGTCGGCCAACGTGTCGCCGATCGTGATGTCCGGGATGCCTGCGATCGCCACGATGTCGCCGGGCCCGACCTTGTCAGTGGGTACCCGATCGAGGGCTTGCGTCTTCAGTAGCTCCGTCACCTTGACCGGCTCCGTCGAGCCGTCGCTCCGACACCATGCGACCGTCGCACCACGAACCAGCTCACCGTTGTGAACCCGGCAGAGCGCAAGCCGACCGAGATAGGGCGACGCATCGAGGTTGGTGACGTGTGCCTGCAGTGGGGCGGTCTCGTCGTACGTCGGTGCGGGAACGGTCTGGATGATCGTGTCGAACAGTGGCCGCAGATCCGGGTTGTCGGGGAGGGATCCGTCCTCGGGTTGCTCGAGACTCGCACGTCCGGCCCGGGCCGAGGCGTAGACGATGGGGAAGTCGAGGGCGCCAGGGTCCGCATCCGGATCGTCCAGCAGGTCGAGGAACAGTTCGTACGTCTGGTCGACCACCTCGGCGATCCGGCTGTCCGACCGGTCGACCTTGTTGACGACGAGAACGATGGGCAGCTTCTTGCTCAGTGCCTTGCGGAGGACGAACCGGGTCTGCGGAAGCGGCCCTTCCGATGCGTCGACGAGGAGCAGGGCACCGTCGACCATCTCCAACGCGCGCTCGACCTCGCCACCGAAGTCCGCATGCCCGGGTGTATCGACGATGTTGAGCCTGACCGGGCCGTCGACCGTGGGCCACTCGATGGCGGTGTTCTTGGCGAGGATCGTGATGCCCTTCTCGCGCTCGAGATCCATCGAGTCCATGACCCGCTCGGCGACGTCCTGGTTCTCCCGGAACGCGCCAGACTGCCACAGCATCGCGTCCACGAGGGTGGTCTTGCCGTGATCGACGTGAGCGATGATGGCGAGATTGCGGATGTCCGAGCGCACGGCCATGCGACAATCCTGTCGGAGCCACACCAGCTGCCAGCGCTCGGGGCGGCTCTACGAGCCAGCCTGGGGAGACCTCCAGCGACGTGGTAGCCACGATGTGCACGCAGCCATGGGTTGGCTACAGAAACCTCGCGGCGCGTGGTCATTTCTGGGTGGGAATCAGCGGAACTGGTAGAGGATCGGAGCAGTGAGTACGCCGGCCGGCGGGAGGCCGAGCAGCTGGGTCAGGACGTCCACCGGACCCAGCAGGCGGCCGGGCTCCAGCGCGCGTGCTACGGAGGCCGACAAGTCCTCGCTGGATTCCGGCGTACGCATGCGTTCGAGCATGCTGAGTCGCGGCGACACGCGGACCTGCGCCTCGTCACGCGCAAGTCCCGCCCGGGAACAGGCGATGTCGACGGCACGCTCGAAGCCGCCCAGCTCGTCCACCAACCCGCGGTCTCGCGCATCCGCACCCGTCCACACGCGTCCGCGCGCGCAGGCCTCGACATGGGCACGGGAAAGACCTCGGTCGGCGGCCACCTTGCCCGTGAAGTCGTCGTAGACCCGGTCCAGCCAGGCTTCCACGCGGGCCCACTCGGCATCGGAGTACTGCCGATACGACGAGAACATCCATGCATTGCGTCCTTCGGCCACACCGTCCCGGCTGATGCCGAGACGATCAAGGAGACCGCGGATCACGGCCTTGCCGCCGACGACGCCGATCGAGCCGGTCAAGGTGCTCGGCTCGGCCACGATCGTGTCCGCACCCATCGAGATGTAGTAGCCACCGGAGGCCGCGACGCTCGCCATGGAGACGACGACGGGCTTGCCGGCTTCGCGCACGCGGTGGACCTCACGCCAGATCGCATCGGAGGCGACGTACGACCCGCCTGGGCTGTCGAGCCGCATCACGACGGCCCGAACCTGTGGATCACGTACCGCGCCGCGCAGTGCCGCGCCCATCGTGTCAGCGCCTATGGAGGTGGCGCTCCAGAGTCTCCGGCTCGACCGCCCGAGGTGGATGTCCCCGACACCGTGAACGACGGCCACGAGCGGACGCTTGGCGAACCGGCGTACGGCTTGACGTGGTTCGAGCAGCTTCGCTCGCCGGTAGCGATGGACGAAGCGCAGCTCACACTCACCGAGCCGCTGGCGAAGGCTGTGATAAACCTCGTCACGGTACCCCAACCGGTCGACGAGTCCAGCGTCCACGGCGTCGCTGCCGGTGATCGGCGCCTGATCGACCAGCTCGCGGACCCGAGCCGGCTCCAGTCTCCGGCTGCTCGCGACACCCTCGACGATCTGCTCCATCGCCGAGGCCGCGAGACGCCCCGCTGCCTCCCGGTGGGCGTCGGTCATCTCGTTGGTGAGGAACATGTCCGCCGCGTTCTTGTACTCGTGCCGCTGGGAAAGCTGCGGCTGCACACCCAGCTTCGCGAACGCGTCCTTGACGAAGATCGCCTCGGCCACCACGCCGGTCAGCCCCACATCCCCCGACGGTTGGAGCCAGATCTCGTCGAAGCCGGTCGCGAGGTAGTACGGCACAGTTCCCGGACCGAACTCGCCGAACGTCTCGGCCCATGCGACGGTGGGCCGACCGGTCGCGGCGAACTCCCGGACCGCGGACCGGATCTCCTGCACCTGCGCCAGGGTCGGTGAATGACCACCGACGTGAGCCACCAATCCGACCACATCGGGATCCCGCGCCGCGATGCGCAGTCCTTCGACTACGTCCCGCAACATCAGCCGGCGCCGGGCCAGGGCAGCGGTCAGTGGGTCCTGCGGCGGCGCCTCGAGAAGGGGAACGGTCAGATCGAGCTCGAGCAGTATCGACATGAGGCCACCCTAGAACCTGCTCAGCCGATCGTGGTGCCGCAAAAGGCGAGGCCGTCCCCATGGCCGGACGGGTCTGTGGCTAGTATCGGCTCACAACGGAGGGGAGTACTCCTTCGCGGCGGCATCGTCATCACGGCTCCCGGACGGGCGCCCGGTGCCGGCGGCCCAAGCCTGCGAAGGTGTCACCGGCGTCGGTGGCACAGTCATCGGTGACGTGCCGGTGATCTCGTGTGGGTGGAAGAGACCTCCGAGGAAGTGGCCTTCCTTGGAGGTTGTTGCGTGAATGTCCACCCGTGGGTCTGGTTTGCCACAGTTGCCGGTCTCATCCTGATCCTGGCGATCGACATCTTCGTGATCGGCCGCAAGCCGCACGAGCCCTCGCTACGTGAGTGCACGGCGTGGGTGTGCCTGTACGTGGGCCTGGCCGTGCTGTTCGGGATCGGCATCCTGGTCTTCTCGAGTGGGCAGTACGCCGGCGAGTTCTTCGCCGGGTGGATCACCGAGTACTCCCTATCGGCGGACAACTTGTTCGTCTTCCTCGTCATCCTCACGAGATTCGGTGTGCCACGGACGTACCAACAGACCGCGCTGCTGATCGGGATCATCCTGGCCCTCGTGATGCGCGGACTTTTCATCGCGCTCGGCGCGGCCGCGATCAGCATCTTCTCGTGGGTCTTCTACATCTTCGGAGCGGTCCTGATCTGGACCGCGATCCAGTTCCTGCGGCAAGGGGATCAAGACGAGACGGACTACAAGGAAAACGCCGTCATTCGGTGGGCGAAGCGGAACCTTCCGGCCACCGACGAATACAACGGTGTGCGGCTCACGCTGGTGCAGAACGGCAAACGGCTCGCGACCCCCATGCTCCTGGTGATGATCGCGCTGGGCACGACCGACCTGCTCTTCGCCTTGGACTCGATCCCGGCGATCTACGGCTTGACCCAGGAGCCGTACCTCGTCTTCACGGCCAACGTCTTCGCCCTCATGGGCCTACGCCAGCTCTACTTCATGATCGGCGGGTTGGTGAATCGCCTCGTCTACCTCACGTACGGCCTCGCCGTCATCCTCGGGTTCATCGGCGTGAAGCTGATCCTGCACGCGTTGCACGAGAACAACCTGCCGTTCATCAATGGCGGGCACCCGATCGAGGCCGCGCCCGACATCGGCATCGTGTTCTCACTCAGCTTCATCGTCGGCACGCTGCTCGTCACCACCCTGGCCAGTGTGGTGCGGAGCCGAAAGCTCTGACGGCGACACGAAGCGACCAGCCTTGCTCATGAGCGTCGCCTGTCGCTCGGCGTCGAGCGGCTCCTCGACGATCTGTCGGCCGGTGCGAGGGGAGTGCAGCAGGTGGCCGGCGGTGCCGGTCGCGAACCCGACGTGGTGGACCGGCCGATCCGAACGGCGGAAGAAGTACAGGTCACCGGCCTGAGCCTCGTCGACCGGGACGCTGTCGGCAGCGGCCGCCTGGTCGTCGGCATCGCGCGGCACCGTCACGCCGACCGTCCGGAACGACAGGTGGACCAGGCCAGAGCAGTCCAGACCGAACGCCGACATGCCGCCCCAGAGGTAGTCGAGGCCAACGAACCGCCGCGCCACGTCGAGCACCTGCCGCCCTGTGGGCTCCGGCCGTGTCTCGCCGGACTCTTGTGCAGAGCCGCGGCCACGGCGTCGTCGTACGACGCAAGCCGACCGAGCGAGCCAGCCGGACCCACCGTCCGGGAGGAGCACGCGGACCCGATCAGAGGTCTCCTCGGCGACCGGCAGGATCGTGCCGTACGTCGCGTACGAGACGACGCCGTCGCCGTCCACCGGTGTCGTGGTGACGGCGACCACAGCATCGGCTGCGACCTCTGGTGGTTCCCAGGCCGCGACGTGGTCTCGAGGGAGCCAGCCCGGGTATCCGCGTGGGTCGAGCTTCGACGGTTGCCACGGTGCGATCACCTCGAGCCAGTCGCCGGATTCGCCGATCACCTCGACCGGCTCACCCAGCAGCAGCTGTGTGTGCACCCGGTCGTGCAGGTCGCGTCGCGCTGGCACGTCGAGCGACCTCGCCCACTCGGCGGGGTCCGGCGACG
This sequence comes from Actinopolymorphaceae bacterium, assembly GCA_036564245.1. GTDB lineage: Bacteria > Actinomycetota > Actinomycetes > Propionibacteriales > Actinopolymorphaceae > Thermasporomyces. Next base: position 18,541 of record DATCKU010000081.1, read on the forward strand.
CCTTGGTGATCGGCGCGTCGACGTCTCGAGGTGCGTCCGGGCTGGTCCAGAGCGTCGTCGCGGGAACGGTGATGGCGTGCATGCCGTCACCGTATCGGTTGTCCTTCCTGCTCGTCTTGAGCGGCCGCTGACAGCTCGTAGTGCACGGTGCGGTAGCGCATGGCCTTGTGCAGGAGGGGCACCGCCACGCCATGCAGGAGCGGATACTTGCGTGCCAAGGCCTTCCGGACACCTTTGGACTCGGCCTCGGAGAGCAGCCGGGCCCGCGCCCGCATGCTGGGTCCGGTCGGCTTGCCGCGGAAGGTCGACGGCGCCAGCTCGACCTCTGGGTTCCGACGCAGGCGTTTCACCTTGCCAGCCGCATCGTACGTCCGAAAGTACGCCCGATCGCCCGCCACGACGATGTTGACCGGTGTCAAGACACCGGCACCAGAGCGGCGGAATGTGGTCAGCGCGACCGTCTTCTGCTTCTTGAACCGATCGAATGGCCCCGTCGTCTCCATGGCCATCCCACCCTTCCGACGTCTGTGCAGCGAGCACTCGTCACTCAAAGCGCGACAAGTTGTGGCCGTTCGGCCCGCGACTTGTGACGGGTTGGGTAGGTGGTTCGTGACACGTCCTCGGTGAAAAGCTCGTCGAGCGTGAACAGCCGTGGACCCCCTCGACGCAACCTCAGAAGGAAGGCCAGGACTCCGGCAAGCCCGTCGATGTAGGCCGCCGAGACGGTCTGAAGGCTGTTGTCCGGGACCACGAGCCTGCCGTCGTGACGACCGGCCCGCAGGCCGAGCAGCGGGACGAGGTCGTCGGCCCAGATCCGGTACATCGGTTCGCCCAGAAGCTCCGAGGCGTCGAGGAAGAAGTCTCCGGCCCCCGCCAGTCCACCGTCGACACCGGGGGGAGACGCCCAGCGGCTTCGGTACACGGCGCCAGCAGCGGCACGGGCGTACTCGCCGAACCGTTGCTCGCCGGTGACTAGACAAAGGCGGAGCAGGAAGCTCCCGATGGTGCTTGCGGATTCGCCCTCCCACCACGCCGAGCCGTCGGTGTCGAGCTGCGCTCTGCGGCACAGCGCGTCGCCGATCTCGGCCGCGAGGTCGAGGTACGACGGTTCGGCCAGCGCCGCACCGACCGCGAGGAGGGCGTACCCGATGCCGGCGTACTCCCCGCAGCGGCCCGCGAGGTCGCGAGTCGTCACGTGGAGGGAGATTCCAGCGCGCAACGACTCCGCGCACGCGCCGGCACGTTCGAGAAAGTCCGGTCTCGACTCGCCCGGCATCACCGACTCGATGTGGAATGCGGCCCTGGCCAGGGACCCGGTTCCAAAGGATTGGCAGGTACGGACTTGCCCGGCATGGAGAGCAAATCGGAGCTGTGTGAGGGCGATTCCTGCGAGCCCGTTGCGCAACGTGAGTGGACGGCCGCTCACCGGCAGGCTGCCCGCCATCCGGGCGGCGAGTCGCAGCAGGCGAGGTTCGGCAAGCGCTGCGGCCGCGTCGGTCAGTACCCACGCGACACCCGCCGCTCCGCTGTAGAGGCCGGGATCGGTCCAGCTGTCCGGCCGTACCGTCTGGGCTGTGATCCAGCCGGCGGCCTTTCGTACCGCCGCCTCGAGCGTGCTCGGTGGGACCGTGTGCGACACCTCGTGGGGGAACGCACGGAGCAACACGGCCAGCACTCCTGCGGCACCGTGACTCACACATCGTGGGTCGGTGCGGCGGCCGGCCGCGCCCGCTCGCCAGAGGCGATCGGCGTCCAGCCGCATGGTGGAGGTCAGGTGGTCAAGACCGTCCGAGAGCAGCGCGTCGCAGGACGGCGAGGTGGGCCGGGCCAACTGCGTCGCTGCACCCGACGGCATGAGATTCGGACCGGCCGTGCCCCCTCTCGTCACGCCCGAGTCAGCGATCGCGAGGACGTCCTCCGCCCAGTCCTCGTCGGGACGGTCCGCCGGATCGGGGGAGAGGAGTTCCAGGATCACCGGCGCCAGGACCGCGGCCGCGTCGTTGTAGCGGGCGACCTGAGCCAGCCAGTCCTCGAGCCGAGGGACGCGCCGGCCGGAGGCCCCGGGCGCGTCGTCGAGGATCACCGGATCGGCTCCCGTGGTGAGGAGGAAGAGCAGCGCACCGAGGCTGTAGCAATCCTCGGCGGGATCGGCCGGCACCAGGGCGGCCGGCTGATCGAGTTCCAACGCCTGGTAGCCGGGCGTCCCCCGGTGCCGCTCGGGACATTTCGCCTGGGCGGCACCGGGAAGCTGGGTGAGGATCAGCTCGCCGTCGGGGGTGATCTCGAAGCACTCCGGGTCCAGCGTCCGCAGGACGACGCCTGCCTGATGGACGTGTCGCAGAAGCCGGCACAGGCGGAGGCCGACGGCTCGAGCGTGAGCCAGGCAAACCCCGGTGCCCGCCACCGCATTGCGCCGGATCCAGCTTCGGAAGGGTTCACCGGCGAGGTGTCGCTGGACCCGGAAGAGATCGCCGGACCGGGCGAACACCGTCACGGGGCGAGGAACTCGAACCGTGTCCGCCAGCTGCGCCATGAGACGAGTCTCGTCGAGCAGTCGCGCTCGCCTGTCCCGTCCGAGGTGATCGACGTCGGTGTGGCGTCGGGCATGCACGACCCGGACCTCGCCGACCGTCGTGGTCGCGTGGTAGAGACCACCGGTCGGATCGGCTTGCAGGACTCGCACGACCGTCACACCGTTCCGAAGCCGGGTACCGGCGTCGATCTCGAGGTCGTCGTGTGGGTATGGCTGGCCCGTGGTGTCGGCAGTGTGGACCAGGCTGTGACGCTGCCACCGACACGCCGTCGGAATCCACGGTCCGGCAAGGTCCTCTGTGGCCGTGTGCAGCTCGGCGGCGAGCTCGCGGCTCGTGGGCTCGTCAGGGCAATGGACGACGAGACACTTGCCGAACTCGTCGAGGTCACACTCGGGACTGCCGAGCCAGCGGACGCTGGCGATCGTCGGCGCGAACGAGAACGCGATCTCGTGCCGTGCGAGCACGGGGACGACCCGCCGGTAGACCGCTTCGACCGACGTGGGGGTAGCCGATAGGTAGAGCCGTGCAGCCGGGCGTTGGCCCCCTGGCGGATCCGACCCGGCACGATCGAACGCTGCAGCTTCGGGTCGAGCGAGGTGCAGGGGCGTGTCGGCGACGATGTGCCACGTCCGACCAGTTTCTCGACACAGCTGATGGTGGACGAGGCTCGTCAAGGTGTCGTCGCGAAGCCTGACCGGAGGCACTGACCCCCCTCTCGTGCCTTCTGAAGCGAGAGCACGCACTCTATACGATGCGTACGTTGTTCATTACGAAACGTAGCGCATTCACAGGGCTCCCGATTCATTGACCAGGCGCGGCGACGCTGCGCCCACCTCGGTAGGTGCCGCCACGTGGTGAGGCAGCCGTACACCCAGCGAGGCGAACCCGTCGCCGGTCAAAGCTTCGCGCGATCTGCCCAACTCGCGGCGGCGACTCGTGCAAGGAGCTCTCGGGCCCGCTCGTCGCTCAAGCTCGAGGTCACGCACGTGACGAGCACAAAGGGCGGTGCGTCGTCGGGGAAGACGATCGCAGCGCTGTGTCGTATCCCGTCCACCCAACCGTTCTTGTGGGCGACCGTGGTTCCGGGCGGTAACCCCGGCGCAATGTCGTCGGTCACCTCCTGGGCGAGCAGGATCTCGAGCATCTCCCGACACGCGGCCGGTGAGGCGTACGACCAACGACCTCGAGTACCCATGAAGATCGCGGACAACAGGGCTGCGAGATCACGAGCCGTCACGAGGTTCTCGTGTCCCTGATCGGCCGCAGGCTGGTCCTGGATCCCGCGAGTGACCGTGGCGTGATGCGCGCCCGCAGCCTGCCAAGCGGCCGCGACCGCGTCCACGCCAACCCGCTCCAGAACGAGGTTGGTGGCCAAGTTGCTGGATCTCACGATCATGCGCCGGACCAGCCAGCGAAGCGGGACCGTGCCGCCCAGCCGTTGCCACGGCAGCGGATCGTTGTCGTAGTCCGCGGTACTCCGGTAGGTCACGGAGTCGCCAGCCGCCGACACGAACTCGTCATGGACCGGAACGTCGACGTCGAGGTCGAGCCTGCCCGCGTCTGCCGCGTGGTACGCAGCCGCCATCACGGCGACTTTCATGGTGCTGGCCGCGTAGTGTGTCGCCTCGTCGTACCGGCTGAACGTAGGACTGGCAGCGTCCAGGTCGGGACGTCCACACCAGACCGAAACGGTGCCTGGCACCGCGGCGAACACGGGTTCGAGGGAACGCAGCTCCAACTGCCCACCGCTCATGACTCGTCGCTCATGTCGTACGCCCATTCGACCGTAGCCAGCGCGGTGCGCAAGTCCACGCCCAGCGAGCGAACCGTCGCGACGTACTCCTCGGCGGCTGTCCGCAAGGGGTCCTTGCGCCCCGGAGGCGCCATGGCGACCACCGTCCCGTGGCGGCGCGCCGTCCGGAGCACCCCGTCGGTCTCCAGCTCCTTGTAGGCGCGGGCGACCGTGCCGGGCGCAACACCAAGATCCATGGCAAGTTGCCGAATGGGGGGCAGACGAGCACCAACGGCCAGCTCTCCGCGATCGATCTGGGAGAGGATCTGGTCACGCACCTGCCGCCACGGCGGCACCCGGCTGGCAAAGTCGATGGCAATCGTCTGCATGTGACCCCCATCGGATGCGCAAGAGTGATCACTGGTCCAAGGCCCGACACGAGTTCGTACGACCGGATCCCGCGTCTTTGATCATTGGTTGGTCGAGCGTAGCGTGGCGGCGACCGTTGGAAGCTGACGACCCGGACGACTCTGCCCACCGAACCCGAGGAGACCCTTCAAGGCTCGACTGACGGGCGTGGCAGGGTTGGACAGCCAGGTTCGATTCGTGCAGGAGGACGTGATGGGGAGCTGGCGAGACATCGACCACGGTTGGGAGCTCACGGTCGCCGACGAGCCACCTCCTCCGGACGTTCCGGAGAACGTGCGTGGTGGTGTCGTGCCGGCCACGGTCCCTGGTTGTGTGCACACCGACCTGCTCGCGGCGAACCTGATTCCCGACCCGTACCTCGATCAGAACGAGCACGCACTGCGCTGGATCGGCCGCACCCGGTGGCGGTACGCGACCAGGTTTGCCGGGCCGCCGAGCCCTCCTGGCGAATCCGAGCGGGTGGATCTCGTCTGCGAGGGCCTCGACACCATTGCGACGATCACGCTCAATGACGAGGTGGTCGGAGCGACGCAGAACATGCACCGGTCGTACCGCTTCGACGTGACGCACCTGATCCGCTCCGAGGCCAACGACCTCGTCATCACGTTCGACTCGGCAGAAAGGTACGCACGGGAGCAACGCGATCGGCTGGGCGACCGGCCTGGTCCCAACTCCGCGACGCCGGAACCGTTCAACTTCGTACGCAAGATGGCGTGCAACTTCGGCTGGGACTGGGGCCCGGTACTGGTGACCGCGGGGATCTGGAAACCGATTCGGCTCCACACCTGGCACACGGCACGCCTGGCCCAGGTACGCCCGCTCGTGAGCGTCACCGGATCGGCAGGCACGTCTGAGCGCTCTGGTGCAGTCGGCCGGGTGCAGGTGATCGTCGAGGTCGAGCGGGTCGATCCCGAGGCCAACGTCGGCTTGCGCGTCACCGCGACCGTGGCAGGAGTCCAGGGCCAGGTCGACATCGGTGCTGGAGTTTCCTCGGCGACGGTTGAGCTGGAGGTTCCGGACGTCGAGCTGTGGTGGCCTCATGGCCTTGGCGACCAACCGCTGTACGACCTCACCGTCACCTTGGCGAGCGCGAGCACGGGCGACGTCCTCGACACCTGGACGCGCCGGATCGGTTTTCGTACCGTCCGGCTGGACACGACGCCCGACGACATCGGCTCCGCGTTCACCATCGTGGTGAACGACGTCCCGATCTTCGCCCGCGGCGCCAACTGGATCCCCGACGATTGCTTCCCGAGCCGGGTCGACCGTTCCCGCTATCAGGCCCGCCTGCACCAGGCCAAAGACGCCGGCATCAACCTGCTCCGCGTGTGGGGCGGCGGGATCTACGAGCAGGATGCGTTCTACGACGTGGCCGATGAGCTCGGGATCCTGGTCTGGCAGGACTTCCTCTTCGCCTGTGCAGCGTATCCCGAAGAGCCTCCGTTCGCTGGCGAGGTGGAAGCGGAGGCCCGGGAGAACGTTGCGCGGCTCATGCCCCATCCGAGCCTCGTGTTGTGGAACGGCAACAACGAGAACATCTGGGGCTGGTTCGATTGGGGCTGGCGGTCGAGGCTCGACGATCGAACCTGGGGTAAGGGCTACTACGTCGACCTGCTCGCCCGGGTCGTGGACGAGACCGACCCGACACGGCCGTACTGGCCCGGGAGTCCCTATTCCGGCTCCTTCGACATCCATCCGAACGCTGACGAGTTCGGGTGCAAGCACGTCTGGGACGTGTGGAACGAGCGCGACTACACGGGGTACCGCGACTACGTCCCACGTTTCGTCGCCGAGTTCGGCTGGCAAGGACCGCCGGCTTGGGCGACGCTCACCCGCGCGGTGCACGACGACCCGCTCACGCCTGACTCGCCGGCCCTTGCAAGTCATCAGAAGGCGGTCGACGGCAACGGGAAGCTGGCCCGCGGGCTCGCACCCCACTTCGACGAACCGCAGTCGTTCGACGACTGGCACTGGCTGACGCAGCTCAACCAAGCACGCGCGGCTGCGTACGGCATCGAGCACTTCCGCTCGCATCGAGGCCGGTGCATGGGGACCGTGATCTGGCAGCTGAACGACTGCTGGCCGGTCATCTCGTGGGCGGCGATCGACGGTGACGGCAGACGAAAGCCGTTGTGGTATGCGCTGCGCCGCGTCTACGACCCGCGGCTTCTCACCGTGCAGCCACGGGAGGGGAGCCTCGTCGTGATCGCGGTGAACGAAGATCGCGAGCCGTGGACCGCTGACGTCGCCATCGAGCGCCGGACCTTCGCCGGCGAGGTGCTCGGGCGGCACGAGGCGAAGCTCGAGATCGCCGGCGGCTCGACGAACGCCGTGAAGATCCCAGCTGACGTCGCCACGGCCAGCGACCCGTCCTCGGAGGTACTCGTCGTCAGCGTGGCAGACGAGCCTCCCATGACAGACAGCTCCGGCCATGGGCAGCTCCATCGGCGGGCATGGTGGTTCTACGCCGAGGACAAGAACCTCGCGTACCCAGAGCCGGACGTGGACGTCTCCGTGTCGCAGGATCTGCGTACGGGTACCGCCGAGGTGAGCGTCACCGCCCGCAGCTTCGTCCGTGACCTGGCGGTGTTCGCCGACCGACTGGATCCGGGGGCCGAGGCAGACGACATGTTGGTGACGCTGTTCCCCGGTGAGTCGCACACGTTCCGGATAGCAGGTCTTGGTCGCCCGATCGTGCCAGCCGACGTCAGCAGTCCTCCCGTGCTCCGATCCGCCGGCGACACCAGAAGATGAGGTGACACTCGATCGTGCCGGGTCGGTCCGGCGCGCTGTCCGTCGTCGACGGGGGTCGCCGTGTCGCGGTCTACGAAGACATCGGCGGCGGCCGGCCAGCCGCGCACGCTAAGACGTGGCGTGGTCTCGGTGCCATCCTTGCCAAGATGCATGGCCTTGCACCCGTCCCACGACCGTTCGCGATCGCAATCCAGGCCGCCGCAGACGAACTGGAACGGCAGGCTGACGACTACCCGTTTGCCGACCAGTTCCGATCGCTGATCCCACGCGTACGGCGTATCAGCGAGCAACCCGCCGCAACGATCCACGGCGAGATCAACCTCAGCAAAGTCTGTCAGAGGCCTAACGGGCGACCTTGTCCTCCTCGATTGGGACCAGGCTGGCACGGGCCCGACTGCGCTTGATCTGGGGTATCCGCTGCTCTGCGTCTTCCACGACGAAGACCTCACCTGGCACGCCGACCATGCCGCCGCCTTCTGCACCGCGTACGCCGAGACCAGCAGACAACGGTTCCGTCACCCGAGCAGATCTTCGATGCCGCGCTCCTGCACGCCACGCGGTACCTGCGCTTCTCGAACACCACTCAGCGCTGGGCACGTGTGGCGCATGCCATCCGCCACGAACGCAGGATCCTCACGTTCCTGGCCGACGTACTTGGCTTGTGCCTCTAGGGCAGCCAAGGCAATCAGTAATTGCCACGGCCGACCCGTCGGTTTGATGGATGGCTCAGGGAACGACCTGAATCTTCCGGCCGATACCAGCCTTGAACTGGGCGAGGGCCTTGGCGTAGTCGTCGAGCGGGAACCGGTCACTGATCATGATCTCAGGCCGCAAGACACCGTTGACGAAGAGGTCACCGGCCCGCTCGAAACTGTGCAGCACCGCCATCGAGCCCGTGATGGTGATCTCCTGGTTGTAGATCTTGTACGGCTCGATCTCGGCTCGGGCATCGTACGACGCGACACCGAACTGCAGGAAGGTTCCTCCTCGGCCCACCCGGGTGAGTCCGTCTCGGATGGCGGCCTCCACACCGGTGCAGTCGATCACGACATCCCAGCCACGCGGGTAGTTCTCGGCAAGCTCGTCTGCGGATGTCGCGCTCGCCGAACAGCCCAGGATGCGGGCGGTCTCCAGTCGCGCCGGGTTGATGTCGACGACGCTGACGCTGCCGGCACCGGCACGCTTGGCAAGCTCCAGCATCATGAGCCCCATCGTGCCGGCGCCGTAGACGAGGTAGTGGTCGCCGAGCATGCGGGGGAGGACGTCGAAGCCGCGCACCGCGCACGACAGCGGCTCGATCAACGCCGCATCGGCCGTAGAGACACCTTCGGGGAGTCGATAGCAGTTCTTGACCGGGGCGAGCGCGTACTCCGCGGCACCCCCGGCGGTCGTCACCCCGATCGCGGCCCACCGCTCGCAGAGGTTCCCGCGTGCCCGACGGCAGTAGTGGCACTCGCCGCAGTGCAGCGACGGGTCCACGGCGACCTGGTCGCCCGTCGCCAGCTCCGTGACCTCACTCCCGACCGCGACCACCTCGCCGGCGAACTCGTGGCCGGGCACGACCGGCAGGCTCGGAGCGAACTCACCTTCCAGGATGTGCAGGTCGGTTCCGCAGATTCCGCACCCGGCGACCGCGACGACCACATCCCGCGGGCCTGGTGTCGGATCGGGAACGGTCTCGACATCCACCTGGCCCGGCGCGCTGATGATGGCTGCCTTCATGGCGTCATCGTCCTCCTACAACGGGTCGCTTGGTCACTGCTGCGGATGAACCATCGGCTTGATCGTGGTCGGGTCGTTCGCGGCCACGGTGAGTGCTGCCTCGGTGTCCGCGAGACCGAAGTGATGGGTGGCCAGGCTGTCGAGATCCACCTCGCGAGAGGCGGCCAGCGCGATCGCCGTCGGCCAGGTGTTGGCGTACCGGAACGTCCCTGTCACTTCCAGCTCGTACGCCTGGACATGCGCCAGGGGCAGCGGGATCTCATCGCCGCCCATGCCGACCAGCACGACGCGTCCGGCGCGCCGCACGCGACGGATTGCTTCGTTGATCGCCTCCGGTACGCCGGAGCACTCGATGAGCACGTCTGCCTCGACGTCAGCCTCGGCGAGCGAAGTCTCGGACACGTCGATCGCCGTGGCTCCGAGGGCCTTCGCCTTCGCCAGCCGGTGGGGTCGCACGTCGGTGACGACGACGTCCCTCGCACCGAACACCCGGGCCGCCTGCAGTGCCACCAGTCCGATCGGACCAGCACCCGTGACCAGGACAGTCATGCCGGGAGCGACCCGAGCCTTGCGGGCACTCCACACGCCGACCGAGAGAGGTTCCAAGAGGGCTGCCGCGTCGTCGGAGATCGAATCGGGCACGGGGTGTGCGAACTCTTCGTGCAGCGCGACGTACTCGCAGAACGCTCCGTCGATCGGCGGCGTGGCGAAGAACCGCATGTCCGGGCACAGGTTGTAGCGGCCGGCACGGCACTCTGTGCAGGTGAAGCACGGGACCCCAGGCTCCAACGACACCCGCTGCCCGACCTCGTGTCGATGGGCGTCGGGACCTCGCGCCACCACGACGCCGCCCGCCTCGTGCCCCAGGATCAGGGGCGAGCGGACGACGAAGTCACCGATCCGACCGTGCTCGTAGTAGTGCACATCTGAGCCGCACGTGCCCACGGACGTCACCTGGACGAGCACGTCGCGGGGACCGAGCGTCGGCACGGGGCGCTCCTCCAGGACCAGGCTCTTGACCTCCCGGAGGACCGCTGCCCGCATGGTCTGCGGAATCCTCGTCACGTGGATGAAGGTACTCGTCGTGAGCGCCGTGCGCATGGATGGCTCCGCTGCCGATGCCGGTCGACATCGTGGGCTACAGTGACCAGCGCATGGTCATCACCGTGACGCCCAACCCCTCCATCGACCGTACGCTCGACGTCGCGCAGTTGACGCCTGGTGCGGTCAATCGGGCGTCGGCGGTAAGGGTCGAGCCCAGCGGCAAAGGGGTCAACGTGACCCGGGCGTTGCTGCGCAACGGGATCGGATCGACCGCCGTGTTGCCCATCGGCGGGTACGAAGGCACCCACCTGGGAGCGCTGCTCGAGGATGCCGGCGTTCCGTACGTCGGCGTACCGATTGCTGGTGCCGTACGCGTCAACATCTCGTTACGGGGCCCGAAGGGCGTGGTGACCAAGGTCAACGAGCCTGGACCCAGCCTGTCCTGGGCGGAGTCCGAAGCGCTGCAGGACGCAGTGGTTTCTCGCGTTGGGCGCGGAGACTGGGTGGTGGCGTCCGGCACACTGCCGGGTGGCGTGAGCGAGAGCTTCTACGCCGACCTCGCCGAGGCGGTCCGCCGCAGGGGTGGCCGGTTCGCCGTCGACTCCAGTGGGGAAGCGCTCCGGCGGGCACTCGAGGGTCGGCCCGATCTCGTCAAGCCGAACCGCACAGAGCTTGCCGAGCTGGTCGGTCGCCCTTTGCACACGCTGGGCGACGTGTTGGAAGCGGCGGCGCAGGTGCGTGACCTGAGCGGTGGAGTGGTGCTGGCCAGTCTCGGTGCCGACGGCGCCCTCCTGGTCGATGGCAGCGGCATCGCGGTGCACGCGGAGGCGCCCGTGGGAACGGTCCGCAGCACGGTCGGGGCCGGCGACAGCCTCCTCGCCGGCTACCTGAGCGTGGCCACACGCAGCGACCGGGCAGGCGATTCGCTTGCCGCGCTGCGCGAGGCAGTGGCGTGGGGTTCGGCCGCAGTACGGTCGACCGGGAGCGTCGGTCAACGGGTCACGGATGCCGAACGCCGGAACGTACGCCTGCACCAGCCGCCTGATCCACACCGCCAGCTCACTGCCTGAGCCGACCCGCCACCGGCTTTCCACCTGATCACGTGCGTCTCGCCGGTGGGCCCGGGGTGCTGGATCATGGCATCCCACCGCCGGACGACCCTTTCTCGTCCCGCGTACGCCTCGGATGGGTCGTGACCGGTTCGCGTGATCATTTGGAGCCACGGACGATAGCTCTGTCCCCACGCAAGGACGCCATAGAGTGGGTGCCCGGGATCGATCCTCGAGCGACGAGTGGAGCAAGGCGTGCGGGTCCTGGTGGTCGGTGACCATTTCATCGCGGCTGAGCACTACGTCGATGCCCTCGCTGAGGCAGGGCTCGACCCGGCCGATGTCACCACGATCGCGTGGGCAGGAAGCAAGGCTGACCAGCACGCGGCACAGCAACGGATGGAACGCACCGGACCCGCAGCCGTCGCCGTACCACAGGAGATCTGCGCGGCGATCGGGGACGCCGACGTCCTCGCCGTTCACTTCGCACCGGTACCTGCCGCCGTACTCGACGCCGCGCCGAAGTTACAGGCTGTCGTCGTCGCCCGCGCCGGACTCGAGAACGTCGACATCGACGCCGCCACCGCACGAAACGTCGCGGTCGTTCCGGTCCACGGGCGAAACGCCTCAGCGGTCGCGGAGCTCGCCATCGGTCTCATGCTCGCCGAAGCCCGCGACATCGCGCGCGCCGACGCCTCGGTGAAGTCCGGCGGCTGGCGGAAGGACTTCGGTGGTCCCGGCGACGAGATCGGCGGGAGCGTGGTGGGTCTCGTGGGGTTCGGTCATGTGGGTCGGGCACTCGCCGGGATGCTGCGCGGATTCGACGTACGCCTGCTCGTACACGATCCGTACGTCGACCCGACCACGCTGCGAGACCACGGCGCCACGCCCGTCGACCTCGACACGGTGTTCCGCGAGTCCGATTTCGTCCACATCCTTGCCCGCCTGACGCCGGAGACCGAGCGTTTCATCACGGCGAGGCACATCGCCTTGATGAAACCGACCGCCTACTTCATCAACACCTCGCGCAGCCGTCTCGTCGACACCGACGCGCTCCTGGCTGCCTGTGTCCATCGGTCCATCGCCGGTGCGGCGCTCGATGTCTTCGATGAGGAGCCGCTCCCTCCAGACAGCCCCTGGCGTCGCCTGGACAACGTCACGATCACGACGCACTTCGGGGGCGACACGACGACGACCATCGTCCGCTCGACACGGCTCGTGGCGCAGGCGATCGCCGAGCTGCAGCGATCCGGTCGGATCCGGACGGCGGTCAACGCTCGCGCGCTCGGATGGGAGGAGGGCCCATGACGGCGGACGAGTTTCTCCTTGGCATCGACGCCGGCCAGACGGTCACCAAGGCGTGTGTCTTCGATCGCCACGGACGTGAGCGCGGACGCGGTTCGGCGCGGGTGACTGTGCACAGCCCGCACCCACGGTGGGTGGAGCGTGACATGGAAGAGGTCTGGCAGGCGACAGTCACGGCGGTCCAGCAGGCGGTCGCCGATGCAGGTGTCGAACCGGGTTCAGTCAAGGCGATCGGGATCGTGGGTCACAATGACGGCCTGTACCTCGTCGACGAGGGTGGCACACCGGTGCGCGCCGCTGTCACCGCCATGGACACCCGGGCCCACGACATCCTCGGGCAGTGGCGTGCGTCGCCGATGTGGCCACGTGCGCTGGAGGTCACCGGGCAGGTGCCCTATGCCGCCTCGCCCTCGACCCTGCTCGCGTGGTTTCTGCACCACCAGCCTGACGTCCTCACGAACACCCGCTGGGTGCTGTTCTGCAAAGACTGGTTGAGATTCCGGCTGACCGACGCGATCGCCACCGATCCGAGTGAGGCCAGCGCCGCGTTCACATCCGTACGTACCCAGGCGTATGCGCAAGAAGCACTTGCGCTTTACGGTCTCGAGTTCCTCGCCGACAAGCTTCCGCCGATCCAGCCGAGCCACGCCATCGCGGGAGAGGTCAGCGAGACTGCGGCGACGGTCATCGGCATACCAGCCGGCACGCCCGTGGTCACCGGTGCGCATGACGTCGACGGAAGCGCAATCGGCACAGGCGTCGTACGCCCCGGCATGCTGAGCATTGCGGCCGGAACGTTCAGCATCAACCAGATCATCAGCGACCACGTGGTGGTCGACGAACGCTGGCAGGCACGCAGCTTCGTCGAACCCGGTTATTGGCTCAACATGTCCACCTCGCCATCGTCGGCCACGAACCTCGACTGGTGGTGCAGGGTCTTCGGTCTGGAGCCGGGGGAGAGCGCGTACGAGACACTCGCTGCCGAAGCGACCCAAGCGCTAGGCGGTCCGAGCACCCTCGTCTACCACCCCTTCCTCTACGGCTCTCCGTACGGCGAGATGCCAAGCGCAAGCCTGTTCGGCCTACGTGGTTGGCACACCCGGCCCGAGCTCGTGCGCGCGATCCTTGAAGGGGTCGTGCTCTGTCATCGGGTGCACGTCGATGCTCTGCGAGAGCGGTTCGACGTGACCGGCCCGGCACGACTGACCGGCGGCGCTGCCCGAAGTTCCCTGTGGGCACAGATGTTTGCGGATGCGTTGGATCTCGAGATGGAGATACCCGACGCCGCAGAGTCGGGTGCCCGCGGTGCGGCGCTACTCGCCGGGCGGGGGATTGGCTGGTTCTCCTCGTTGGAGGAGACCGCCGAGACCGTCACGATCGCGCGCCGCCACCGACCTGACCCAGAGCGCCGTAAGGTACTGGACAATGCCTACGAACGCTTCGTCCTCGCCGCAAACGAGATGCAGGAGATCTGGCCGCAGCTCGCCGGCGAGGCAGGTGTGTGATGTCCGGCGGATAGAAACCAAGGCAAGGCTAAGCTCAGCTCAATGGGCTGAAGAGCGCTACTCGACGAGTCGTTAGCATGCCGACATGGCTCTTCTTCAGTCGAAACGAGGAAAAGACTCAAAGTTTCTCGAGCTCTTGCGGGAGCAGATCCGCCACGAATTCACCGCTCATCAGCAATATGTGGCGATCGCCGTGTGGTTCGACGCGCAGGACCTGCCGCGACTCGCCGCACACTTTTACCGACAGGCTCTCGAAGAGCGAAACCACGCCATGATGATCGTGCAATATCTGCTCGACCAGGGGGTCAAGGTCACCATTCCCGGTGTCGACGAGGTGCGCAACGACTTCGCCAGCGCACGCGAAGCAGTGGCGCTGGCGCTCGAGCAGGAACAAAACGTCACCGAGCAGTTCGTCACGCTCGCGAAGACTGCACGAGATGAGGGTGACTACATCGGAGAGCAGTTCTTGCAGTGGTTCCTGCACGAGCAGGTGGAGGAGGTTTCCTCCATGTCGACCTTGCTGACAGTAGTCGAGCGGGCCGGCGACACGCTCTTTTATGTCGAGGACTTCCTGGCGCGCGAGACGGTGGGCGACGCCGGCAAGGCGGCAGGAGCACCAGCCGCCGCGGGTGGTGCCGTGTAGCACGACCGTCGGGTGCAATTTGGGATCCGACTGACCGGCCGTCGCCGGGGTAAAGGGGACCCATGAGTGATCCGTACGGCGTGCTGCGAGCGGTGCTCGACGACGACCAGTGGCGCCGCCTGCCGCGAGGGAAGCGGCCGACCTGGATCGCCCCCATGCTGGCGACGCTTACCGAAGACCGCTTCTCCGATGAGCGTTGGATCTTCGAACGCAAGCTCGACGGCGTGCGTGCCGTCGTCGTCAAGTCCGGCGGCGCGACCCGCATCTGGTCACGTACCCACAAAGACATGAGCGCGAGCTATCCCGAGCTCGTGCAGGCACTTGATCGGCAGCCCACGCAGGATTTCGTGGCGGACGGGGAGATCGTCACGTTCGACGGGAAGCAGACGAGCTTCGCCAAACTGCAGGCCAGAATTCAACTGACCGATCCAGTGCGCATCGCGCGCACCGGGGTCGACGTCTACCTCTACCTCTTCGATCTGCTCATGCTGGCCGACGCCGACCTCACCCGGTTTCCGCTGCGGGTACGAAAGCGGGTACTTCGCCAGGCACTCCAGTTCACCGATCCGATTCGGTATTCCACCCACCGCAATAGGGAGGGGGAGAAGTACTACCGGCAAGCCTGTGAGCGTGGCTGGGAAGGCCTCATCGCCAAGCGTTCCGATTCTGCCTACCAGTCGAAGCGCTCGAGGGATTGGCTGAAGTTCAAGTGCGTACGGGATCAAGAAATGGTCGTCGGCGGCTTCACCGACCCCGCCGGTAGTCGTCAGGGTTTCGGCGCGTTGCTCGTGGGCTACTACGAGCGTGGCAAGCTGCGGTATGCCGGAAAGGTCGGCACCGGCTACAACACGCGCACCTTGCAAGATCTGCGGGGCCGGATGGACGCGATGGAGCAGGAGCGCTCGCCTTTCGCCGACCCGGTGCGTGAGCCCGGTGCGCACTGGATACGCCCGGAGCTCGTCGTGCAGGTCGGGTTCACCGAGTGGACGTCCGACGGCAAGCTCCGCCACCCCCGCTACCAGGGGGTGCGGATCGACAAGGACCCACGCGATGTCATCCGCGAGACCTGAGTTTCCTAGCGAACTCATACAGCACGTTAAGCGTTTTTTCAGGCTTCCTGTCCAGATTGAGCACATGTGGGCAGTCCGGATGAAGGGAGGCCGTGCGTGGGCTCGGAGAGCTGGATGAGTGCCGGAGGTCAGTTCCGACGACGATTCGGTGGGCGATGGAGAGACCGGACGACCGTCGTCGCGGTCGCGGGGACCGCGGCGACGATCACGGTGCTGGCCGTGGGTGGAATCGCACTGGCCACTGGCGACGATTCCGCCCCCGGTTGGAGCACAACCGCTGATGTGCCGATCGGCGAGCGGGGTGAACGGCCGCATCTCCGGCACCTTGTGAGACCAGGGTTCCTGGCTGCGCATGGTGCACTGCACGGTGAGTTCGTCGTACGAGACGGTGACGACGACTTCCAGACCATCGCCATGCAACGAGGAAAGGCTACGAGCGTGAGCGAGTCGTCGATCACCGTCGAAAGCGAGGACGGCTACTCGCGTTCGTACGCCATCACCGCTGAGACTCTGGTCAACTCGAACCGGGACGGTATCGATTCCGTCGAGGAAGGGGAGTTGGTCAGTGTCGTCGCGGTCGTCGAGGGTGACTCGGCCACAGCGATTCGCCTGACCGACGCTTCGGCCCACCGAGAGCTACGAGAGAAGTTCCGCCATCTGCCTTTCCGTTTCCACGACGACGAACTCGAAGGCGACACAAGGGACGACAACTGATCAGTGCAGGCCGCCGTGAGGAGGTGTCACGGCGGCCTGCACCTTTCTACGTGTTCGGTTGAAGACGGATTCGGACCCGACGAAAGCCGCGTCCCTTGTTCTCCACCTTGGCTATCTCGATCTCGCCGATCGCCTTCGTCGACGCGACATGCGTTCCAGCGTCGGCTTGTACGTCGAGGCCGGTGATGTCGACGATGCGTACGATCTCGACCTCGGGAGGCACGAGGTTGGTCGCCGTACGGATGATGTCGGGGATGGCGAACGCCTCAGCGCGGGGGAGTACTCGTACCTGGATGGCACGGTCCGCGGCGACTTCGGCGTTGACGGCCTCGAGCACTCGGTCCCGGAAGCCATCCGGCAACGAATCCAGGTTGAAGTCGAGCCGACCTTCGAGTGGATTCATGTTCGAACTTGTGACCAACGCGCCGAAGTCGCGATAGACCACACCTCCCAGCACGTGGAGTGCTGAATGCGTGCGCATCAGCGCAGTTCGTCGTTCGTTTTCAATGGCACCCCGTACCGACGTTCCTACCGGCGGTAATGGATCATCTTCGTGGGGGAGTAAGTAGAGGTCGTCGCCCTTGCGTGCGCCTACGATCCGCGTCTGGACGCCTCCCCAGAGCAACACGCCGTGGTCCGGCGGCTGACCACCGCCGCCGGGGTAGAAGGCCGAGCGGTCAAGCACGATGCCGTCCTCGGGCGACGCCGACAAGACGGTGGCATCCCATTCACGAAGCGTCTGATCAGTGAGCTCCAACCGGTGCGTCCGCCCGTGCCGGTCGAACTGTGGGGTGAAGTCGGTCATGGCCTTACGTTAACGCTCCGCGTGGACGAACCAAGGCGGCTTGAGCTTCGGTCGGCAACCCTCACGTTCGCGGCGAGCGGGCCGACACCTACGACTCCGGAAGCTTCTTCGAGAAGTCGGGGATGAGGTGTCGGATCGGTCAGATGTCGTTCGTAGGGAGGATGGGAGGCCGCTGACCAACGGCCTCAGGTCCTTGAACGACGCATTTCTCGCACGCAGGAGATGATTGTCAGATGCAGTATCTGATCTCTGTGCTCGACGACAAGATCAATCCCGGCAGCACGGACAGGGAGCCTTTCATCCGCGAGTTCAATCAACGGCTCAAGGGCGAGGGCTACTGGGTTTTCGCGGGCGGACTCGCCGATCCTGAGGCGGCCACGGTCATCGACAACCGAGGCGACCAGCCGTTGCTGACCGATGGGCCGTTCGTGGAGTCGAAGGAGTACCTCGCAGGCCTCTGGATCTGGGACGTTCCCGATCTGGATGTCGCGCTCAAGCTCGCCACCGAGGCATCGAAGGTCTGCGATCGCAAGATCGAGGTGCGGCCGTTCCTGTGAGCCGGCCTTCGGCAGTGTCCGACCCGAGAGCCCGACAAAGCGGCGACCGGGCTCGTCGCTCGAGTCGCGAGCCGCGATGTCTCACGTGCGATGGGTCCGTGACGCCGGAGCCTGGTCGCGTCCGTTCTGCCGGTCGACTTCGCGGTTCGAAATCGCGTGCGAGCCCGGAGCGGTCGACCTGCGGATGGGGGTGGGTGAGGACGGGTCCGAGTGGCCACTACTTGACATAATGTACATTATCGGCGTTTTAGGTGAGGTGCTCAGGCGCGCTGACCAGCCCACGAGTCGGCCCGGTCGACGAGGTCCCGGAGGAGATTCACGAACTCCTCGCGATGCGGCGTATCGGGAAGGCGTCGCTGAGCGTCGGCCAGCAGATCGAACCGGATCTTGCGCAGCATCTGATCGCGCACCTGCGGCGGGAAGTCGGCCAGTGCCAGCCAACCAAGGTTGTTGTCGTCGATCTCGCGGAGTCGTCGCTTTGCTTCGGGGGTCGGCAATCTCGTCGCAAGGTAACCGACCACCCAGTAGAAGGCCGATCCCTTGGTCGACCAGAGCACGTCCGGAGCGAGCGCGATCGTGGCAGCCACCTCGTTCGTCACCACCAACCCTCGGGGCCCGGGGCGGATTGCCCCGTCCTTCCCGTCCAGGATGCCCGCCTATGACCTTGTTGGGTACGGCAAAGGACGGCGTCAGCAAGGCCGAGCTGTGCAGCTCCGACACGAGCAACACATGGTCATTGCTAACGCCGTCCTTCCTGGACCACCAGTCAGTGCGTGGCGGCGACGTACTCGGCGAGGTGCCGGCCGGTGAGTGTCGAGCGCTTCGCGACGAGCTCGGCCGGTGTGCCCTCGAAGACGATCCGACCTCCGTCGTGGCCCGCGCCCGGCCCGAGATCGATGATCCAGTCTGCGTGCGCCATGACCGCCTGGTGGTGTTCGATGACGATCACGCTCTTGCCGGAGTCCACGAGCCGGTCGAGCAGCTCGAGCAGCTGTTCGACGTCGGCGAGGTGGAGCCCGGTGGTCGGCTCGTCGAGTACGTAGATCCCGCCTTTCTCGCCCATGTGGCTGGCGAGCTTCAGCCGCTGGCGCTCACCGCCGGACAGTGTGGTGAGCGGCTGGCCGAGGCTGAGATAGCCGAGTCCCACGTCGGCGAGGCGTTCGAGGATGGCGTGAGCCGCGGGCGTGCGGGTCTCGCCAGTTCCGAAGAAGTCGAGCGCCTCGGTCACCGACATCGCGAGCACCTCGCTGATGTCACGACCGCCGAACCGGTACTCCAGCACGGCCGGTTCGAACCGCTTGCCTTCACAGTCCTCGCATGTCGTCGCGACGCCGGCCATGAGCCCGAGGTCGGTATAGACGACACCGGCGCCGTTGCATGTGGGGCAGGCGCCCTCGGAGTTGGCGCTGAAGAGCGCCGGCTTGACCCCGTTGGCCTTCGCGAAGGCCTTGCGAATAGGGTCGAGCAACCCGGTGTAGGTGGCGGGATTGCTGCGTCGCGAGCCGCGGATCGGGGTCTGGTCGATGGCCACTACCCCGGCGTCTTTCGGCATGCAGCCGTGGATGAGCGAGCTCTTGCCCGAACCCGCCACGCCGGTGACGACGACGAGCACGCCCAGCGGGATGTCGACGTCGACGTTCTTGAGGTTGTGCAGGTTCGCGCCACGGATCTCGACCTTCCCGGTCGGTGTGCGCACCTCGGACTTGAGCGGTGTGCGGTCGTCGAGATGGCGGCCGGTGAGCGTTCCGCTCTTTCGCAGTCCGTCTACGGTGCCCTCGAAGCACACGGTGCCACCGGCCGCACCGGCGCCGGGGCCGAGGTCCACCACGTGGTCAGCGATGGCTATCGTGTCGGGCTCGTGTTCGATCACGAGCACGGTGTTGCCCTTGTCCCGCAGCTGCAGCAACAGCTCGTTCATGCGCTGGATGTCATGCGGGTGCAGACCCGTGGTGGGCTCGTCGAACACGTATGTCACGTCGGTGAGCGAGGAGCCGAGGTGGCGAATCATCTTGACCCGCTGCGCCTCGCCGCCCGACAGGCTGCCTGACGGACGGTCGAGCGACAGGTAGCCCAGTCCGATCTCGACGAACGAGTCCAGCGTGTGCTGCAGAGCCGCCACGAGCGGCGCGACCGACGGATCGTCCACAGTTCGTAGCCACTCAGCCAGGTCACTGACCTGCATCGCACACGCGTCGGCGATGTTGATCCCGTTGATCTTCGATGACCGAGCCGTCTCGCTGAGTCGCGTGCCGCCGCAGTCGGGGCATGTCGTGAACGTCACCACGCGATCGACGAACGCCCGGATGTTCGGCTGCATCGCATCACGGTCCTTGGACAGGATCGTCTTCTGCAGCCGCGGGATGAGACCCTCGTACGTCACGTTGACGCCATCGACCTTGATCCTGGTCGGCTCCTTGTAGAGCAGCGCCTCACGCTCTTTCCTGGTGAACTTGCGGATCGGCTTGTCCGGGTCGAAGAAGCCGCAACCGGCGTAGATGCGGGCGTACCAGCCACTGCTCCCCCAGCCCGGGATCTTGAACGGGCCCTCGTTGAGCGACTTGCTGTCGTCGTACAGCTCCGACAGGTCGAAGTCGGTGACCGACCCGCGACCCTCGCAACGGGCGCACATTCCACCGTGGTACACCACGTTGCGCACCACGATCCGCTCTCCCCTGCCCTTGTCCACGGTCATCGCCCCGGACGCCTTGCGCATGGGAACGTTGAACGAGAACGCGGTCGGCGGTCCGACGTACGGCTTGCCGAGCCGGCTGAACAGCACCCGCAGCAAGGCATTGGCGTCGGTCGCGGTGCCCACAGTGGAGCGGACGTCAGATCCCATCCGTTCCTGGTCGACGATGATCGCCGTCGTCAGTCCGTCCAGGACGTCAACCTCCGGCCGGGAGAGTGTCGGCATGAAGCCCTGGAGGAAGGCGCTGTAGGTCTCGTTGACGAGCCGCTGCGACTCCGCCGCAATCGTGTCGAACACGAGCGAGCTCTTGCCCGAACCGGAAACGCCGGTGAACACCGTCAGCCGCCGCTTGGGAATCTCGATGTTGACGTCTTTGAGATTGTTCTCCCGTGCGCCGATGACGCGGATCACGTCATGGCTGTCGGCTGCATGCTGCACCGGAGCCTTTGCCGCCACTCCCCTCGTCCTGCTGTTCCCGGCGCCTTTCGTGCCAGCTGACTTGGCAGCGGCGGCCCTCGTACCGGCGGCCTTGACCGTGGTCTTGCTGTCCTTGGTCTTGCTCATCGTTCCCCCTCTGTCCGGGTCTGCATCATCGCCGCCTCTACGCGGTGGTCTCGCTCTCCCGGGCGCTGTGTTGCCTGCTGCGCCGCTTGGTGACATACGGCAGGACGAACAGGTTCAGCCCGGTGAACAGCAGCAGTCCGAGCGGAAGCAGCGGCGTGTAGAACACCCACATGGGCGGTTTCTCCTGCGCTATGGCGATGAAGCAGACGATGACCGTGATCGTGAAGGCAAGGGCCAACCAGCGGTGGGTTTGCCGAACCCCCTTGCTCCAGCTCATCCAGACCTCCTGTGGAAACGGGCGACCCAGGCCGCTCGACGGAGTACGGCACGTCGTCGCGTGCCCGCTGGTACAGACTTCGCATCAGGCACATGATCAGTTCTCCTTCGCCGAGAGGCTGGTTCGCAGACGTAGAAGTGGTAGGCGGTGGTACCGGCCATTCGCCGGTGTCGTATGGCGACGATCTCGTCGTGTTCTCGATCTACCGGTCCGTGAGGAGACGACGGCGTCCCCTCACGGCACCAGTCCTTGCCTGGTATGCGCGCGAGCTCAGCGCTGCTCCATGATCCGGATCAGGTTGCCGGCAGGATCACGGACTGCGCAGTCACGCACGCCCCACGGTTGATCCATCGGCTCCTGGACGATCTCCACGTCGTGGGCTTGGAGCCGCTCGAACGTCTTGTCGAGATCGGTGGTCGACAGGTTGACCCCGGCGTAGGTCCCCTTGGCCATCATCTCGGTGATGACCCGGGCCTCTTCGTCGGTCTTGCCACAGCCCGGCGGAGCCGGCGGCTCCAGGACGATGGACGTGTCGGGCTGGTTCGGCGGACCGACCGTGATCCAACGCATCTCCCCCTTGCCGACGTCGCCACGCACCTCGAAGCCGAGGACGTCGCGGTAGAACGCGAGGGAGGCGTCCGGGTCCTTGTGCGGAAGGAAACTCGCGTGAATCTTGATGTCCATGGCCCGTCAGACTACGTGGGTGAGGACGGCCGGCACTTCTCGATTCCTGACCGGTCTCGTGACTCGCTTCTCGACGCACGGTGGCAGCGCTGCCTCCCGTGACACCATGCGCCGGTAGGCGCTGGGCGGCATCCCGACGAGCTCGGTGAAGCGGGTGCTGAACGTGCCGAGTGACGAGCAGCCGACCGCGAAACAGACCTCGGTGACGCTGAGATCGCCACGACGCAGCAGAGCCATGGCGCGTTCGATGCGACGGGTCATGAGGTAGCTGTACGGCGACTCACCGTAGGCGGCACGAAACGCGCGACTGAGGTGGCCGGCGGACATCCCCACCCCGCGGGCAAGAGCCTCGACATCGAGCGGCTGCGCGTAGTCTCGATCGATTTGATCGCGGACTCGGCGCAACAACGCGAGATCACGAAGCCGCTGTTCCTCTGCCGATTTGCTGCTCACCTGCGCGATCGTGCCACAGAGCGCACGGCCTTGCCCAGCACAGTCACCGATTTGCCCGGTTGTCACGACTTGTCGGATGGTCTGGACGAAAGCCGACCCGACCGGCTACGGAGTGTCGGAGGGAGGAAGTTCTTCAGCTGGTTCCCGCGCCTGCGGGCCCAGCCGACGCCCCAGCCATACGCACAGACGAGAACCCACCCATCCGGACCGGGGTCGGGAATCTCGACCCCGCTGACGTACGCCTGCCATCGCGGGTCGTCTGGGGCCCAGTCGGCTGCCTCGACGACCCGACCCGCGTCCAGGTACCCGGCCAGTGCCTGCGCGGGCTCGAACCTGCCGGGTCGGGCCCGACCCAACGGGAGACCCGGGCGGGTCAGTGCGTCGTCAGGCAGACCAGAGGGTGTGGCGGGCCGGGCGAACACTCGATCATCGCGTACGACGATCGGCAGGGCGAGGAGTTCGGGAACGGTCGCTGCCGCGAATGCTCTCCAGGACGCCGCGGCCGACTCCGATGTGGACTGGCGCGCCCGCCGGCGCCGATCTCGCCCGCCCGCCGCGGCGAGAGGCTCGGCCGGGGCATCCGCGTCACGCCGCAGGAGCGCGACGAAGTGGCCCTCGCCGGCCACCCGGTGCGGCCAGAGCCGGGCGGTCCGATCGGTCGGCACACCGCCCACGCGTATCCCCTTGGCGAACCCCTGCGTACAGTCCTCGATCGTCCACCCTGGGTTGTCCGCGAGGAACGCCGCGATCCGCTCCTCGTTCTCCTCAACGGCGAAGGTGCACGTGCTGTAGACGAGCACGCCACCAGGGGCCACGAGCTTTCCCGCCTCGGCGAGCAACCGGGCCTGACGGCGCGCCGAGCCCTGTACGGCGGCGACACTCCAGTGCCGGATCGCCTCCGGGTCGCGGCGGAACATGCCCTCACCCGTACACGGGGCGTCGAGCAGCACGCCGTCGAAGCCCGCTGGAGCGAGCCGGGCGAGGTCGGCGATCGACCGGCTGCACGTCACGACGTTGGCGGCGCCCCAGCGATCGAGGTTCTGGTGCAGCGCCCCGAGGCGGCCGCGTTCGACCTCGTTCGCCACGACGACGCCGTCGGGGCCGACCAGCTCGGTGAGCCGGGTGGTCTTGCCGCCCGGCGCCGCGGCCAGATCGATCACAGCCGCTCCGGATCTCCTCTCGGCGAGGCCACGCGCCAGGATCTCCGCCGGGCTCATCGCCGACGGCTCCTGCAGGTAGAACAGGCCTGCCCGGTGCGCCGGGTGATCGCCCAGCCGGAGGGGCACCCCAGCAGGAAGTACAGATCCGGTGTCACACCACGGCACGGGTTCGAGCGGAATGTCGAGGATGACGTCGAGCTGAGCCGCCGACACCTTGCCGGCGTTGCGTCGCAGGCCGCGTACATGTGGCTTGCTGGCAGCGGCGAGGAAGTCAGGCAGCTCGTCGCCAAGCACTTCTCGCAGCCGAGATACGAACTCGTCCGGCAGCCTGTGCGTCACCCGCGTACTCCTCAACGTCCGGTCAGATTGGGTACCGCCAGTGGTCCGCGCCGGGATTAGTTTCCCGACGCCCACGCGCCCTGGCGCTACCGCCACATCGTGGCAGTCGGCGCCTTGGCTGGTCCTTAAGAGGTGCGGTCGCCGCGCGCCTATGTGGGGAAGACTCGCGACGGTCGTTTGGGGAACAACGCCTCGAAGAATCCCCGCACCTCACCTTTGACCCAGACGTCGGGGTAGGCAGACCTGAGCTCGTCGAGCGAGCTGTATCCGAAGAGCAGGCGCAAGAAGGCCAACGTGGGTATGCCCGCACTGGCCGAATCGTCGTACGGGCCGAAACGGTGCTGGCTCACCGTCTCCAGACTGCCCTTGACGAACGTCAGCCGCAGCCCACCACGGTACGAGTCGATCAGCAGCTCACCGTCGTAACCGGCGTACGAGGAGTCGGCGATACGACGTTCCAGCGCCGGGGTGATCCGGCCGAGCAGGCGCGGCAGGTCAGGCACACGTACGTACCACGCGTACGGCGGCTCCCGATGAGGCAGCCAGCCAGCCGGCAATGCGTCGTACAACGGATGTTCTCGACCCAGCTCGAGCACCACTTTCCGCAGCGGCTTGTCCGATGGATGCGCAGGAATCTGCTCGCCCAGCGTTCGGAGAGCTCGTAGTAGTGACGGCACCATGGCCGACACGTTCGTGCCCGGAGCGAACGCCGCCAGGTAGACCCGAATGCTGTCCCCGGACCGTTGGCAGGGCGTCACGATGAACCCACATCGATCACCGCGATCGGTCTCGATGACCCGGATGCGCAAATAGCTCAGCAACGGGCCGGGCTCCTGCTCTGCGGCGATGTGATAGCGCCAGAAGGCATCCGGCAGCACGGTCGTGACCAGGCTGTCGCGCTGCTGGTGTCGATAGCAGTCGGCGAGGAACGACACCTCGTCGGCTCGCGCTGGGCGGAGCCGGTACGCCACGGCCTCCGGCTGGCCATCCTGCGCTCCCGGCGCCTCCGGCAGCATGGTCACGGGTACGGCTGTCTGCCCACCGAGATCCACGGCGTACTCGTAGCCGAACTGACGGTAGAAGTACGGGATGCCCGTGATGGCCTGCACCAACGTCTGATCCTCTTCACACCGTTCGTGCAGCGCCGCGAAGGCTGCGCGGATCAGACCTCTGTTGCGGTACTCGGGATCGGTCGCCACGATCTCCGGACGCCCGACGGGCAGGCTGATGCCGTCGAACTCCCACTCCTCACGCAGGTAACACGCACATGCGACGACCTGATCATCGCGCTGGGTGTCCTCGACCAGTATGAAATCACCCGGACCCATGAACGGATAGTCGCCGCGCATGTAGCGACGGACCAAGTCCTGCAGCGAGCGGTCGGGCGCGTCATCCGGGCGACGACGGAAGGCATGGCCGACCAGCCTGGTGATCCTCTCGGTGTCGTCCGCTCGCGACCACCGCAGAGTGAGGCCGTTGCCGAGCTCTCGCGGCGGCTTCGAAGAATCGGACGAATCGAGCGAACGACCAGCCATTCGGTCACGCTACCGTGCCCACGACGCGTTCTCACCTGGATTACGGCTGAGCCAGACGCCATGATCCAGAAGCCGGAGCTCCCTCTCGGCATGGGGTTTCGGTGGGCCGTGAGCCATGGCGGGACCGACAGGTAAGGTCGTCGACATGTCGACATCGTTGGCTCGGCCGACCCCGCCACGCCCTGCCAAGCGACCGCACGTTCACCGCCACCACGGCGACGAGCGGGTCGACGAGTATGCGTGGCTGCGCGAACGCGACAATCCCGAGACGGTAGCCCATCTGGAAGCCGAGAACGCCTACACCGAAAAGGTTCTCGCGCACCTCGAAGGCCTGCGGGAGGAGCTGTTCGAGGAGTACCGCTCCCGTATCAAGGAGACCGACGAGGACGTGCCGGCCCGCGACGGCGCGTGGGAGTACTACACCCGGACCGTCAAAGGGCTGCAGTACCCCATCTTCGCTCGGCAGCCGTTGGGCGCCGGCCCGCCCGGCGGTGAGAAGGAGCACGTGCTTCTTGACTGCAACGAGGCGGCAAAGGGCATGGAGTACTTCGCCCTCGGCGCCTTCGCGGTCTCCCCCGGTGGTCGGCTCCTCGCCTACTCGGTCGACACCAACGGCAGCGAGGAGTTCACGCTCTACATCAAAGACCTCGAGACCGGCGAGTTGCTGCCCGACGTCATCGCTCCGACGGGCTACGGCGCGCAGTGGTCAGCTGACGAGCAGTTCCTCTTCTACACCACGCTCGACGCTGCGCACCGCCCGTGGAAGCTGTGGCGGCACCGGCTGGGCACCGACCCTGCGGAGGACGTCTGCCTCTACACCGAGGAGGACGAGGCCTTCTACCTCAGCATCGGGCGGACCCGTTCCCGCACCTGGCTGGTCATGGGCCTGCACGCCGCCGAGTCCAGCGAGATCCACGTCCTGCCCACGACGGAGCCGGAGGGTGACTGGCGCCTCGTTGCACGCCGCCGCCCAGGCGTGGAATACACCCTGGACCATCACGGCGACCGCTTTCTCATCGTCACCAATGATCAAGGACCCGACTTCCGCCTCGCACAGGCGCCTGTCGACGACCCACGCCCCGAACGCTGGTCGACCGTCATCGCCCACCAGGAAGGCGTTCGCATCGCCTCGGTCGACGCCTTCGCCCGGCACGTCGTCGTGTCCTTGCGCGAGGACGGTCGCACGGAGTTGGACGTGATCGAGGCCGATGCGCTCCCACGGCTGCCTGGGCCGCAGGACGACGGTGACCGGGCCGTGAGCGTGCAGCGGCGCCGCATCGCGTTCGAGGAACCGATCTACACGGTCGATCTGGGCGTCAACCGGGAGTTCGACACGAGCACCATCCGCATCGAGTACACCTCCCTCACGACGCCGAACTCGATCATCGACGTCGACCTCGACACCGACACCCGAACGCTACGCAAGCAGCAGCCGGTCCTGGGGGTCGACCTGTCCCGCTACCGATCTGCTCGGGAGTGGGCGACCGCGCCAGACGGCACGAAGGTGCCGATCTCGATCGTGTGGCGAGACGACCGGCCCCAGGGTGGTCCGCTGCTCTTGTACGGGTACGGGTCCTACGAGCACTCGCTGGATCCGTGGTTCTCCACCCTGCGGCTGTCGCTGCTGGACCGCGGGGTGGCTTTTGCCATCGCCCACGTCCGTGGCGGTGGCGAGATGGGACGCGCGTGGTACGACCACGGCAAGAAGCTCGAGAAGCCCAATACCTTCACCGACTTCATCGCCTGCGCGGACTACCTCGTGGAGACCGGATGGACGACCCGCGACAAGCTCGCGATCCGTGGTGGGTCGGCTGGTGGCCTCCTCATCGGCGCGGTACTCAACCTCCGTCCGGACCTGTGCGCGGCAGCCGTGGCCGAGGTGCCGTTCGTCGACGCGCTGACGACGATCCTCGACCCGTCCCTGCCGCTCACCGTGCGCGAGTGGGACGAGTGGGGAAACCCGCTCGAGGATCCCGAGGTGTATGCGGTGATGAAGTCGTACGCCCCGTACGACAACGTGGCCCACGCCCGCTACCCCGCGATCTACGCCACAGCCGGACTCAACGACCCGCGGGTGAGCTACTGGGAGCCGGCCAAGTGGGTTGCCCGGCTGCGTGATCGCATGACCGGTGGAGGGCCCGTGCTCCTCAAGACCGAGCTTGGCGCGGGCCACGGCGGGCCATCGGGTCGGTACGACGCCTGGAAGGACGAGGCAGGCATTCAGGCGTTCCTTCTCGACGCGCTTGGTGTCGTCGAAAGCTCCGCTTCCCCTGGGGACGGTCCCTGACCGGTTGAGAACATCCTGTCTAGGCGCAGCGGCACGTCCATGATCACGGCTGCCGCCCGTGCGTCGACCCCAGCTCGGATCTCGGCGCGAGCGCCACTGGGATGAGTTTGTCGAGATGAGGCGCGTCTTCTTTGTGTCGGGGCACGCTGCGCACCCCCGAGAGCGCAGCGTGCCCCTCGACTCACCCAGAAATCGCTTTCGTCGACCGCTGATCCTCGCTGACGAGCACGGCCCCGGGGGGCCTGAGCGGCGGGTTGCGCCCTCAGGCCCCCATCTCGTCAGCGGTACGGCAACGTGCGGCCGGCCTACTCCCTCCCAACAGGCCGGCCCGAGGCACGCGAATGCCTCCCCCATGCGATGGGGCGTGGGACATGAGCATGCCGTGTCGCCCTAGCGCATCGCTGTCATCTCGCTGACGCCGATCGCCGGACTCTGTGCGCCCGCGAGCTGGCCGATGTGGCGGCCGTACGAAGCGTCAGGCGCTTGACCCTTTCAGAGCGGTGCGCGCCCGCTCGTACGCGTTGCGGAGACGTTCCTCGTGTGTCGTCGGACCGACATCCGCGAAGGCGGGAGCAATGCGTTCCATCAGCGTGATGACGTCGGCCATCCGATTCGCGGCGAGGTATGCCTCGGCGAGACTGGCCGACGCCGCCACCTCGCCGAACCGGTCGCCCAGCTTGGTGAACTCGTCGAGTGCCTCCTCGGCCAGAATCACAGCACGGTCCGTCTCGCCTCGCGCACTCGCGACTCGAGCCGCCATCGACGACGCGTAGGCCCGGGCGCGGTGGTCGGATACGTCCGCCAGCACCGCCAAGCTCGTCTCCGCCGCCTGCGCGGCCTTGCCAAGGTCACCTTGCTCCAGGGCGTGCCGCGCCATGCGATGCAACACCAAGGCCTGGTCGACCGGACCGCCGAGCTCACGCGCGATGGCGAGCGTCTCCTCGAAGAGCGGCCAGGCCTCCTCGTAACGTCCGTGCTGGGCAAGAAGGGATGCGTACTCTCGAGCGGCCGTCGCGTAGGCACCCCGGTGGCCACTCGCCCGACCGGCATCGAACGCCGCCCTGGCGTGGCGCAAAGCAACGTCGTGTTCGCCTTGCTGCTGCCGAAAGTGCGCCAACGCCGCGAGCGCATACGCCTCGTCGAGGGGGTCGGCGAGCCGATGGAACACCTCGGCCGCCTGGGCCAACGCGTCGAGCACGGCATCGTCCACCCGTCGCGTCGTCACCTGCATCGCACGCTGCCACGTCGCCCGCCAGGCCATCCGTTCGTCGCCCGCGGCCTTCGCCGCCATGGCCACCTGGTCGAACAGTTCGACAACCCGGGCATGGGGCAGCTGAAGGTCAAGGGTGGTCAGCACCCGTTCGGCCAGGTGCGAGGCCTCGAGGTACCACCCCTGGTCGACGCTCTGCCGGATCGCCCACACGAGCAGCCGCTGCTCGGCACACATCCACGCCGCGCCATCATGCGTCAGGCGGCGGACCACGTTCGGCTCGAGGATGCGCGGCGGCTCCACAGGATCGACCGGAGCCTCGTCGAACGACAGTGCCGGCACATTCCGATGTGCAGCGTCGGCAAGCTGGAGCAAGGCATCCACAAGTCGGTGTGTCGTCTCGACGTTGCCTGGTCCGTCATCGGATTGCGCAAGTTCCGACGCATACAGGCCAATCAAGTCGTGCATCCGGTGCCGGGGCTCGCCTGTGGCGTCGACTCCCGTCTCGGTGACGAGGTTCGCCTGGACGAGTTCCTCCAGCGCTCTCTCCGCGTCTTGGCGTCTGTCCTCACCCAGCACGACCTCCACCACCCAGGCCGGAACCTCCTCGCATGCGATCAGTCCGAGCCGGCGCAGGGCGAGACGACCAATCTCCGACAGCCCGGCATAGCTCAACGCAAGGCTTGCGCGAACCTCGAGGTCACCGACCCGCAGCTCGTCCAGCCGACGACGCTCGTCGGCGAGTCGTTCGGCGAGCAAGCGCAGTCCCGCGGCCGGTCGGGTCAAGAGCCTGGCCGCGACGATGCGCACGGCCAAGGGCAGACCGCCACAGGCGGCGACGATGGTACGGGCGGCGTCGGGATCCCAGGACCCGTCGCGATCTGAGCCCCGACCAGGTCGCACCAGACGCCTGAAGAGAGCGAGCGCCTCATCGCACGCCAACGGCTCCAGGCGCAGGTTGACCACTCCAGGCACGTCGGGCAGGAGGCGACGACTGGTGACGAGCACGGCGCTGCCGGCAGTTCCGGGAACCAACGGCACGACCTGGCCCGCGCGCACGGCGTCGTCCAGCACCAGCAGGACCCGTCGATCCGCAAGCCTGGCCCGGAAGGCAGCGGCACGTGCCTCGAGGTCGTCGGGCACCTCGTCCCGGGTGGCGCCGGTCGCGAGGAGCAGCTCGCCCAGGACCTCGGCCGGGTCGCGTCCGGTCGTGCCGTGCCGCGAATCGTGAGAACCAGTCAGCCGTACGAAGAACTGCCCGTCGGGGAACTCCTGGCGCAACCGATGCGCGATGCGTACGGCGACGGAGGTCTTGCCGGTGCCCGGAGCTCCCGTGATGGCCACGACCGGCACACCCACCGCATCGGAGCTGTCATCGGAACGCACGAGCTGGGAGATGACCGAGCCGATGAGGTCCTCGCGGCCGACGAAATCCTGCAGGTCGGCCGGGAGCTGGCAGATGGCCCGCCATGCCAACGGCACCGCAGACGTCACGGTGAGGTGCGAGGACTGCGGGACCGCGAGGAGCTCCGGGTCCTCCGCGAGGATCCGCTGGTGAAGCGTACGAGTCTCGGCGGCGGGCTCCAGACCCAGCTCCTCGACCAGCACGGCGCGCAGCCTGGCGTAGGCGTCCAGCGCCTCGGCCTGGCGGCGGGAGCGATACAACGCGAGCATGAGTTGCTGCCAGAAGCGCTCTCGTAGCCGGTGCTCGGTGGTGAGGCCGGTGAGCTCGCCGACGAGCTCGGCATGTCGACCCAATGCGAGCTCAGCGTCGATCCGGCGTTCCAAGACATGAAGGCGCCGTTCCTCGAGCTGCGGTGCCACATCGCGTTGCAGGGATTCCGACGGGATGTCGACGAGGGCAGGCCCGCGCCACAGGTCGAGTGCCCTGGTGAGCAGGCTGAGAACGGTCGACGGATCATGTGCCTGGCGATCGGCTTCGGCGACGAGCTGGTTGAACAGTCCGAGGTCCACCTGCTCGGGTGGCACTTCGATGAGGTAGCCCTCTGGCCGGGTGCGAATGGGTCGGATCGTGGACACGCCGGAGCCGGAGTCGTCGCCGGCGAGGAGTCGTCGCAACCGCATGACGTACGTATGGAGGGTGGCGCGAGCGGTTGGTGGTGGAGCCTGACCCCACAGCCGCTCGACGAGCTCGTCGACCGGCACCAGCCGGTTCGACGACACGAGCAGCGTCGCGAGCAGACAGCGAAGTTTGCCGGCTCGAATGCCGACCACGTGGCTCCCACGCAAGACTTCCAGCGGCCCGAGGATCCGGTACGACAGCTCGTTCACGTCCTGCGGCCCTTCCCTCCCGCCGTGTCCCCGTCGCGGCACGACCACACCATGCGAAGACGGTACGGACCGACGTGACCAGCGAGCACTGCCGGAAATACTCATCTCGCCGGGCTCGGCAACCTAAGTACCGGCCGACAGTCGACTCGGGCACCAGCTATCGACGCGGCACCATCAGGTGGCCAAACGGTGCTCAGTCTATTGACCAGGACGACGTTGCCGATCACTCTTGAGCGTGGAGTTTGCGGAGGGTGCACCACATCGACAGATCAGGCGTGATCTTGAAGCGTTCTGGCGATGCTCTCGAGAGCACCAGAACTCTTCACCGTCAACTGGAGGTCGGTTGTTGTGTTTTCCTGGTCGCCGCGTTCGTCAGGGCCCGGGCCGCGACATCTGTCCTGGTGTCGACGTCTCACCGTGAGCCTGGCTGTGTCAGTGGGCCTCGTGTTCGCCTCGGGAGGTGCAGGGGCAGCACCCACTGACCGTCCACTTTCCGATGAGCCGGATTCGCGACAAGACGCCTTCGCCGCTGCCGCCGCGGAGTACGACATCCCGGAGCCGGTGCTGCTCGCAGTCTCGTACCTGGAATCCCGATGGGACGCGAACGGCGGCCAGCCCTCCCGTGCTGGTGGCTACGGGCCGATGCATCTCACCGACCTCAAGACCGCCCTCGCCGCTCCCGCTTCTCCTTCCGGCACCGACCCCCTGCCGGAACGCGGCGACCCCTCGCGGCTCGCAACCGATGCCTCCTTTGCCAGTCCCGCCTTCCAGACCATCGACCTGGCGTCGCGGTTGACCGGACTCAGCAAGGAGCAGCTGCGGACCGACCCTGCAGCCAACATTCGGGGTGGTGCCGCTGTGCTCGCGGAGTACCAGCGACGCCTCGGTGGTGCCGCGGCTGATTCACCAGCCGACTGGTACGGCGCAGTCGCGCGTTACAGCGAGGCGACCGATCTCCGTACGGCGCGCAGCTTTGCCGACATGGCGTACGACATCATGCGCTCCGGAGCGCAGCGCACGACCGACGACGGGCACGTGGTCACGCTCCCGCCGCAGGATGTCCAGCCGGATCGCTCCTGGATTTCCAAGCTCGGCCTCAAGGCCGGTCACTCGGAAAGCACGGAGTGCCCCAAGAGCCTCGGCTGTGAATGGATCCCAGCACCGTACGAGGATCTCGGAGGTGGCGACTACGGCAACCACGACCTTGCCGACCGGCCGCACAGCCAGAAGATCCGGTACATCGTCATCCACGACACCGAAGGCACCTACGACACGACGCTTCGGCTGGTGCAGGATCCGACCTACGTCAGCTGGCACTACACCTTGCGAGCAAGTGACGGACACATCGCCCAGCACGTCAAGACGAAAGACGTGGCATGGCACGCCGGCAACTGGTACGTGAACGCGAAGTCGATCGGCCTGGAACACGAAGGCTATGCGGCGCGCGGCACGTGGTACACCGAGGCGATGTACCGCACGTCGGCCAAGCTGGTGCGCTACCTCGCCAAGAAGTACGACATCCCGCTGAACCGGCACCACATCCTGGGACACGACACGGTCCAGGGGATCACTCCGGAGAACGTCGCCGGCATGCACTGGGACCCGGGCCCCTACTGGGACTGGGCGCACTACTTCAAGCTCCTCGGTGCACCCTTCCATCAGTCGGGACCGCCAAGCAGCGGCGCTGTGACGATTCGACCCGACTTCGACTCCAACAACCCCGGGTTCGTGGGCTGTGAGAACAACCCCGGCCCGCCAGGTGAAGGCGAACCCCCCACGTGCGGCGATTGGGGCTCGTCCGCCATCATCCTGCGAACCGAACCACGTCACGACGCACCGCTGCTCCTCGACATCGGCAGCAATCCGCCCGACGGGACGAGCACGATGAACGTCGCTGACATCGGAAGCAGGGTGAGCACCGGTCAGCAGTTCGCGGTAGCGGAGGTGCGTGGGGACTGGACGGCGATCTGGTACCTCGGCCAGAAAGGGTGGTTCTACAACCCACGCAAGGCGCCGACCGCCGTCTGGACCAAGGCCCTCGTCGCGACACCGAAGCCGGGCCGGGATTCGATCCCCGTCTACGGTCGGGCCTACCCGGAGCCGGAGGCGTATCCCGACGACGTCCCGGTGCAGCCGATCGTGCCGCTGCAGTACTCGCTGCCAGCAGGTCAGGAGTACGTCGTCGGCATGAAGGCGGCTGCCGAGTACTACCGTGCCGTGACGTTCGATCCCGCCAACCACAAGGTCATACGCGGTGAGCTCGAGTACTACCAGATCCAGTTCGGTCACCGGGTGGCGTACGTCATGGCCCGCGACGTCGACCTTCGGTGGTCGCACAGGTAAACGCCACGCAACCTTCGTCAACAAGTCCTTGACAAGGCGTGACGACGAACCGACGCTGGCGGTATGACTGGCGACCTGGACCTGGACCGGATCATCGCGTCGATCGAGGCTGCCCGTTCCGCGTCCGCGACGCCAGCCACCGATCAGGCCACCGCATTGGCCCGAATCAGGGACGCTCAGCGCGCCGCGACCCGACTGGAGGCACTCGCCCATCACCTGGTCGCCCACTTCGTCGACCAGGCCCGGCAACACGGCGCCTCCTGGACCAGCATCGGCGGTGCGCTGGGTGTCACCCGGCAAGCGGCACAGCAACGGTTCGTCCCCAGCGTGACCGGCGGGTTGGAGTCCGCCCTGGAGCGAGGCGCGCTTCCCTACTCCGCGCGGGCTCGGACGGCGCTGCTCGCCGCTCGCACGGTCGCCATCGATCGGGGTGACCCGACGCTGGAGGACGTTCACCTCCTGATCGGCCTCCTCGCTACTCGCCGAGGTGTCGTCGCCGACCTGATCAAGGCGTGCGGCCTGCGCGTGGCGGACGTGCGGCGATCGGCCTGGCTCCGCCTGTCACGCGACGACCAGTCCGCTGTCCGATCGGCTCCCAGGACGTCAGGTCAAGGCGAGCCGGCACTCAGCCGCTCGATCAGCCGAGTGCTCGACGTCGCGACACGTGAGGCGTTACGCATGGCTCGCCAGGAGGTCGGAACCGAGCACCTTCTGCTCGGGTTGGCCGCTGACCAGGACCCCACGGCGAGATCCGCTCTCGCGGAGGCCGGTCTGGACTATGCGACACTGCGCCGCGAGGTCGTGGCGTACGCCGCTCGAAGCCACCAGTCGGGCCGAAAGGCGCAGCGGGCCCCCAGGACTCGAACGACGCAACGCGCCGGCAAGACCCAAAGGTCGCGCAAGAGTCAACGAACCGCCACGACACGCCAGCGGCGAGGCTGACGCCGGCGTCGGACCGGGCTGGCTAGCTCGCGGTCGCCTCGTGCAACAGGTCGCGCAGCCAGCCGGGTACGAACTCCGCATAGGTCGCGCGTTCTACGGCCGTGGCTCCCGCCAACGCACGCTGCCAGGCCATGGCGCGTCCGATCTTCCCGAGCTGTGTCGCACACCGCACGGCCTCGAGGAGCTCGGACCGGCTGTGCCGGTCGGTCCACGGCTCGAGGTACGCGTCACGAAGCTTCGACAGCGCCGCCGGATCCGATTCGCCGTTCGCTTCGAGTCTGCTCGCGACAGCACGCAAGGTCGCGAGCAGACTGGCGAACGGATGCCCCACGCACGCATCACCCCAGTCGAGGAAGTAGTACGTGACGCCATCCTCAGTCATGTCGACGAACACGTTGCCGTCGTGGAAGTCGTCGTGCTGCAGCGTCGACGCGATCCCGACCGAGGCCAGGAACTCGGCGGCCCGCTCGATCTGCGGAGTGAGCTGCTCCAACCGTCGCAGCTCGTCGTAGCTAAGTCCGTCCTGAGCACCAAGGCGCAGCCAGCCGGTCCCGGCGAGCAAGGTGGCGTAATGGCGCGGCATGGTCTCCGGACGCAGGTCGGGTACGCCGAGCGCCAGGAGTTCCGGTACCCGTTAGCCAAGCGCGCGCTGCAACGAGGCGTACTCCGGAAGGATCTCCGCCCACCGCGAC
Source organism: Actinopolymorphaceae bacterium (assembly GCA_036564245.1). Classification (GTDB taxonomy): domain Bacteria; phylum Actinomycetota; class Actinomycetes; order Propionibacteriales; family Actinopolymorphaceae; genus Thermasporomyces. The sequence continues at coordinate 53,871 of DATCKU010000081.1, forward strand.
GTGATCTCCGCGTTCGAGGCTGGAAGCGTTCGCAGCGACGTGCCGGCATCCGGAAACAAACTCCACGCCCGGTCCACGTCCAGTGCAAGCGGCGCCATGACGTGCGGCACGTTCCAGCGTCGCAGGGCATCGACCAGTCTGGGTTCGTACGCCGTTCCGGGTCCGTTGGCCTTGAACCACACGACACCGTCGTCGGTCGGTATGCGCACCACCGCGGACCAGGGTCGGACGCGTGGGTCGTCGACCTCCCCCGTGATGGCACGTCCCGCGGCCGCCAGGCAGGACTGCGCCCATGCCAGCGCCTCCTCACGCCACTCGGTCGTCGTCCACAGGCTGGTCTGGGCACGGTTCGACATTCGTACAACAGCCCTTTCCGGCTACGCCTCAGCGGGTCTGTCCGGCTCCCCTGAGACAGATCCTCGCCACCGTCGACGGATCGGTCACGAGCGGGTCGGTCGAAGGGGTCTTCGAGGAAGGAGCGCCGACGCTTCCTGCGGTACGGATACCCGTAGTAGCGGTCGTCGCTGCCGTACCGCGGCCGTTCGTAGCCGTACACCGGTGGCGGACAGTGCGCGGCCGCGCTTGCATGCCAACGAACCTCGGCGTCGGCCAGCCGCTCGAGCTCCCCACGGTCGAGAAAGATGCCACGACAGTCCACGCACTGGTCGACGATGAGGCCGCTTCCGCTCGTACTGCCGCATGACGCCGTGACAGTTCGGGCGCGTCAGTTCCGTCATGCACAGCAACCTAGCTGATCGACCGGGCAATCCGGCGGGTGCAGCCGTGGATGTGAGCGAAGGGCCGTCACCGCCGCTCGCTGGACCGAACGGCGTCGAGCAGTCGCGATGTCTGCAACCAGCAGCATGCCCGGGCGGACGGACACCCGATTGCGCGACCCTCATGTGAGCGGGTCGTCACGACCCGCGTGGGGTCAGAACAGCGTGTGCGCCACGTCGACGATCACGTAGTCGTCGTCGACGATCGGGATCACCCGCCATTTGTCGAAGGCCGTGCATGGGTGGGAGATCCCGAAGCCCACCCGATCACCGGGCTCGAGCACAGCCTCGGCCGCGACGTCGAGGAAGGCGTGCTGATCGTTCAGCGCCGTGACCGTGATCCCGTCGACCGGACGCTCGGACCCGCGGGCTGACACGACCCGGCGCACGATGGGAAGCCCGGCATCGAAGGGGAGGTCACGGCGGCCGGCCCCCACGAGTGCCCTGCCAGGTTCGGGCCGGGACAGGACATGCGCCCAGACCTCGAGGGCCGCGCGCAGCTCGTGCGGCGAACCGCCCGTCGGCAGCGGCGTGTCGACGGCGTAGAGCCCGTCGTCGTGGGTCACGTAGCCGCCGCTGCGCAGGATCGCGACGACTCTGGCGCCGCCCTCGTCGTTCGCCTGGGCGCCGTCGCCGTCGGCCAGCTCACGCGCCACGACGTCGAAGTACGTGCTTCCGCCCGCCGAGACCAGCACATCGGCTTCCTCGTCGACCTGCGAAACGACGTCGACGTCGATCAGGTCCTGCGACCGGAGCTCGCGGGCGAGGCTACGGACGTCACGGCAGAACTGCGCGACCGCGGCGAGCATGTCCGGCGTACGACTGTGCCCCAGAACGCCTTCGTAGCCGCTCGCGCCCACCACTCCCAGCGTCGCGGTACGTGCCGCCGCACGTGCCACCTCGAGCGCCGTCGTGGCCGACCGCGCACCGGTTCGCCGCCCGGGCACCCCGAGCTCGACCAGCACGGGCAAGCGTCCGCGGAAGCCGGCCCGCGACAGCTCCTGATCGAGGAGACCCACGCCCTCGAGCGAATCGATGTAGCAGATGACCGACAGCGCGGGGTCAGCGTTCGCCGCGCTGGCAAGCCACGCGATTCCGGCGGGATCGACGAGCTGGTTGGCGAGGAGCACCCGACGGACGCCGAACTCGACGAATGAACGCACCTGCCCGATGGTGGCGGCGGTCACGCCCCATGCGCCTGCCGCCAGCTGCCGGCCGATCAGCTCCGGTGACATCGTCGTCTTGCCGTGCGGGGCAAGGCGGACCCCACGCTCGCCACACCAGGCGGCGAGCGTGGCGACGTTGGACGTGAGGGCACTCTCCTTGATGACCATGAGGGGGAAGGTCACCTGATCGTCATGCAGGCTCACCTTCCGCTCGACGAGCTCGGCCGGTGTCACGGGACCGAGTGCCGCGAAGCCCTTCTCCGTCGGCTCGATCAGCTTGTGGCGCCACGTCTGCAGGGCGTGCTCGAGGCGATCGGTGTCATAGGCAGGGCTCATCCGGTCGCACCTCGGCTCTCTCCGCCTCGATCACTCATGTCCGCTCCCCTCGTCGCAATGCTCGGCCCGGCGTCAGTCCGGTGAGGTCACCGTTGCGCAGAACAAGCTCTCCCGCCACGACCACATCCTGGATTCCCTCGGCGAGGTCCCGCGGTTGCTCGTAGGTGGCCCGGTCGCCCACCGCATCCGGGTCGACGATCACAAGATCCGCATGGGCGCCTTCGGCGATGACCCCGCGTCCCACGAGGCCAAACCGGCTCGCTGGATGCCCGGCAAGGTGCCACGCGGCCTCAGCCCACGTCCAGTCCCCGAGCGTCCGTGTGTGATGGCCGAGGAAGCGAGCGAACGCACCCCAGCCTCGGGGATGCGGGTGACCGCCCAGGTAGATCGCATCAGAGCATCCGATGTGCCGACCGTCCCTGAGCATTGCCCGGATGTCGTCCTCGTCTCCACCCGCGCTCGGGACGAGGGCGCCGACCACCAGCTCGCTGGCGAGCAAGACCTCGCACACGAACTCCGACACGTCCAAGCCGGTTCGCTCACAGCACTGCGCGAGCGTGAGTCCCTCCGCCCAGCGGAAGTCCGGGTCCGCCACGTAAGTGAGAACCGCGCCGGTGAGGCTCGCCACGACGGACGGGAACCAGGTCGCTGCGAGCTTCGCACGCACCTCCGCATCCCGGAGCCTTGCCAGCGTGGCGTCCACACCGCCGCTCTGCACCCATGCCGGCAGCGCTCGCATGGCGAGGATGGTGTTGCCGTAGACGTGCGGGTAGGCGTCGAACGTCACGTCGACCCCGGTGGCCTCGCACCTCGCCAGGTGGGCCAGCAAGGGCTCGGCGCGACCGCGGTAGTGCGAGACGTGGATCGGGATCTCAGCCACCTCGCCAAGCGTCCGGGCCTCGTCCATGCCTGGCGCCGTTCCCCCGTCGTAGCTGCGCAAGTGACTGACGTACGGTGCTCCGACGCGAGCAGCCGGCCGGCACAAAGCCGCCAGCTCGTCGAGGTCGGCGAACACACCGGGCACGTACTCCAGGCCGGTGGACACACCGACGGCGCCCTCCTCCAGGCCCTGCTCGACCAGTCGCTGCATCGCCCCCAACCGGTCGCCCGCCGGACGGTCCTCGGCACCCAGCACCTCATGCCGTACCGTGCCGAGCGGAACGAGGTACGCCACGTTGATCGGCGTACGGCGGTCGTAGAAGCTCAGCAGACCCGCCACCGTGCAGCCGCCGTCCGGACCCAGCAACTCCGGTGGTGGCGTCCCGGCAACGGCTGCGAAGTACCGCGTCACGTAGTCGACCGTCGCGGCGGATCCGGGCGCGAACGACAGCCCGTCCTGCCCGAGGATCACCGTTGTCACACCCTGTCGCAGCATGGCGAGCTGGACGTCCGAGCGAGGAAGCACTGCGTCCGCGTGAACGTGGGCGTCGATGAAGCCGGGCATGACCAGCCGATCTCGCGCATCCACGACCGTCGCGGCGCTGGAGCCGTCGAGGTCGCCGATCGCCTCGATCGTGGCACCCCGCACGCCGACGTCGGCGCGGTAGGCTGCGCCGCCGGTCCCATCGACGATCGTCCCGCCGATGATCAGCAGGTCGTAGGCACTCACGTCTGCACTCGCTCGATGATCTCGTCGACGAAACCCAGGTGGCCGGCGAGAATGCCCCCGTCGACCCGCAGCACGACTCCCGTGATCCACGCGGCGTCGTCCGAGGCGAGGAAGGCGATCGCTGCCGCGACGTCGTCCGGCTCGCCGACCCGGCCAAGCGGGTAGAGCCGGGCCGTCCGCTCCAGCAGGTCAGGTTGCTCGGTCAGGCGGCGTTGCCAGATCTCGGTACGGATCGAACCGGGAGCGACCACGTTGAACCGCACACCGCGCCGCCCATACCGCAGGGCGAGGTTCAGGGTCAGGTTGATCAGTCCGGCCTTGGCCGTGGAGTAGGCCTCGTTTCCGAACGCCGCCAGCCCGTTGACCGAGCTGACCGAGACCACAGCGCCGCCGGCTGGCGCCTGAAGCAGATGAGGTAACGCGGCTTGGATGCACCGCACGGCACCATTGAGCGTGGGATCGACCTGCCGCTGCCATCCGTCGTCGTCTTCCACCTCGAAGGGCGTGTCGACGGCCACGCCCACGTTGTTGACCAGTACGTCGAGCCGACCGAACCGCTCGACGGTCTCGACGATGGCCGCATCGACGTCCTCACGACTCGTCACGTCACAGCGCAGCGCCAGCGCTCGCCCCTCCGCCTCCGACAGCTCCTCTGCGGTCTTCTCGGCCGCTGCCTGGTCGATGTCGGCCACCACGACGGTCGCGCCCTCGCTGGCGAGCCGACGTGCGGTCGCTCTCCCGATCCCACGGGCGGCACCGGTGATGAACGCCACCCGATCCTCGAATCGACGCATCCGATCCCCTTCGCTGGCCTGTCAGGCAGGCTAGCCGACGGCACCCGAACGGAGCGTGTGGTCGCCGGTCGCCCCAACCTTCTCGGCGGTAGTCTTGCGGGACAGGATGAGCTCTGGCCAGCAACGCAACGGTTCGACCCGGCCGTCCGAGGAGACCCTGCAGTGGGTGCGTGAGGTCGTTGGTCGGGGCAGCATCATCACATCGGTCCGCCTGATGAGCGTCGACTCCACCGTCTTGCATGCGATCGACGTCATGGGCCCGACCGGTGTCATCCACCACCTCGCCCTACGCCGTTTCCATCGTGAGGACCGGCTGCGCAACGACCCGTGGTACGTACCGGCCAACGAGGCGACGGTGCTCGGTCTTCTGGGCAGCACGGACGTGCCGGCACCTCGACTGCTCGGTGCGGACATCACTCCGACGATGTGTGACATGCCCGCGCTGCTCACCACGCGGATACCGGGTGTTCCGCCGCGTGCGTCCGACGACCCAGCCGTCCTCGCCGGGCTTGCCGAGACGTTGACGACGATCCACCACGTGGACCTCCCGGTGGTCAAGGCGCTCCCGCCCTACCGGCCCTACTACGACCCGCAGCTCGACGGTGCGCGCCGACCACCTGCCTGGTCGCGCAAGCCGATGCTGTGGGAGCGGGTCTTCAGCATCCTCGCCGCCGGGCCGCCAGTGGCCACGATGGGCTTCATCCACCGCGACTACCACCCGGGGCAGACGCTGTGGCAGGACGGCCGGCTGGTGGGCGTCGTCGACTGGACCACCGGTTGCCAGGGGCCGCGTGGCATCGACCTCGCACGGATGCGGCTGAACCTCGCGGGCCGCTACGGCGCCGACGTGGCGGACCGGTTTCTTTCGATCTACCGGGCCGCTGGCGGTCTGGACGGACACCATCCGTACTGGGACCTGCTCGACGCAGCCGACGGTCTGCTCGACCAGCGCGAGCCCACGACACCGGAGCGCTGGGCAGAGTACGTCCGGTTCGAGGATTGGGTCGAACGCACCGTCGCCTGCCTCTCACGATGACCAGGCGCGGCGACTCCGCGCCCACCACGGCAGGCGTCGGCACCCGTTGCAGCTCGGGCTCACCCAGCGAGGCCGACCTCCGTGAGCAACGGCTCGAGGGCGACCGTCCGGCCGCCGTCCCGCGCTGACCGGCGTACCGCCTCCATCAGGCAGAAGGTCTCGATCCCTTCCCGGGCGTCCGGCGAGTGCGGGGTGCCGTCCTGGATCGCGGCCGCGAAATGGTCGAGGTAGTTGGCGAACTCGCCGTAGTGCATGCCGTGCACCTCGTTGTTGAAGTAGTAGTGCCGGCGCTCGTACAGCATGTCCTCGACGACTTCGGTGCCGTCAGGGGCGGTGTGCAGGTACCGCATGTCGTGGTACTGCGCCATGCTCGTGCCCTGCGTGCCGTAGAGAACGCACTCGATCGCATTCCGCGCCCTGGGCAGCTCGTGGGCACCGTAGTGCCCCATGGCCCGGCCGATGCCGCCGTCCCGCGCCACCACGTTGACCACGTAGATGTCGTACGACTGCACGCCGCTGGTGCGAGCCAGTTCAGAGCGGCCTCCGAAGGCGCTGACCTGCTCGATCGGGCCGAGGTACCACCGCAGCAGGTCGAGCGGATGGGAGAGCCCGAGATACACCCAGTCGGTGTGCTGCTTGGTCCACGGCGCCTTCGCGTAGTACCAGTCCATGCGGTGGATGTAGTGCGTGTCGACCAGCTCGAGTGTGCCGACCTCGCCGCGCTCGTACGCCTGACGCTGCCGCTGGAACGACTCGAAGAACCGGGTCGACTGCCCGACCATGACCTTGCGACCGGTACGCCGAGTGGCGTCCAGCACGGCGCGGGCGTCGGCCACCGAGTTGACCAGCGGCTTCGTACACAGCACGTGCTTGCCGGCTTCGAGCGCCGCGACGATGTGCTCACCATGCAGGTGGTCAGGTGTGTAGATCGCGACGAGATCGACCTCGGCAAGCGCCAGCAGCTTCGCGTAGTCGGTGGTGTAGGTCACCTCCGGCACGTCCTGCCGGACTGCCTCCAGCACAGCCCCCGACGCGTCACACGCTGCCACGGCGCGGACCCGCTCGGTGCGGTCGGCTGCGATCAACGCGGTACGACCCTCGCCGAGGCCCACGACGCCGAGTCCGAGCCGCTTGTCCTCGCCCACACCCTCTGGCCGCGGGTACGAGCGAACGCCACGGGCGACCCGCGGAAAGTACTGCTCTGCCATAACCGACAACGATGGACCATCGCACCATCACCTGGTCAAGACGTGCCTGACCTGGCCAAGGACCCTGCCGAGCGGACCGGTCGCCCCTGTCGGTCGCACCGCCCTTCGGATTGCCTGAAACGGGCGGGTTGACACTCGCCGTAACCGAAGGGAGGCGATGAGCACGGCAACCGCGCGCGAGCGCGTCGTCAACGGGGTGAACGCGGACGAGCTGTTCCAGACCATGGCGACGATCGAAAAGGACCCGGACGTCTCGAAGTTCAACTTCCGGATCAAGAATCACTGGGTGCGCGGCGCGTTCAACCGGGCGATCGTCAACGACTTCGACCCCGGCAGGACAACGCACCGGCGCGACAAGACGTTCTTCGTCTACGACAAGGACGAGCATCCGGCGCTGCTCGGTGAAGATCGCGGCGCCAACCCGGTGGAGTACCTGCTGGTGGGCCTCGCCGGCTGCGTGACGACAACCCTCGTCTATCTCGCCGCCGCCCGCGGCATCACCCTCACCCGGGTCGATGCCGCGCTCGACGGTGACATCGACATCCAAGGTCTGCTCGGCATGTCCGAGCAGATCAGGCCGGGCTACCAGACCGTCCGGGTGCGGATGAACGTCGAGGGCGACGCGACGCGGGAGGAGCTGGCCGACCTGGTGCGCCTGGCTGAGGAGCGCTCGCCGGTTGCGGACACCGTGGCGCACGGCACGCAGCTGAGCGTCACGCTTGCCGACTGAAGGCACGACCCCTCTGGAGCCTGATGGAGAGGCGGGTGCCGCACGTCGCACCTGCGAGCAGACCGAGGCCGAGCAGGAGCTCCGCCCGTTGTGGGTGGCGCTCGCTTCGTGGCGGTGAACACGCTGGTCGGTCAGGCGGTTAGACTCCTGGACGATTGTGCCTAGGGTTCCGCTTCCCTCGCCGGCCCTCCGAGGCTTGCTCACATCGGGAAGGTCTGGTCCGAGCGGCACCAGCGACGCCGGAGAGGTTCTGCGTCGCACATCTGACGGGACAAAAGCCTGGAGGAACCCCACACCAACTGCCCCGCGACTGCGGGGGCGGAAAGGGTTCCGATGGGTGCCGCTCTGCTGCTGATCATCGCGGCTGCGTTCGCACATGCCGGGTGGAACTTCTTCGCCAAGCGTGCCGGCGCCGCCGGGAGCGGCTTCGTCTGGTTGACCGCGGCCTGCTCGGCGGTGCTCTATCTGCCGGTCATGGTCGGCGCGATCATCACGTCCGGCATTCCACCGTGGCAGGCATGGCTGCTGGGCGTGGCTACCAGCGCTGGCGTCCACCTCGGTTACTTCCTGGTACTGCAGCGCGGATACGCCCTGGGCGACATGTCGATCGTGTACCCGGTGGCCCGAGGCACGGGACCACTGCTCGCGATCGTCGCCGCCATCGTCTTGCTCGGTGAGCGACCAGGTGTTCTGGGCCTGCTCGGTGGGCTGCTGGTGGTCGCCGGGGTCTTCGTGATCGGGTTCTCCGGGGGCCTGTCGCATTCACGAGCGCGACGGACGAGTGCCGCATTCGGCGTCCTCACTGGTCTGCTCATCGCGGTCTACACGCTGTGGGATGCCCACGTCGTGACGACGTTGGGGCTGTCGCCGCTCGTGTACGAGTGGTCCAGTCACACGCTTCGGTCGGTGCTCATGCTCCCGTACGTGCTCACCAGGCCTGCCCACATCGCGTCGCTGTGGAAGACTTATCGCCGCCACGTGCTGGCCGTCGCACTGTTGTCCCCGCTCGCGTACCTTCTCGTCCTCTTCGCGATGCAGCTCGCACCGGTCAGCCTGGTGGCGCCTGCCCGCGAACTCAGCATCGTCCTGGCCGGCATCATGGCCTGGCGCCTCCTGGGCGAGCCCCAACCAGCACGTCGGCTGACCGGAGCCATGATCGTCCTCGCTGGGGTGGTCGTCCTCGGGCTGGCCTGACCCGCTACCGCCGGAGACCCGTCACCGGTTCTCCACTGCCATGTGCGCGCGGTAGAGGTCGCGGTAGATACCGTCCCTCGCCAGCAGCTCCTCATGCGTTCCAACGTCCGCAACGCGCCCGGCGCTCAGAACGACGATCTGGTCGGCTCGACGGACGGTCGACAACCGGTGCGCGATCACCATGGCAGTACGTCCGGCGAGGACGACGTCGAGCGCCTGCTGGAGGCTGCGCTCGGTGCTTGTGTCGAGATGGGCCGTCGCCTCGTCCAGGATGACGATGCGCGGGTCCGACAACAGCACACGCGCGATGGCCAGTCGCTGCTTCTCCCCACCTGAGAGGCGATGGCCGCGTCCCCCCCACGACGGTGTCGTAGCCATCAGGGAGTGTGCAGATCAGGTCGTGCAGGCACGCAGCCCGACATGTCCGCACGAGCTCCTCGTCGGTGGCGTCCGGCTTGGCGTAGCGGAGGTTGTCGCGGATGGATTCGTGGAAGAAGTACGCGTCCTGGGTGACCACACCGGCGGTGGCCGACAGGACGGTCGGTGCGAGCTGGCGTACGTCGATCCCGTCGATGCGTATCGCTCTCCGTGACACGTCGTACAACCGTGCGACCAGCGCGCACAGCGTGGACTTGCCTGCGCCCGACGGGCCGACGAGAGCTGTGATCGTGCCGGGCCGCATCATGAAGCTGACGTCCCGCAACGCCCATTCGCTTGCGCTCGGCACGCCGCCCTCCATGTCGACAGGCTGAGCCGACGTCAATGACGGGATACCGGCCTCCGTGGTGTCCGGGTACCGAAACCACACGCGGTCGATCTCGACGGCTCCGTGGGCCGGTCGGGACGTAACCGTGACAGGCGTCCGGTCGGAGATCGCGACCGGCGCGTCGAGCACCTCGAAGACCCGCTCGAACGACACGAGAGCGGACTGGACGTGGATCCGCGCGGATACAAGGTCAATCGCCGGACCGTACGCCCGTTGCGCGTACGCCGCGAGCGCCAGCGTGTCCGAGACGACGAGCTGGGCGCCCGCCAGTAGGCCGCTGTCACACCGAGCAGCCCGACCAGAGAGACCGCCGTGCCAGCCGCGAGTGCCAGGACGTTGACCGTGACGTTGTTGCGGTGAAGCGCCGTGGTGCGGGCCGCGAATCCGCGGGACTCCCGCGCGAATCCACCGGACAACCTGACCAAGACCGCTCCCGCGATGTGGAGCCGTTCCGCGGCGAACGCATTCATGCCGCCGAAGAGCTCCATCTCTCACGGACCAGCACTCGCATCCGCCGGCCGATCAGACGAATCCCGACGAGGAGCATCGGGACGATCGCCAGCGTGACCAGCGTGACCTGCCAGTTGAGCGCCAGCATCGCCGACAGCGTGAACGACAGGACGAGCAGGTCCGCGGTGATCGAACCGACGCTGCCGGTGTAGAGGTGGCCGGTGCACATCTGCTGGGCGTTGAGCACGTCGGTGTTGAGCCGGCTCTGGATCGCACCAGCCTTCGCGTGGACGAAGAACGCCAGCGGCATCCGCTGCAGGTGATCGAAGAGTGCCTGCCGCAGGTCCTTGATGATGCCGGTTCCGATGAGCGTGCCGATGTAGCCGCCGAGCAGGAGTAGTCCAGCGGCACCCGCGTAGGCGAGGACGGCGAGCCCGATCAGCAGGTTGACCATGCCCAGGTCGGCACGCGGGATCGCGGTGTCGATGAGCTGCTTGAAGAGCAGCGGCGGCACGAGGCCCACTGCTGCCGATGCGGCGAGTAGGGCGACGTAGGCAAGGAGCCGGTCCGGTACGGCGCGACGAAGCGGAAGACCCGTCGCGCTGTGCGCGCGGCGTCGTGCGGGCGCTGCGTGATGTCGTAGCCGGTCGCCAGCCTGCTGAGCGACGTGGGTCAGCGCTGGTCTTGTCGCCTCGTGTAGCCGGCAAGCGCCTCGATGACCTTCTCCCGTGCGGTCTGCTCGGTAAGGCCACGGCTCACGAGAATCTGTGGGGCCACGGCCTCCGGATCGCGGTACAGCGCGAGAAGCAGATGCTCGGTGCCGATGTAGTTGTGCCCGAGTTTGAGCGCCTCGGCGAGAGAACCGGTCATGGCGGCGGCTGCCCGAGGCGTGAGCGGTGGCTCGTCCTCGCCCGCGCCAGGTCCCCGTCCGGTGCGCGCGAGCACGTCGGCCTCGACGTCCTCGCGGCTGATGCCTGCCTCGAGAAGGATCTTCGTCGCGATGCTCTCGGGCTCGGCGTACAAGCCGAGCAGCAGGTGCTCGGTCCCGATGTACGGGTGCCCGAGCGCGGCGGCTGCGGGAGCGGCCGCATCGAACGCGCTCCGGGCGCGGGCGGTCATCCGCTGGAGCGTCGGGCCGCCTTGACCAGCGAAGAAGCTTCCGGCAAAGCGTTTGTGGACGGCCTGTTTGGTGACGCCGAGCACGTTGCTGATCTCGGTCCAGGACTTTCCGCTGACACGTGCCCGGTCGACGAAGTAGCCGAGCACGGCGTCGCCGGTTTCGCTGAGCTCGGCGACCAGCGCGCGAGCCGTCGCCAGCTGGTCGAGCACGTCGTCACTCGCCGAGTCGCGGCGAACTGTCTCGATGAGGTCGTGAAGCGTCGGTGGTGGGGTCATGCGTCAACCTTAAGTTGACCGAATCTGAGGGTCAACCCTGGGTTGACGGCCGGAGAGCTCACGACGAACGCGGACATGGCCGCCATACTCGCGCCACGAGAGGCAGGAGGTCATGTCAGGCGCAAACACACCCACCCGAACGTGGTCATTTGAGGGCTGGGGCGGCATACTTCCGCCCGTGCCAGTGACGCCATCTCGCCGCCATTACCCGTTCCTCGACTACCCAGCGCCACTTCCCTTCGCCCACCGAGGTGGGGCCCACTATGCGCCCAACCTCGGGATCGAGAACTCGATGACCGCGTTCGCCAACGCCATCGAGCTGGGGTACCGCTACCTGGAAACCGACGTGCACGCCACGGCCGACGGTGTCCTCGTCGCCTTCCACGACCACGATCTCGGTCGGGTGACCGACCGCTCCGGCCGGATCGCCAACCTTCCGTACTCCGAGGTCGCCAAGGCGCGGATCGGGGGTCGAGAACCCATCCCGACGCTGGAGGAGATCCTCGGCACCTGGCCGGACGTGCGCGTGAACATCGACGTCAAGGAGGAGCCGGCCATCCGGCCTCTCGCCGAGGTGGTCGTGCGCACCAACGCCCACGACAGGGTGTGCATCTCGTCGTTCTCCGGCCGTCGGATCAAGGCGGTCCGGCGACTGCTGGGCCCGCGTGTGGTCACCGGCCTCGCCCCCGCCGGCGTCGCCCTCCTGATGCTCCCGCTCCCGCGCCTCCTCACCTCGCTCCTGCTGAGCGACGCCCAGTGCGTGCAGGTGCCGGTGTCGTCGGCCGGGATCAAGGTGGTCACACCAGCCTTCGTGGAGCGAGCCCACGCCTTGGAGAAGCAGGTGCATGTCTGGACCGTCGACGACGCCGAAGAGATGAACCACCTGCTGGACATCGGGGTCGACGGCATCATCACCGACCGCATCGACACGTTGCGCGACGTCCTCGTCGATCGCGGTCAGTGGGTGGGCTGAACACCCATGGACCAGGCCAACGCCGCAAGGCCTACGTCGCTCTACCCCGACGTCGCCGAGCGGCGACGTGAGCAGAGGGCGTGGTACTTCTACGACTGGGCGAACTCGGCCTACGGCACGACCGTCCTCACGGTCCTCTTCAGCCCGTACCTTGCCGCCGTCGCCGAGACCGCCGCGTGTGGCGCTCCGGGCACACCCGAGCAGCCCTGCACCACCAACCTGCGGCTCCTCGGCATCCCCGTCTCCCCCGGCTCCCTGCCGCTCTACGTGGTGACCGTCTCCACACTGCTCTCGGCGGTGCTGCTTCCCATCATCGGCGCGGTGGCCGACCGCTCGCCGCGGAAGAAGCGCATCCTCGCGGCGTTCGCCTGGGTCGGCAGTGCGGCGACCGCCGCGATGGTCCTGATCTCCGGCGGGAACTGGCAGCTCGGCACCGGGCTGCTCTTGGTCAGCAACCTCTGCTTCGCGTCGTCGATCATGGTCTACGACGCGATCCTCTGCGACATCGCCACGCCCGACGAGCGTGATGCGGTGTCGTCGCGCGGCTGGGCCTTCGGCTATCTCGGTGGCGGGCTGCTGCTCGTGTTCAACCTCCTGCTGGTCCAAGGCCATGAGGCCGTCGGGCTGTCGACCAGCATGGCGGTCCGGCTCAGCCTGCTGTCCGCCGGCGTCTGGTGGGCAGCGTTCACGGTCATCCCGGTGCTGCGGTTGCGCAACCGCCCGCCGATCGCCGTGGTCGCCAAGCCCGGCGGGCTGGTGCGACAGAGCGTCGGGCAGCTGTTCACGACCCTGCGCGAGGCGCGCGCCTACCCCATGACGTTGCTGTTCCTCGCCGCCTACCTGTTCTTCAACGACGGGATCCAGACCGTCATCTCGGCGTCGTCGATCTACAGCGCGCGGCAGCTGGGTCTGGGCGAGAACGTCTTGATCGGGACCATCCTGCTGGTCCAGTTCGTCGCGTTCGGTGGGGCGCTGGCCTTCGGGAAGATCGCCGGCCGCATCGGAAGTCGCCGCACGATTCTGGGCGGGTTGTGCGTCTGGGCCGCCATCGTGGTGGCGGCGTACTTCCTGCCCGCTCGACAGTGGCTCCCCGTGATGCTGATCGGCATCTGCATCGGCCTCGTGCTCGGCGGCACCCAGGCGCTGTCACGGTCGCTCTACAGCCAGTTCGTCCCGAAAGGTCGCGAAGCGGAGTACTTCAGCCTGTACCAGGCCTGTGAACGCGGCACGAGCTGGCTCGGCACGCTGATCTTCGGGCTCGTCCACCAGCTGACCCACTCCTACCGTCCGGCCATGGTCGCGCTGATCTTCTTCTTCGGCATCGGCTTCGTCCTGCTGTTGCTGGTCGACCCACGGCGTGCGGTGCGCGACGCGGGGAACGAGGTGCCGCGGGTCCTGTGACGTGTGCTCAGCTCGAACCGCAGATGTCCGATTCAGGAAGATTCACGGGTCTGTCGCCGGTTCCCACGCGGAACGTGCGGTTGATGGCGACTCCAGCCGGGAATCCTGGGCGCGCGCCCAGACGTTAGGGCAATGAGGCCCGTTTACAGATGGAGGGGGACATCGCATGTCGGAGCGAGCACTACGAGGCTCCCGGCTCGGCGCGGCGAGCTACGAGGACGATCGCGAGATCACACCGGCACCGCGCCAGGTCGTCGCGTACGACTGCCCACATTCCCACCACTTTGAGCTCCCCCTCGCCGCCGACGCCGAGGTTCCGCCTGTATGGGAGTGTCCGCGCTGTGGAGGCGAGGCGATCCGGGTGGACGGTGATCGCCCGGAGCCCAAGCACGTGAAGCCGCCACGGACGCACTGGGACATGCTTCTCGAACGCCGGACGATCGAGGAGCTCGAGGCGCTGCTCTCGGAGCGGCTCGAGCTCTTGCGCTCCGGGCAGATCGGCCCCGAGCACCTGCATCGCACGACGTCCGACGACAAGTCGAAGCGTCCGAAGACGCCTCGCCAGCGCCAGAGCAGCGAGAGCTGACCCACGCCTTCATGGTCGGCGGCGGGCTGAACCGTCGCCGACCTTGGCGTCTCTAGGCACCTGATCGCACCGCGCTAGCTGTCACGCCGGTCCACCACCTCGCCCGGTATGACCGGGCCCGTGTGCGGCTGCTGCCCTGCTCCTTCCCAGCGCATCCCGCTCATCGGGGCGTGCATCCGGAACGGTCCGCCACGCCCTGCTCCGCGCTGGACGGCCCGCACGACGTGCCTGCCGAGCATCCAGCGAGCACCACGACGGACGAACGGTCGCGTGAACGGCAGGACGCACGCGAATCCTGCGACGTCGGTGAGGAATCCGGGCGCGAGCATCAAAGCGCCACCAACCAGGATGAGTCCGGCGTCCAGCACCTCCCGATCTGGCAGCCTGCCGGCAGCGAGGCTCATGTTGAGCGCCTGCCACGCCAGCCGACCTTCCCGGCGGATCAGCCAGGAGCCGAGGATGCTGGCCGCGATCAGCAGAGCGATCGTCCACCAGGGACCGATCACCTGGCCCACCTGGATCAGCACGTAGATCTCGGCGAGCGGCACGACGAGAAGCGCTATGAGGAGCAGAGTGCGCAGCCGCATCAGTGGTCGACCTTCCGCTTGCCGGTCAGCAGTTCGCCAGCCTGGCGGAGCCGGTGCCGAATCCCCCATGCCGTCACCATCCGGAACGACTCCACCACGACGTCCCGATCCATCTTGCTCGTCCCGTGCTCACGCTCGAAGAAGACGATCGGGACCTCGGTGACTCGGAACCCAGCCCGGTACGCCCGCCAGGCAAGATCGATCTGGAAGCAGTAGCCCTGCGAGGCGACGCCGGCAAGATCGATCCCTTGCAGCGTAGCGCGGCGGAACATCCGAAAGCCCGACGTGGCGTCCCGCACCGGCAGACCGAGGGCTACCCGCGCATAGAGGTTCGCGGCCCGCGAGAGCAGCTGACGTCCCCGGGACCAGTTCTCCACCCGCCCGCCGAGCACCCACCGGGACCCGATCACCAGGTCGGCGTTCTCGAGCGCACTGAGCAGCGTGGGCAGCGCCTCGGGTTGATGCGAACCGTCGGAGTCCATCTCGCACAAAACGTCGTAACCCTGCTCGAGCGCCCACAGGAACTCCTGCCGGTAGGCAGTGCCGAGCCCTTGCTTGGCCGGTCGGTGCTTGACCAGGATCTGCTGGTCGGTTTGGGCCAGCCGATCAGCGATCTCCCCGGTCCCGTCCGGAGAATTGTCGTCCGCGATCAGCAC
This sequence comes from Actinopolymorphaceae bacterium, assembly GCA_036564245.1. Classification (GTDB taxonomy): domain Bacteria; phylum Actinomycetota; class Actinomycetes; order Propionibacteriales; family Actinopolymorphaceae; genus Thermasporomyces. The sequence continues at coordinate 69,534 of DATCKU010000081.1, forward strand.
GTCGGCTTCCGGCAAGGCAGCACGGAGCCGCTTGACGATGTTCTCCAGGTTCTCGGCCTCGTTGTAGGTGGGCAGTACGACGATGATCCGCCCGGGATCGTACGGCTGCTGCATTGGTGGGCTCATGCCCATTCCCGGGCGGTGTCGAACTGGGTGCTTGTCCGCCGCCGCCAGTAGGCCTTGGCGAGGACGACCGCGACGGCGGCGAGCCCAGCCAGGGTCAGCGCCCACTCGGGCACCGTTCCCAGCCGCGCGGCGATCGTGGGCGCCGTGCGCAGCGGTACCTGTTCGACGTAGACCTGCCGCGTGGCCTCTTCGGACTTCGCGACCACCGTGCCGTCCGGAGAGATCACACCGCTGATCCCGCTTGGCGAGGCGACCAGCGTGGCCTTGCCGTACTCGATCGAGCGCAGCCTGGTGATCGCGAACTGCTGCTCCGGCTGTCCGGTGCCGAGGTAGGTCGAGTTGTTCGTCTGCACGACGAGCATCTGCGCGTCGCCGCGGGCGACTTCGCCGACGATCCCGTCGTACGCGATCTCGAAGCAGATCACCTCGGCGATGTCGTACCCCGCGATCCGCATGTGTCCTGGTTCGTTCCCCGCGTACGTATCCCGCCCGACCATCTTGAGCCGATCGATGTACGGCAGGAGGAACCGGCGGAACGGGATGTACTCGCCGAACGGCACAGGATGCTGCTTGGTATAGATCTCGCCCGGTCCCGTGGCGGGATCCCAGATCACACCGGTCGTCCTCCGGTAGTAAGGACCAGGCCCGTCCAGGACAGCCCCGACGAGGATCGGCACGCCCGCGGCCTGGACCGCCTGCTCGATGATGGCTCGGGTCTGCGCATCGTGGAACGGATCGATGTCGGTGGAGTTCTCCGGCCAGACGACGAACTCAGGTTTGGCCAGCTTGCCGGCGGCGACGTCGCGCATCAGCTGCTCGGTCGCCTCGAGGTGGTTTCGAGTGACCGTCCGGGCGCGTCCGAGAAAGTCCATTCCCCTGCCGGGCACGTTCCCCTGCACGACGGCAACCGTCGCCGTCGCGTCGCCAGATGTCGGCAGCGGGATCAGGAATCCGCTCAGGCTGATCGCGACCGCACCGACCACGGCACCGACCCTCAACCGACGCCTGATCGATCCCGCCACGACCGCCCAGACGGCGAGATTTCCGACCAGAGCGGCGAGAAACGTCACGAATGCGATGCCACCAACGCTCGCGTACGACGCAAGGGGTGTGCTGTCCAAGGCGTAGGCGAGTCTCCCCCACGGGAATCCGCCGAGCGGCACCGCCCCACGGACGAGCTCGACCGCCACCCAGAGCGCTGAGACCCATACCGGCCACCCACGAAGCCGGGTGGCGACCACGGTGCCGGCACCGAGTCCAGCCAGGAAGAGCGCTTCCACCAGCGACAGGGCGAGCCAGGCATCGACGCCGACCACCCTGATCCATTGCAGCAAGAGGACGAAGAAGCCGATACCGAACACCAGGCCCGCGACAGCGCCCGTCTTGACCGACCCACGCCAGCAGGCCAGCGTCAGGGCTCCGGCAGCCACCGGGGTGAGCCACGCCAAACCGAACGGCGGAAACGCCAAGGCCAGCGCGACTCCCGCGCCCAGAGCGAGAAGGAGTCGAGCCCAGGTCGGCCAGCCGTTGCGATCATGCTCGCTGGCAGGCTCCGGAACCGCCCTAGCCTGCGGAGAACGCTCCACCACGCCGTCTTCAAGCCGCAAAGGTCACCGCCCTCTCGCTCATCGCTCCTGGCCAGCGCAACCCCAGCCGGCACATGCGGCAACGCGCCGGGCCAGAGCACGCCGACCGGCTCAGCCCGGCCACGCGCGTGCTGAACGGATCTGGCCAAGTCCACACATACGGCGCGTCCACCTCAGCCCGCGCAGTTCGGCTGGACGCCTGGTCGGAGCTGCCATGTGCCGAACGGTACAACGGTCGGCACCGGATGTGCGTGCCTGGACGATCACAGCACACGCGACTCGACGATGGCCACTCGTGTCGCGTCCTTCGAACGCACAGACGGAGCGGTCCGCTCACCCTTCGGACCGTCCTCGTGGCGCGAAGGCTACACGCCCCGAGGCGTTGTCTACTGGGCGGCGGACCGCTCCGTGGCCACCCCACCGCGTGAAGTCGCGGTCGGTCGTACATGGCACGAGGAACGTGGATGGCTCCTGTGCGCGCCAGAGCCAGGTCTGGCTCGCATGCGAATGCTGACCGACGGGCGACTCGCGATGGACTAGAAGAAGACGATGACGAGAGCGATGCAGTGGTGTCAACTCTGCCCTGACCTGCGGTGATGCGAAAACGCGCAGGTCAGGAGGACCTGTGTGACACCGAAAGGACGGTTAGATTTTGCATAACCGTCGGCGTGTCGCCAATTCGGTGTGTCGCCTTCCGCCCCTCACGGCGACCACGCTGGCACGGAGCGTAGCGCGAGACGCGGTCCTGCAGAACCTTCGCACGAGTCACCTCGGCGGCACAACGACTGTCGCGCGCGCCGTCGCAGCGACCACCGGGGTGTCCAGAAGGGTAGCCGCGGACTCGCCGCGTTCCGGTGCGCTGCGGGCGATCACACGAGCCTGCAGGTCGAGGTCACGGCTCCGGCGGCCGACCCGCGTCACCGTGCCCGTCACCTCCACGATGTCCCCGGCCCGAACCGGACTACGGAACTGGACATCGGAGTACGACGCGAGCAGGCCTTCATCACCGTCGGTGCGGATACAGACCTCGGTGGCGACGTCTCCGAACAGGCCCATGACGAACGCTCCGGCGACCAGGTTGCCGGCATAGTGGGCGTCGGCGTACGACACGTAGCGTCGGTGGGTGACGGTGAGTCCGAGTCGCCGATCGCCTGCATCCGCGGCAGGCGTGCCCTGCCCTGTCACACCGTGAACCGTGCCCTGATCGCTCATGCGGGGTGCCTTTCCAGTCCGTCTCGCAGGCTTCAAGCCCGTGCAGGTTCCGACACGATCGCGTGCACCAGGTAGCTCGCGACTTCGCGAGGTGTGGTCCCTCGCCCGAAGATGCGATCCACTCCGAGCTCGGCGGTCATGGACTCATGGAACCGTGGCCCGCCCACCACGAGAAGCGGCCGTTGCTCGCCGGCGTACGCCTCGCGCAGGGCCTTCGCGAGCTCCCGCGTGCCCTTGATGTGTGCGTCGCGCTGCGTCACGACCTGGGAGACGAGGATGGCGTCAGCCTGCTCTCGCCGGGCTCGCGCGATGAGGTCAGGTATCGGCACCTGTGCGCCGAGGTTGATGACCTTGATCTCGCGGTAGTACTCGAGCCCCTTCTCCCCCGCGTACCCCTTGACGTTGAGGATGGCGTCGATGCCCACGGTGTGAGCGTCCGAGCCGATGCAGGCTCCCACCACCACGAGCCGGCGTCGGAGCCGCTTGCGGATGGCCAGGTTGGCCTCCTTGGGCGTGAGCAACGGGTATTCGCGCTCCACCACCTCGACCTGAGACAGGTCGACGAGGTGGTTCACCCGCCCGTAGACGATGAAGAACGTGAAGTCCGGACCCATGGCCTTGGCGTGGACCACCATGGCCGGGTCGATTCCCATCTTGGCGGCCAACTGCAAGGCTGCGCCCTCGGCTCGCTTGTCGTGCGGGATCGGCAGGGTGAACGACAGCTGCACCATCCCGTCGCCCGTCGAGTCACCGTACGGCCGCACGATCGAACGCTCGGACACCTGGGGCACGCTCATTTCCCAGCCTCCTCGAGAATCTCCGAGGCGGGGTTGTAGTACATGGGCGACTTCGCGGCCACACCATCGACACCCTTGCCGCCGTCGGGTGGTCGCTTCATCAACCCGAACGTCCCGTCGGCGATCGCCTGGAGCAACCCCTCGTCACAGATCCTCTCCAGCAGGTCGATCGCCTCGGCGAGCACCTGCCGCGCCCGTTGGGCGATGAAGCCGTTCGGCTCAGGACGGAAGTCCTCGTGCAGGTTGCCGCACGCGTTCACGACGTACCGCACGTTCTGCAGCGCAAGGTCGCGGTCGGACAGCCAGGGGGTCACAACAGCCTCGGTCATCATGCCCACCAGCAGGATCTGCTGGCCGGTCAGGACACCGGCCAGGTTGAAGAACGCGTCGAGCAGGTAGCCGCGGAAGATGTCGCCGGTCATGTGTCGGGTCGGCGGCATCCACTTCAGGGGCGCCTTCGGAAACAGCTCGCGCGCGAGCAACGCGTGTGCCAGCTCGAGCCGGAACGACTCGGGTCGGTCTGGGTCGATTTCGAACGCGTGCCCCAGGCCGAGTTGCCAGTCTTCGAGTCCGGCTTCCTTGGCGAAGTACTCGTTCAGCAGCTGCGACACCGTGACCGTGTGCGCCGCCTCGACGGCGTCGGCCGTCGTGAGGTAGTTGTCCTCACCGGTGTTGATGATGATCCCCGCACGGGCGTGCACCTGGCGGCTGAACCGCTGGTCGACGAAGGTCCGGATCGGATTGATGTCGCGGAACAAGATGCCGTACATCGAGTCGTTCAGCATCATGTCCAGCCGCTCCAGCCCGGCGAGCGTGGCGATCTCAGGCATGCACAGGCCCGAGGCGTAGTTGGTGAGGCGTACGTACCGGCGGAGCTCCTTGCTCACCTCGTCCAGTGCTGCCCGCATCAGCCGGAAGTTCTCCTGAGTCGCGTACGTGCCGGCGTAGCCTTCGCGGGTCGCACCTTCTGGCACATAGTCCAGCAACGACTGACCCGTCGAGCGGATCACCGCGATGACGTCGGCGCCTTCTCGGGCCGCGGCCTGCGCTTGCGGGATGTCTTCGTAGATGTCGCCGGTCGCGACGATGAGGTAGATCCACGGTCGTTGCGGAGGGTCGCCCAGCCTCTTGATCAGTCGCTCCCGCTCGTGCCTGCGCTGGTCGATGCGTTTGATCCCCGCCGACACGGCCCGCCGTGCCGCACGCATGGCTCGGCGCGCGGCAGGGCCTTCCGGGAGCCGAAAACTCACCGATCCTGCCGCCGCCTTCTGCGCGAGGGTGAGCAGGTCGTCGGACTCTTCTCGCAGCAGCGCATCCCAGACGGGCAGCGCGACCCCGTGCTCGAGCCCGGTGGTGCTGCAGACCGCCTCGACGAGTCGGTTGACCCACGGCGTGCCCTCCGGGTCGGCACCCTGAAGCCCTGCCAGGCGAAGCACCGCACGCTCGATCGACACGGTGGTGTGCGATCGGGCAAGCCGTACGATCGGACGCCCGGCTTTGCGCGCCAGCGACCGCGCCTTTCGGACGGTTGCCGGATCGAGGTCGAGATGCTTGCGAAACGTCGTGGTGCTCACTCGGCCTCCCTCCCGGAATCGCCAGCATGACCGGAATCGCCAGCATGACCGGAATCGCCGGCATGAATGGTCTTTCCGGCGACGACAGTTCGTACGCAACGTGGCAGCGGCCTTCCCGGTGTGAGATCGGGAAGACCAGGGCCCTCGATGTTCCAGACGGCGAACGTCGCCATCGCCCCCTCCTGCAGCACACCGTGGGTTGCCGGATCGCGCCCAGCGGCGAACCACCCGCCACGGGTGTACGCCTGCAACGCCGTGTCGACGTCGAGCCTCGCCGGCTCGTGGTGGTGGAAGACGGCGGCGCGTACGCCACCCCACGGGTCGAACGGCGTCACCGGGGAGTCGGAGCCGAAGGCGAGCGGGATTCCCGCAGCAGCAAAGCTGGACCACGGATTGGTCGCGAGAGCGCGTTCCGCACCGAGCCGCTTGGCGTACATGCCGTCGGTCCCGCCCCAGGCCGCGTCGAAGGCGGGCTGGCCGCTGACCACGACGCCGTACGACGCGAACGTCGCGATCGTCTCCCGGTCGACCGCCTCGACGTGCTCCAGACGGTGCCGGGCCGCGACGAGTGGCTCCTGCCCGATCCGCTTCTCGGCAAGCCGGAATCCTTCGGCGACCGCAGCGGTGGCGGCGTCACCGATGCAGTGGAAGCCGGCCTGCAGACCTTCCCGTGTGCACGCGACGACGTGCTCGGCGATCGCGTCCGGGTCGAGGTAGAGGTGACCCGTGTGCCCGCGTCGGTCGGTGTAGGGCTCGCGCAGGGCCGCCGTGCGCGAGCCGAAGGCTCCGTCGACGCACAGGTCGCCAGCGGCGCCGGCACACCCCAAGGCGCGGGCACGCTCGACACCACCACCGCGGGAATGCTCTCCCCAGTACGTGACCACCTCGGGTGTCGGCAGGTCCTTCGTGACCTCGTCGACGAGCTGGAGGTCGTCGTGCCCGCCGAGGCCGGGCGTGGCCATCTCGTGAACGCAGCCGATCCCGGCCCTCGCTGCCGCCTCCAACGCGACACGGATCGCGTCGCGGCGCTGCGACCTCGGGAGCAACGCCTGCACCGCTTCGCGGACGAGGTGGTGCGCGTCGCGCTCCACGCGCGCCGTACCGTCCCAGCCAGCCGCCTGCCTCACGCGCGGGGAAATCGCGCGACCGGAGACGAGGGCGCTGTGGACGTCGACCCGGGCGAGGTAGACGGCTGCGCCGGTTGCCGCGCGTTCGAGCTCGTCGAGCGTGGGAAGCGCCGGGTCGGTCCAGTCCGTCTCGTCCCAGCCGAACCCGAGGATGACGTCCCCACCAGTGCGCGCCTGGCGGTACGCCGAGACGGCATCGAGCAACTCCCTCTTGTGGCGTACACCGGCGAGATCGAGGCCCGACATCCGCAACCCGGTCTCGCTCAGGTGGACGTGGGCGTCGACGAAGGCCGGAGTGACCAGGCGGTGCTCCAGATCGACGATCTCGTCTGCGCCGTCGGCATACGCGCCGATGCCGTCGTCTCGGCCGATCCAGACGATGCGATCGGCCTCGACGCACATGGCAGTGGCGGCCGGATCCTTGGCACCGTGAAGTGCTCCCCGCCGGTAGACGACTCGGCGCGGTGATCTGGTCGAGCGTGCTGGTGGTCTCACGGATCTATCCTGTCCTCGATCCGCCCGGTCTCGGTTGCTTCGTCGACGAGCGCGCCTGGAACAGGTGCCGCACATCGGGTTCGGTACGCATCAGGTCCAGTGCGTACTCCGCGTGTCCGGGCACGTAACCGTTGCCGATCAGCATGGTGACGTCTGCGGCGAGACCTTCGGCTCCCAGCGCCGCCGCGCTGAACGACGTCGCCATGGAGAAGAAGACGATCGTGCCGTTCTGAGCCGTCGAGACAATCGCACCGCCTTCGCACCCCGG
>DATCKU010000082.1:0-3544 GCA_036564245.1 Actinopolymorphaceae bacterium
ACCACTTCGTCGGTTGCTGGATCGGTCGTCACCGCCTCCAGGGTCAGCCTCTTCGGGCTTCCGGGGTGGCTGATCAGCCCGACACCGGGTAACACGCCGTCGGTGACCTCGGCGGTGCTGACCCGCCACTCACCGCGACGCTGCTTGATGGTCGTCCGATCGACCAGTCGCCCGTCGATCGTGTACGTCTCGACGGAGAGCCTCGTGCCTGTGGCCCGGAGGACGGTACCCATCTGGATGTCGGTGTCGTCGACGACGTCGTCCCAGGGCTTCGGCTGGTTCTCGCCGAACTCCGGTCCGCCCGGCCCGAGCGTGATGAACGTGGTCCCGGCGGCGATTTCCTCCGGCGTACGAGCGCGCTGACCGTCGTGGATGACCGTACGTCTGTAGACGTCGTCGTGGCTGCCGACGTAGAGGTCGACGCCAAGCTGGCTAAAGACCTTCGAGACCTTCGCACGCTTCTCGGCCATACCAGGACCTTCAGAACCCTTGCCACCGAAGAACGGTGTGTGTCCCACCACGACGACCCACCGCTTGTCGCTCGCACGGACGTCCTCGACCAGCCAGTCGAGCTGCTCGTCGAGGTCGTAGACCGTGTTCAGCACTGCAATGTGGACGTCACCACGGTCGAAGGAGTAGTTGCTCTCCCCGATGACACCGTTGCGTGGCAGCGCGTAGATGCCGGAGAAGATCGCGTTGCGATCGGTGATCTGGGTGTTGTACTCGAGGTCGCCATCGCTCTCCGTGTCGCCCACGACGGGTGCCACCTGCAGCCCCAGGCCGTCGTAGACGTGGTCGAACACGTCCTCCCACAACTCGCGATGCGATCCCACCGCCACCAGATCGCCTGTCTGCACGAGGGTTCCGCCACCCGGCGCCTTGGCGCGAAGCCGATCGAGCATGTCGCGAGCAAGTCCGAGCTCGTCCGGCTCCCGAGAGGACACCACGAGGTCGCCCAGCAGATAGATCGGCTCGTTCCCGGCACCTGCTGCCCGGAAAGTGCCTCGTATCGTCGTCCACGCCTTCTCATCTGACGGGTCGGGCACGTCACCGGAGACAGGCACGCCGAAGCGGTACTCGTACTCCTTGCCGTCCTTCAGCCCGGTCAGCGCGAAGTCGTGGCTGCGCAGCGGCTGCCCGAGAATCGTGTCCTGGTAGACATCACCCGGCTTGCCGATTGTGTTGATCTCGAACGTCGTGTCGCCGGTGGAAGTCAGGACCGGAACGTTCTTCCAGGTGCGGTGGCCGACCGGTCGAACCTGCGCGTAAACGCGGTCGATGGTGCTGTCCGTCAGAACGCTGAGACCGGCGGTCCCAGGCTTCTCGCCGACCGTCGCCGTGGTGCCGATGTACTGGAACACTCCTTCCGGGTCGGCCGTCTTTCGGTCCACCTCGAAGCGCAACAGCTCGGCTCCGATGTTCCCGGCAGCATCCTCGGCCTTCACCACGACCACGTGGTCGGAGTAGCTGCGCACCGTGAAACCGCCGTCATCGACCGGGACCTGACCGTTGTCGTCCCATACCTCGTACGTCACCTCAGGCTCGCTGCCGCTGTCGTCCTGAGCAGTGACCCGCGGCAGCCGAACACGCTCGCCGTACTCGACCGTCCTCGGTGGATCGGAGACGGTGATCGTAGGGGCGTAATCAGCGCCGCGCGTGATCTCACCGATCCAGATTGGAGCGGAGACGATCATCTGGCCGTCGGCCTGCTTCGCGACCACGTAGAAGTAGTCCCCGTCCTGCGCAGGCAGCTCATGGGTGACCTGGACCTCGCGACCAGAGACGTCCGGGACGTCGTACGCCACCGCGCCACCGTTGGTGAGCACCTGGACGGAGGTGAAGGAGTCGCTGCTGTCGGGATCGGTGAGGCCGATGTCGAGCAAGACCCGATCGGTGTCTGCCGGCAGGATCGAGCCCATCAGCTCACCATTGGCACCGAACCTCAGCACGGTGTTGACGTCCTGCGTGGAGTACATGCTGCGGTCTCGCATCGCCTGGTAGACCGCGTCCTGGCTCTTGCCGGTCGCCCAGACCCCGGTGATCGCCTCGTCGCCCGTGACCCACTGCGCGTTGTGCTCGTCACCGTTCCACACCGGTGCAACGTGCCAGCCGGCGTCCAGCGCACGCTGGAATCCTGCGAACTGCTTGTCGTTCTTCACCTCGATGAGCTCGATGCGCTCGTCCACGACGGGATCGAGGTGTCGGAACTCGGCGAACCACCCCTTGCCGTCGGGGTCTGGATGGTTGAACTGGGCGATCGCGTCGGGGTCCTGCTTCAGCCGGGCGTAGAACGTCGGGAGGTCGTACTTCAGGTCCCCGGTCGCGGCACCGAAGGAGAGCGAATCGCCTTCACTGCGAGCAGTCGCGAACCAGTCCGTGTTGAAGAGATTCATGTGACCGGAGGTGTCATACCAGGTCATCTCCACGGCCGGGATCGTCACGAGTTCGTCCTGGCTCGCGTTGTACTCCGCCGACACTTCGTGGACGTAACGCCACTCGTCCGACACCGCCTGCCGCCAGTCGGTGGTGAAATCATCGGTGTTGCGCCTGTCGTAGAGCACGTCGTGCTCGGAGACCGTGAAGAAGTCGGCGTCACTGTTTGCTGCCACGTGAGCGAAGGCGTCGAGCGGCATCTGCACGCCGTCACTGACCGAGGTATGCGAGTGGAACTCACCGGTGAAAAGCGTCTTGCCGAGGTACGTCGGACGCTCGGGCTCTGCCGCTGTGGCCGGAATTGCCGACACAGCCTGCAACGCAGCTGTGATGAGAGACAGCGCAAGGACCGGGATGAGCCGAGCAGGTGTGAAGACGGATCGTGGTGTCATGAGCGAGGCAACTCCTTTGTGTGAGCCCCACAGCTCGAAAGGCGTAGCGCGTCGACACCATCCGACAGCGCAGCGAGCAGTCGTGATCCGTTTCGGGTGTAATGCCGCGAGTAAGGCGTGTCAACCGGCGAGACCGCCCACGGACAGCTTCGTGAGCGCGACGTGACGAGAACGCGTTGAAGACCAGCAAAAAGAACTGGAGGTCTTTCAGAGAAGGCCGCGCGTACGACGAGTTCGGAAACGTCCACGCGAAAACAGCCTCGGCTTCACCAAGCCTCACAACGCCTGGCGCGTCCGCGCTTCCGGTTTCCTGGATTTCTGTGTTCTCGAGCTTGTCGGTGAAGTAGCGGTAGTGCCGTGCGTCTTTCTCTCGAACCGAAGCCGCGGCCTCTCCACGATTCGGAGGCTCGTCGATTCCCGACGCAATGGGGACGCTTTACCAGCACGCCCCGAGATGTCCCCAGGAACCCGGTAGCGCAGGTGGACGAGCCGGTGCCGTGCCTCAACCTCATCCCTGAGTCGACGCGGTTCGAAGTGCGCCAGGTAGTCGCGGTCGATGCCGTGTTCTTGTGCGTGGGCGGACTCGTCTGTCTTCGGCGTTGCGGGCGGCTGGGAACTCGGCCAGGTCCATGAGGGGCCCGGCGGCGTTTGGGTTGCGTTTTGCCTGGTCAGAGGGGTGGGCCGCCTGGGACTCGAACCCAGAACCAACGGATTAAAAG
>DATCKU010000083.1:0-15785 GCA_036564245.1 Actinopolymorphaceae bacterium
GCTCACGACCCGGTCGACGTACGGCGTGAGGGCGTCGGTGTTCCATCGTGGCCACGCGGTAAGCGCATCGATCCCGACCGAGATCTTCATCGCGACGTTGGGAAGCCGGGCCAGTCGTTCGATCCAGCGTGCCCATGGCTGCTGGTCACCGGTCTCCAGAGGTGGCCGGGCCATGTGGTCGACCACGACGCGAAGCTCGGGGACGGCAGCGGCGATCCGTACGGTGTGCTCGACTTGTCGTTCGGTCACCGGTACGACGTCCCACGTGAGCCCGCGCGCCGCCAGCTCACGGAAGACGCCCAGTGCACTTCGGCCAACGAGCCAGTCCGCCGGGTCCCGCCCGATGAGGCATCGCACGCCGACGACCGGGGGAGTGGACAACCATTCAAGCTCGGCGCTACCAATGGCGATATCTGGGTCAGGAAGACTGACCTAGCCGGTGACGAGATCGGCGCCATGGCGCTCCACGGCTTTGGTCGCGGGGTCGCGATCGGGGTCGAGCCCTACCAAGGCAAGGTCTACTGTGGACGGAATGGAAGACGAGCAGCACCGGATGGGGTACGAAGATCGGGCGATTTCCATTCGCGAACGGAGCAACCCTCGAGGCGGATGACGGGCGAATCATCGACCGTACACCGACGTTCGACTCGATGATCAACCCGCAGCCATCCATCGACCCGTACACCAATCAGCTCCTTGCCGTGCGTTACCGCTATCGCATCGACTCTGACACCACCGAAACGCGAATCGTGGTCTTTCCGCTCGCTGCTGCTCGACACCATCGGCCGACGCTCGCCGACCGGCTGGTCGAGCGTCACCTACCAGACCTCAATGAGATCACGGCCTGGCCGGTGCCCGAGCCCAAACTGCCAGCGCTCCAAGGGTTCAGCGTCTGCGGGCGGTACGGCTACCCGTTCCATGGGAACGCGGGTGCGGACGAGCATTCGTACATCGTGGCGATTGATCTGAACCACCGGGAAGCAACACGACAAGCCGTTTCTCACCTCCGCTGGCCAGAACTCCCTTCCGGGACGTGAACCTCAAGGCATGGCGATCTGGATACCGAGGAATGGCACCCCGAGGCTGTACTTCGGCTTCCACTCCAACACGCATGGCTTTCGGCAGGCGAGCGTCTTCTACAAGAGCGAGTACGTTTGAGCCACGGCACAGCGGTGGCGTTCGGAGCGTTCACTGGGTGTCTGGTGACGCGTCCTTTTCCTGTATGTCGGCGAGGATCTCGCCTAGGCGGGGCACGAGTTCGGTACGGAAGTAGCTTGCGAAGTCGGGCTGGCTGCCGTCGAGGTCGGTGAAGCCGTACTCCTTCGCAAGATCTGCGACGTTCACTGACTGCCCGGTGTACCGCATCACGTGAGGATCCGCGGCCAATGCGGCAACCGCGCGGCCGATGAAGGCCGGCGACTCGGAATGGGCGAAGTGCTCGTCTTGGGCGATCGCGTCTCGCCAGTTGTCCTCGGTGACCCCGAAGTGGTCGAGCACCTCTTCGGATCGCAGGAAGCCTGGAGTGAGCGACACCGCGGCGACGTTGTATGGCCGCAGCTCGGCCGCCTGGGTCTTGGCGAGCTGGATCACGGTCTTCTTGATCAGGTCGAAGAAGAACCCGCCGCGGTAACCGTCGGGGAAGAGCGCGTTGCTCGCCTCGTCACCGTCGGTGATCTCGACGACCAGGCCGCGGCGACGTGCCACCAGCAGCGGCAGGAAGTAGTGACTGGTGATGATGTGCGTGTCGACCGCGCGGTGGAGGGCCCGCAAGCCTTTGTCGAGGTCGTGTTCCCACACCGGCCGCCACTCGACGAGGCTCTCGCCACCCCAGATGTCGTTGACGAGGACGTCGAGCCGGCCGTTCTGCTCCGCGGCGACCCTGCGAGCAAGCTCTGCGACCTGGGCCGGATCGGAGTGGTCGCAACGCACCGGGATGCCGTGGCCACCGGCTGCGGTGACCAGCTCGGCGGTCTCTTCGATCGTCTCCGGTCGGTTCAGGTCGGAGCGAGCCTGCCGGGTGGTCCGGCCGGTGACGTAGACGGTCGCCCCAGCCGCGCCGAGCTGGGTAGCGATCCCACGGCCGGCACCCCGGGTGCCTCCGGCCACGACGGCCACCCGGCCTGTCAACGCAGCGGTCATGTGCACTCCTCTCGCCTGGCGGCCAGCCGCTTGCCAGAGAGAACCTACCCGTACGCACCGACAAGGCTGGCCGCTCGTTCTCCGACGGTGACCTTGCCACCTCCGTCTGGCGAGCAGACGTCCCCGCTGCTAGATCCGCACGTTTCGGGTGGGTCCGAAACGAGTGGACTCCTCTCATTCGGCTTGGTCATATAACGCACCGCGAGCTCGAGACGAACCGGTGCTCGAGCATGCCATGTTCCGGTGTGGGAACTCATGCCTTGTTACAGAGGAGAACCATGCGGGTGCTTTGCGTACTTGCACTTGTGCTTGCGATCAGCGGCTGTTTCGCCCAGTCGGGCACCATGGCGCAGGACTGTGCGTCCCTGCGGTCAATCTGGTCCAAGACGCAGAAGGACATGCGAGCGGTGCTGGAGGATGGCCGCCTCGACCCACATGCGAAGTCGGAGAAGCTCATTGCCCTTGCTGACCGGCTACGAAAGGAATCGGAGTCGATCAAGGACGCCCAGTTGCGGACTGCGATGAGTGGTGCCGCAAGCGACCTCAGGACCATGGCCGAAGCGCTTGGCGGAGTCGGTACGGGTGGCGCACTGCCTTCGATGCCATCGGCGACCAACCTCAAGAAGCTGAACGAGGCGATGAACGAGCGGTGCCCGGCGTGAGAGCGCACAAGCTTCAAGTAGGGATCATTGCCGGGGTTACCGGCGCCTCGGTGCTTGCGGCGGTTCTTGTTGTCCTGCCGCTGCCGATGTGGGACTACGTGTTTGTGGTGGCCGACTATCCTGGCCGGCGCATGCCGACACCCCAGTTGTTCGGCTGGGCGTTCCTGATCGGACTCGCCGTCGGCGCCCCACTCGGTGCGCTGGTGTGGAAACTCCCGCTTCCCACCCGCTGGCATCCGGTGCGGAACGTCACTGCGGTGCTGTTGGGCACTGGGATGGCCACGATCCCCGTCGTCTTCATTCTGGTCCCCAACGCCCTCGGCGGGGTGCTGATGGCCGTACCCGGTTTGGCGATGGCCATCGCGGTGACTTACCGGGCGCAACGTCACCGACGGGTCCCGCTGCGCTATTGCATGGTCGCGGTGGTGTGGGGTGGCACGTTCGCAATCACGGCGGGGCACCATCTGCTGTGGGCTGTCCACGCAGGAGTGGCGTCCTGGTTGCAAGGTCGCCTGACGGCCGTGGGCCCGGTGCTTCCTTCCCCGTTGTGGGAGGAAATCGTCAAAGGGCTTGGTGTACTAGCCCTTTTCGATCACCTCCGCCGCCGTTACGACAGCCCGGTGCACGGGTTTGTGCTCGGTGCCATGGTCGGTGCTGGATTCAACTTCGTGGAGACCAGCCGCTATGCCATGTACGACTTCAGCACAGCGATCTTCCAGGTGTGGGTGCGTCAGTGGGTGTCCGGTGTCGCATTCGGGCACGTGTTGTTCACCGGGCTCATCGGTACGGCCATCGCGCTGGCCTACCGACAGCGGCACGCCATCGCAGGGCTCGCGATCGCGGCAGGAGGGTTCGGGCTGGGGATAGTGGCTCACTACGTGTGGAACTGGACCGTCTTAACCCGCCGACAGCCGATCACGTTCGACGATGCCATCCTCGGCACCTTGTTCGGCTATCTCCTCAATTATCTGATCCTCTCGGGTCCCTTCCTGCTCCTTATTGTCGTGACGCTGGTGCTGGCCGACCGGCGGGAGCGGGCCGAACTGAGCGCGGGCCTCATTGCCGAGGCCCGGGGCGGGCAGGCCGCAGTCAGCCAGGGGGAAGCGATCGTTCTTGCCCATCCGAAGCTACGGCGCGTGCACCGCTTGTCGTGTGCTCGCATGCTTGGCTGGCGGGCCTACTCCGCCGTCGGGCATCTCCATCAGCTGCAACTCGATCTGGCGTACGAACGGTTCCGGCTGGCGCGAGAGGTCGGTCGTATTCCTCCCGTCAGCCCACGTGTGCTTCGCCAGGAGATTCAGGCGCTTCGCCGGAGGATCAACGCCCCGATGGAGGTCGCGTCATGAGGAGAAGGCTGTGCACACTCGCGTGCCTGACTTTGATCTGGATGCTGGCTTTCCCCGCCGCCGCGTTCGCCCACTGTCACGAAGGCATCAGCTACGGGCTGATGAGTGCGATCACCGATTGCGCTAAAGCCGCCGTGATGGGGATAGTGGCAGTGACCACCGCCGCTGCTTCATCCGTCGCTGCCTTCTTGAGCATCAACTACTACTGGAACCAGCTCAAGCTGGAGTACTGGCATCAGCTCCTCGGCCTGTCCTCAGGGTCCAACGATGCCAGAGAGCTCGGGGATGCTGTCGGAAAGACTGCAGAAGCGATTGCCAAGGTCGCCTTCGACTTGAAGATGCCAGACCCGGTTGGCTTCGCGGCGGAGTGGGGTGCGGGAGCCGCTCGTTTTGCTTGGCCTGCACTGCGGCTCGGCTGGCAATGGGCAAATGAGGTGGCCATCAAGGTCGGGAGGTTCTTCGGGCTTTGGTGATCAAGGAAGTCCTCTGCGGTCGCGTCTGCGAGCCTCCGGCCGACCCGGCACGAGCCGGAGCATTGGCCGCAATGGTGGTGAGCCAACTGGCCCATCGACTTTTCCTCGACGCCGCCGATGTACGCATCGTCGAGTTCGTCCGGCAGCTGCATCAGCAGACCGGGGCCGACTCGTACCTGTTGGACGCGGTCTTACGCGGTCTGCTCGGTGGACCCCTGCCGGCAGTCAACAACCCATTGCCTCCACTGCTTGTCCTCGGACGTGGACTGGTCGTGGCGCTGGACATGGATGAGCAGGAAGTGGCCGAGTTGGTCGCCCGGGCCGAGCGGCAACTCCCTGCCTGGCTGCCTAGTTCGGCAGCGGCGCCACAGGCCAAACCGTTCACCGCATCTAGTCCCGGATCCCAGCAACGTTCGCAGTCGATTCGGCCGCTCTCCGGTGCGGTCCCAGCCGAGCCTCGAAATGTTGGGCCACCCAGCGGGGCTGCCCGGACGGCGCCCTCGCATGTTGGGCCGCCCTCCCCGGCAGGGCGTCGCCGACTCAAGACTCCTTACGCCGTCGCCGCCGCCATCGTCAGCGCCGCCATCAACGTGCTCGCTCTGGTCGTGATGGCGAGCCTGTCTCCCCCGTGGAGCGGCAACGGTGCGAACCCCGCGCCCACGACCTCTGCGCCCCTGCAGAGTGGTCCTCGAAAGGTCGCTCATGCCTTTGCCGAGGCGCTCAACAAGGGGCGGTTTGGGCAGGCCCGCGAAATGCTCTGTACGGGAGCAAACGTCAACACCCGGGAGGTCGCCGAAGGATCAGTTCGCATCAACAGGATCACCGTGGAGACGGTGATTGAGCGGGACTCCACGGCGAATTTCGTGGCGAAGGGAGCTGCCGAACCGGTTGAAGGACCGCTTGTCTGGCAGGGGACTTTGCACAAGGAGGTAGACGAGTGGTGCGTGTACGACATCCGTCCGGGGGACCCTCCGCTTGAGCTGTCCGAAACTCGGGAAGAGGCCTTTGCCAAGATGCGCGCGTTCATCGCCCTGGTCAACCAGAGGGATCAGTCCGGGGCAATGGCCTATGTCTGCCCCACATGGGAGGCGGAGACCTCCATTGAGCCGATGATCATGAGTGCCGCTGCGACCGAGGCGCAGCTCGACGTGAAACCGGACCCTGGTCCGAAGCGCGCTGCCAAGTACACGGGCTCTGTCACCGGACGCTCCCAGTTGATCGGTCAAGGACTCGCCGGCTCGATTGAGCTCCGACTTGCCAGGACGGGGAAGTTCTGCGTCAGCTTCTTCCAGTTCAACTACCAGTAGAGGCGGGCGACAAGCCAGCCTCGCATCGAGGCGACTGGAGCGCGCAAAGCACGTAGCGCCGCAGCCCGGTAACCCAGCCGATCCCGCCGAGGACGCACGGTGACATGCGGGGCCGGTGCACCAGCTCGGTCTCAGACCGTGGGTTCGCGCGGCCGAGGACGGTCCCTGAGCCTGTCGCAGTCGAGGCCTGGCGCGCCCGTTGAATTTGGTAGCGGTCAACTCAGGGGAGGGGAGGCAGCGCGGATTGCTTCCGCGAACGTTTCCATGGAGTCGATGACGATCTCGGCGCCGGCCTCGGCGAGCTGGCTGCGCCGCTCGGGTCGTCTGGCGTAGCCGGTCGGGTGAACGCCGGTAGCCAGTGCGACCTGGATGTCGGTTCGGAGTCGCCGACCAGGACGCAAGAATCCGGCACGGGCTCGAGGATGCCGAGTGCCCGGTGAACGGGGTCAGGGTGGGGCGTCATCAAGTCAGCCGAAGCCGGTGCCGTGGACAATGACACGGTGGCGCTGTTCCGCGCCGTAGAAAGCGCCGCGTTCGCGCGTGCCCGCCGGCTGTCCGAGACGGGTCTGAGCGCCGCCTCCTCGGACCCCACAGTGAGGGACGGGATGCGCAGACCCTCTCCCCGGGATCTTCAGGATCCGGAGGCTGATATGAATCATGGGATGCAGTGGTGGACGAGACTCGCCCCAGAGGTGCAGGCCGCGCTCGTGACTGCGGTGGCTACGGGGGTGGTGGCGCTGCTTGGTGTCGCCGGCACGATCCTCGCGGGCATCATCAGCACGAGCCGCGCCCAAAAGGCGGCTCTGCACCAGTTCCAGTTGCAGGCCGAGCGGGAGGACAGGATCCGCCGCGAGCAAGCCCTGCAGGCCAGTCGCGACGCTGCCCGCGAGGAACGTAAGCAGGCGTACGCCAGGTTTATGGGCTGGTCTGGAAGGTGGATGCGATCAAGCTGGGGGAAGATGCGACACCTGAAGAGCGCCGACGGTGGAATGAGCTGAGGGAAGAGATCACCGACGTCCTGGAGGTGCTGGACCTTATCGCTCCTGAGGAGATTGCCAAGGCCGGCTACAAACTATTCGCCGAACTCGTCGGCGGCCGCGATGTGGATTTCATGGACGCGGCGTATAGGTTCAAGGTACTGGCCCGCAAGGATCTCCGGGCCGATGGGGACGAGTCCACTGAGACCGTCGATGTGTCCGAAGCACCGGATGCACCAGAGCAAGGATCTGAGCCAACGTCACAGACTTGAGCGGCGCGTATCTCCCCCAGGGCCTCAGGCGGCATCGGGTTGTGCTGCGGGTAGGGAGGGCGTTTCTCCATTCTCCCGGACACCCTCAGAAACCGCAGGTCAGGAAATGGGGGAGTCGGCTAGAGCACCTGGAGCCCGCGGTGACCATGACAGGGGTCATTGTCGGCTGGGGGTTGATCTGTGCGCGGTCATCCCTCTGGAGGTCGCCGGCCTGCTCCACGAACGGCGTACCATCCGCCGACTGAGGGAGGAGAGGGAACGCGCTGAAGCGTCACGTGGAGCAGCAGGAGAAGGCGGAACTGTCGTGAGCAGGCAGCTCGACACCCACGCCAAGCATCGACCGGATTGTGCACGCCCTCGCCTACGCCGACCCGACACTGCGAGGAGAGCAAGATCGAGGCGCGCTGCACCCTCTGCCACGCCATCAGCAGCCACCCCGACGAGGACAAGGACAGCTACGCGCCGAGCTGCCCGTGGCGGCTCGCAAAGGAGTACGTGCAGCCGACGCTACCGACTGGGCAGGGGAAGCATGAGGCGCATCGCTGCGGCGGCCGTGTTGCTGGCCGCGGTCGCGGGCTGTGGCGACCCTGCCGTGACGGGTGCGCCACCCGCCGACCAGCCAGCCACCAACGAGCCGGCAACGACCCAGCCCGCCTCGGAGCGGGGCTGGCTGCCGGTCGTGAGGTGGTCGACGCGACACGGTGAAAGTCGAACAGGCCGTCGAGACGTCACCCTGAGGCTGATCGGCATCGACACGCCCGAGTCCGTGCACCCCAGTGAGCCCGTCGAATGCTACGGACCCGAAGCTTCAGACCAGGCGCAAAAGCTGCTCGATGGGCAGCAGGTGCAGCTGGAGTTCGATCCGACGCAGGGCGGCTCGACAAGTACGGCTGGACGCTGGCGTACGTGTGGCTGGGCGACGGCCGCATGTTCAACGAGGTGATGATCCGCGGCGGGTTCGCCGAGGAGTACACGTACGCTGCCCCGTACAAGTACCAGCGCCGGTTTCAGGCCGCCGAACACGCCGCCAAGAGCCGGGGCGCTGGGGTTTGTGGGGCGCCTGTACCGGGGCCGAGGCTGAGCTGCCCGCCAAGCCCCAGCCAGCCGGCGACGGCACAGATCCCAGTTCGACACCTGCAAGGAGGCGGTCGACGCAGGCTACGGCCCGTACACTCGCGGCCGGGATTCGGAGTACGAGCGGTACGACGACCGTGACGGGGACGGCGTGGCGTGCGACTCATAGGGGACAGATGGTTGCGCGCCGAAGAAGGAGTACGGCAGGTTGGTGGGCAGATAGTTGTAGGGATTCGCCACGATGACCGCGTCCAACCCGCCTTCACCCTGCAAGGCTGCATGTCGTGGCGGTTGGCCTCGCCACGAGTCACCGCGAGTTCGGCGCTGACGCTGTTGACCTTGGCGTCGATGCCGACGTCCTTCCAGTTCTTGACGACCAACGCCGACACACCGACCAAGACCCGAAAACTGCGGCTGTAGTACTAGCTGACATGCGTGGAGGGCCGGTGTCCTGGGCCTGGCGATCTCTTCGCATGATCGTGCCAAACTACTGGTCGGCTGTGATGCGCGGCTGCAGCAGGTAGGTCGCGTCGTACGCCGAGCTGTCCGCGAATCCCGCGTCAACGCGGAGGACAACGGTGACGGTCTGCCCTGCGAAGTCGGTCAGGGTCGCCGTGAGTGCGGCTGGTTCGGTCGATGTGACGTGGCGTATGGCGACCAGGTGCGGCGCGCCGTGTGCGTCGACCACAGTGACCGAGAAAACCGTCCCGTCGCCGGCGGCGGTTTCCTTCGCCAGCTTGGTTTCCAGTCTGGTCGGCAGGTCGGGGAGTTCGACGGAGTACGCGGCGAACGTGGCTCCGGTAGCGTCGACCCAGGGCGGGTGCGCCTTGATGCTGGTCGCCGACTGGTTGAAGAACTGCGCGCCGGCCGACAGCCCGGTGCTGGCGACCTCGGTCTCAAGCGTCGCCGAGGACGCCTCGGCGGCGAGATCCAGCACCACGTTGCCATTGGCGTCGGAGACGACAGGGGAGACCAGACGTACGGCGCTGGATCCGGCGCCGTCGACTGTCTCGGACGACACGGATAGGCGCAGCCTGACGTGCTCGCCGGCCACTTGCTCCAGCGTGGCGTGAACGGGCACCGACTCGGTCGAGCTGAGCGCGGTGGTGAGGATCGGTACCGGTGTGCCGTCAGCACGCTCGGCGATCAGTGAGAGGACCGCAGGACCCGTGCCGGCTCCGGAGAGTGCGGCAGCGGCGGAGAATGAGGGAGCATCAGCGGGCACGTCGGCGTCATAGGTGGCGAGCACACGGCCGCCCCCAGGTCCGTCGGGCGGAGTCGCGTCGAGCGCCCCGCCGCTGGCGACGTACGCCGCGCCGGCAGACAGACCGGCCGAGCGGGTCTCGACGCCGGTACGGGCGGCGGCTGCCGCGCGGGCGAAGTCGTAGACCGGAGGGGTGATGTCCGCCACGCTGCGGCAGGCGGGCAGCGGTGCGCCGAGCCAGCGGAGTGCGTCAACCAGCACAGCACAGGTCTGGTTCTTGAAGCCGCCCTGAACGTAGACCTCTCCGGCGTTGTATCCGAGCGTTATCCGGCGGGTGCGACCGTCCCGGGCCCAGACGACCCCGCCAGATGGCGACATCGCCTGTGGGCGGACAGCGTTGTCGATGGGTTCGTAGCGGTGTTGGCTCGGTGTCGGCTGTCCCAGCCCCTGCAGGCGGATGAGGTCGCCCTGTGTGAAGCTCTCCAACACGCCCGTGGAGTCGACGCGGGCGCTGACCGGATTCGCCTCGCCGGCAGGACGTAGTCCGAACAGCTGTACGAGCGATCCTCCGGCCGACCCCGTCGGCGTGGTGTCGGCGAGCCGCATGTCCTGGATGGCTGGCAGGCACCGCAACAAGGCTTCGAGGCGTGCCCGCACCGGCGGGTCGATCACGACGTTGTACGGCAGGACCACCGCCTTGTACTCGGCACACAGCACCGGCATCGGTGTCGACAGCACATTCTCGTCCGTGGCCACCTTCACGGCGATGTCCTGGTCGAGGAGCAGGCTGAGCATGCCGAACTGGTAGCTGTGCAGCCACTCGGACGGCGAACGGTACGCGTACTGCGTCCACTTCGACACGAAGTACAGCACCTTGGTCGGCGCTGCCGCTTGGCCAGATGTGGGGGATGACCGGCTGGCTGTTCTCCCCACATCGGACCGCGTGGCATTGAGGTGGCGGATGTAGTCGCCGAGCCGGCCGAGTGCGGGGAACTGTGCGAGGTTCTCCACCCAGTTGCGTTGGTAGGTGTAGTTAGCGACGTTGAGCCCCGCCGCACCGGAGTCGAGCGCCTTGACCCCAGCCTCGTACACGTAGTCGTCGCCGTACTGGTCGATGAGTCCCGGCCCGTCGATCTCGAGAACCACTGGCCGCTCGGTGATGTCGCTGTATGTGCGCACCATCGCCGCAAGGTTCCACAGCGAGTCGGTGCCGCCGCCAATGAAGAAGTCGTAGGAGAACACCACTCCGTCCGCATGGCGGGCAAGACCGGCGATGTCCTGGTTGCCGAACTCCGCTGACTGGCTGCGGAAGGACTCACCCAACGGTGACGACACGAACGCCGTCGGGTCACTTGCTCTGATTCCCTTGTAGTACGCCGCGACCAGATGGGTGAGTGCCTGTTCGCGGAAGCGGATCCAGTCGGCGTTGCGGGCTGAGGTGTCGGGTGTGGTGCTCTGGGTCGGCTCAGCCGTTGGCCCCGGTACCGGCGGCTGCACAGTGTCGAAGTCGGGATAGTCGGTCTGCCATGCGGCATTCAATGCGGCCACGGTGCCGTACCTGTGGGCCAGCCAGCGTCGGAACGCGACACGTGCAGGCGGCTCGTAGCTGTACCAGCCACCGTACTTCAACTCGAAGTGCACGCCGACGCCGAGAGTGTAGGCGAACCCGTGACCGGCGTAGTGGCGGGCAACGGCGTCAACCCACCGTTGCTGCACCGCCGTGGTGGCCTGGTCGAAGAACGACGGGACGCCGGTGCGATGTCCGTAGCCACGCAGGTCGGTGGAGCCGTCCGGCCGCTCCATCAGCACGGGCTTGAACCAGGCCGGGTAGTCCTGCACGTTCACCCGCAACCGCAGTCGCAGACCCTTGCTCTGCACGTACTCGACCCGCCTGTCGACCGCAGAGAAGTCGTAGCGGTCAGGTGCGGTCTGCACGCTGTCCCATGGCACGCCGAGTTCGACAGTCGTGAAACCCAGAGACGGAAGCTGGTCGACCATTCGCCGGAACAGGTCGAAGTCGGTCCACCCCACCGTCCAGTCGAAGACGTTCATCGCGTACTCGAACCGGGGCGGCACCTGCACCCCCGCCGACGTCCTCGTGGTCGACGCGGCGTTCGCCACCGCGCCCGCTGGGATCGCCACGGTGACCAGGAGGAGGAGAAGGAGGCACGTCCGTACGCGATTCGGGCGCTTCCGCATGCGACAGCCTCTCGGCGGGTAGCGTCAACTGCAATTCATGATCATCCGACACTGTAATCGTCACAGGCGGTGCGTCTTCGAACTGCTCTGCGTCTCGTCCTGGATCGGTCGATCGCATTCGACCGCGCTGCTGTAGGCACGCAGGTGATCGCTTCCGCGCACAGCGACCCACTTGCCGCTGGTTCGATCTCCTTGTGTCCTGTGCCATTGTGCGCATGGTTCGGACTCCGGACAGCAACCACGATGCGCGGTTCCCAAGCGCGGACGTTGCTCGTACGGTTCCAGAAGGTCTCCGCATCCCCGACGGTAAGGTCATCGTGCACATGCCGTGGACCGCAGGGAACTGTTGAGGGCACTGGCGCGGCCGGAGCAGCAGCGGGGGCGGGATGAATGGCTCTGACCCTCGGGACGTGGAGATGTGCGTGGTGCCGTTCACATCGGTGTACTGGGGTGCGTCGAATGCGCCTCGTAGCTCCACACCTTCGGGCACCGTCAAGGCTCCCTTGACAGCGTAGGCCCAGCCGGGAGGTAGAGGTGCCGCCACCGTGGTCGCCTGCCCAGGTGAGGCGGGATTGAATAGCACGCGTGTCGTCGGTCTGCCCGTCCGCGTGCGCGATCGGAGTGGGGTCGGCCTTGTCGGCTGTCAGGGCTAGCACAGTGCCTAGCGAACCGGATTCGTGCTCCCGCCACTGGCTTGGGCTCTTCCAGTCGCCCGCGAGTGTGACGCCGTTGCGTACGACCAGCCGTCTTCCGAGTTGTACCGTCCGGACGGCAGAAAGACCGTGCCGCCTCCTTGGTCGTACGCGTCGTCGAGCGCCCGCCCGAGCCCGTTAGTGATCTTCGACTGGGCGGCCGGGGAGGCGTTTGCCTGGTCACTGCCGGTCAGGACTGGTGCGCCACCAGGGACTCGAACCCCGAACCCGCGGATTAAGAGTCCGCTGCTCTGCCAGTTGAGCTAGTGGCGCCTAGGCCTCCCAGAGGATAGCAGGCGACGAGCCGAACGACCGGTCATGGGGTGGGGTCACCCCGCCTGGCGAGGGCCGACATGACGGAAGGCGTGCCGCAGCCAGTCGAGCCGGCTGCGGTGAGTCACGCCATCAGTTGATCATGTCGAGTACGGCATGTGCGGCGTTGTGGCCCCCGATCCCGCTCACTCCGCCACCTCGGCGGGCGCCGCTTCCGCAGATCAGCACGCTCGGTATGTCCGTTTCAACCCCCCACGAGCCCACCTCCTCTGGCCGCTCGGCCCACGGCCAGGCCAGGTCACCGTGGAAGATGTGCCCACCCGGCATGCCCACCGAGGACTCGATGTCGAGCGGCGTCTTGATCTCCAGGCAGGGCCTGCCGTCGGCGTCCCGGGCGAGGCAGTCCTCGATCGGTTCGGCGAGATAGGTGTTGATCGCGTCCAAGCAGGCTCGCGCAGCCTCGTCCCGCATCCGTGCGTTGTCGCGGCGGAACAGGTGCGCCGGCATGTGCAGTGCAAACGCCGTCAGCGTGTGCCAGCCCTGCTCAGCGAGCTCGGGCGCCAAGATCGACGGGTCGGTCAAGGTGTGGCAGTACAGCTCGAACGGTGGACGCTCAGGCAGCCGCCCGGCACGGGCGTCCTCGTACGCGCGCTGCAGGTTCTCGTAGCCCTCGTCCACATGGAACGTGCCGGCGAACGCCTGCCGGGGGTCGGCTCCAGAGGCGAGTCGTGGCAACCGGGTGAGCAGGAGGTTGAGCTTGAGCTGGCAGCCTTCCGGCTCTCGGGTCGGGCGGCGGCCGAGGAGGCGGTCGAGAACGGCTGGCGCGACGCCTGCGAGGATGAACCGGCTAGCGACCTGCCGCTCCTGGAGCCCACCACTCCCAGATCCAACCCGGTAGGTCACGGTCCCACCCGATGCGTCGGCGTCGACCCGCACCGCCTCGGCATTCGTTCGTACGATCACGCCAGCGTCCTCTGCGGCACGGGTGAGGGCGGCAGTCACCGCACCCATACCGCCGAGCGGCACCTTCCACTCGCCGGAGCCGTTGCCGATCAGGTGGTAGAGGAAGCAGCGGTTCTGCGCGTACGACGGGTCATGGGCACACGTGAACGTCCCGATCAGCGCGTCAGTCAACACGACGCCGCGGACCGCATCGTCGGCCAGACTCTTCTCGATCACCTCACCGATCGGGCGTTCGACGAAGTCGTGCCACGCCTCGTCGCCCAGGAGATCCTGCATCTCGTCGGCTGAGCGCAGTGGCTCGAGCATCGTCGGCGCGAGCGTCGAGGCGACCTTCGCCAGCGCTCCGTACAGCTCCTGCCAGGCCGCCCATTCGTGATCGCTTCCGGTGAGTTCTCGGAACGACGCAGCCGTTGCCGGGCCGGGGTCGCGTTCGACGAGAAGGCCGGTGTGGGCGCCGTCACGGATGACCGGGGTGTACGAGGCGGTCCTGCGGGAGAGCAGCGTGATGTCAAGCCCGAGATCGCGCACGATCTGGTCGGGAAGAAGACTGACAAGGTACGCATAACGGGACAGACGTGCATCGATGCCGGGAAACGTGCGTTCGCTCACCGCCGCTCCGCCCACGTGGGGCTGCCGTTCCAGGACGACTACCGAGAGCCCAGCGCGTGCGAGGTAGCAGGCTGCCACGAGTCCGTTGTGTCCGCCTCCGATCACGGCGACGTCGAAACGTTCCATGCCACGCAGGGTACGGCTCGGGCAGCCCGAGAGGTGGGGCTGCCGGTAGGTAAGGCCGGACAGGAGCAGTCGGTCACGCGTTCACGAGCGCGTACGTGATGGCAATCCCGATACCGAAGATCAACGGTCCTGCGACACCGAACACGATGTAGACCGGCGAGGGGCCGTCTCCCGCGAGAAGGACCCGCCCAGGATCGGCCGGGTCGTAGCGAACGGTCACCTGCTGTCCAGGCGTCGCACGCCGGGCCAGCGTTCCGCGGTACGACGGAACCTCGGCGGCTTGCCCGTCCGGAAGCGCGAAGCGTACGACCGGATGGTGGAGCGGCAGGCCGTTCGAGTGGCTGCTCACGGTCTCGCCCACGACCAGCGCCGGGACCCGGATGCCGCGGCGGTGCAGACGTACGACCGGCGCGATGCCGGCCAGCGCGATCCCGGTGAAGACGATGCCGAGGCCGACGGGAATCAGCCCGAAGGGCAGGTTGGCGGCCGGCCCTGAGAGCTCGACGTCAAGGGCTCGCCAGGCCAGGATGCCGATGCAGCCCAGAAGGAGCAGGGCTCCGATCCCGAGGAAGAGGTAGGTCGTCCCGACGTCGTGCGCGGGGATCACGGCGTCTCGCGGATTGCGCGGGTCGTAGTAAACGGTTACCGGCCGCCCTGGAACAAAGCTGGAGTGGGTCTTTCGTACCGACGGCGTGACCTCGATCACCTGGCCGTTCCGGGCGGTGAACCGTACTACGGGGGAGTAGGCAAGAGGCCCTGCGCCAGGCGTGCTGTCGCTTCCGGCGGCGAAACCTGTGGACTGGGCGATGACGACACCCGTGGTGGCGACGCCCCGACGCCGCAACCGTGCAGTCTTGGCGAGGTTGTGCATCGATCCGCCAACGAAGGTCGTGCCGAGGACAAAGAGCGAGCCCGGGACAAGCCACGCGTCCATGCGTTCCTTTCTGCCCTCGTCCTTCGTCACGCGAGGGGAATGGGCGAGTCGAAGCTTCGTGTGCGGCGACGAAAGGGTAGGTCGCCGTGGCTAGCGGCCACAATCGCTCGTCCCTGGCGAAGGGACGGCAGCGGTAATGCTTTCCCGTCCCACGTCGACCGTTACGCGGTGTGAACGACCAGCCTGGGCCTGCACGTCGGCACGGTGCTCGGTCGTCCTCTATCGAGCGGGGCGCAATCCCACCTGGCCGAGGTGTCAGGTTGTGGCAGCACTCGGCCCGTGTCGTGGCGGAATAGGCGCCATGCCGGCTGTGTTGGATCGGGTCGTACCTATCGATTCGTACGTCACCCGGAGGACATCGTGACGACGCCTACCGCTGAATCCTCGGTACCGGAGCGCCGGCTGCGCTTCCCGTTCTGGGCGCAGATCCTCGCTGGACTGGTGCTCGGTGTCGCCCTTGGTTTCGTCGCGCGTAGCACTGAGGCGTTGTGGCTCTCCGAGACTCTCACGCAGATCGGAAGTATCTTCGTCCAAC
>DATCKU010000084.1:0-42933 GCA_036564245.1 Actinopolymorphaceae bacterium
ACCCTGCGGGGTTGTGATCACCCGTGAGCGCTCCCGTGCAGAACGCTCGGCCCACCGCTGGTGAACGTTGCGCAAGATCGCCAAGAGCCAGCGCTCGATGCCTGCGGCGTCATAGATCCGATCCCGCAGTCGCCACGCCTCGGCCAGGGTCTCCTGTGCCAGATCTTCGGCCACAGCCGCGTCCGCCCCGAGCTGCATCGCGCGCCTCACGAGGCGCGGTCGCAGGTCTGGCAGGGCGTCGTCCCAGGGTACGGAGGTCTCGGTCATGCTCTGCACATCAGTTCATCACCACTCGAGCGTCAGACCTCACGCACTTCCTGGTGTCCGATTCCGGCCACGCTGCCGCCTCCACAATGACCAGGCGCGGCGACTGCGCACCCACCACGGCAAGGGTCGGCACCCGGCGAGGCTACGGCTCACCCAGCGACGTATCGATCGAAACTGCCACGTGGTCGGCGTAAGCGAAGCCGAGCTCGAGGTGAGCTTCGACGGTTGGCACCGCTCGCTTCACACGCGGCGACGAGCTGACCGCCTGGGATCGAGATGTCCTCAAGACCTGCATACGCCAACTGCAGAGGCTGGATGCCACGCTGAGTGCCTGAGCTCACGCTGATCAGCGACTGCGCACAGGGTCGTGGCCCAGGACGTCTGGCGTCGCTGGATCCAGCACCACGCCGGCCTGGATGACCGTTCGGTCTTTACCCCATAGCAGCGAGGGCTCGGCCATCACGTCACCCGGAAACAGCACGAGGTCGGCGACCGCACCCGGCTCGATGACGCCGAGATCAGGTCGGCCGATCAGCAAGGCATTCACCCGAGTCGCAGACTGCAGCGCCCGCACGACGCCCTCGACCTCCACCTGCAGGCGCAGCCCTTGCAGCTGTTCGGACTCCAGGTCACCCATGAGATCCGTGCCGAACCCGATCGGTACCCCTGCCGCACGTGCGATGCTCACGGCCTCTCGTCCCGCATCGAGGACCTCGGCGTTCTTCGCCCGCGACACCGCACTCAGTCCAAGCTCAGCACCCAGCCGATCCATGGCGTCGTAAGCAGCAAGCGTCGGCACGAGGATCGCGTCGTGCTCGGCCATCATGTCGGCCGTCGGCTCATCGAGGAGGTTGCCGTGCTCGATGCTGCGTACGCCGTTCTGCACGGCATGACGGATCGCCTCGGGCGAGTAGGCGTGCGCCGCGACGTAACTGCCGCGACGAGCCGCCTCATCGGTGACCGCTCGGATCTCCTCAGCGGAGTACTGCGGCGCCCGAATCGGATCGGTTGGTGACACCACGCCACCCGATGCCATGATCTTGATGGCGTGCGCTCCACGCCGGAACCGGTCGCGTACGGCGATCCGCAACGCGTCGACGCCATCGACGACCTCGATGCTGATCCCGCCAGACTCGCATGACGAATCCTCGGCCGGCCTGGGATCACCGTGGCCGCCAGTCTGGCTCAGCGCCGCGCAGGTGTAGAGGTAGCGCGGGGAGCTGAGCAAACCCTCGGCAATGGCGGCGGCCATACCCGGGTCACCGCCACCCACGTCGCGGACGGTCGTGAAGCCCCGCCGCAACGCCCGACCCAATCGTCGCGCCGCCGCGAGCGCCACATAGCTCAGCGGGCGCGATTCGAGACCGCGAGCTTCGAGCGCGATGCCGTACGCATGAAAATGCGCGTCGATCAACCCAGGGACAACGGTTCCGCCACGACCGTCCAGCTGTGGCACATCTCGCGTGGCATCCGCCATGGTCTCGTACGAGCCGATGGCGCGAGACCCGATGGAAACGATGCGTCCCTCAGCGATCGTGACCGGACCATCCCGCAGCTCGCCTGTCACGCTGTCGAAGACTCGCACGTTGGTGATGACAAGCGAGCTCACCCCGGTCTCCCTTCGGCTTTCGTCCGTACGACCATGGCGCGTGCCCAGGTCGGGCTTTTCGTACGTACGTTAGAGCCTGCCGACCACAAGGGTCTGCCGATGAGCGGAACCCCGTGCCGCCTGTCATCTGCCGGCATGTCATAGTTGCGGGCGGCGTGACAGCCCCCCTGGCTCTGCACGCCGCCCGCCTTCGGGCCGCCAGCCCGCATCCTCGGCAGCCCGGACCGGTGACCTCCCTGCGCTCTGGCCACCGACACGTGACGCACCGGCACGGCCTCGACTCATCCGGAGGCGGGGACGAGCCGCCCTGCAGTGCGTGCACGCCCACATATATTGCGCATGCGCAACGTCGGTCAGCAAGGTCAGCTTTTTGTGATCTACGACACATGCTCGCGATCGCCATCGGGCGCTCGGAGGGCACTGGACCAGGCGAATTGGCAATCAATCCGTCGTTGCGCATACGCTACACGCATGAGCTGGTGGGAGTACGTGCAGCGAGTCACCCGACATGCGAGTCAGCACGAGATCGCCCGGAGGCTCGGCATCTCACCATCGAGTGTCAATCGGTGGAAGCGCTCGGACCCCAAGCCTGAAAGCGTGCGTGCGCTCGCCGTGGAGTACGGGCGACCGGTGCCAGAGGCGTTCATCGCCGCCGGCTACATGCAGCCGGAGGACCTCGAAGAACCAGCGACGTCAGACGACAAGGAACCACTTTCGATCGAGGAGGCCGCCGAGAAGATCTGGGCGCTGAAGTCGCTGCCCGAGGAGACTCGACGCTTGCTGATCCTGGAACTCATGGAGCGGGCTGGAAGGAGCCGTACGAGCCGTGCCGGCTAGGAGGCACCGATGAGCCAGGCGGCGACCATGAAGGCGGCCTTCGTCGAGCGTCTGGGAAGTGCTGAGGACATCCGCGTCGGCGCGCTTCCCGTGCCGCGTCCTGCGGCCGACGAGGTGCTGGTCAAGGTCGAGGCCACCGCGGTGAACCCGGTGGACACCTTGATCCGTTCCGGTGCATACCGCACGCCGCTTCCCGGCTTCCCGTTCGTGATCGGGCGGGACGCCGTTGGCGAGGTGGTCGAGGCTGGCGCGGCGGTCGGCGACCGGTTCCCGCCGGGCGTGAAGGTGTGGACGAACTGTCTGGGGTACGACGGACGGCAAGGCGCGGCAGCGGAGTACGCCGTCGTCCCGATGGATCGGCTGTACCGCGTTCCCGAGCTTGGTAACGCTGGAACGTCCGGACCCGCATCTGGCTCTGCCGGTCGGTACGATCCGGTGGCCATCGTCGCGGCCCTGCATCCTGCCGCGACCGCGTACCTCGCCCTGGTCCGTCATGCCGGAGGAGTGGGCCCAGGCGACGTCGTGGTGGTCGGCGGCGCGGCGGGGAACGTCGGAACCTGCGTATCGCAGCTCGCAGCATCGTATGGAGCCCGGGTGATCGCTCTGGCCCGTCGCGAGGATGCGGCCTGGTGCGAAGAACACGGCGCCCATGCCGTCGTCGACTATCGAGCTCCGGCTGTGCAACTCGCCGACGAGCTACGGACCGCAGCGCCCGGCGGGGTGAACGTCTGGGTGGATACGTCCGGACGCATCGACTTCAGCTTGGCCATCGACGCCATGGCCGACCGTGGTGCGATTGTGACGTTGGCGGCCAGGCCGGCAGACTACCCACCCGCCGAGTTGCCCGTCACGGCGTTCTACCGGAAATCCTTGCGGCTGGTGGGCTTCGTCATCACGACGGCAACCACCGCCGAACTCACCAGTGCCGCCAAGGCGCTCAATGCGCAACTGGAAAAGGGAGAGCTCGACGTACGAATCGGCGAGGTCCTGCCGCTCGAGCAAGCGACCGAGGCTCATCGCCTCGTGGAGTCGGGCGTACGCGGACGGGTCGTCTTGAGCATCGGCGGGTGACGTCGGCAACCACCGCGCGTCGACCGAAAACATTTCGATGAGCAGGCTTCGTCATCGGCTAGCAACAACGGCTGACCAGTTCCGTACAGCCGCTCTCTCCCTGCGCTGCCGCGTGCCATCGCCTTGTATATCAAGTCGATTGCCATGACGAGCCAGGCCGCGCGCGACCTGTCCTTTTCGACCTGCCGATGGTAGAACGACATGCATGTCGCTGGGGGTGGTGCTTCTCGGAGTCGCGCTCGCTGTCGTAGCCGTCGGGGCTTCCTGGTTCGTCGCGCGACTCTCGGCTCGACGAGAAGCTCGGGTGCTGCGCGCAGAGGTGGCAGCCCTGCGTGCTGAGCTCGCAGGGGCCTTGGAGCGCATCTCTTCGCGTGAAGAAGCAGCGGCGATCCTCGCTCGGGTCGAGGAGGTCAAAGCCGAGGCAGAAGACGCGGAGCGACGGAAACGCCGCCGCGGGCTGTTCCTCATCAATGGTGGCCTGGTCGTCGGTGCCATCGGGGCCGCCGCCAGCGCGGTTGCCCGCGAGGCCAAGCGACATCCCACGCTGGCGGCTGCCACGACCGCCACAGCCGTGACGACGGCCAGCATCACGAGCTTTACGTTGCTCGGGCCATCGACGGACGACCCTCCCAGGCGGCCGGACATCCCTCCGCGGCAGGCGGCACCCGAACGGCCGACGCCTGCACCCGAGCGTCCGGAGGCGACGCGAACACCTGCTCCCAAGCCGGGCGACGATTCCACCCAGCCCAAGCCGGGTCGACCAGACGCGAGACCGACCCAACCTGACAGCAGCGACAAGGAACCCGAGGACCTGGAGAAGGACAGCGTCACACCCACCCAACCGCCCGAGGAGCCCGGCCGCACTCCGCCCTCACCGCCCGACAGCTCGCCGCCGGCCCAGCAGCCGGAGCCGCAGCCCACTCCGCCGGAACCCGAGCCGGAACCCGAGCCGGAGCACGGCTGCACCATTCAGGTAGGCGAACTGGTGTGCGTCGATCTGCAGGTATCCGTACGCCTCCCTGACACCCACTGGACGAACCGGGACGACCTACAGCTCGGGAGGACCTGGGAGCAAGCACGCAATGTTCCGCACCACGTGGACGTCCACCGCCACGTAGGTTACGCAGACCAACCACATGTGCGCACGGCGTCACCATGGACCGGGGATGCCTCAGACGATGTGAGCCCCGACAGCGAGCTCGAGTCGGTCCCCGACCGCGCTGATCTCTCCAGCCGCCACGAGCTCGCGCACGAGGTCACGCAGCCCGCTGTCGAAGGCGAGCGCATCCGCTTCACCCATGTGGGTACGAGAGCCTCCGGTTCGGGAGCGCACCTCGACGTACTCCGCCACCGTCGGCCGCCAGACCTCAGGTCCGAAGCGGCCTTCTCCCAAGCCCATGAAAAGCCCACACTTCTCGAGCTCCACCGTGAGGTCCCAGTGACGGAAGTCCCGGACCGGTGAGTAGCACCGCTCATTCGCCCACCCTGCCAGCCAGACGGTCCGAGGCGTTCCGTTCCGATGTCAGAGCGCCATCCGTCCTGTGACCCGGGACGTCGACCGCATGGCGTGTTCACCAAATTGTGATCGCTCTTTCCGGTCAGGTGGCCAACCTCTGCGGCATCCCTACGCATCCCTTGGGTGACACTCGCACGGACTGGGGTTGCTATGGGTCTTCGTTCGTTCTTCGCCGCACTCGTGGTGTTCCTTCTGGTTGCGCTCGCCGGCGCGGCCTACGCGACCGGGCTGACGCCGTTTGGCGACCTGGCTCCAGCGGCAGCACCCACGAAACCGGTTCCGACACCTACCCGGACCGCGTCGCCCACACCGACGACCACACCGACGACAGCGGAACCGACGCCGACAACCTCGGCGCCGACAAAGGCCTCGGCCCGTCCGACACGCAAAGTCGTACGAACGCCAAAGCCGACCAAGCCGCCGGCCTTGATGAAGCTGGAAGACCGCAACGATGAGGTCCGTGAGCTCGAAGCCCGGCTCGTGCAACTCGACCTCATGCCGGTTCGCTGGGTCGACGGCTACTTCGGGACGGAAACCCGCAAGGGCGTCTACGCCTTCCAAGCACGATACGGGCTACGCGAGCTCGGCTACGTCGACGCCACGACCTGGAAGGCAGTTCTCGAGCACACCGACGAACCCAGCCGGTCCGAGCTGTACCCACCGCAGCCTCGGGAAGACTCGGCAGGTCCGCTCGACCCGCGCTGCACGACCGGACGGGCAATCTGCGTGGACAAGTCGACCCGGACGCTGCGCTGGGTAGTCAACGGTGAGGTACGACTCACCATGGACGCACGTTTCGGATGTCCGTCCAGTCCCACGCGGGAAGGCAGCTTCACGGTACGCGCCAAGGTGCGCGACGGATACTCGTACATGTACGACTCGAGGATGCCGTTCTCGCTGTTCTTCTCCGGTGACCAGGCCGTCCACTACTCTGACGACTTCGCCGCGCGCGGCTACGCTGGTTGCTCCCACGGCTGCGTGAACATCCGTGACTGGGACGCGTTGGAGCAGCTGTTCAACGAGGCGCAGGTGGGTGACAAGGTCATCGTCTACTGGTCCTGAGCCAGCCAACTGAATTCCGAACGATTCCGTGGAAACGGGGTGCTCACGATGTCCAGGAATCACGAATCAGGCCGCCGACAGCACCGAGATGTCGTGTACTACGACAGAGGAACGGTCGAGGTCCGGGGCCGAGTATTCACTCGACTTGCCGTGCAAACGCACTTCGTGACACCCGGCGAGAGCTACCTCGACCTACTGACCCGATACGTCCTGCCGCTCTGTCGCGCCGGTGACATCGTCGCGTCGGCGGAGAAGGTCGTCGCGATGTGCCAAGGAAACATCGTGAGCCGCGACGAGGTTCGCGTCGGCTTCCTGGCTCGGAACCTCTCCCGATTCGCCACGTCCACCAGCCACGGCATCGGAATGGACGAGCCGCTCAAGCTCCAGCTCGCGATCGACCTTGCGGGCACGCCGCGAATCCTGCTCGCAACACTGCTGAGTGCCGTCACCAAGCCCTTTGGAAAGCGGGGTGTGTTCTACAGGGTCGCGGGACATGGCATCGCCGGGATCGACGGGTTCTACCAAGACTCGGCGTTCCCCTTCTACAAAGACCACGCCATCCTCAATCCGCTGGACCCGGTCGGACTGTGCAATGAGGTCTACGCGAAGCTGGGCCTGCGCCTTGCCATCTTCGACGCCAACGACCTCAACGTCGAGCTCTTCGGCAAGTGCGAGTCGTTACGAGAGCTCGACGATGAGTTCTTAAAAGACCTCGTCCGCGACAATCCTGCGGGACAGTCCGACGAGCTCACCCCCTTCATCATCATCCGGGAGGAACCCGCGATCCAGCGCGCGATGCCACCGAGGCAGCGCCGTCGCGGCCCCATGCACATGATGGCGTCGGAGAGCCGGCCAGCGCCTCACAGCGGGCGACTCGAGGGGGTCACCGGTGCTGGCAGCGTCGTACGTCCCATGAGGTAGGAGTCGACGGCCGACGCGCATGCCCGCCCCTCGGCGATCGCCCAGACGATGAGACTCGCGCCACGCTGACAGTCCCCACAGGCGAACACACCTGGCGCGGACGTCTGCCAGGTTTCGTCGACCGACACGACGCCGGTCACAGGATCCACCTCGACCTCGAGCTGTGCGAGCGCATCGACGGCATCCGTCCCGACGAATCCCGCAGCCAGGAGCACCATGTCGGCGGGGATGTCGACCTGCGAACCCGGCACTGGCACGTACAGTCGGCGACCGTCCGGCTCGACCCGCCGTTCCACGACCTCGGTACGCAACCCACACACCCGGCCGGTCGCATCACCGAGAAACGCCACAGTCTCGCGGCTCCATTCCTCGATGACGCCTTCCTCGTGAGCCGGCGAGGTCTTGTGCACCTTGGCGACCTGCGGCCACGGGTTCGTGAGGTCGTCACGGGTCTCGGGTGGCCGCGGGTTGTGGTCGAGCTGGCGCACCTCGAGGGCACCCTGTCGATTCGCCGTGCCCAGGCAGTCGGCGGCCGTGTCTCCGCCACCGATGATCACCACTCGCCGATCCTTGGCACTGATCGGCGTGTCGGCACGGTCCCCCGCCTGCACCCGGTTGGCCAGCGTGAGGTAGGTCATCGCGTCGTGGATGCCTTCCAGGTCCCGACCCGGGAGGTCGACAGGTCGGGGTCGCTGCGCACCGGTCGCAAGGATGATCGCGTCGTACGACGCCCGCAACTCGGCACCGGTCACGTCACGCCCGACGTCGACGTTGGGACGAAAGACCACGCCCTCCGCCTCGAGCTGGGCAAGCCGGCGGTCGATGACCGGCTTCTCGAGCTTGAAGTCCGGTATCCCGTACCGCAGCAGACCACCGATCCGGTCGTCCCGCTCCAGCACGGTCACCTCGTGGCCCACCCGAGCGAGTTGCTGAGCCGCGGCCAACCCGGCAGGACCAGACCCGACGACCGCCACCCGCTTCCCGGTGCGAGTGGCGGCCGGTCGCGGTGCGATCCACCCCTCGGCCCACGCCCGCTCGATGATGGACAGCTCGATCTGCTTGATCGTGACCGCAGGGTTGTTGATCGAGAGGACGCAGGCGGGCTCGCACGGCGCAGGACACAGCCAACCCGTGAACTCCGGGAAGTTGTTGGTGGTATGAAGGGATTCGATCGCTTTACGCCAGTCGTCACGTGCGACGAGCTCGTTCCACTCCGGGATCAGGTTGCCGAGGGGACAGCCGGCGTGGCAGAAAGGTACGCCGCAGTCCATGCACCGTCGTGCTTGCGTGCGTACGACGTCGGGCTCCTGAGGCTGGATGACGACCCGCCAGTCGCGCAGCCGCTCGGAGATCGGGCGTTTGGCGAAATCCACACGGTTGTGGCGAACGAATCCCCAAGGATCAGCAACCATGTCACCACCACCTTCGCCAAACGGTCTTCACAAAAAGGGGGTGGCCGTCCGAGACGTCGTTGGCTCGTTCGCGACCTCCGTGTGGGCTTAGGGTCCGACCAGGTTAGGGCCTCGTCGGCCGATGCGGTAGGGCTGGGTGCTTCCAATTCCGTACGACCAGCGACGTCGTACGGCCCACAGCCGATTGTCGCCGACCTCGCCGGCGAGCCTGTGGCGCCTCTCGAGCACATGCCGCGTGTCACGTCGCATCCGTCGAGCGGGCACGCGCGATGCGTTACGGTGATGGCGCCGACAGCCAACGAAAGGACGCCCATGTCGTATCCGCCGCCCAAGTACCACGGCCAGAACGGCGAGGTGACTGCCAAGCTGCGCCGGCCCGACCAGGAACCCGACCTGGTCAACGCTTCCGGCGGATCGGTTGACTACCTGGCGACCGGTGAGATGACGGGCGGCGAGTTCGGCTTGTATCGCTGGAACTTCGGACCCGCTGTCACGGGGCCCGATCCGCACTTTCATCGGACGATTTCGGAGACGTTCTACATCCTGTCCGGCACGATACGGCTGTACGACGGGAAGAAGTGGGTGGACGGGACTCCCGGCGACTTTCTCTACGTAGCGCAGGGAGGTATCCACGGATTCAAGAACGAATCCGGCGAACCCGCTTCCATGTTGCTCCTCTTCACTCCGGGTGCGCCGCGTGAGGAGTACTTCGAAACCCTCGCGGCGATCGGCAAGGGCGAGCTCGAGCTCACCGAGGAAGAGCGTAGGGAGTTCTTCCTCCGGCACGACAATCATTGGGTGTAGTGGACAGCTCTCAGGAGCTGTCACGCGAATCCGACAAATACACGGCTGTTGGAGGTATGACACGTGCCGGCACGTGTCGCACCCCCAACAGGCGTAGTGCACATGGTCATTTTGGCGACTGGAGAAGGCGGTGCCGGCTAAGGAGTCGTCGCAGGTCGGCGCGATCCGGGAGGCTCGCGAGGCCCTCGTGCGCCGCGCCCGCTCCGTCAAGGCGGGAGCCCTCCCCAAGACCGTCGGCTGGTTGCGCTGGGAGAGCCTGCCCGTGATCCACTGGGTGGACTCCCACGACGTCGTGCCTCGCGACGTCCTCCAGATGCTCATCGTCGAGGCCGTCCGAGGCCGATCACCAGAGCCCAGCCCCTCGCAGCTGGCCTCCTGCAGTGCGTTCGACCCGCGTGATCGCGAGGAGCTCGCGGACTTCCTGCTCGACTCCTGGATCGCCGAAGATCTCCGCCCGACCGATCCCGTGGAGGCACGTCGCCGCGCGGAGGAGTACGCCCGCTGGCTCCACCAGGACATGACCGCGCGGCCCGAGCTCTACACGGACCATCCGCTACTCGGCGCCAGCCTCGCGGAGATCACGGCCGCCTACCTCCCCGGTCAGCTCCGCCGACCAGCCGGGTCGGCGCGGGCGTCCCTCGGCATCCTCGCCCTGGTCGCGCCCTGCGCCGGCAGCCGCGCGACCCAGACCGTGGAGCGCTACCTCGTGGAGTGGCACGGCCGACGGGTCACGCAGGCCAAGGCGCTCCTCGCCATGCTGGCCTGGGTCGAGCACCCCAGCGCAGTCCAGCTGCTGCTGTCGCTTCCCTCACGACTTGGTACGGAAGGCCTCCAGGAAGAGGCGGAACGGCAAGTCGAAGCCTTGGCAGAACGCAAGGGCCTCACCGTCGCGGAACTGGCGGACCGCTCCATCCCCACCGCAGGGTTCGACGAGAACGGACAGCTCGAGCTCACGTACGGGACCCGGCGCTTCGTCGCCCGGCTGCAAGCCGACACCAGCATCGTCGTGACATCGCCGGAGGGGAAGCAGATTCGGTCCCTCCCGCCGGCCCGGAAGAGCGACGACGCCAGAGCGGTCGTGTGGGCCAAGCGTACGTTGGCAGATGCGAGAGCCGAAGTGGACGCGACCGTACGACTGCAGACCGAGCGGCTGCACGAAGCGCTTCGCACCGGACGGTCCTGGACGTTCGCCGACTGGCGACGCCAGCTCGACCAGCATCCAGTCGTGCGCTCACTCACCCAGCGTCTCACCTGGCTTGCCACGACACCTACCGGCACAGTGGCGTTCCGGCCGCTCGACGATGGCACCCTGACCACCGTGGACGATGCCGAGGTGACGTTTCCACCCGATGCCACCGTGACCCTCGCCCACGCCGGCAGTCTCGACGAGCCCACCATCAAGGCGTGGCAGCAGCACTTCGACGACTACCGCGTCGAGCCGCTGTTCGAGCAGTTCGAAGACGACGGCACCGGCGAACCCGATGGGGAGGAGTCCGACGCTGCCCAGGAAGAGGTGCAGTAGCCAGTGGAACCAAACGGGATCCTTCGCGCCCCACCCGAGCAGGTGTACGCCGACGAGCTCGCCAAGCTCGCCGCCTCCGACCAGTACCCACGGCCCGAAGGTTGGCGCCTTTCCCCACGCGCCGTGCGTACCTTCATCACAGGCGACGACACGCTCGGCATCCGGCGCAAGTTCTACGGCGACGATCCGCTCATCGACCGGTGCATCGTCACGCTGATGAGCAATCGCGGGTTGCTGCTGGTCGGCGAGCCCGGCACGGCCAAGTCGATGCTGTCCGAGCTGTTTGCCGCTGCGATCTCCGGCGACTCCACCTGCACGATCCAGGGCACGTCCGGCACCACCGAGGACCAGATCACGTACTCCTGGAACTACGCCCTGCTGCTCGCCGAAGGTCCGACGCAGCGGGCGCTCGTGAAAGGTCCGATGTACGACGCGATGGAGCGCGGCAAGATCTGCCGGTTCGAGGAGATCACCAGGGTCCAGCCGGAGATCCAGGACGTGCTCATCGGCTTGCTGTCCGACAAGGTGCTGCACGTACCCGAGCTGGACAGCGAGCACGCCATGGTCTTCGCGGCGAAGGGCTTCAACGTGGTCGCGACCGCCAACCTGCGGGATCGCGGCGTGCACGAGATGTCCAGCGCACTCAAGCGCCGGTTCAACTTCGAGACGGTCAAGCCCATCGCCGACCGCCGACTCGAGGCGCGGTTGATCAAGGAGCAGACCAGCGCGCTGCTCGAGCACGCGGGGATCGAGACCCGCCTGGAGGACGATGTCGTCGACCTGCTGGTCAGCGCCTTCCACGACCTGCGGGAGGGTACGACGAGCGAGGGGACGGTCGTCGAGAAGCCCACGGCCGTGATGTCGTCAGCCGAGGCAGTGGCCGTGGGCTACGCCGCCGCTCTGGACGCCCACTACTTCGGCAGTGGACGTGTCGGCGGCGACCACGTGGCACGGCAGCTGATCGGCACCGTGCTGAAGGACAACTCGGACGACGGCACGAAGCTGCGCCACTACTTCGACGTGGTGGTCAAGAAGCGAGCGAGCCACAGCAAGCAGTGGCGCCGGGCGCTCGATGCCCGCCACGAACTCGAGCGATGACCTCGATGCTGGTCGACTCGGTGACCGCCGAGATCCGATCCCTCGCCGGCCAGCTGGTGACCGACGAGCTGGTCG
Source organism: Actinopolymorphaceae bacterium (assembly GCA_036564245.1). Taxonomy (GTDB): domain Bacteria; phylum Actinomycetota; class Actinomycetes; order Propionibacteriales; family Actinopolymorphaceae; genus Thermasporomyces. The sequence goes on from DATCKU010000084.1 coordinate 12,195, forward strand.
TCGTGCCGGTGCGACACCACAGCCCGGCCTGTGCCTGGCAGGTGCGCCGGGCGATCATCGAGCGGCGTCCCTGTGCCGTGCTCGTGGAGGGTCCGCGGGACTTCGACCGGTTCATCCCGCTGCTCACCCACCCGCAGGCGAAGATGCCGCTCGCCGTCTACACCTTCGCCGGACGAAAGGCCCAGCGAACCGCTCGATCTGACAGCACCCGCTCCGAGCAGCGCGCGGCCGCGTTCTACCCCTTCTGCGACTACTCGCCGGAGCTCGTCGCGCTCCGCGAAGCCACCGTCCGTGGCGTCGCCTGCCGTTTCATCGACCTGGAGTTCGCCGAGCAGTGGCAGTCGGTTCCCGAGTCCACGGCCAGGACGCGAGGCCGGACACGGGGTCAGACACCGCAAGCCGATCCGGCCCAGTCTCGCGCGCCGGGTGCGCAGGAAACCTCGCTGCTGGACGAGCACCACTACGAGCACAGCCGCCGGCTGCAGCTTCTTGCCGAGCGGCTCGGCTGCCGAGACCACGAGGACCTCTGGGAGCGGCTCTTCGAAGCCGACCCCGGCAGCGTCTCGCTCCCAGAGCACGTCGCCCAGGTCGCGGCGTACTGCTACCTCGCTCGCAGGGACTTCAGCGCAGCTGAGCTGGCAACCGACGGCACGACCGTGCGCGAGGCGGAGATGGCCTGGCACATCCGCGACGCCCTCGCCCAACGCCGGCCGCAGGACGGGCCGGTGCTGGTGGTGGTCGGCGGCTTCCACGCCGTCGCGATCCCGGCGCTCCTCGCCGATCCGCCGCCCAGGCCACGCTTCCGGCTGAGGGGGATCGAGTCGGGCGCCGCGCTGATCAGCTACACGTTCGGCCGGTTGGAGCGACTCAACGGCTACGCCGCGGGCATGACCTCACCAGCCTGGCACCAGCTCGTGTGGCGGTACCTCCTTCAGACCCGCGACGGCGCAGCAGGCGGGCCCGGGTCCCGGCGCAAGCGCGACCCCGACGTGGACCGGCCGTCGCTCGGGTCTCCTGGTCGTGCGCAGCTGCGAGGGTCGGCGCCGCGGGAACCAGAGCATCCGCGGCTCAGCGCCACCTTGACCGCGTTACTCGACATCGCCCACCACCTGCGGACGCGGCACAAGATGCAGGTACCGGTCCCCACGGTCATCGCGGCGTACGCACAGGCCGTCCAGCTCGCCGCCTTGCGCGACCGGCCTGCGCCACTCCGGAGCGACCTGCTCGATGCCGTGACGAGCTGCTTCGTCAAGGGCGACGTCGACGTCGAAGGTGCGCTGGTACAGGCGGCGGTGCGCCACACCCTCACCGGCAGCGCGGTCGGCACGGTCCCGCCCGGTGCCGGCACGCCCCCGTTGGTGAACGACGTCCGCGAGCGACTGCGGGCGCAGCGGCTGCAGATCGACGCCCGCGTGCGGCAGACGGCGAGCCTCGACATCTACCGGCGGCGTGCCCACCGGGTGACCAGCCGCCTGCTCCACGGCCTCGAGCTGCTCGGCGTGCCGTTTGCGATTCGAACCGCTGGTCCCGACTTCGTGTACGGCACCGGACTCGGCCGGTTGCAGGAGCGCTGGGAGTACCTCTGGACCCCGGCCACCGAGGGAGCGCTCGTCGAGGCGTCGGTGCTGGGCAGCACCCTGGACGTCGCGGTGTCGGCGAGGTTCGGCGAGCTGCTCGAGTCGTACGCCGAATCCGCGTCCAAGGACTCCGCCGCAGCGGTCGCCTTGCTCGCCCAGGCCTGCGTCCTGGGGCTGCACGAGCAGGTCGAGCGGGTTCTCGAGCTCGTGTCGGAGGGGATCGCCGCCGATCCCTCGTTTCCCAGCGTCGCGACCAGCGCCAACCAGCTCGGGGTCCTCTGGGGGGCGCGTGAGCCACTGGAGGTACGCGAGCTCGAGGGCCTGCTCACCGAGGCGGGCTCTGAAGCGGTAGGGAGCGCCCCGCTGGTGCGTACGGCCTTCGAGCGTGCCATCTACCTGGGCCGCGAGCTGCGTGGCGGCGAGGCCGAGCCGACAGTGCACGCCCTGGTCCGGCTGCGCGAGCTGCTGGTCAGCGAGGCAGGTGCCGGACTCGACGCCGAGCTCTACTGGCAGATGTGCGACGGCCTGGCGAGCGGACACGATGATCCGCTGGTTCGCGGCGCCGCGACCGGCCTTGCGTACTCCGCCGGGCGGCTCGACGCCGACGACCTCTCCCGAGCCGTCGCCGGGCACCTGTCCGGCACCGTCGGGCCACGGGAGGCGGTCGGGTTCCTGCGTGGCCTGATGACGACAGCACGCGAGGTGGCCTGGCAACGGCCGCAGGTCGTGGCGGCTCTCGATGCACGCCTGTCGGAGTGGGATCACGACACCTTCATCGCCCATCTCCCTGAGCTGCGACTCGCCTTCGCCGAGCTGACACCGGCCGAGACCGACCGGATCGCGCGAGCTGTGGCCGCACTCCACGGGATGGCCACAGCTCAGCCGACCGCCCCACCCGAAACGGTCGAGCCGTCGCCGCGCGAGGCTCTCCCGGAGCACGACCTGCGTCGTCACCGGGAGGTCTCCCACGCCGTGGCGGCAGCGCTCGCCCGCGACGGGCTGGCGTCGTGGAGCGCGCAGGGCGCCGAGAGCAGCGTGGCTGCCGCCGGGTCGTCGCTACCGGAGGAGGTGGGCGAGGGATGACCGACCTCGACCGCTGGCGGCTGGTGCTCGGCCGCTATGCCAACGACGCGCTCGGCCCCGGCACGCCGGACGACGAGCGGGACCGGATGGAGGCGGTGCTCGACTACCTCTACGGACGGGAGTACGAAGGCCGCGACATCAGGCCGGACGCTGACGGCTGGACAGAATCCGACGAGGGCCCGGACGAGTCCACGATGCCCACCGGACCCACCGGAGCTGCCGGCTCACGCGGCACGTCGATGCCGACGCTGGTTCGATGGCTCGGCGAGGTGCGGGAGCTCTTCCCCCGTGAGGCCGCCGAGGTGATCGAGCGCCATGCGTTGGAGCGGTACGACCTCACCGAGCTGGTCACCGACCGCGAGACCCTCGAGCGCCTGCAGCCGAACGAGCAGCTGCTCAAGATGCTGCTCGCACTGAAGGATCACATGGACGACGAGGTTGTCCCCGTCGCGCGCCGGATCGTCGCCCAGGTCACAGACGAGCTGCGTCGCCAGTTGGAGTTCGACGTCCGCCAGGCGATGGCTGGACGGCTCAACCCGCACCGACACACACCTGTGAGGATCGCTGCGAACTTCGACCCACGGGGCACGATTCGCCGCAACCTCAAGAACTTCGACGTGAAGCGGCAGCAGATCGTGCTGGAGGAGGTGCGGTTCTTCCAGCGCAACGCCCGACGACTTCCCTGGGACATCATCTGCTGCGTCGATCAGAGCGCCAGCATGGCCGGCTCGGTGATCTACAGCGCGGTGATGGCCGGCATCCTGGCAAGCCTGCCTGCGTTCCGGGTGCGGCTCGTGGTGTTCGACACCAACGTCGTGGACCTCTCCGACCAGGTCGACGATCCGGTCGAGGTGCTCATGCAAGTCCAGCTCGGTGGTGGCACCGACATCGCCCAGGCGCTTTCGTACTGCAGCCAGCTCATCGAGAACCCTCGTCGAACGGTGTTGGTGCTCGTGAGCGACTTCTGCGAAGGGGGATCGCCGAACGAGCTGCTGCGCGTGACCCGGTCGCTCGCCGAGGGGCAGGTGCGCCTCCTCGGGTTGGCGGCTCTGGACGGCCAGTCGCATCCCTTCTACGACAGAAAGATGGCGCAGCAGCTCGCCGACTGCGGCATGCGGATCGCCGCGCTGACCCCGTCCCGGTTCGCCTCCTGGCTGGTCGAGGTGACCGCGTGATGACAGTGCCCGGCAGGGTGCCAAGAGCCGATGCGGGACGCTTGGTACGCAGCGCTGTAGTTGCCCAGCTCGCCCGCTGCGACGATGCGACCTGGGCTGCCCTGGCGAGCCCAGGTCTCGTGCGCCGCGCGCGCAAGGATCTGCTGCTCACGCAACCCGAGCTGGCGCATGACGACGCCGACGACCACCAAGGCGCTGGTGTCGTCCGCATTCAGGTCGGGCCGCAGGTGGTGACCTTCGACCCGCGAGGTCCGGCAGCGGCAAGCTGCACCTGCCCGAGCCGCACGACCTGCCGGCACGTCGTCAGCGCAGGGCTATGGCTCGCGTCGGAGTCCGCCCCGCCCGCGTCCGGCGACGTGCAGGCCGAATTGGCAAACCTCACTGTTGACGTCCTGATCGAGCACGTGGGCCGGCAGGCCTATCGGTGGGCCGCGCAGTTCGTCGACGGCTTGGACCCGTCGGACGTCCGCATCGAGGTCGACCATCAGGTGCGCATCACGTTGCGCCGGCCGTACGTCACGTTCCGGTACGTCGGTGGCGAGCTGGCGGGACTGATCCCAGACGTCCGACTGCCGCAACCGGAGCGCTACGCCGTCGCAGCCGTCCTTGCGTACCACCGTCTGCGCGGCATCCAGCCCAGCGCGCCGGAACCAACCGTGAGCACACGCCCGCGCGTCACCGAGGCGGCGGCCGAGCGAACCGAGAACCGTCGGCGTCTCCGCGAGGCGGTGGTCCAGCTCCTGGAGGACACGGTACGGCTGGGGTTGGCGCACCTGTCGCCGGCGATGTACGAGCGGTACGAGACGGTGGCGGTGTGGGCGCAGGGCGCGGAGTATCCCCGGCTCGCCCAGCAGCTGCGCCGGCTGGCAGACCACGTGGAGCTCATGCTGCGCCGATCTGCGCGCGCCGACGAGCGGCGGCTGCTCGACGACACCGCTCTCACCTACGCGTTGGTGTCCGCACTCGAGAGCACGAGCCAGACAGGCGACGCACCTGCTCACCTTGTGGGGCAGGCGCGGCAGCGATACGACACGATGGCGCGGATGGACCTCTACGGTCTGGGATCGGTGCCGTGGCGGTCCGCGTCCGGCTACCTCGGACTGACGACCGTGCTGTGGTGGCCGGAGGGTTCGCGGTTCGTCTCCGTCACCGATGCCCGGCCGGAATCTCTGCGTGGGTTCGACCCTCGCGCCCGTTACAGGTCGCCGGGGCCGTGGACCGGGCTCGACTCGCCTGCCGCCGCGACCGGTGCGCGCGTCTGTCTGTCGAACGCACGGCTTTCCGCTGCCGGGAGGCTTTCGGCGGTCGAACGTACGGGGGCGTCGGTGGTGCCGCTCGACGGCGCCGAGCTCGTCGACGTCCTTCCCGTCCTCGCATCCTGGACCGATGTGGAGGCGGCTCTGCGGCGAGGTCTCAGCCTGCTCGATCCACCGAATCCCTTACGTGACTGGGTTGTGGTGCGTCCGGCGCGGTTCGAGCCCGCGACTTTCGAGCCGATAGGACAAAGGCTCACGTGGATCCTCCGTGACGCCGAGGGAGCCGCGCTGTCGCTGGTGATGTCGTACACGCGCGAGACCGCCCACGCCATCGACCGCATGGAACGCCTCGACGCAACCGACCTACCGACCGGCACGTTGGTCGTGTGTCGTTGCTGGCTCACGCCTCGCGGGTTGGTCGGCGAACCGCTCAGCCTGGTTCGACCGGACCTTCCGGCCGGCAACCGTCCGGTCGATTGCCTGCACTTCGATCCACCGCGACGCACAGGCGTACGAAAGAGTCGAACCCTCGCTGGTGCGTCTGCCATGGCCGTACCGCCGGATGCTGGATCCGAGACGGCTTCTGCCGACGAGGCCGGCTCGCAGATTCCACGCCAGCTCACTGATGTACGGACCTGGCTCGTTCATCAGGCCGAACGGGGAACCGGCGCACAATCTCCCGCCCAGATCACAGCTGGGCTACGCGCCCACCACCAAGCACTACGCGACATCGGCCTCGACGTCTTCCCGACAGAGATCCCTGATGACCCGGCTCGAGCGCTCCTCCGCTCCCACTTCCTCACGCTTCAGACAACCCAGCTCTTCGGTGGTTTGTGAGCGCGGCGCGGATCGCTGGTGCTCGTCGGCGACCTGCTGCCTGCGGCTGTCGGTGGGCTCTGGCACAGTCGGCGCTGCCTCATGCAGTCGCGTGTCCAGCTCATGGCGATGCAGGAGGGGATCCGAGGGAAAGACATCACCATGGACTACACGATCGAAGTCATCAACGTCCCGGTCTCCGACATCGACCGGGCCAAGGCGTTCTACGCCGACACCTGCGGATTTCCCGTAGACCTCGACAGCGAGGTGGCGCCCGGGGTCCGCATCGTTCAGATCACGCCACCGGGTTCGCGATGCTCCATCGCGCTGACGCAAGGACTTCCCCTGCCGCCGGGCGTCCCTCGCATGGAGCCCGGCTCGCTGCACGGCGTGCAGATCTGCGTGACCGACATCACCGCTGCGCACGCCGAGTTGTCAGCGCGTGGTGTCGACATCAGCCCGGTGCAACATGTCGGTCCGTCCGGCTGGGAGGAAGGCAAAGGCGACACCTGGAACTCGTTCGCGTTCTTCTCCGACCCGGATGGCAACAGCTGGGTGCTCCAGGAAGCGCCGGCACCACTCTCGGAGCGCTGAACGCCGCCAGATCGCCGTCTCCTAGCGTTGCTCTCCTACCTCGCCGCCCGGCGATTCACTCGCCAGGCTCGCGGTGCGCCAACCAGTCAATCGGGCCAGCAGATCCGCCTTCAGCTCCGCGGGTGCGGCTGACCCCTCGATGCTGTGTCGGGCGACGGTCACAAGCTCCGCGTCGGAGAGGCCGAGCAGGTCGCGCGCGATGCGATATTGCCCCGCGAGCCCGACACCGAAAAGCAGCGGGTCGTCGCTGGCCAGCGCCACCCGGACACCCCCGCGCAGCAAGTTCGCCACTGGCACGTCCTCGAGCGCATGGACGCCGAACGGCGGATAGGAGGTCGGGCACACCTCGAGCGTCACCTGACGTTCGGCCAGCAGCGCCAGGACCTCGGGATCGGTCGCCGCGGACGTCCCGTGCCCGATCCGGTTCGCACCGAGCAGGGTCACGCAGTCACGGACGTGACGCGCGGGCGTGTAGAAGCCCGAGTGGGGACTGGCGATCAGGCCCTTCTCGGCAGCCAGTCTGAAGGCGGGAACGAAGGACGCCACGTCGCCACGCCGCTCGTCGTTCGACAGCCCGAAGCCAACCACTCCGGCGCTTGCGTACTCACCTGCCAGTCGAGCAAGCCGTTCCGCGTGCTCCGGCGGTCGGGCCCAGCTCGACGCGACGATCACACCGACTGGAATGGGTGCCGACCGCGCTCCCTCGAGCACGGCCTCGAGCACCGCGTGCAGGCCTCCCAGCAGCTCGGCGTACGGCGTCGGGTCGATCTGCATCTCGAGCCAGCCACACCCGTCCGCCGCGTCGTCGGCCGCCGCCTCGGACACGATCCGCGTGATGTCGGATGGCGTACGAATGACGGCGCGCGCCGCGTCGTACATCTGCTGGAACTTTGTCCAGTCCGACACGCTACGGGCGTCGTGGGACGGCACCTGCACACCGTGGCGAGCGGCGAGCTCGGCCAGCGTGGCAGGTCGCATCGCACCGGCAAGGTGCAGGTGCAGCTGTGCCTTCGGCAGCGTCGAGAGCGCGATGTCATCGAGCATCGTCGGCCATCATGGCCGATCCCGCCACGCAGCCGCGCTCTGCACCGGCACGCGTTCCGAGAGAACAGCCCGGCGATCTGTGCGAGGACGCCCGGCTTGTTCTGCGCCCGGACGAGTTCGTTCCTGAGGGACCGGCACCAGGGCACGGCGGGCCGCCTCCGCAGGACGTGCCTGCGCCCGCCGCACCGCCAGTTCGACGTGTCAGCCGGCCGCGCGGTGCCAACGAACCGACAAGTCTTCCGCGTTGGCCACGATCGTCGTACGGCTTTCCGGGTGGGGGTCCCAAGAGGCCAGCAAGAGTTACGGCAACATGTCACCCATCTTATGGATGGCCGAAATACGTCACTCAGGCTTCTCACGCTGTCGACACAGGCGCGCCTGTAGGCGGCTGCCCCAGATCTGATCGACCACCATCGGACTTATTTCGGCGTGCATCTATTGAAGGTAGAGTGCGCCCGTAATATTCTCCGCCGGTGTGCGTATCGATGATCCACAGCATCCGGATCGCCGACTGTCTCTTGTGGGCGCACCGGTCTTGCGCCGGCCACTGATCGCCGGCCGGAGCCCCACTAGGCGCACGCGCACGTCGAGCAGTCCTACGCCCACCTAGGGCGTCGTGCTGTTCGCCATGGCAGACGGACGGGGGAGCGGACCAGACCACGAGGAGGTCACGTGACCCACCGTCGCTCCACCTCAGACAAGAACACGCTCACAGGCCAGGTCTCACGACGGGCTCTGCTGACCGGCGCACTCGCAGCATCCGCGCCCTACGCCGCGACCGCGCTTTCTCGCCCAGCATGGGCGGTAACCGATCCAGCAGCCCGGCTTGCTGAGTCCGCCCAGGACGCCAAGCTCGTCGCCACGACGGCGAGCCCGGCGCTCGAGCCGATCACCTTCGGTCCCGCGTCGCTGACCTCCGCCGTCCGCGGCGCCACGATGCTGGGTGACAGTGTCTTCATCGCGTCCCGCTTCAACACACCAGAGGGCAAGCTCCGTCTAGGAGAGTTCGACGCCACCACGGGCGAGCCTCGATCCATCGACGACCTGGCCGTCACAAGCGTCGGCGGCAACAAGCTCACCACCGATGGGCGCTACATCTACATCGGACCCGCCGAAAGCAGCCACGTGTGGCGGTTCGACCCACAGACCAAGGACCTGCTCGCCTGGGCCCAGGTGGGCGCCAGCAACACGTGGTACTACGACATGGTGGTCAGGGGTGATTACCTCTACATCGGCACCTACCCCGACTGCATGGTCCGACGCATCCGGCTCACGGACGCGACGATCGAAACCTACGGCCGGATCTCGTCGTCGGCATACGCGACCGCGGTCGACGTCGACGACGAGTACGTCTATGGCGGGTCGGCCGCACCCGGCGGACTCATGCTGTGGCCGCTCGACGGCAGCGCGCCGATCGACCTGACGCCGTACCTCAGCGACTCTCCCGTCGGCATCCTCGATCTCGTCGTCCACGACGACATGATCTACGTCGCCAGCGGCAGACAACTGATCTCGATGCGGCGCGACGGCTCTGAGCGGGTTTCGCGGGAGATTCCTGCGGAGGATCGATACATCGACCAGGTGGCCGTCGGCGACGACGGCAAGGTGTACGCCTTGGCTCGGCTCACCACCAACCTCTACGAAGTCACCGCCACCGGTCTCACCAAGGTCGGTCAGCCGCTTCGCGACGTGGAGAACCAACTACTCGCTCCATCACCCGGCGGCGGCTTCGTCGGGGTCAGCGGAGTAGGGCACATCTGGCGGATGACGCCCGACGGGTCAGCAACGGTCTGGCAGACCGCGACCTTGGGCTTCGGCTATCCGGAGATCGTCCAGTCCATGCTGCTGCACAGCCGCGGCACAGTCTGGGTCGGCGGTCACTTCGTGATGACCGTGCATCAGCCGAAGCGCAAGGTGCGCACCCGATTCGACATCAACGGCGAGCCCAAGTCGTTGGCCGAGGGCCGCCACGGGACCGTCTACGCCGGTCTGTATCCCAGCACTCAGGTCGTCGCGATAGACCCGCATGACTACGAGATCCACTTGTTGGGCGTCCTCGGTAACCAGCAGTCGCGACTGCGCCGGATGCACTACGACGCCGAGCGGAACCAGCTGGTGATCGCGTCGAGTGCGCTGAACGCGACACTCCCAGGAGCCTTGACCTTCCTCGACCTCGACAGCAACACCTTCGACGTGCACCGCGAGTACCTGCCTGAGCAGAACGTGATGGACCTCGCGGTCAGTGGACGTACGGCCTACATCGTCGGTGACACCTATCCCGACGGCAGCGGCACTCCACGTCGCGAGACCGCACAAGTCGCGGCGGTCGACGTGGTCAGCCGAGAACTGCTGTGGCGGGAAGAGATCAAGCCGTGGGCGTCCTACGAGAACGTCTACGTCTCTGGCCATCTGCTGTACGCGTTGGCTCGACGGCCTCGTGGTGCGTGGTTCGCGTACGACCTCGTGCGGCGCACCATCGTGATGGAAGGCGACCTCGAGGGCTACGGTCAGATCAACGGAGTAGATGGTCGGGTCTTCTCCTGGGTGCACTGGACCAACGACATCTGCGAGTTGCCGACCAAGCCCGGCGACCCAGTCACGACCATCTACGACAACGTGCCTCGGGGCTGGTACAACAACCCGATGTTCAACTTCACGCCCAACGGCAAGGCCACCTGGGGCATGGTCGGCACCGACCTCGCCCTGTTCCCGCTTCCGAAGCGGTCGTGAACCGCGCCTCGCGAGGAGACCACATGACGACCAATCGTTCGCCCATGTCGCAGGGACGCCCGATCTCGCGCCGCGTCCTGCTGGCCGGCGCGCTCACGACAGCGTCCACGGCTGCGCTTGCTCGGCCGTCGCCGGCGGCGGCAGCCGACCCCGTCGCCATGGAAGCGCTGGGGCACCCCTTCGCCGCCACCGTCACGACGACGGTGGCCAATGCAGGCTTCGAGGAGCCCGCGACAGGCGGCGTCATTCCCGGATGGTCACGCCTCTATGCAGAGCAGGCTGACGGCTTCTCCATCGTCACCGATCCTGTGCACACCGGTGCGCGGGCGCTGTTGATGGAGGATCCCAGCAACACCGGTCAGATCGGGATGATCAGCGACCCGGTGCCGGTGACGCCTGGTCGAAGCTACGAGTTCGGCGCCTGGGCGCAGGTGAACGCGGGGATCCCCTCGATCATCGTCTACTTCTACGACAGCGCGGGATCTCGCGTGGACACCGCCTCCCTGCGAATCAGAGACGGCGCTCCGGGCGAATGGTTGTGGTACTCCTTCACCGCTTCCGTTCCGGCCAATGCCTCCACGGCTCGTCTGATCCTCTACTCCTCGACCCTCGACGTCACGAGCGTCGTCTGGGACGACGTGGCCATCAAGCAGGTCTCCTCGTGGACCGAGACGTCCCTGGGGCATCCGCTCGTCGCCTCGAACATCTTCGACGCCGCGTACGGGATCGGCCCCGACGGCCGTGAAGAGGTGTACGTCGTCACCGCAGCCGTACCCGCACGCTTCAACGTGATCGACGTCAAGACCGGTCGGCTCAAGCATGCCGAGGCGTTACCGTCAGGTGCGAATGGTTCATGGGCGTTGGTGACTGGACTCGACGGGTCCGTCTACGTCGGCACCTTCAGCAACGGACGGCTCTACCGATGGTCCCCTGCGACATCCACCCTGACCGACCTGGGTCGAGTCACGCCGAACGCCACCTACGTGTGGGACCTGGAGGTCGACGCCAACGGCGTCGTGTGGGGCGGCACCTACCCGCAGGGAGAGGTGTTCAGCTTCGACCCGGCCACACAGACCTTCCGCAACTACGGGCGCGTGTCGGAACAAGAGTACGTGCGGAGCGTGGCGGTCAGAGACGGGTTGGTGTACGCCGGACTCGGAAGTGCGAACCCGCGAATCGTGGAGCTGAACCCCGAGACCGGCGCGACGCGCGAGATTGCGCTGCCGGAAAGCCACCGCGGCGAGCAGTTCGTCTATCACATGGACATCCGCGGAAACCTCCTCTACACGCGGCTGAGTCCCGGCAGCGAGATGCTCGTGTACGACCTCGTGGCGCAGAAATGGGTCGCCAACCTGGGCACGGTGACCTTCGGCGGGGTCTCGACACCTGGACCGAAACAGCACGTGTACTACGTCGACGGCGAAAGCCAGCTGCAGGCGTTCGACCCGGTCAGGCGTACGTCCAAACCAACCGGCCTGACCGACCTCAAGCCGGCGCGTGACTTCGGGTGGGTGATGCTGGGAACGCCGAACTTCCCCGGCCGGACGCTCGCCTTCGTCTACCAGACCGGCGAGATGGTCTTCTACAACCCCGTCACGGGCAAGCACCGAACGCAACTCACCGAGGCGGAGACCGCCCCGGTCAGACTGCACGGAGTCGGCAAAGGGCCGGACGGCAAGATCTACGTTTCCGGCTACCAGTACGAAGGGCTCGCCGCGTACGACCCGGCAGACGACACGACGTGGGTGTCGCCGCGGTTCGACGTGGGACAGATCGAGGGCATGCTGGCCCACGGTGGTCGCCTGTACCTCGGGACCTATCCGCGTGCCCACCTGTTCGCGTACGATCCGAACGCCCCGTGGGACGGATCGTCGAATCCCGTGCACCTCGGCTCGCTGCACGATCTCGAGCAGGACCGCCCCTTCGCGATCACCTCGGTTGGCGGGAAGGTCGCCTTCGGGACCGTGCCCGTGTACGGAAAGCTCGGCGGCGCTCTCACCGTCTACGACCCCGCCAACGGCTCGCTGGAGACGCACCGCAACCTCGTTCCAGATCAGAGCATCGTCTCGCTCACGTCAGCGGGAACCGTGATCTATGGCGGTACGTCGATCTGGGGCGGCCTCGGAGCCATCCCGACCGCCGAGACCGCCAAGCTCTTCGCTTGGGACAGCGCAACCAGAACCATGGTGTGGCAGGTCGAGCTGGATCCTGAAGCGCAAGCGATCACCTCCGTGACGGTCGGCCCCGACGGACGACTCTGGGCCATCGATTCCGGACGGCTCTACGAGATCGACCCGGCCGACGGGCAGATTCTGCGTGGAGTGCAATTGAGTCCCCAGGCGTGGAGCGACACCCACATCTGGGTGGAGGCCGACCTGGAGTTCGACGAGCAGGGCACGCTGTTCGCGCTCAGCCGGGGGACGCTCTTCGAGGTGGACCCGGAGACTCTGACGACCCGCACGTTGACGAGCGGGCTCACCGACTACACGGTCACCCACGACGGCGAGAGCGTGTACTACACGAAGTCCGACCGGCTGTGCCGTCTCTCACCGTCGCCTTAAGTGTCGGTGACCCTCAGGTGTCAGTGACCTCAGTTGTATGTGACATGGAGGTAGGCGAGGACGGCAATCACGACGATGACGGCCACCACCGCTGCGATGATCTTCGCTGCACTGTATGGTCGCGCACCTTGAACCTCGCCGGTGATGCCATTGATCAGGATCTGGTACGGCTCGCCGCCGTAGACATAGGCGCCGATCCATACCGGGAGCAGCACGAGCTTGAACGTGACCCTGGAGTACTTCGTCTTGACCGAGCTCAGCCGCTGCTCGTTGCCTCCGATGTCCCTCAGGCAGTCCTTCTCGATCTGCCTGGCCATGATCGCCTTCGCCTGCTCGAAACCAGACTCTGGCTCGACGTCATACCGCAAGGCCTGATACCCTAGGAGGTAGTTCGGGTCGTACGGCACAGCCTGTTTGAGCGGCCACGGATCCAGCTTGGCGAGCCGGTCGGGCGCAACCATCGTGGTGGCAGGGATGAGGACGTCGTCGAAGGCCCGGGCCACCGTGCCGCTCGCCGGAGTCCAGAGCGTGTGCCGCACCTGTCGGGTTTGCGTCCTGCCCTGCGAGTCGGTGTAGGTCTGCGTCGTGTAGTAGTAGGTTCCCCTCGCGCCCTTGTAGAACGACTCGGTCTGGGAGTCGAACGTCCAGTACGGAAGATACGTACTCCGCATCGACTCCGTGTCCATCATCCTCTTCAAGTTGTTCGGTGCGAACCAGCGGCTCTTCACCCACTTCCGGAAAGCCGCCCGGGCGCCATCACGGTCGAAGGCGAACGGCAGCACTGCTTCCGGCGGAACCTGCGGATCGGTCGTTGTGTCGACGACCAACGGTGCGGCACAGAACTGGCAGCGCTGCGCCAACACGGCACCCAGGGTCTTCGCACCGCACTTCCCGCACACAAACCGCTGCGCGGCAACGCGTTCGACTGGGACGCGAGGCTTGTGCGCCAGCGTCGCGAAGGAATGCTCGTAGACGGGCCTGGATGGGGGTGCGATCTCTTGCTGGCGTCCGCAGTAGGGGCATCGCAGTGTCGTCGTGCCAGGTGCGTACTCGAGTCCGGCGCCACAGCCATCACACGCGGCCGCCTGCATGTCGCGGGCTGTCATGACCTACCTCGGCGGCAGTGGGGGTGGCGCGCTGGAGAGGATGGGCGCGAGCTCCGGCACCTGGTGAGCCGGCGTCCAATCGGCCATGCCTGCCGTCCAGACCAACGTTGCCGGGGTGAGCCGACCGCTCGTGACCTGGGCAGCGAGAGCACTGGTGGCGTACGGTCCTTCCTGCTGCCCGTTCACGGCGATGTACCACATCCGCTCCGTGGGCAGTGGTGGCGGAACAGCAGCTGGTGGTTGGGCCGCTGCCTGCTGGGGCTGTGCCGGCGCCTGTTGTGGGGCCATGCTCTGAGCCATCTGCTGACCAAGGGCGAATCCCATGCCCATGCCGAGCCCCTCGCCGGCTCCCCCGCTCGGGTTCTGCGCAGCAGTCTCGAGTGCGTTCGCCGCCTGGAACTTCGTGTAGCTGCCCATGTCGCCGACGATGCCCATCTGGGAGCGCTTGTCGATCGCCCGCTCCACCTCCGGCGGCAGTGAGACGTTCTCGATGACGAACTTGGGGATGGCGATGCCCAACCCCGCGAGGTCAGCGGTCAGCACCTGGGCAAGCTGCTCGCCGATCTTGACCTGGTTCGCGGCGAGGTCGAAGATCGGCGTCTCACGGCTGGCCTGCGAGAGAGCGACCCCGAGGTGTCCGACGATCGTCTGGCGGAGGTACTCCTTCACCTCGTCCGTACGGAACTGCGGATCCGTGCCGACGAGCTGGCCGAGCAACCTGCCCGCGTCGACGACCTGGAGCGAGAACGCGCCGAACGCGCGAAGGCGTACCATCCCGAACTGGGGGTCCTGAACGATGATCGGGTTCTGCGTGCCCCACTTCAGGTCGGTGAACTGGCGCGTGCTGACGAAGTAGACCTCCGCCTTGAACGGCGAGTCGAAGCCGTACTTCCAGCCCTTCAACGTCGAAAGGATCGGGATGTTCTGGGTCTGGAGCGTGTAGGTTCCGGGCAGGAACAGATCGGCGAGTTGTCCCTCGTTGACGAAAACGGCAACCTGGGACTCGCGGACGATGAGCTTCGCGCCTATCTTGATCTCGTTGTCGTGGCGGGGGAACCGCCACACGATGGTGTCCCGACTCTCGTCGAGCCATTCGATGATGTCGATGAACTCGCCTCTGAGGCCATCCAGCAGTCCCATTGGCTCCCCTGCGGACGAATGACAAGTGAGCTGATCATAACCTGCGCCCCGGCTGGGAGCGATCAGTCGACGCGATGACCAGGAACGCCAGTGCCAGGGCGATTCCGAACACCCACCAGACGACAGTCCACAACGAGGCGGCGAACGCGTCGTACGTCGCCTCGCCGTACACCCGCTGGTCGCCCGGCAACATCGCGAGGACGTGGTTGCGCGCCAAGGCGACGACCAGCGCGACGACACCCATCGCACCTGCCGTCCCCAACGCGATCGTCCCGAACGTACGCCAGCGGGGCCACGCGAGGAGGGCGCCCAGGAAGGCCACGCCGGCAAGAGCCGGAAGGATGGCGCTGAACAGCGCGATGACGTCGTACCATCGCTGCGCCTCGGCCAAGACGCGAGGCTCGATGACGGTGATCGTGACCGCCGATGGCTGGATCTCGACGGTACGAGCGGCCTCGAAGCCGTGCTCGACCAGACGGCGCTTCGCTTCCTCGACGACCGGTGCGAGGTCGACGGTCACACCCATCTCGCTCGGCGCGCCCGACGTGATGGCAGTTCCCGCGTCTCGCAGCATCGACGTCCAGACGTCCGAGGCCGCCTGGCTGTCGAGCGTCTCCCGGACGTCCTTCTCGATCAGCGCGAGCAACGCAGCCTCGGTCGGCTCGAGGACGTCGCCCAGCTGCTCCCGGACCAGCGATTCCGGGATGCCGACGGCGGAGAGCGAGTCGACTGTCCCCTCGACGACGCCTGACACGTCGACCTGATCCTCGATGCTCGCGATCACCTGGCTCGCGATGGCTTCTTGGATGGCAGGATCGTCGATCAGCGGACCAGCGGTCCGCACGTACGCCTCCGAGCGCAGCTGCTGCGTGGCCCAGATCGCAGGCACTGCCACCATGACCGCGAGGCTTCCGAGCAGCACGAAGATGCCCGCCAGCAACTTGCGCCCGGTCATGCGTCCAAGAGTAGGTGCGGCAACCGTGGACCGCATCGGTCACGCACGCATGGCTTTCGCCATCGCGTTGTGCAGCGTGATCAATCCCGTGACCGAATCTGATCGATTCTGATCAGATTCCTTGACCAGTCCGTGCATGTGTGTTTCGTTCGTGATCAGGTCGTCCGTCGCTCGCCAGCGACCGTTCGCACAGGAGCCATGCGTCCTTCCGTCAGCGCGAGTCACCCGGAGCGTGTACCTATGACTCATCGGATTCGCCGCCGCGATCTCCTCGCCAGCACCGGTCTGGCCGGTGGCGTCATCGCCTTCGGTCAGATGGCGGCTGGGTCGGGCACAGCCCACGCGGAACGCCGACACTCGACACCCCCAGCGACACGCACCGGCCACTACGTTCCGCAAATGGCGCCTTTGCAGCCCGTGCCCTTCCAGAAGCTGCCGCCGGGTGCCGTCCGGCCTCGCGGTTGGCTGCTCCAGCAACTCGAGTTGCAGGCCGATGGCTTGTGTGGACGGTACGACGAGGTGTCGGACTTCCTCGTGTACGAGGACAACGGGTGGGTCGATCCGTCCAAGTGGGCCTGGGAGGAGCTGCCGTACTGGCTGCGCGGCCTCGGTGACCTGGGGTACGTGACCGGGGACGACCGCATCCTCGCCAAGACGCAACGATGGATCGAGGGCATCCTCGGCACGCAGAGCGACGACGGCTGGTTCGGCCCGGAAGCGCTGCGCACGTCGCTCGAGGGCGGGCCGGACCTCTGGCCCGGCATGCCGCTGCTCGGCGCCTTGCGTTCGTGGCAGGAGTACACAGGCGACGAACGCGTGGTGCCGTTCATGACGAAGTACTTCGCGTTCCAGAACTCCCAGCCACCCGAGGTGTTCAACAGATCCTGGGGTGCGTTCCGGTGGGGCGACAACATCGACACGGCGTACTGGCTCTACAACCGCACCGGTGAGGAGTGGCTGCTCGACCTCGTGACCAAGATGCACGAGAACTCAGCCGACTACACGAACGACATCCCCACGTGGCACAACGTCAACCTGGCGCAAGGGTTCCGGGAGCCCTTGCAATACGGGCTGCTTGCCGGGGATCCGCGGTTCCGCAAGGCGACGTACGACCTGTACGACACGGTGATGAAGCGCTTCGGGCAGTTCCCCGGTGGCGGCTTCGCCGGCGACGAGAACTGCCGACCGGGTTTCGGCGATCCACGGCAGGGCTTCGAGACCTGCGGGATCGTGGAGTTCATGCACAGCTTCGAGATGCTCGTCCGGTTCACCGGTGACATCGTGTGGGCCGACAGGTGCGAGGAGCTGGCCTTCAACTCGTTGCCTGCCGCCCTCGACCCGCAGCAGCGAAGCATCCACTACATCACCTGCGCCAACTCGATCCAGCTCGACGACCGGGTGAAACACGGGCAGTTCGACAACGGTTTCGCCATGCAGGCGTACAAGCCCGGGGTGCATCAGTACCGCTGCTGCCCCCACAACTACGGCATAGGCTGGCCCTACTTCACCGAGGAGCTCTGGCTCGCCACCACCGACTACGGCTTGGCCGCCTCGATGTACGCGCCGAACGAGGTGCGCGCCACGGTAGGCGAGCAGGGCACCGTCGTCACGATCGTCGAGGACACCGACTACCCGTTCGACGACCGGATCACCTTGCGGGTGTCGACTCCGCATCCGGTGCGCTTCCCTCTCTACCTGCGCATTCCGTTGTGGGCCGAGGGAGCGACCGTGCGGACGAACGGCACGGTCTCGGCCCGGGTGAGCCGACCGGGCACCTGGGTGACGATCGATCGCGCGTGGCGGGCCGGCGACACCGTCGAGCTCCACCTGCCCATGCGTACCTCCGTACGCCGCTGGAAGGCCAACCACAACGCGGTTTCGGTGGAACACGGACCCTTGACGTTCTCCCTCGAGATCTCCGAGCGCTGGGAACGTTTCGCCGGGAGCGAGGCGTGGCCGGAGTACGCGGTGTATCCGGACTCGCCCTGGAACTACGGGTTGCTCCTGCCCGACGCCAACCCGGCGCGCACCTTCGAGCTGCACAAGAAGCCGCTCGGCGCCACCAATCCCTTCACGCCGGACGGCACGCCGTTGCGGCTTCGCGCGAAGGCCCGCAGGATCGCCGAATGGGAGGCGGACAACGAGGACGTCGTCGGGCTGCTGCAACCCAGCCCGGCGCGCACCCAGGCGCCCGTCGAGGACGTCACGTTGATCCCCATGGGAGCCGCACGGTTGCGGATCACGGCGTTCCCGACCGCGGTGCCAGGGGATGGCGGGCGGGCGTGGGTACTCCAGCCGATCGCGACCGCATCGCACATCTTCGCGTGGGATTCGTACGAAGCGCTGTACGACGGGCGCGAGCCGACCAGCTCAGCCGACACCAGCATTCCGCGCTTCACGTGGTGGGATCGGCGCGGGACGGTCGAGTGGGTGCAGCTGGATCTCCGCGAACCACGGACCATCTCCCAGGTCTCGGTCTACTGGTTCGACGACACCGGATTCGGTGAGTGCCGCGTGCCCGCGTCGTGGCGGCTGCTGTGGCGTGACGAGCGTGGCGAGTGGCAGCCGGTCAGCAACCCATCCGAGTTCGGGGTGGAGCTGGACCGCTACAACACGGTGACCTTCGATCCCGTCCGGACGCAGGTGATCCGGATCGAAGCGCAGCTTCGCGAGACGTTCTCCGGCGGGATCCTCGAGCTCATCGTGTGAGCTGTCCCGAAGCCCGGATGCTCACCGCGCCTTCCGCCCCGCGCGGTAACGCCGCATCTTCGCATGCGCTCCACAGGCCCGCATGCTGCACCAGCGGCGACTCCGGTTGCGGCTCTTGTCGAGAAAGAGCCAGCGACAGTCGTCGCAGCACTTGAGGTCCTCGAGCTCGTCCGAGCGCAAGAGCTCGACGATGCTCAGGGCGAGCGGCCAGAGGATGCTGCTGAGCACCGGGGGCGGGTCCGCGTACGTCCACTCGTACGCACGTGATTCTCCTGCGTGAACCAGATGGAGCTCAGCGTTGCGTACGGCCTCGACATAGGCCGCACGAATCCCGTCGAGCGCGTCGGTCGGCGCTTCCCGACCTGCGAGGGCGGCACGTAACACCTCGTCGACGTTCGCCCTGAGACGACGGGCCGCGGCGAGCACTCGGTCGGCATCGGCCGGGTCCTCCGCGGCGAGCGCGCGCAGCTGGTCCGCCCACGTGGGTTCGATCAAGCAAAGGCGCTCGAACAACCGCACAAGATCGACATAGCTGGGCGGGTAGTCATCGGCGGTGTCTCGGTCCCCGCCCGGCGTGTTCACGAAGTCGACGGCCGGGTGGCCTCCGACGAGCTCGGGGCATGCCACGTCATTCAAGGAGTTACCCCCAAAAAGCCGGAATACCGGTAACACCACCTGCGTTACCAGTAAACGAAGCTACACCGGTAACTATAGGCCTCTTGGGGATGCGATCACCATGAACGACTTCACGATCAACATGATTGCCCAAGCCTGGATCGCGGACCTGTACCGCGACGCGAAGCGCGAGCACCTGATCGCCCTGGCTCGGCGGCGCCGCCGTGGAGCCCAGCCGACCGCTGCCCGACCGCGGATTCCGCGCCAGCGTGGATCGTTCGGGCTTGGTCAGCGACTTGCGGGACGGCTTCGCCAACGTGGCGACGTCCCTCACGGTGTGAAGACCTGACCTGACCGGCCAGCGTGCCGGCACCTCAGCCGGCACGCTGGCCACGGCAGGCCGACCGGTTTCAGATGATCGTCGAGCCAGGCGATCGCCTTCTAGAGGTACCCGGGGCTCACGTAGTTCACGCCGGCGACTCCGGCCGGGACGTACTCTCCCCAGCGGCCGCCGCCGTGGTAGACGCGGCCATAGTTGCCGTTCCAGTCCTGGACGAGGAGGCCCGTCATTCCGGTGGGCGTGAGATCAGGCCACACGGCATAGGTTCCGATCCCGTCCTCGTGAATGTGCTCGGGATCCGGCTTCGGCCACAGCGCGTCGCGGAACTGTTGGTGCGAAGCGTTCTGGACCCAGACCGACCCTCGCTCGAGCTCGAACCGTAGCGGGGAGTACCCGTCGGACGAGCCGAACCACAGCAGAATCGGCAATCCGGATTCGTACGGCTCCCCGGCAGGATGCAGATCCACCCGCCGCATCTTGTACACGCCGATGGGCTTGTCGGTCTTGTCCGGCTCGACCTTGGAGAAGATTCCCTGATAACTCGAGAATCCGCTGAGGCCGTCGATCCGAAGCTCATCGACGCCGCCCCACATCTGAATGACGTCCCCGTGGACACCGGCCTTGATGCCCCTACGCCCTTCGATTCGGCAGTTCTCGACCTGGATGATCGCCTCGGGCGCCTCTCCCCAGATCCCGTCGCCATTGGCCTCGCCGGACAACAGCACACCTTCGATGTGGACCGTCCGCGGATGCATGACTCGTCCGGACCAGGTCGTCTTCCTGATGCCGAGCGAGCCGTTGTGAATTTCTCCGCCGATGACGACGATGTTCCGTCCGCCGAAGAACTGGACGCTGCCTTCGGTGTCGAGCTTCGTGACAACGTAGTCGATGTCCGGGTCCAGTGCGTAGTTCCCGGCTGCTGTGATCTCCAGCGGGGTGTAGCCGGATGTGTTGGGTGGCCTCCAGGTGAGCTTCTCCGCTAAAGGCGCGGCGCACCGTCGACGAGAGTCGCCGTGGGCCGCGGCTTCACCGCTACCTGCGAGCCAGGCCAGACTGCCCGCTCCGCCGACCGCGGTCATCGTGCTGAGGAAATCTCGACGCCTCCATTTCGTGGGACCCATGATTGGCAGCTCACCTCCTTGGAGAGGTATGGACGTGACGCCTTCTCGACGAAAATCCAGGCGTCAGGAACAACTGCTCGAGACTTCGACTCTGGTAACGGGCGCCCTGATCAGGTCTGCAGTGATCTCGAGTGTGAAACTCGACGTTAGCGGGACTTGTCACCCCCGGCTTGAATGTTCTGGGCCCGTCTTGTAGCTCTTGGTGGACCGCCTACCACGGAAAGACCTGGAATCGACGGGGTATGAATTCTCCTCGCGTGAGCTCCTCGAGCGACGTCACCGGCCGGTAAGGCTCGCGCCTTCGTCCCTCGCGTTGTCGGTAGGCAGCCGTAGTGTCGGACGCCGTGTACGTCTTGTTGCGGTACGCCTTCCACCTCTGCCCTGGTGCCGCGACGAGCTGTGTCGTCCTACGGCTACTCGGTGCAGGCCTGTCCGTGCTGACGCCGTTGCTGCTGGGAGCGGTGGTCGGCCGGGTTCCAGCCGTGGCCACGAATGGCCTCGAGGCAGAGTTCATCGTCCTGCTGGCGCTGTTGCTCGCGACGCTGCGTCAAGGAATCGAGCTTCGCAACGTGTCGTTCGCGTACCCTCGCGAGGATCCCACGGAGACGACGCGTCTCGCCTTGAAGGACATCGACCTGGTTCTGCCAGCGGGCTCCACGGTCGCGTTCGTCGGCTCCAACGGCGCCGGGAAGTCGACGCTCGTGAAACTGCTGGCCAGGCTCTACGATCCGACCGAGGGCGCGGTGCTCGTGGACGGCGTACCTCTCACCGAGCTCGATTCGACGGCCTGGCGAGCTCGGCTATCTGCAGGGTTCCAGGACTACGCGACATTCGAGTTCCTTGCCGTCGATAGCGTAGGCGTTGGCGACCTGCATCACCGCACCGATCGGACGCGAGTCCAGTCCGCTGTCGTCCATGGGCAGGCGCGTGAGGTCATCGAGAGCCTGCCTGCGGGAATGGACACGCAGCTCGGGACGAGCTTCGACGGTGGCGTGGGGCTCTCCGGTGGGCAGTGGCAACAACTCGCGCTGGCACGATCATGCGCAAGCAGCCGTTGCTGATGCTCCTCGACGAGCCGGCGGCCGCGCTTGATCCCGCGGCCGAGCTCTTCGAGCTCCAGGCACGTGCGTATCGGTGGTGAGCGACGTGCTCACCACCGACCCGTGACCACGGAACTCGAGGAACCTACTCGTCCTTGTGGCTGTTGATGTTGATCACGTGGCCGCCTGGAGCCCGGACGAGGAACCTTCGAAGGCCCCACGGCTCTGTCGTTAGCGGATGGACGATCTCGTATCCGCGGCGTCTCGCTTCTTCGTACGCCTCCTCGACGCCATCACCCACAGCGACCGAGATGACCGAGTCCTCCGGGGATGTGGCGTCGCGGGTGACGAGCTGCACGACCGCTTTGCCGTCGGGCGACTGGAACCGCGCGACCCACCCCATGTTGAGTGTCTCGGAGCTCAGCCCGAGATAGTCGACGTAGAACTCACGGGCTGCGTCGATGTCGGGAACGGACAGATTCGGTATGACGCGGGTCGGCTGCACGATTGTCTACTTCCAGTTCCGTGAGGCTCATGCATCGGCGCTTGTCGTCGAAACGCGAAAGAATACGGAGAACTGGAAGCCTACCTCCGCAGTCGTTGGCGAAGCCCGGGTGGACCGGGTAAATACTGAGAATGCTGCCGCAGGGGCCTACTGGCGCTGCGGGCTGGTCAGGGAAGTGTCGATGTCCGAAGTCGGCTGCACAGGTTCGCGTGAACGGGTTTGTAGGCGAGTGCAGGTCGTCGGGGTGTACCGAAGGCGGCTTAGTCGGTGTCAGTAGTTGAACCTGCGGTATATCTGGACGGCCCGGACTGCCAGGGCCACCGCCCAGGGCAGAACCCATACGAGGACCATCAGCACGGCGGCCACCGCCACGCTGCTGCCTACGGTGGGGTCCACGGCGGCGAGGGTCCCGATCATGGCCGTCAGCACCACCTGGACCAGCGGCACATACCGTCGATAGACCCGCCCGCTGCGGGGCACCAGCCACAGCAGGTAGGCCGCGGCCACGATCCCGCCGATGACTCCGACTCCCACACCCAATGCGAAAGCGTCGGACAATCGGCCCACCGCGTCGGCAGGGCCGGCGAGCCCCCTCCAGAATGCGGCTGCCGCGCCAGTCCGAACGAGGACGATGGCGGCCGACCCGAACAGCAGCAGATATCCCAGGACTCGCAGGACGAGACCGGCAGTGGCTGACCACTGCTCAGCCCGGTGGACCAGCCAGCCGACAGCCCATCCGGCCAGGCCGCCGACCACGGTGGCCAGACACCAAGCGATCCACGCCGCGACGTGCAGGCCGAGCCGGTCCTTGCTGAGCTCGGTGCTGACCGACTCAGCGATGACCGAGAGCAGCCATCCGGCGCCGGCACCAGCCAACAGACCACCGCTGAAGCCGCCCATCACCACCCCGGCCACCGCACCGAGGCCGATGGCGGTCGCGGTGATCGAACCGCCCAGCAACGTTGACAGCACGGTGCCCGACGCCAGCCACACTGTCGATGCCGCGATGACTCCGGTGATGATCGCACCGGCCAGCCGGACGGGCCAGCCGCCATCGAGAAACAGCCGCAGAACCGCGTCCAGGAACTCGTTCGTCGTCTTCTCGACCACCCACCGCAGCGCCTTGCCTAACGGCGTCCGCTCAACCGTGCGATAGCGTGACTCGGAGGGCGTCTGACTCGACTCGTAGTCCGACGGCTGAATGTAGACGTAGCTCATGTTGCACCCTCCGTAGTGTCGAGAACGATCGTTCTCAGTATGTCGTCATGCGATCACATGATCACGCCAGCGTCGATCAAGGTCCTCGAGTCGGCGTGCCCGACGAGGCGAGATGAGGCCTGGCGTCTGCCGCGACCCGTGTCACGATTGGTTGTGTCCTCGACTCCATGACCGGCGAGGCGGCGGAGGCACGAGTGATCCATTCCCTGAAGGAGCGCACGGATCCGACGCCGTGTGACGTAGCCACGGGTCATGCGCACCCGCGGCTTCGCCCGTACGTCGTGGGTTACTCGGGCTTTTGGGCACCAGCCGGACCGCCCGCGCGACGAAGGCTCCTGCCCCTGAGCCTCACCACCCTGATCTTCGACATCTCCTCACCTCAGAGCGGAGTGGTCACCGGTCCGCGTGCTGGCTCGGTTGTCGAGCAGACGGAGTGGTCGTACGGCGTGTCGGTGGGTCTGACACCAGCCGGCGTCGAGGCGCTGCTCGGCATGCGTTGCAAAGAGCTCATCGACGCACGCACACCACTCACCGATCTTCTGGGTGACCGCGCTGTTCAGCTGACCAGCATCCTCGCCGAGGCCCCCGACTGGCCGACACGTTTCGCACTCCTCGACGAACACCTGAGCGCATGGATTGCGCGAGACGAGCCACACTCTCCGATCACGCGTGCGTGGCGGCTGCTACACGTGACATCGAGTCGGCTCCCGATCGGCCAGCTGGCCGCGGAGCTCGGAGTAAGCCGGCGGCATCTGGAGCTGGGGTTCCAACGCACGATCGGAGTGACACCCAAGACGGTTGCCCGGATTGCCCGATTCCAGCGCGCGTTGACCGCCCTTGCTACACCGACCGCCACCCTGCAGTCGGCGGTTGCCTGTGGGTTCGCCGACCAACCGCACCTCAACCGCGAGGCTCGTGCATTGACCGGCCTCGCACCGACGGAACTGTTCGCATCTGTTCAAGACATGACGCGGTCCGCGGACTACGTTCGCCGACCATGGCACTCGATGGAAAGACCGCGGTTGTAACCGGTGGCTCGCGCGGAATTGGCCGAGCGATCGTACGACGGCTGGCCCGGCACGGTGCGCGGGTCGTGTTCAGCTACAAAGACGACAAGGCAGCCGCCGACGCGCTCGCGACCGAGCTCGACCACGTGATCGCCGTACGCGCCGACCAGGCCGACCTGGCGAGCGTGCACACGCTCTTCGAGCCCGTAGCGGACGGCCTGGACATCCTGGTGAACAACGCTGCCGTCAACCACCCGATGCCGATCAACGACATCACACCGGAGGAGTTCCACCGGGTGATGACCATCAACGCCCTGTTCCCGCTGATGGCCATGCGGACTGCCGCACCCCTCATGCGTGAGGGAGGGCGCATCATCAACATCTCGACGCTGAACACGGCGATCCCGTCGCCGGGTGCTGCACTCTACTCGGCGAGCAAAGCCGCCCTCGAGCAGTTCAGCGCGATCGCAGCCCGCGAGTACGGTGAGCGCGGCATCACGGTCAACGTGGTCTCGCCGGGAGCGACCGACACGGACATGCTCCGCGCGACAAACCCACCGGAAGCACTAGAGCAAGCCTCCGCGTTCACTGCCCTGCGACGGCTCGGGACGCCGGCGGACATCGCGGATGCGGTCGCCTTGCTGGCAAGTCTGACTCGAGGTGGATCACTGGCCAGAACATTCGCGCCACCGGCGGCTTCCTGATCTGACCGACGATGACGCCGAGAGCGAAACCGGGCACGCGTTCCTGCTGGGAACCCGTACCGTGACGACGTGAACGACTTCCGATTCGGTGTCAACATGTGGAGGGTCGGCACCCGGGACGAGTGGATCGCCAAGTGCCGGCGGGTCGAGGACCTTGGCTACGACACCATCACGTTCCCAGACCACCTGCCCATGCCGGCGCCGTTCCCGGCACTCGCATCGGCCGCCGCCGTCACCGAGCGGGTGCGCGTGGGTCACCTCGTTCTCAACGCGGCCTTCTACAACCCAGCCCTGCTTGCCCGGGACGTCGCGACCACCATCGAGGTCACGGGCGGCCGGTTCGATCTCGGTATCGGAGCAGGCCACATGAAGTCCGAGTTCGACGATGCCGGCCTGCCCTGGTCGCCGGCGCAGGAGCGGATCGCCCACGTCGAGCGCACGATCAGCGAGCTCCGGCGCCGTCTCGACGACGCAGGCATACCGCAGCCACCCCTGCTGGTTGCAGGAAACAGCGACGGCATGCTCCGGATCGCTGCGCAGACCGCCGACATCGTGGGGTTCGCCGGCCTGAAGCACGCTCCCGGCCAGCCACCCGGCACGTTCGACATCGCAGATGCTGACGAGCTCGAGGAGCGGGTGGCGTACTTCTGCGAGCAGGCGGGGCCGCGAGCGGCGACCGTCGAGCGCAACATGCTGATCCAGAAGGTGATTCTGGACGCTGACCCGGCTGTGGAGCTGGCGGAGTGGCAACAGTCGCCCGTGCTGAGCAAGTACTCGGTCGACCAGCTGGTTGCCGCACCGCAGCTCCTGGTGGGAACGGCTGCCGAGATCGCCGAGAAGCTCTACGAACAGCGTCGCCGGTACGGGTTCACGTACTTCACCGTCTTCGAGCCGAACATGGAGGCCTTCGCCGAGGTGATCAAGGTCCTGCGTGGCTGACTGCGTATGCATGACGCTGACCACAGCCAACGGCTCGGCGGCGCGTAGTGGCTCGGTGTCGGTTGGGTGTACGGCGGCAACCTTCGAGCGGTCTACGGCATCACATCGCCGGCAGGTTCCGCTCCGCTATGACCCAACGAAAGGACGCACATGCCGATGCGCTTGAAGGTCAACGCCGCGGCATTCGCAGCCGCAGCTCTGGCCCTGACTCCCGCGATCGCGGCGGCTGCAGCGCCCGCGTTTGCCGAACCACGGGCAGCCGCCCCGGGAGAGCTGCCCTCGGTGATGGCGAGTGCCCCCTCGGACAGCCTCAAAGAACTCCGGCGAGCGCGTACCGCGATGCTCTCAACCGACGAGGCTCCTTACGCCGGCATTATCCCGTGGCGCAGACCGAGACCTGACCGGGTCCAGGACGTCTCGGACCCATGGGACGAGGTCACCCATCCGTGCAGAGACGCCACCTATGCCGCGTTGGGCGGAGAGGCTTTCCGCAACCGGATCCTCGTGTCGGAGACCGCCACCACCTACGACATGGCAGTGGAACAAGACGTCCTGCTGTTCCCTGACGCCGCGACCGCCGCGACCGCCTACGAGCAGCTCACCGTCGAGTTGACCACCTGCCAGGAACGACTCGCGGAAAGCGGTGCAGATCTCGACGTGACCCACGTCGGCGACATCACCGACCCGACCGGTGGGCAGGGCACGGTGTGGAACGTCGACTTCCCGACCAGCGAGCCTGAGTTCTTGGAGGACATGACAGCCGCCATCGCACAACGTGGACGTGCGGTCACGGTCATCAGCATCAGCCGGTACGGCACCCTGGCAAGCTACGACCCGGCCGCGACCCTGCCCACGGCTCAAGCCGCCCTCGCCCGCCTCGCGTACGTCGAGTGAGCAGCTGATCAGGCGACCTCACCGGTGGACGAGTCGACGTTCGCCGCTGGCAGCTCGCGTCGGCAACAACGTCAGCCCTTCGGGCCGATGCGAGGGCTGCTGATCTCGAGTAGGCAACGCATGCCTGCGTTCTGTCACCCCGGCGACCTGCGCACAGTCGGCACACCGGTCGCCGGGGTGGCACCTCGGGGCCAGCCCTCGATCCGGACCTCGTGTGTTGCGCGGATCCAATACCTAGAACTACTATGTATCGCAGTTCTAGGCATAGGAGCCCGTCATGCACATTGCCAAAGATCTGGTTGCCGCCTCGGCGACCCCTCTCGTGCTGGGCATTCTGGCCGAAGGGGAGAGCTACGGTTACGCCATCATCAAGCAAGTCAAGGAGCTGTCCGACGGCCGTATCGAATGGACCGACGGCCTGCTCTACCCATTGCTCCACCGTTTGGAGCGGCTCGGCTACGTCGAGTCGACGTGGCGCGCGTCTGCCGGGGAGCGGCGGCGCAAGTACTACCGCATCACCGATCGCGGCAAGGCTGAGCTCGCTGCCCAGCAAGCCCAGTGGGCGACCGTCATCGAAACGCTTCGCGGGGTATGGCGCGATACCCCGCCCGGCATGATCGCGCATCCGCTGCCGGAGGTGTCCACGTGAGCACCGCGTACGACAAGGAGATCGAAGACCAGATCGCCGAGTGGCGGGCGTACATGCACAAGCATCGTGCACTCCACGACACCGACGGCGACGAGCTCGAGGATCACCTGCGCGATCAGATCGCCGACCTGACCCAGGCCGGCCTGCGCGCTGACGAGTCGTTCCTGATCGCTGTCAAGCGACTGGGGAGCCTCGACGAGCTTTCCCGAGAGTTCGCACGGGAACATTCCGAGCGGCTGTGGAAGCAACTCGTCCTGGCATCCGAACCCGATCCCACCAAGACATCCGGCAGACGTCACGACTTCTTCGTCATGCTCGGATGCGCGGTGGCGGCAGCGATCGGGATCAAGATTCCTGCCATCTTCGGCCTCGACTGGTCCAACGACTCGGACGTGGCCGTCTACATCCGGAACTTCTCGTTGTTCGCCCTCGTGCCACTGGCTGCCTACTTCGTCTGGCAACGCCGCGTTCGAGGTGCCGTGCTCGGCGTGCTGTCGGGACTCTTCATCCTCGGTGCCGTCGCCGCCAATGTCTATCCGCTCGCCGTGGACTCACAATCCACCGTTCTGACGGCAATTCATTTGCCCCTCGCGCTCTGGCTGGTCGTCGGCCTGGCCTACACAGCAGGCAACTGGCGATCAGTCCGACATCGGATGGACTTCATCCGCTTCACCGGTGAGTGGTTGATCTACTTCGTACTCATCGCATTCGGCGGGGGCGTGCTCACGGGGCTAGCTGCTGGGATCTTCTACCCGATCGGCATCGACATCGAGCCCTTCATCGAGTCTTGGCTCCTGCCGTGCGGGGCAGTGGGCGCCGTGGTCGTCGCCGGATGGCTCGTCGAAGCCAAGCAGAGCGTGATCGAGAACATGGCGCCGGTGCTCACCCAACTGTTCACGCCGCTCTTCGCCGCCACACTTCTGGCCTTCCTGGTGGCCGTCCTCTGGACCAGCGCCGGCCTCGACGTCGATCGTGACGTCCTCATCATCTTCGACCTGCTTCTAGTCGTCGTACTCGGTCTGCTGCTCTACGCCATCTCCGCCCGGGATCCAGCAAAAGATCCTGGTCTTTTCGATCGACTCCAGGTCGTGCTGGTCGCCAGTGCTCTCGCCATCGACACCATCGTCTTGCTCGCGATCACCGGTCGGATCACCGAGTGGGGCTTCACACCGAACAAGTTGGCGGCGCTGGGCGAGAACGTCATCCTGCTCGCGAACCTGGCCTGGACATGCTGGCTGCTGGTGAACTTCCTGGGGCGACGCATCCCGTTCATCCACCTCGAGCGCTGGCAGACCAGCTACCTCACGGTGTATGCCGCCTGGGCGTGGACAGTGGTTCTCATCTTCCCGCCAGTGTTCAACTTCGCCTGACCACGCCGCTCTGCGAACCGAGACAGAGCTCCGCGAGTGACCAGACGTCAAAGGCCTCGGGCCTCGAAGCGGACCCGAGGCCCCCACGACTGGTCATTCTGGCTGACGTCGGTCTCCCTCCACCCGGCGTCAGCCTTCGCCCAGAACCTCTCGCAGCTTGCGGGCGAACGCCTCGGGTTTGCCGGGGTATCCGAACTCGTCGCCGACGAAACCGCCGTGGTGGCTGGGGAAGACGGTTGCCCGCTGACCGAGCAGCTCAGCGGTCGCCACGGACGTCCGTCCGGTCAACGTGTCCGCAGACTCCTCGCCTACCGCGATGACGATGCGGGTCGGCGCTGCCTTGAGTGCGTCGACGTCCGGGCGATAGCTCGTCACCGCCGAGGATCGGTCCGACAGCACCGGGTCGTCACGGGAGCCGTCGTCCTCGGTCGGCATGCCGAACTGGGCGGGATCTGGTGCCGGCTGGGCGAAGTATTCGTCGGTGAACTCGCCCCGCCACGACGTCATGGCGATGAAGGCGGCCATGCCGGCACCCCAGCCACGCTTCTCGTAGATGTCTCGAACGCCGGCGCCAGCCCGGAACGCAGCTTCGGCGTCCGGCAGCAGCTGGATCAGGGGCGGCTCGTGCGCCACCAGCGTTCTCACGTCGTGCGGATGGGCCGCCACCAGCGCAAGAGCAGTCACCGCCCCACCACTGCTGGCGAACATGTCCACCGGGCCAGCACCGAGCGCCTCGATGAGGGCGTGCACGTCCTCAGCCTGGACCGTGGGCACGTGGTCGACTCGACCGTCATGGCGAGCGCTACGGCCGATCCCGCGGGGGTCATACGTGATCACCGTACGGTCGGAGAAGTACGAGGCCAATGTCGCGAAGCCGGTGGCGTCCATCGGCTGGCCGATCATGAACAGCGGTGGCCGTCCGTCAGCAGCCGGCAGCGGACCGTGTACGTCGTAGACGATAGCGGCGTCGCGGATCTTGAGCGTGTGCGTCGTCTTCATACCACTGTCGACCCCTCGGGCACCGAGAACTCATCGGCGGCCCTAGCGTCCCCAGCGGCGCTGGCTAGGCGTCGGCCCCGCCGAGAGTGTGCCTGCTGAGGCCACCGCTCACCGACCCTGCCCGCTTGGCGTGATGCGTCAAGAATGCGCCAGCTGGACTGTCAGGCGTAAACCCGGCTTCCTTCCTTATAGCCACGCCACGCCTTGACGCTCGTCTCCAATGTTTTTTTGACGGCGGAGAAGGCAAGCTGTACAGCAGTAAGGCACTCGTCCAGCGTCACAATGACCTGCACCACCTTTTGCATGGCACGCGAGCACCACCTGACGAATGTGTAAATGTTTTGACCCACCCGTAGATTCGCAACGTCTCGCCAAAGCTCCGGCTGACGCACATACCGCTTGTAGTCATCGTTGCCTATCCGGTTGCACTCCGGGTTGAACGTGTACGTGCCTTCCGGGACCTCACGACCGCGCCAGCCGCGAGCCCCGCCTCGTAGGCCGCATGCCATGGCCGGTCGTTTTTGCAGACCCGTACCGGCGATGTAGAGGACGGCTGCGGTGCCCTGCCCAGACGTCCCAACGCGACAGGTTC
>DATCKU010000085.1:0-23714 GCA_036564245.1 Actinopolymorphaceae bacterium
ACAGCGTGATGGCGAAGATGATGAGGAACAGCACCAGTGCCATGGCACTCGCAATGCCCCACAGACCGTAGTTGAACGCCTGCTGGTACATCTCGAATCCCGCCACGTTGGTGGCGTTGCCGGGACCGCCGCCGGTCATCACGATGATGAGCGCGAACGACTGGAGCCCAGCGATGACCTGGGTGATCAGAACGAAGAGAAGCGCCGGACGCAACAGCGGCAGGGTGATGTTCCAGAACGTCCGCAAGACGCCAGCGCCGTCCAACGCAGCGGCCTCGTAGTAGGTCTCGGGAATGTTCTTCAAGCCGGCGGTGAGGATGAGGATCGCCACCCCCAGCGACGCCCACGCCTGCACGACGACGACCGAGGGAAGGGCGGTGTCCGGGTCGGCGAGGAACCGGACCGACGGCATGCCGAGGGCGTTGAGCAGGCCGTTGATCAGACCGCCGCTGGGCTCGTAGAGGTACTTCCAGATGTTGCCGACCGCGGTGACCGTCGTGACGATCGGCAGGAAGTACAGCGTGCGCCAGAGTCCCTGGAAACGAAGCCGGTTGATCGCGTTGGCGAGCACGATCGAGGCCACGAACGTCAAGACCACCGAGCCGAAGGCGAACAGCAGCGTGTTGACCAGGATCGGTGCGACGAACGACGAGGCCGGATTCAGGATCTCGGCGAAGTTGTCGAGCCCCACGAACTCGATCTGGGTGAGGTCGAAGCCTCCCCAGTTCGAGAAGGCAAGCACGAACGCGAAGACCAGAGGAAGGATGAGGAAGATGGCGAAGAAGGCGAGAGTCGGGGAGAGGAAGGCGTAGGCGACCACCGCCTCTCGCCGTCGAGCCTTCGCCATCCCGCTTCGCGCGAAGCCCGCCCGGCGGTCTGGGCCGCCGCGCGGGCTCTTGCGTTCGTCGTGCAGGACTGTGGCCATGGTGACCGTTAGCCTCGCTCAGCCTGAGGACAGCATCGCGTTCGTCTGCTCAGCGGCGTCGGCGAGGGCGTCGTCGACCGACCGGGTTCCGGTCCACACGTCCTCGATGCTCTTCTGGAGCGTGGTCTTGATCTTCTGCCCGTTGCGGCCGTTCGGCTCGGGCATCGCGTACTCCAGCGCGTCGATGAACGGCTGGTAGTTGGGGTCGGTGTTGTCGTCCGCAAGCGCCTCCGAGTCGGCCGGCCGACCGGGGATCGTGCCGACGGAGTACTGGAAGGATCCCATGCGGGTTGCTCCGTCGGGGCCCTGCTCGGCGTTCATCCACTCGAGGAACTGCCAGGCCTCGTCCTTGTGCTGGCTCTTGTTGTTGACGCCCATGAAGAACCCGTACGCGAGGGAGCCCCTGTCGCCCACGTCAGGCCCGGGAACAGGCGCGACTCCCACGTTCTCGTACTTGTCCTTCATCGCCGTCTTGAGGCTGCCGATCCACCAGCCCGCGTTGATGGTCATCGCGACCTTCTCCGACGGGAAGGCGCGCAGGACGTTGATCGCTGGATCCGCGGACTTGGCGTCGATGAGCGACTTCTCGAACTCCAACGCAGCCTTGCCGGCGGGTGAATTGAACGCCGCCTGGGTGCCGTCGTCCGAGAGGAACTGCCCGCCAGCGGCCTGCAGCAGGCAGAGGAACGGGTGAACGACAGCGGAGTCCCAGCCGCTCGTCAGGCCGAAGCCAGCGACCTTGATGTTTCCCTTGGTGTCGCGCTTGGTCACCTTGGCGGCGACGGTGGCGAGCTCGTCCCAGGTCTTCGGGGGCTCGGTCACGCCGGCCTCGGCGAGGAGCTTCTTGTTGTAGTACAGCGCGTACGTCTGCACCTCGGTCGGGTAGCCGAGGATCTTGTCGTCGACCGTGACGGCGCCGACCGCCGCGGTGGAGAAGTTGGTCTTGATGTCCTGCTGGATGTCCTCGGGCGGCTCAGCGAGCACCTGCGCCCGCTCCAGCTGGCCACCCCACAAGCTGTACGCCTGGATGATGTCCGGCGCCTTGCCACCGGTCTGGCGTACCGTGACGGTCTGGAGCAGGTCCTCGTACGTCACGGCCTGCGTCTTCACCTGGATCGACGGGTGGTTCTTGTTCCACTCGTCGACCATCTTCTGCAGACCGGACTTCAGCGGGTCGTTCCCGTAGTGCGTGAGCACCGTCAAGGTGACCTTGCCGGAGTCGGTCTCGCTGCCGCCGGTCGAGCAGCCCGCGAGCGCGAGTGCGGCTGCCATGGCGAGTGCGGCGGCGCGACCTGCGGTTCCCCACCTCATGATTGTCCTTTGCTGTCAGTCGAGGATGAGTCGCATCACGTCGAAATGCCGGGTCGTGGTGAACCCGGCTTTGCGGTAGAGGTGGCCGGCAGGGCTTTCCTCGCCAGCCCACAAGAACCACGCGCTGTGTGCGCCAAGAGCCCTCATACGCGTCAGGGTGAGGTGCAGAAGCACTTCGCCCAGACCTGTGCCACGGCGGTCGGGTACGACACCGAACGGACCGAACCGCTCCACCATCTGCTCGTACGCCGCGAACATGGCCCAGCCCACGAGCTCGCCCTCGGACGCGCGAGCTACCACGATCCGGTCGAGCGGGAGCCCGGCAATCACCGCCTCCCGAATGGCCCGTCCCCAGTCGGGGTTGAAGTGCTCGTTCGCGATCCGGACCAGACTCACCAGCTCGTCGTCGGTAGGCGTGCCGAAGGAGTAGCCGGCGGTGCGCAGGGCGGCGGCGCGCTCGTGGACACGAGGGGGTGTCGCATAACCCACGAGGCTCATGTCCATCGCCGCCGCTTGGTACAGCGTCGTGAAGCCGAGCTTGGTGAGCAGACCCGCGGCCTCGGGATAGGCCTTGCGGTCCAGGCCCGGCAGGATGTAGTTGGGCGTGTACGACGCGAAGTACACCTCGGTCCGGCCGTGTCCGCGCAGCCAGGCGAGCGCGTCGCGCAGCAGCTTCGTCCCCACGCCACGACCGCGCGCCTCCGGGTCGACGAAGAAGAACGACAGCCAGCCACGCTGGGGCTCGAGGTCGTCACCGACCATCGCGACCTGACGGCGGACGGCGTACGCGGCCCCCACGAGCCGCTCGCCCTCCCAGGCGAGGCGAAGGCCTTCGGGATCGAAGTTGGCGTCGAGCAGGACCAGGTTGCGGAACCGTTTGAGGGTGATCGCGTCCGCAGGAGCGCTCCGACACCACAGCTCGACGACGGCTTCGGCGTCGCCCACGCGGAAGCCGGTGATCTCTGCCATGGGCTGCAGCCTCCTCACGGCATGGGCTGAAGCTGAGGTTGGAAAATTACCAACTTCGATTCGGTTCGTCAATTTGTTGCCAAGATGCTAGGGCGAAAGCATGCCGGTAACGGTCTGCAGGCGGATGGTGAGATTCTCGGCTGGACGGGGAGGCTCCGGCTGATGTCGGCAAGAAGGCGGCCAAGGCCGGTGTCGTGCGGTCGGCCGCGGCTCAGCCCTCGATGGTGCTCACCTGGCCTCACGGGATCGACGTGGCTCGTGCACCGCGTCGAACGTCCTCGTCAAGGCGTCCATCGTGGCGTCGTACGTGCGCTGAGCCACGGCCAGGTAGACGCAGTCGACGACCGCGAGCTGGGCGATCCTGCTCGCCATGGCTCCGGTCCGAAACCGGGTCTCCCGCGCTGCAGTCGTGAGGAGCAGGTCGGCCTGTGCGGCGAGCGGCGAGTGGGGGTCGTTGGTGACGGCGACGGTGGTCGCGCCGTGCTCCCGGGCCTTGGCGAGGCACGCGACGGTCTCGCGGGTCTCTCCGCTGTGCGACCACGCCATCGCCACGTCGCCGGTCGTGAGGAGCGCAGCGGTGGCCAGCGCCAAGTGCGGGTCGGCCACGACGAACGCCATCCGGTCGATGCGGAGCAGCTTCTGCTGGAGGTCCTGAGCGCCGAACCCGCTGGCACCAAGTCCGAAGAGGGCGATCCGGCGGGCCTGGATGAGGGCGGTGACGACCTTGTCGAGCTGGTCGAGGTCGAGCTGCTTGAGGGTGTCCTCGATCGCGCTCGCCTCGGTCCGCGCCACCTTGGCGACGAGCTGCGCAAGCGGGTCGTCGCGGTCGATGTCGGCTCCGGTGAGGAGTTCCTCCCGACGCCTGGCGTCGTCCCGGCCCAGCTCGGTGGCAAGCGCTAGTCTCAGGTCGGGATAGCCGCGGAACCCTGCCGCGCGGCAGAACCGCACCACGGTGGTCTCGGAGGTCTGGCAGGCGCGGGCCACCTCGGTGATGGTCTTCTCGACAACCAGGGATGGATCGTCGAGCAAGGCCTCGGCGACCCGACGCTCGGCTCGCGCGAGCTGCGGCAGGATGGCGCGGACGTGCCTGCGGACGTCGCCTGGGGCTGGCCGACGCATCGACGTGTCCTCCTGCACGTCAGCCACCTCCTCGCTGCTTCCGCGTGTGACACTGTGGTGCCACGCGGGCGGCTCGCTACTGATAGAGCATGACCTGCTCGCCTGCCCACTCGTGGGGACGAGCCTGACCAGGAGCAGGCGAAGGCAGCAGGATGGCGGGATCCTTTCCGGCGTCGAGGGTCTGGCGCAAGGTGTCCGAGCCCCACAGCAGGTCGATGAAGTGAGGGTGGGCGGCGCTCTCGTCGGTGGCGACCCGCCAACCGAAGTCGTCCGGATACAACGTGCGCAGACAGTAGAGCATCGCGAGTGCGGTACGAACCGGGGCGAAGGTCTCGCGGTCCATCACGTGCACCTGGACGCCTCGGCACTGGCGGCCGGCGTACTTGTGAAATGTCGGCGTGAACGTCGCGTCCCGGAACCGCACCCCGGGAAGCCTGAGGTCGTTGAGCGCCGGCGCGAGGCGCCGGTCGACGTACGGCGCGCCGATCAGCTCGAACGGGCGGGTGGTCCCCCGGCCCTCGGAGAGATTCGTGCCCTCGAACAGCCCGGTGCCCGGATAGACGAGCGCGGTGTCGAGCGTGGGGATGTTCACCGACGGCATCACCCACGGAAGGCCGGTCTGGTCGGCGTAGAAGGACCGCCGCCAGCTGAGCATGGCGAGCACCTCGAGCTCGGCCGGCCGTCCCGCAGCGTGCGGGACCGCCGTCTGGTTGAGATGCCGGGCGAGCTCGCCCACGGTGAGCCCGTGCCGCAGCGGGATCGGGGTCCGCCCGACGAAGCTGGCGAAAGCCGGGTCGAGGAGCGGACCCTCGGCAACCAGGCCACCCACGGGGTTGGGTCGGTCGAGCACGACGAAGGGGATGCCGAGCCGCGCCGCCACCACGAGCAGGTCGTACATCGTCCACACGTAGGTGTAGAAGCGGGTCCCGATGTCCTGCAGGTCGTAGAGCAGGGTGTCGACACCGGACCGCACGACGAGCTCCTCCAGGTCGGCTCCGCTGTGGCGGTACGTGTCGATGACAGGAAGCCCGCTGTCGGGATCGTGGTCGTCCGGCTCGCTTTCGCCCGCCTGCGTACTGCCGCGCAGGCCGTGCTCGGGGCCGAACAACGCCACGAGCGGCAGGCCGGCGGCTTGCATAGCGGCGACGTTCGAGGTGAGGTCGGGCATCACGCCGGTGTAGTTGGTCACGAGCCCCAGACGTCGACCGGACACGAGCGCCGGGTCGGCGCACAGGCGCTCCGCGCCGGTGACCGTTCGCTGGATGCCGTGCCCCACCAGGGCTGCCCTCCTCATGATCGGTTCGTGCCAGCAGCGCTGGCCTCTCTGACGTGGTAGGTTGGTAAATTACCTTCTTCAGTTGCAGAACGTCAATAAACTACGAAGTTGGAGGAGGCCTGGTGAGCGAGGCCAACTCGCCCTTCGCTGCACTCATCACAGAGCAGGCGGACCCGCGGTACGGCGACATCGACCAGCTGTCCACGCTGGCCCTGGCGCAACGGATGAACGCCGCGGACGCCGAGGTGCCGCATGCGGTACGCCGGGCGCTCCCCGCCGTCAGCGCCGCCATCGACGCGATCGTTCCTCTCTTGGCGTCAGGCGGCCGTCTGGTGTACGTCGGCGCAGGCACCTCCGGGCGGATCGCGATCCTGGACGCCGCCGAGTGCCCGCCGACGTTCAACACCACGCCCGAGCAGGTGCAGGCGATCATCGCGGGCGGGCCCGTGGCCATCACCGGAGCCGTCGAGGACGCCGAGGACAACCGACTCGCGGGCGCGGAGGCTGTGGCTGAGCGGGGAATCGGCAAGGGCGACGCCGTTGTCGGAGTGGCAGCGAGCGGGCGGACGCCGTTCGTGTTGGGCGCGGTCACAGAGGGTCGGCGGCGCGGGGCGCTGACCGTCGGCGTGAGCTGCAACTCCAACACTCAACTGTCGGCCCTGGTGGAGTATCCGATCGAGGTTCCCGTGGGGCCGGAGATCCTTGCCGGGTCGACACGTCTGCGAGCGGGCACCGCGCAGAAGCTCGTCCTCAACATGATCTCGACCATCTCGATGGTGCGGCTCGGCAAGACCTACAAGAACTTCATGGTCGACCTGCGGGTCGTCAACGACAAGCTCGTCGATCGGGCGGTACGCATGGTTCGTGAGATCACGGGGGTCGACCAGGAGGTCGCTCGCCGGATGCTCGAGGCCGCCAACCGTGACGTCAAGACAGCCGTGCTGATGATCGAGCGGGGTGTCGACGCACCGACGGCGCGCACCATGCTTGCGGCAGCGGGCGGGCGACTGGCGGAGGCGCTCCGCTCCGAGTGAGCTCGCCCGCCCGTAGCTGCAGTTTTCTGCGCGGTTACGACGTTCTGAGTTTGTACAGAGCGGCGGCCCCAGGTGGGAGCTTCACGTCCACCACCGCGCTGTTGTGCAGCGGCTCGTACCGCCGATGGGCCGGGTCGAAGCGGTACACCTTCGTGACGTTCTCGCGGTTCATGGTGAGCCGCGCGGTCACCTGTTTGCTGTGCGCGCGGTTGACGACGAGGAGCCAGCGAGATGTCTCCTCCGTGTCGGTGCTTCGGAACTGGCCGAGGATGACGGCACCACCACTCACCTGTCGTACGTAGTCGTTGGGAGTGAACTCGATCGCCCCTTCAGGCAGCGGGTCTTCGTTGGCGTGGACGACCGACTCGGAGACCAGCGGCTTGAGCTCCCGACCGACCGGCGCCAGCCACCCGGTGTTGATCTTCTTCGCGAAGTCGTACCGCGCAGTGCGTCGACCATCGACGGTGATGAGCGCGGATTCGAATGCCTCACCACGCGCGGGATCTGGCGTCCAGTAGGTGAAGTACTGGATGCCTTTGCAGCCGTACGCCAGGCTGACGTTGATCTGCCAGAGCAGCTCGGCCTCGGTGGGCTCGCGGTGGTTGGCGTAGGCGAGAGTCTGGATGAAGATCCAGGTCGGCAGGTTGGCGCGCAGGCCCTCCTCCCGCACGATCGCCCAGTTCAGGAAGTAGTGCGGGTCGTCGCTGCCGTCGGCGAGGAGCGGGTAGCGGTCGAACGAGATCAGCGCCGGCTGGACGACGTCGACGAACTGCCGGACGTAGTTGCGGTCGGTCGATGGGAACAGGTTGATGTAGGGCAGGAACTCGGGATGTTCCTCCCGCATGATCTCGACGATCCGCGCAAGGGTCTCGAACTTGTCCGGGCTTGGCTCGTCGTAGACGTCGAGCCCCACGAAGGAGGGATAGCCACCGGCGTTCGGCGGGTCCCACGCGGCCAACGTGCCGGAGAAGTCGTCGGCGAGCAGCTGCGTCCCGTCAGCGGCAGTCACCACGACGTTGTCGAAGCGAGCAGACTCTGGTCCGGCCTCGCGGAAGCCAACCTTGCCGGCGCGGTACGTCTCGTCTGTCGTGGTGTCGACGATGTCGCCGTTGATGGATGTCGTGATCGTGTTGCCGTTCACCGTGGTCTCGACGTGGTACCAGGTGTCGGGGGTGACGGCGATGTCGAGGGGGACGGCTCGGACCCAGACCGGACTTCCGTTGACGAAGAGCGCCTTGGCCAGGTAACCCGGTGCCCCCTCAGGTGAGTAGCCGGCGTTGGCGAGCAACCACACGTAGGTGTTCGCGGGGTCCTGCGCCCGGAAGGCCCACCCGGCCTGCGCGTAGGTCCCGCCGCCACCCGTCTGCCGTGGCGCCGTGTCGAACGCGAACGTGTAGTCCGTCCAGTCGGCACCCGCACGGGACAGGCCAACGCTTCCCGCGCCGCTGCCACCGTCCTGGAGCAGGTGACCGTCCTCCAGCCTCCAGTAACTGAGGGGCCGATAGAGGTCCACGACCTGCCGGATCTTGGTCGCCGCCTGCTCGGGGGTGAGGGTGAAGTCCTCGCCGTCGGTCCTGATCTCGAAGTCGTTGCGTAGCCATCGGATCGTGGAGTCGTCGATGACGAGCTGCAGCCCCACCTGGTGGGCCATCTCGAGTGCTCGCCTTTGGATGTGGTGGTCGGCCCACAGGTAGTTGTTGCTGTGGGTGAAGGTGAAGCCCGCGTCCTTGATCTCCTGGTAGCGCTCGAGGGTCGTCTGGAACGGCGGCGGGGGCCACCACAGCCCGATCGGGAACTCCTCACCTCCGACAAGTGGAAGGTCGGTCCAGGCCGCTGAGGCGGGACGCGTCGAGCGGGGCCCTTTCGCGGTCGGTGCAGCGGCTGCCGCCTCGGGCGCCTTCAGAGCCGTCGGGGCCGCCGCGGCGAGGGCGCCGGCGCCGACCGCCCTGAGCAGGCTGCGACGGTTCGGCATCAGCCACTGGTGGGGACGTTCGCGCTGACCGGACTGGTCGGACATCAGTCCTCCCTCGGGTGGTGGTCGATTGGCGACCGATGGCGTGGCGGACAAACCGTGATCATCTTGATCCGCGAACGCTCTGGGCGGGGCGAACAAGCGGACCTTTGGCCGCTGCTGGACGGCCAGCCTGGCCGACCTCGATCGCGGTACGCCGAGGTGGGCATCGACGCGGTTTTGTCGTACGGGTGCGATCGGCGGATGACGTCGACGTCGGGCCGCCAGGCGCCGAGGTCGTCGACTGTCGCGAGAGCACGCCACAGAGATCGTCGGTACACGACCGTTTGGTGTGGACCTGAGTCACCAGTTCTATGGAGACGCGTATAGTGCAAAATGCAATAATGAGTAGTGCACCAGCGAGCGGTGCAGCGACTGCTGCGCGTGGACGGAGGAAGGTCACATGGCACGCCGGGCCAGCAACCGTGAGCTCGTCGAGCTCACGGTGCTCACCCTCCTCGCGCACGGACCGAAGCATCCGTACGAACTGCATCGCTTCATCATCGACACCCACAAGGACTACGTGACCGGGTTGCCGCGCAGCCTCTACCACGCCGTTGACCGGTTAGCTGGCAGTGAGCTGATCCAGCCCGTGGCGACCAGTCGTGCCGGTCGGCGCCCGGAGCGAACGGTCTACCAGATCACCGAGGAAGGGCGTGCCGAGCTGGGCACACGCCTCACCCACCTGCTCGAGCGGCCCGATCCTGACCACTCGGTCCTCTACGCCGCTGTGTCGTTGTGCGCGAGTCTGCCGCCTGCCATCGTCGAGCGGGCGCTGCAAACCCGAGCGATCACCCTCGACGCCACACTGAACGCCCTGGACGCCTACATCGCAGGACTGCAGGAGAACGGGCTTCCGCGGGTTCTCGCCCTCGAGCTCGAATGCGAGCGCGCGCTCTGCTCCGCCGAGCTGGCGTGGGTACGGCAGATCCTGACCGAACTGCGTGAGGGCACCTTGACGTGGACGCCCCTGCTCGACGAGCACGAGATCGGCCCGGTTCGCGGCTCGTCCCGAAAGGAGGCCCACGAAGCAGATCCCTAGCTGACGTGCGCG
Organism: Actinopolymorphaceae bacterium; assembly: GCA_036564245.1. Taxonomy (GTDB): domain Bacteria; phylum Actinomycetota; class Actinomycetes; order Propionibacteriales; family Actinopolymorphaceae; genus Thermasporomyces. Next base: position 9,700 of record DATCKU010000085.1, read on the forward strand.
GGACAAACCCGCGTCGTTTCGGCCTTCGGGTCGCCGGCAATCCGCGTCAGAGCTCGCAGCGGTGCGTCGGTCGCCCGGAAGGTGGTCGGTCGGGTGCGCCAACACCCGACCGACCGTCCGAACGACTCCGCGACAGTCGCGGTCGCCGTCCAGGACTTCCCATGCCGAGGATAGCCAGGCCGTGGCGTCGCGGAGTGCCTGTCACCCTCGCGGGACCCGATCGTCCCGCGACAAGTCCAGACAAGGAGACTCCGCATGGATCCAACGCCCATCACTGCATTGCTCGAGCGCATGGTTGCCGCGTGGAACGCTGGCGACGCGGCCGCATTCGCCGACGTCTTCACCGAGGACGCCGACTACATCACGTTCTTCGGTGCCCATCTCAAGGGTCGACGGGAGATCGAGGCCGCACACGAAACGCTGTTCACACAGGCGCTCAAGGGATCTCGGATCGGTTCATCGACGACCGGCTCGGCGGGTCCCACGATCCGCTTCCTGAGTGACGATGTCGCTCTCGTGATCAGCCGAGGCGGGACGGTGCTCGCCGGAGAGTCCACGCCTGCGCCCGACCGCGAGTCGATCATGACCCTCACCGCCGTACGGCATGCGGATGGCTGGCGACTTGCGTCGTTCCAGAACACGCGGATCGCGCCACCACCCGGGGCCCCGGCGAAAGGGGGACGACGTGAGTGACGCGTTTGCTGCGCTCCGCACGTCCTCGGTCGTCATGCTCACGAGCTATCGCCGAGATGGTCGGGGTGTCGGGACGATGGTCGGTATCCGTGTCGCCGGTGACCGCGCGTATGTCACGACCCGGTCGAAGACCTGGAAGGTCAAGCGCATTGCCCGCAACCCCAAGGTCACGGTCGCGCCATGTACTCGGCGCGGCAAGCTGACCGGTCCCGCCGTCGAGTGCGTGGCCCGGGTAGTCGACACAAACCCGCGCGAGTCGTTCGGCATGCGGTTCTGGGTGTGGGTCTACCGCGTCTTCTATCGGGACGTCCCCATCACCTACGAGCTGACACCGCTCAACACAGCGAACTCGTGACCGAGGCGTTGAGCCAGCGCGCCGGTGGCCTATGTCATGCGCATTGTCGCAGGCCGCCGGCGCGCCGGTTTCACGGTGCTCGCCACACAAGCGTCAGCTCAAGGGATTTCACGCCTGCATCACCAGGACGTACAAGGACGACCATGACGTTCAAGCGGGAATGCGACGGCGAGACCTACCGTGAAGCCGTTCGGAGCTCGAGCGACAGCTATTCGGGGCGGTGGTCGCTGGATGGGTGCGTTCGTGCCAGCATCGCCGGCGTCACCTGCGTAAGCCCTCGATACCTCTGACACCTGTGACGGTACGACCGACGACTCGGGTCCCAGGGTGGGTTCATGCCTGGCGGCGCCGCCCTTCGCCCAAGGCATGGACCCACCCACATCTATCCGGTGGTGCCACGCCCTGAACTCATTGGTGTGAACCCATGACGGTGAGTAGCGCGCATGACGCTGCGTCGCAGGTCGACGACGTAACGCGCAGAGTGCCCCAGCTGATCGGGCAGTAGTGGATCACGACGGCCCGAGCTGTGCAACTGTCTGATCGCCAAAACGTACAACTAGCGGCCAAATCATACAAGCTGGCGATTTGGCCCGAGTCGTAGTGTTCTCCGCACGAAAACGCGCCGAAATGTGTCATTAACCGTCGCCCAAACAGATCGTGTGCGGTCGGAGAGGACTGGTGCGATGGGCGCCGCCGAAAGGTCGATTCTCGACAATCGACTCTACATTTGCCTGCAACGTACGACGAACGCCGTACTGCTGAGCATCGTCTGGGTGGCTGCAACCCTTCTCGTGGTGACGGCAGCCCCGGCGACAGCGGCCATGTTCGGTGTCGTGCGTGATTGGCGGCACGGTAAGGAACCCCCTCTGCTGCGGGCCTTTGGGCGACACTTCGTCGGCAACGTCCGGCAGGCGCTGATCGTCCAGCTCATCTGGATGCTCGCTGGCGTGGGGATCGTCGCGGATCTGCAGATCGACGAGATGCTACCCGAGCCCATCGGCGTCGGTCTCCGAACAGCGGCGGTGGTCGTGGCGCTCTTGATCGTCGCCACGTCGGTCTATGTCTTCCCGTTGATGGTGGGCTATGACCTACCCACCGGACAGCTCCTGCGCCTGGCAGTCCTGTTCGCCCTGGGGCGACCGCTCACCACCCTGTGCTGCTTGGTCGTGGTCGCGACCGCATTCGTGCTCACGTATCTCGTTCCCATCATGCCGCTCCTGCTGAGCGGCCTGGTCGCCAGCACGATCTACGCGCGATGCGACCGCGTGATTTCCGCCGTCCGCGCCGAAACCGTATCTCGGACGTCAAGCGAAGAGGTGTGCCGGTGACTCAGCTGAGCAAGGTGGCGGAGGTCGTCACCACGCGGAGCCCACAAGCTCCCGGCAGGCCTCCTGCGCGAAAGCATCGACGTCGCACGGCGACCAGGATCTGGCGCGCGCGGTCGCTCTACATCATGCTCGCGCTGCCCTTGTTGTGGTTCGCCACCTACCGCTATGGGCCGATGTACGGCCTGATCGTGGCCTTCAAGGACTACAACCTCGGGCTCGGCATTCTCGGCAGCCCATGGGCAGATCCGTGGTACAAGTACTTCGAGCAGTTCTTCACGTCGCAGTACTTCACCCAGCTGCTCACGAACACGTTCCTCATCTCGCTGTACAAGATCGTCTGGGGCACGAGCACCTCGATCCTCCTCGCGTTGCTGCTCAACGAGTGCCGTCTGTCGTGGCTGCGGCGATGGGTGCAGACCCTGAGCTATATGCCGCACTTCCTGTCGTGGGTCATCATCTTCGGCATCGCACTCGCCCTTCTTTCGCCAAGCACCGGCCTGGTGAACAGATGGATCGAGGAGCTGGGCGGGACGCCGATAGGCTTCTTGACCTCCACCGAGTGGTTCCGCACAGTTCTCGTGGCGAGCGATGCCTGGAAGGACCTTGGATGGGGAGCGATCATCTACCTTGCCGCGATCGTGGGGATCGATCCAGGGCTCTATGAGGCTGCACGGGTAGATGGTGCTGGTCGACTGCGGCAGATCTGGCACATCACACTCCCAGGCATTCGCAACGTGATCATCCTGCTGTTCGTGCTTAAGCTGGGTTCGCTTCTCGAAGCTGGTTTCGAGCACGTCTACGTGTTCTACAACGTCCAGGTCTATCCGGTCGCCGACATCATCGACACGTGGGTTTTCCGAACCGGCCTTGAAGACCTGAACTTCTCGCTCGCCGCAGCGGTGGGAATGTTCAAGTCACTGGTCGGTCTGTCCTTGGTTCTGCTGGCCAACAGGCTGGCTCGACGGTGGGACGGTCAGCTGTGGTAAGTACTCGCGAGGACCGGGTCGTCAACGCGGTCGTCTACACCGCGCTGGTCCTGGTGGGCGTCATCTCGGTGTTCCCGCTGCTGTTCGTCGTCTCGGCGTCACTCACGCCGTACAGCGAGATCCTGCGCAACGGTGGCTACGTGGTCATCCCGCGATCGATCACGCTCGACGCCTACCAGCAGCTGTTGTCAGAGCCGAAGATTCCACGGGCTCTCATGGTGACGACGTTCATCACCGTCGTCGGCACGGCACTGAACATGGTTCTCAGCGTCCTGATGGCGTATCCGCTGTCACGTAAAGATCTCCCGGGGCGCTCGTTCTTCCTTCTGGCGATCCTGTTCACGATGCTCTTCAACGCCGGGATCATCCCGACGTACTTGGTGGTCAAGGCCACGGGGCTGCTCGACACCGTATGGGCGATGATCATTCCCAATGCGATCTGGGTATTCAACGTTCTTGTCCTGAAGACATTCTTCGAAAGACTGCCAGACGAGATCGTCGACTCAGCACGCATCGACGGAGCGGGAGAGTTCACGATCCTGCTGAGGATCATCCTCCCTCTGTCGACCCCGGTCTTGCTCACCATCGGTCTCTTCTACGCGGTTGGACACTGGAACGAGTTTCTCCAGGCAGTGCTCTACGTACGCGTCGAGGAGCTGCAGCCACTTCAGGTCGTTGTGCGGGAGCTTCTGACGCGCTCACAGTCGGCAGAGAACATCGACACTGCTCTCCCAACTGTCACGTTGCAGATGGCGGCGATCGTGATCGCGGCCATCCCGATGATCGTCGTCTATCCGTTCATTCAAAAGCACTTCCAAAAAGGAGTCATGCTCGGCTCGATCAAGGGCTAGGCCCAGAGGGTGCGAGAAGGGTAAGTGGAGGAACCATGAGTCGTCTCAAGCTAGCCGTACTCGCCAGTCTCGCGGCGAGTGCCGTGATGGCGACATCGTGCGCCGGAGACCAGTCGACTGCAAAACGGGAAGGCGATGGCGAGCGAATTACGCTGACGGTGCACCGGCCGACCGAGGAGAGCCCGCCGGACAACGACATACTCAAGCGAGAGATCGACAAGGCGCTCGGCATCGATCTACGCCTCGTCACGACGGGTGGCACGGAGTACGAGACCCAGTTGTCCGCGTCCCTGGCGGCCGGCGACCCGCCGGACTTGTTCTCGATCAGCCGTCCGATGCTGCGCAAGCTGGCGAGCCAAGGGCTGCTCCTCGATCTCACGGAGTACATGGACAACGAGCTGACGACGTACACCCAGTTCGTCAGCCCGGAGACGAGGACGCGGGGGAAGATCGACGGCCGGGACTACGCTTTGGCCAGCAAGAGCGGCTACTTCTACCCAGCCTACTGGATCCGTAAAGACTGGCTGGACAATCTCGGCCTGGAGGTGCCGCGAACCGTCGATGAGCTCTTCGAGGTAGCACGTGCTTTCACGAAGGACGATCCCGACGGGAACGGAAAGAACGACACGTACGGCCTGACTGGTGACAGGGGGTTCTCCGCGTTCATGCCCCTCTGGGGCGCCTTCGGGTCCGGCGGGCCGGGCAACTTCTACCTCAAGGACGGCGAGATCGTCAATGGTTACGTCGATCCCGCGACGAAGGACGCCTTGGCGTTCATCCAGAAGCTCAACAAACAGGGAGTGGTCGACCCCGACTGGGTCACGAACGAGTTCATGACGGCCCATGAGCGTGCCTGGCAGGGCCGGGCCGGCATCTTGTACTTCAGCTGGTCGGAGATGACCAAGCCAGAGTTCGTGGATCAATACAAGAAGGCCAATCCAGAGGCTGAATGGATCCAGATGGCGCCTCCTAGCGGCCCGGCCGGGGAGGGGGCCCTGCCTCGAGACAGGGGCGCGGTCACTCTGTGGGCGATTCCGCGAGCCCTTGAAAAGGATGAGGCAAAGCTGCAGAAGGTCTTCGATCTGATCAACTTCGTCTCAAGCCAAGAGGGAAACCGCCTGGTCATGTACGGCCTCGAGGGTAGGCACTACACGCTCGACGGCCAGCGGGTCGTACCGACGGACAAGCTCGCCGAGGAGGGCAACTACTTCTGGCTCTACCAGCTCACCGGCCGAGACGACGAGGACTACCTCGCAACGAAGTTCGCTGCACAGCAGGAGTACATCGACTTCGCCAACAATCAGCCGTTCATCGAGATCTACAACAGCCTCGTGACGCCGCCTGAGGACTACAACGCCGGCGACGCATCGCGGTTCATCGAAGAACAGTTCGCGAGGTTCGTGAGCGGCGCTCGGCCACTCAGCGAGTACGACGAGTTCCTCGACACGTTGCTCAACAAGTTCGGCTACGCCGACTACATCGAGAGCGCAAAGGAGCAGATCCGCGCCGCTGGCATCCAGCAGTAAGCCGTGTTGACCGACTGAACCCCCGGGCGGCCCTCCCTCATCGAAGGAAGGGCCGCCCACTCCGTTCTGTGTTCGCGCGCGACCAGCGAAGGGTGGCTGCTCCAGCCATCGCAGATGGTCGGATGCGGTGTCGATCCAGATCGTACAACCGTTGCCGGGACGTCCAAGCGTGTCGGACGGATTTCGGCATAGCGTCAAAACAGTTTCGCAGGTCTTGATGTGGAGACCGCACGGGGGAACCTAGCTCTGAAGTCGTCGTTGGGAGACAGGAGAGTCGCCATGGCACTTCCTCCGTTCGCGTCTCGAACTCCAGGCCGCGGCATCATGGGCCCGGCCCTGACCCGTCGCCACGTGCTCGCCGGCTTCGGCGGCTCGGTGATCCTCGCCACGGTGGGTGCGCCGACGATTGCTCGTGCCGCGTCCGAAGGATTCGATGAGCTCCGACTCAAGTGGTTCAACCGTCTCACCGGGCTTCCCTTCGACTACACGGATCCGAAGTACGCCAGCGGACTCGCCGCCGTGGACAGCGGCGTGCGGGCGAACCGAGGGCGCATCGTTCGCGATTCCGACCGGAAACAGGTCTTCACGGATCTGCGGTTCCGTGACCTGTCCGATCCTGAGGACACCCATCCCTCGTGGGTCATTACGACGACCTATCAGCGATTGCACGCCATGGCCAGAGGCTGGGCGACGCCAGGCTGTCAGTACTACCAGAACGCCGACATCTTGGCCGACATCGTCGCCGGGCTGAAGACAGCACACGATTACGGCTACAACGCCGACATCCCCCGCGAGTACGACAACTGGTGGGACTTCGAGATCGGTGCTCCGTCGGCGATGCTGAATGCCATCACACTGGTCTTCGACCATATCGAGCCCAGCGATCTGGCGGACTACCTCGCGACGGTGGACAGGTTCGTGCCGGATCCCCGCTTCAATATGCAGCCGCCCTACACGGAGCCGTCGACTGGTGCCAACCGGGCGGACCTCAGCCTCATCGTGGGCCTCCGGGGCGTCCTCGGCGCGTCCGAGGCGAAGATCGTCCAAGGACGTGAGGCGATGGGCGAGCTCTTCGCCTACACGACGTCAGGCGATGGCTTGTACCGCGATGGCTCCTACATCCACCACGACACGGTGGCCTACACGGGCGCGTATGGCGTCATCATGCTCAATCGCGTCACCGACCTGTTGGGTCTGCTCGCTGGTTCCCCGTGGGAGTTCACTGACGACCGTGAAATCTTCCTGCGAACGATCGATCACACGTATGCCCCGCTGATCTTCAACAACCAGATGATGGACATGGTCCGGGGGCGGTCACTCAGCCGCTTCGGCGAGACCGGTCACACCCAGGCGCACTCGGTGCTCGAGAAGGTCCTCGTTCTCGCCGAGAGCATTGAAGACGCTGATCCAGAACGCGCGAAGCGGTGGCGCGAGATGTGCAAAGGGTGGCTGGAACGCGACACCTACGACGACATGTTGGCCGGCGCAACGATCCCGCGGATCGCGGTCGTCTCCCGCATGCTGGAGGACTCGAGCCTCAAGGCTGCCCCGGAGTCGGTGGGCTTCTGGATGTTCGCGGGCATGGCGAGAGCGGTACACCGTCGGCCGGGTTGGGCCCTTGGCATCGCGATGGCGAGCAAGCGGGTCGCCTACTACGAGACGGGAGCAGGTGAGAACCGGAAGGGCTTCCACACAGGCGAAGGTGCGACATACCTCTACAACGACGCGGACAACGGTCACTTCGAGGACAACTACTGGCCAACGGTGGATCTCTACCGAGTCCCTGGCACGACCGTCAACAAGATGCCTCTGCCTGATCGGACCGGCGGTGAGTGGGGTGTCGCTACCCCCAAGGAAGCCACATGGGTAGGAGGTGTCTCACTCGACGGCGACTACGGCATGGTGGGGATGGACCTGGAGGGGATCCAGCGCAACGACCTGGTGGGGAAGCAGCCACCCTTGCGAGCACGCAAGTCGTGGTTGTGCGCGGACTCCTACGTGGTCGCCGTGGGCGCTGGGATCACCGATGTCAGCGGCTACCCGGTGGAGACCATCGTCGAGAACCGCAACCTGCACGAGGACGGTGTCAACGCACTACTTCTGGACGGTGAGACGCAGCCTCTGGACCAGGGTTGGTCCACGAGCCGCAAGGTGCACTGGGCGCACGTGGAGGGAGTGGGCGGTTACGTGTTCCCACGTGGTGGCGCCCGCCTGTCGGCGTTGCGTGAGGAACGCACCGGCAGCTGGCAGGACATCGGCAGCAGCCAGAGCGCGCCGATCACTCGACGGTTCGTCACGCTGTGGCTGGACCACGGTGTCAACCCGGTGGACGCCCAATACGCGTACGTGCTGATGCCCAACGCCACCCCGGAGGCGACAGCGGCTATGTCGGCCGACCCCGACTTCCAGATCGTCGCCAACAACGCGGACGCGCAGGCGGTGCGTGTGCCCCGACTTGGTCTCCTGGGGATCAACTTCTTCAGCGCCGGCACGGTGGCCAACGTACGTGCGAGCCAGCCGTGCGCGGTTCTTGTCCGACAGACCGACGACGATCTCGTCGTCGCTGTGTCCGAGCCGACGATGCTGGTGTCGAAGGTCAAGGTCGAGTTGCCGCGTCGCGGCTACCGGCTTGTGGATGCCGATCCGACCGTGTACGTGAAGGTCACTCCCTCACACCTGGTGTTGCAGGTTGACACGAGTGATCAGGACGGTCGCACGCACACGGCACGGCTGGCGCGATAGGGACGAGTGGTAGGTCGACCGGAGGTTCGCGGATGCGTGCTGGAGACGACATGGCGATGGTGGCCTATGACGTCGTCGTGTATGGCGGCGTTCCGAGTGGCATCGCCGCGGCGGTGGCGGCTGCACGCTGGGGACTGTCGGTATTGCTGGTGGAACCCAGCGCACACGTGGGCGGGCTGTCCACGAGCGGCCTGAACACCGCGGAGTCCGAGCACATGCTGACGTGGACCTTCGGCGGCCTGGCCCAGGAGTTCTACAGGCGCGTGGGCCGGTGTTACGGCGTGGGCCGGCCCACGTACTACTTCGAGTCATCGGTCGCTGAACGCGTCTTCCTGCAGATGCTGGAGGAGGCCGACGTCACGGTCTGGTACGGACAGCGGGTGGCGCGGGTCGACGTCGAAGACGGGTGGATCCGACGTCTCACGCTGACGGGTGGCGAGGCGGTGACCGCCTCGACCTTTGTGGACGCCAGCTACGAAGGCGACCTGATGGCGCGAGCTGGTGTCGACTACACCTATGGGCGCGAAGGGCGGGAGGAGTTCGACGAGGATCTCGCGGGCATCCGGTTCGACGCGGAGCCGAGAAGAGCGACGACGGTTGACGCCGACGGTCGCTTGCTACCAGGTATCAGCGGATGGGCGCACGAGGTAGTGCCTGGCGCGGCGGATCCGACGGTCATGAACTACAACTGGAGGCTCTGCTTCAGCAATCATCCGGACAATCGCGTCGAGATTCCCGAGCCCGATCACTACGACCGATCACGTTACGCGCTCCTCGAGCACTGGCTACGGGAACAGGTCAGGGCGGGCCGAAAGGTGGAGCTCACCGACATTCTCGACCTCTACCAACACGCACCGGGCCGGCCAGACAAGTGGGAAGTGAACAACAAGCAGGACGCCATCATCTCCCTCGGTCATCTCGGTGCTCAGGTCGACTACCCAGACGCTGACTACACGACGCGTGAACAGATCGTGGCCGAGCACAAGAGGTACACGTTGGGCTTGTTCTACTTCCTTGCCAACGACACCTCAGTGCCGGAGAACGTGCGTGCTGAGATGCGGCGCTGGGGTCTAGCCAAGGATGAGTTCGTCGACAACGGCCATTGGCCGTATCAGCTGTACGTCCGAGAGGCGCGACGGATGCGTGGCGCGTACGTCATGACCCAGCACGACGTGTGCCACGATCGCCGCAAGCCGGACGCGGTCGCAATGGGAAGTCACTTCATCGATAGCCACCACGTGCAACGGTTCGCGGTCTCGGAGTCGGAGTTCATCAACGAGGGTCGCATCTGGCGTGCCGGCTGGGCTTACCAGATTCCGTATCGCGCATTGACGCCCAAGAAGCACCAGTGTCGGAACCTTCTGGTGCCCGGCGCGGCGAGCTTCACCCATGTGGCCTTCTGCACCTATCGCTTGGAAAGCACCTGGATGATGGCAGGTCACGCGGCGGGAGTCGCAGCTGCGATAGCAAGCGAAGCTGGGCTACCGGTACAGGAGGTCGACGTAGCGGAGCTGCAGCGTCGACTACGACAAGATGGCCAGGTGCTGGACTTCGTTCGGGGAGCACCGGAACGGTTCACGCTGGATCCCGGCGAAGAGTTCTGAGCGCACGCGAGGGCGGCGCGACAAAGCCCGCGACTCGCACTGAAACCCGAGAATCTGTGTTAGCTACAACGGGAAGTCGTGCTTGGCGCCGCGACGGTACTGGCCCGCAGTGACACCGACATAGGCGCGGAAGTGGCGTGCGAGGTGTGCCTCGTCGGTGAAGCCAACGCTCGCGGCAATGTCTGCGATCGGGAGCGAGGTTTGGCGCAGAAGGTGCCGAGCGACCTCGAGACGATGCCGGAGACGAAAGTGAGCCGGCGCCATGCCGGTTGCGGACCGGAACCGTCGACGCCAGGTCTCGTACGGCATGCCGACGGCTTTGGCAACCTCGCGTAGGTCAAGAGGCTCGGAGAGATTGCGACACAGGAGCGCTTGCGATTCGTCGAGCCAGGCGGTCTCGGCGCTGGAGCCGCCACGATCGGCATACGACGCGATCTCGGCCAGCAGACCCAGCACCTGGACGACTTCCAAGTCGGCGTCGGTCGCGGTGCGGGGAGCACGCCTCGTGCGGAAGCTGTCGATGCGAGAGCGCCAGTATCTGATGGGGAGAAGCCGGGTAACGGGGCGCTGAGCGTCGATCAAGCCCTGTTGCTGGCAGAGCTCGAACACCGGGCCTTCGAAGACGATGAAGACCTCACACCAGGTCGTGTCGCCGTTGGTCACGCCGTACCAGTGCGGTTCCTCCGGAACGACGTACACCAGATCGCCCGCCTGCAGCTCGGTGTTGTAGTGCGGACTCTGGTAGATTCCGCGACCCTTCCACAGGTACATCAGGCCGAACGCATCGAAGCGGCGCGGCGGACGGTTGGGGAGACCCCGGCCATTGCTGGATGAACCCGCATAACGCACTTTGCCCAGCCGACCAGGCGGGCACGTGCGTGGAACTACGTGAAGTGCCGAGGCGATCGTCGTCTCCTTCACGCCATGTCCGGACGACCATCTCCAGGAAGGTCACCAGTATGTACAAGTACCCGCCATGTATGCAAGTGTCTCAGCGTCGCCGACGAATAGCGCCGCCGACCGTTGGCGGACATGTGCGAGATAGAGGATGCAGACGCTTCGTTCGGGAACATCGACGACGAACGGAGCTCGATGTCGAGGCCATTTCATACAAATGTCCCAAGTCGGATCGACTCCTGCAGGCTGCCAAAATGACCATGTGCACTACGCCCCTTGGAGGTGCGACACGTGCCGGCGCGTGTTGTACCTCCAAAAGGGTTCAGCGAGAGATGCGGATTCGGCTCCGGAGCGCCTGGTAATGCCGAGCGACCCACAAGGTGGAGGTCAGCCACTTCTGATCGTCGATCGTGTTACCCATCGACCAGTTCAGAAGGTTGAGTTGGACCGCCAGCATGATGGGCACGATGGCCTCGACCTCGTGATCGGTAAGGGAGTCGACCGACAGGTAGCCGTCGAGCACATGATGGCTGACGAACGTCAATGCTGCGAAGGGATCAGGCTCGGGATCAGGGCGTCGGATCATCCAGTTGAGACCGAGTGAGAGGTAGTAGGCAACGTCGTAGACACGTGGTCCGATCGGCAGGTGGTCGAGGTCGATGAGGCCGGATACGACGCCGTCGGCGAGCAAGATGTTGCCACCGTGGCAGTCCCCATGAATGCGTTGTTCGGGCAGGTCGTCGAAGGCTGCCACCATCTCGGCCCGTAACGGCTCCACGTGATGAGCGACCTCGGTGAAGTCTTCAGTGGGAAGCAGTCGGCCGAGCCCGTCCCAGGTTCGGCCGAAGGTCTGCTCGGCAAGCTGGATGTGCCAGGACGCAATGTCGTACGGACAGTCGAGCAGTGCGAGGTGAAGTCGGGCGATCGCGGGCCCGATCTGGTGAAGGAGCTGGGGATTGCCTGCCACCTCGGGGTTGTCGGACGGCAACATCGGGGTCAGCGCATAGACGGTGTTCTCGACCTCGGTGTAGATCTGGCCGTCGTTGGTCGCGAGTGGGCAGGAGACGGGCAGGCCGCATTCGGCAAGGTAGGACAGGATTCGATGTTGGTCGGCCAATCGCTGGCGTGGATCTGCCAGGTCGAATCCTCGCACGCGCTTGAGCACGAAGTTCCGACCGTCGTCGCCGTGGACCAGCCAGGCAGAGCCGTGCGGGGCGGGCTTGATCCGGGGCTTCTTGACGACGTTCGACCACGCCTCCAGCGCACGAAGATCGGACATGGTCTGGCATTGTCACGTGTCGTGACGCAGAATGCGACGGATTTTCTGCCGGGGCGCCTGTGCTGTTTCGAGGGTCAGGCCCACACGATCATCGACTCCCACCACCGGCCTGCGCGCAGCAGCATCCTGGCGTTGGATCCGCCGCTTGCGACGTAGCCGTTGAGGGCGATCCGCGAATACACCGCGGACATCGCGCCCCGGCCTGAGCCGTCGTACCAGCCACCTCGCCGTAGGTCATCGTCGCCGGTTCCTGGGTAGGTCGCCCGCGGTAGGTCGATCCACGGAAAGTCCGGCGGCACAGGAAGCTGGGTAGCCTCGACGAACCGATGCGTGAAGGCGAGCTTGGCGGCGAGTCCAGCCCTAAACGATCGCGCGTCGAGGACCGACTCCGGTGGCATTCCTCGCCAGTACGTCTGCGCCCAGGACCGCGACCTCGGCACGGTCACGTCGTGTACGAGCAGGGCGCGCAAGGCGGTTCCGAGATCGGCAACGGCGTTGGGGGACCAGCCGTAGGTGATGGCGTAGAGCATCTCGCCGGTCTCCTCGCCGAACTCGAGTTCCGCGCCGTCGAGAGGGAAGCCCGGCGGTTCGCCGGCGTAGACCAGGTTCGGATCGATCTCGGTGGTCGCGAGCAGCGGACGGGCGGCGGCCGCCGCAGCACGTCGGTACGACTGACGGCGGTAGCGACCGAACCCTTCGGCGAGCGCGCGCACCGCAGCGTACTGCTCGAGGGACAGCATCGCCGGCGACCATGTGCGGACATCCCATGACCCCATCGATCCGTCGGGGCCCTCGACCAGGTGCGGGAAACCTCCGGCCAGGCGAGGATTGTCGAATCGGCTCGTAGCCTCGGAGAGTGTGAACTGCAACTCGACGATGCGGTCGAGCAGTGCGGTGGCGACCGCATCGATCTCTCTCACGGTGGGTAAGCCCGCGTCGCGCTTCGACTCGTGGCGCTTGCGGAAGTTCGCGTAGGCGATGAGGAAGCTCGCGTTGCCGGTGAGCGTCCGAATGTCGCCCTTCCGGAGCAGCTGGTCAGGATTGGCCGCGAAACGCTCCACGAGCGAAGCGGCGTACCCATGGACGTTGTCGAGCAGTTGCTGATGAGACGCGAGGAACGAGTCGGCGAGCACCTGGACGCCGAGGAGAAAGCCCATGTACGTCGGGTCGGCGTCCAAGACGCGGTCCAGGAGAGCCTCGAAGATTGACCGCTGCCGGGCGCTGCGTGTCACCTTGTGCATGGCGGCGAAGGCCACCATCGCGTGGTGGACGCCTTCCATCCCGAGCCCGGTATAGCGTCCGTCGCCCGTGAGTTGGGTGTACGCGCCGACAACCTGTGGGAGTCCGGTGTCTGCTCGTGCGTGAGGCGTACGGACCATCGATGCGGCAGTCGCCGATGTCGCCAACAAACCCAGCAATCCAACTGAGAAAGGACGCCTGCCCAATGGCCTCCGATGTCCGTCGGGTGGTTGAGGCGCGAGTCGCTGTGCCATGGCAGAGTTCTCCCGTCACGAGGCTCCTGGTCTTTGTCCATCCCAGCAAGATCACCGGCGTTCTGCTGGCCTCTGACCTCATCTGGCCCACGTCACTATCGGCCGCCCGGCAGCTTGCGTGAACCTGTCGCGTTGGGACGTCTGGGCAGGGCACCGCAGCCGTCCTCTACATCGCCGGTACGGGTCTGCAAAAACGACCGGCCATGGCATGCGGCCTACGAGGCGGGGCTCGCGGCTGGCGCGGTCGTGAGGTCCCGGAAG
>DATCKU010000086.1:0-115021 GCA_036564245.1 Actinopolymorphaceae bacterium
TGACCAGCTGGTCGAGGCGAACCGGGCGGGGCGGCAGCTTGGCCCAGTCACGCTGGGTCGCGCCATGATCGGGGTAGGGGCGTCCCTCGCCGACTCGCTTGAAGATCACGCTTCGGCAGTGTAGTAGGGCGCGCTGAGCGATCGTCAGAAGCCGCCCCCGGTCCGGCGTTTCACGCCACTGTCAGGGTTGAAGGCCGGAATTGTCGATCTGGCGGTCGTCGGTCTGCGCGCGTGGCCTTTCATGGGCGCGCAGCAGCTTGGGAGTTCTCAGGCAGGCTCTCAGCGGAGCGCGGCAGCGGCTGGCAGTGCCTGGGGATAGGCGGTCGCGAGGTGCTGCCGTGCCGTGTGGAAGGCCGAGGCAACCTCATGGAACCACTGCTGACCCTCGGGTCCGACGGTTCCGCGAGTGAGCCGGTCGTTGAGGAACGCGAGCTCCGTCGCCGCCACCTGGTAGGTGCGGACGGCCTTGGCGCCGTCTTTGCCCCAGTGGATCTTGGCCAGCGTCCGCCATTGCCGGCGGGTGCGCATGTTCGCGAGCACCGGCACTTCGTACGGCGCCAGCCAGCCCGCCGCTACGAACCGCGGAAGCTGGGTGGCCACGGTCCGGCGTTCTCGGCTGCGCTGCCACAGCACGAGAATCACCAGGAGCACGAAGATCGGCACCATGACGAGGGCGTACACGAGGAAGAAGCCCACACCGAGGATGAAGCTCGAGGCGTTCCACAGACCGTGCAGCAGAGCCGCGCCGAGGTAGCCGAGAACCGGCAGCAGGAAACGGCCAGGTCTGCGGCTTCGAACCATCACCCCGATGGCGATACCGATCATGGTGGTGAAGAGCGGGTGCGAGAACGGCGACAGGACACAGCGCAGCACGAACACGTGGATGCCGCCCTCGAGCCCTTCGTCGGCGAAGGCCCGGCCGAGGTACAGGATGTTCTCGATGAACGCGAAGCCGATCGCCACCAGGCCGGCATAGACGATGCCGTCCACGATGCCGTCGAACTCCTTACCGCGGCGGGCGACCAAGATGATCAGAAAGAGGCCTTTCGCCGCCTCCTCCACGATCGGTGCCACGATGCTGCCGGTGAGGATCGTGCTGAGCCTGGCCCCGGCGACCGGTCGTAGGTACAGCTCCGCCGCGGTGTTCAGGACGAGCGCGATGGGCACTGCGATACAGGACCCCCAGAGCAGGGTCATCCACAACAACCCGGGAGGTTCGGGTTCCCAGCGGTCGATCCACAGGTAGATGCTGATCACGGCGACCAGAGGCAGGAAGGCGGCCAGCGAACCGAAGACGCTCGCTGCGAGCCCGACTTCCCATACGGTCAACCCCAGCACCGCAAGGCCCAGAAACGCCATGACGACGACTGCGACCACGGGCCAGAACACGCGGCGCCGCCGGCTCACCATCCACGGTTGGTGGCCGGGATAGCCGGCAGGGGGAGGTGGCGGGCCGGGCGGAGGTTGTGATGGCGGCCCGGCGCCCGGGGCGTTGTAGCCCGTCGGCCCGAACGCCGGGGGCCCGTGGCTTTGCGGGCCGTGACCGAGAGGGCCGTACGCCGGCGGACCGAGGGGTCCGTGCGGCTGAGGGCCGTGCGGCGGGGGACCGTGGTGCGCCGTCATGCGGACAGAGCCTAGAGACGGGCCAGCGCCGTGTGGACAGGCACCTTGTCAGATGTCGCCGTCCGGTCAGTCGGTTGACGACGTGAGCGGCTCGACAACCTTCCGCAACCGAACCGTTACGGTTGGTGGACCGGTCTGGCCAAGCTTCGCACGGGCACTCGTTTCTTGAGGGTGGGACACGGTAGTTTCAACCACTGTGATCGTCGTAACGGCTGCATTGAAGGGCGGGGTCGGCAAGACCACCACGTCCATCTACCTCGCGGCGCTCGCGACGTCCAACCGGCGTTCCGCGATCCTCGTCGATGCGGATCCACAGGCGAGTGCGGCCGAGTGGATCGAGCATGCCGACGACGAGCAACTCGAGCGCATCAAGGTCGTCGAGGCGCCAACCGATCGGTTGCTCACCAGAGCGCTGAACAAGGCGGAGAGCGATGACGTCGTCATCGTCGACACGCCACCAGCCCACGAGCGCCTGACCGCGAAGGCGGTGGGGCGGGCCAACGTGGTCGTTGTCCCCACTCGGGTTGGCGGCATCGAGGTCCCACGGGTCGAGGCAGCGCTCGAGATCGTGCCCGACGGGATTCCGGTCGGTCTGGTGATCTGCTCCGCGCGTACGTTCACCAGGAGCTACCGGGAGGCGCTCGACGCATGGTCGCAGGCGAAGGTCCCGGTCTGGGGGACCGCGCCCGAGCGCGTGGCCATCACGGCCGGCCCCACCGGACCGCTGTGCCCGGACGGTCTCGAGGCGTACAAGAAGGTGTGGCGACGGATTCAGACCGCGGCTCGTACGGCGGGCTAGCCACAGGCCCGGCTGGTGAGCCGGGTTTCGATCGTGTGTCCGGGGCTGGCACCGATGCCGGCCGGGGCCGGACGCGAACGCTGAAGTGCCCTGTCGACGTTCGATAGCGTGGCTTGGCGAACGATCTTGCCGGGGCCACACGGTTGTCCCGCGCACTGTGACGTCCGATGTGGTGAGCTGCGATGCGCAGACCGAAGAAGGGCTCGGCGGCTGGGGTCGCGCGGGCCAAAGCCGCGCGCGACGCCGCGGATGGTCATCCTCGGGGCCGGCTCACTACCTCCGCCGCCGTCACCGTGCGTTTGGCGTCGGTAGTCGCGGTAGCAGTCCTCGGGGTGGTCGCGACCGTCGCCTGGGCACCGAGCACGATGCGGGGGGCGCCGCCGGGAGCCGCGGTGCTCGGGCTACCGACTCCTCCACCGCAAGACGACCAGTCGGAGCTGTGGCCGACCCCGATGCCGCTTGCTCCGGAGGACGCCGAGGAGGCCGCGAAGGCGGCCCTGAACGACAAGGTAGATGGGGCGCCCCAGGCAGGTCCTGAAAAGCTCGGGATCCCGGCGCCGCTCCTTCAGGCGTACCGTAAGGCGGCCACTCAGCTAGCCCGCAGCGACCCTAGCTGTCACCTGCAGTGGTGGCTGCTGGCGGCGATCGGCAAGGTCGAGTCCAATCACGCTCGAGGCGGCCGGGTGGATCGCGACGGACGTACGCATGGGGAGATCCTCGGCCCACGCCTCGACGGGTCGCTGCCGAACACGGCCGTCATCACCGACTCCGACGATGGGCGGCTGGACGGCGACACGGCGTACGACAGAGCGGTCGGTCCGATGCAGTTCCTGCCGAGCACGTGGAGTCGGTGGGCGGCGGACGGCAACGGTGACGGAGTGACCGATCCGCACAACATCTACGACAGCACCCTGGCTGCGGCGCATTATCTGTGCGCGGGAGCGACTGACCTCTCGACCCCGGACGGGCTGGCCCAGGCGATTCTGCGGTACAACCCCTCGCGGGCATACCTGCGGTCGGTGTTGGGGTGGGCGGCGTCCTACCGTGACGGCGCACGCGCCGTTCCGGGGCAGGACGGCCCGGTGACCGAGGGTCCGCCGCCACCACCGCGCGGGTCGCTGCCACCCGTCGAGGGCATACCGGAGCCGATTCGCGAGCTGCCGAATGATGATCCGCCCGGCGTCCGGTCGCCGAGCACTCCGCCCGATGCGCCGCCACCTCCCCGGGGCAGTGGTGGCAGTGGTGGCGCAGGCGGCGGCAAGCAGACCTCGAAGCCGCCAAGCCCTCGTCCGACGACTCCGGCTCCCAGTGGGCCCAGCCCGACACCGCCGAAGGACGAACCGACGAGCGAGCCACCGCAGGATCCGGATCCGACGCCTCCTGATCCCAGCCCTACCGCCACGCAGAGTCCGGAGCCTTCGCCGTCGCCGACGAGCAGTCCGTCACCTTCGCCGACGAGTAGTCCATCGCCTTCGCCTTCGCCGACATGCAGTCCGTCGCCGAGCCCGTCACCTTCGCCCTCACCCGACCCCTCGCCGTCACCCTCGCCGAGCCCTTCGCCGTGTGACTCCGAGGACGGCTCTGATGGGCCAGACGCTTCGCCTTCACCAACTCCGTCACCGTCGCCCTCCCTAGCGTCGTAGCGGCCGCTGCTTCGCCAGGCCACTAGGCCATTCGGGGGCGCGACACATGTCGGCACCTGGTGCACCTCCGAATGATCTGGTCGTGATCCCCTCGTCCCCTCCCCGCGGCGGGTCCGGCTCGGCGTACCACGAAACGCCGGCCCGTACGTTGACATGCAAGTCGCTACTTGCATATCGTCCTGGGTGATGGAGGCCGGACGGCAGGACGATGACCGGCTGGGCGACATCTTCAAGGCGCTTGCCGATGCCACCCGCAGGAAGATCCTGGACGAGCTGACCGAACGTGATGGCCAGACTCTGTTCGAGATCTGCACGCGCCTGGCGATGAAGCACGGACTCGGATCCTCTCGTCAAGCCATCTCGCAGCATCTCGACGTGCTCGAATCCGTGGGGCTGGTCGAGACGCGACGCGAGGGTCGTTACAAGTTCCACCACATCAACACCGAGCCGCTGAACGGCCTTGTCGATCGCTGGCGGCGGCCTGATTGCCAGGAGGATGCATGAAGATCTACGTGACCAACGTGCTGGTCGACGACCAGGAGAAGGCGCTGCGCTTCTACACCGACGTGCTGGGCTTTGTGAAAAAGACCGACGTGCCGACCGGCGAATCCCGCTGGCTCACGGTGGTCTCTCCTGACGACCCCGATGGAGTCGAGCTGCTGCTGGAGCCCGACAGCCATCCGGCGGTCAAGCCGTTCAAAGAGGCGCTGGTGAACGACGGCATTCCGTTCACGTCGTTCGCGGTCGACGACGTACGAAAAGAGTACGAACGGCTCCGGGCGCTTGGTGTGAAATTCACCCAGGAGCCGTTCGAGATGGGCCCTGTGACGACCGCTGTCTTCGATGACACCTGCGGAAACCTCATCCAGATCGCGCAGCACGGTCCCAGCCCTGAGGCGCCAAAGAATGACGGATGACGAGAGGACCGGAAGTCTTTTCGTGCCTCTCAGGAGCCGTTGCTCGTGACCACCATGGCGACGAACTCGCGGGTCTCCCGCAGCCGTTCGCGTGGGTCAGCATAAAGCGAAGGCCCATTGTCACCCTCCCTGATTCGCAGGGCTTCGGTGAGAATCGGGTGCCATCGCTGGTCAAAGGTCTCGAGCGCATAGCGTCCAGCACCGCCTTTGGAGTGGAGGCGGCCAGTGGCGAGAAGTGCGTGTAGGCGTACGACACCAAGAACGCACCACTCCACAAGCTGCGGATCGGCCGCCTTGCTGGCGAGCCAGGGGAGCTTGTCGATCCACGTGAGCTTGCGCACCCAGTTTCGCCAGTACGTCTGCAGGTTGGTGCGGGTACAGCGGAGCAACGCCTCCCGGTCGGTCCAGAGCTCGAGCTCTGTGAGCTCTGGACCCCGCACCGTCACGTCGCACTCGGCGAGCTCGTGCCACGTCACCGGGCACAGCGCATACCTGCTGCTCGTCTGGAACTTCGTCTCCAGGATGCCGGGCACGTCTGGGCAGCGGTCCGGTCCGGCAGCGAGGTCGGCTCTGGTCGGGTAGATCCCGTCGAAGTACGGGCGAGGATGGATCCGGCTGAGTTGGCTGTGTACGGAAGCCAAACTTGTGATTTCGAGTTCGCTTGGTCGCCTCGGCGTGAGAGCAACGAAGTCGATGTCGCTTCGGCCGGGACGAAATTCGCCGAGGGCTGTCGAGCCATGCAGGTAGAGACCTTCGACGAGGTGAGGTACGGCATCGTCGACCAGGCGCAGGTAGGTGTCGATGACGTTGCGTACCTCCGCTGGCAGCATGCCGGCAGTCTAAGGTGACCGCGCGACGCGCGACGCTGTGTGCCTCTCTCGACTCACGGCCCGCTTCGTGTGCACGGGCTCGTTCACGGCCTGTCCCTAGACCGATGACGAAGCCGATTCACAGGTGATCAAAGCTTTCTGGAGGTCGCGGCGGGGTACCAGCTGACTGCCCCGTGATATCCCGTCGAAGACTGCCGGCCTCGACGGTTAGGCTCAGGAACGTGAGCCAGCCGGATCCCGAACAGATGATGTCGGTCAATCGCCAGCACTGGGATGCCGCTACGCCGATCCACGTCGCCAGCCGCTTCTACAACCTCGACGCGGTGCGACAGGGTGCGCAAACGCTTGCCGACTTCGAGCTGGAGGAGCTCGGTCCGCTGTCCGGCCTTGACGTGCTCCACCTGCAGTGCCACATCGGCACCGACACGCTGTCCCTTGCCCGCGAAGCCGAGCACACCGTCGGCCTGGACTTTTCCGGGGAGTCGATCGCCGCTGCACGCATCCTGGCAGCCGAGACCGGCGTTGCCGTGGAGTACGTCCAAGCCGATGTCTATGACGCGACGGACGTCCTCGGTGCCGCGCGGTTCGATCTCGTGTATACGGGCAAGGGTGCGCTGGTCTGGCTACCCGACATCGACCGATGGGCGCGGATCGTCCACGCCTTGCTCAAACCGGGTGGCGTTCTCTACCTCGTCGAGTTCCATCCGCTGATCTGGTCGATGGTTCTCGACGCCGCGGCAGGTGTGCTTCGTCTCGAGAACGACTATCTCGCGACTGGTCGAGCGGTCGAGGTGAGAGGTGACTTCACCTACACCGACGGACCGCCGATCGTAGGCGGTCCGGGCCGGACGTACGAGTGGAATCACGACCTCGGCGAGGTTGTGACCGCGGTTGCCACGGCAGGTTTGCGGATCGAGTCGTTGCGTGAGATCGATTCATTGCCGTGGTGCCCGTGGCCGGGAATGGTGAAGGGTGTCGACGGCTGGTGGCGCCTGCCCGACGGGATGCCGCGCCTTCCCCTCACGTACTCGCTTCGCGCCGTGCGTACGACATGACGATCGCACCAGCGACGCGTTGGCCCCGTGGCTGTCGTCTTCTCGCCTTGGACTCGTCATCCACGTGTGACACGTCAGCGTCGAGCAAAAGCGGATCATGCGGGGGAGCTCGTGACTACCATGCGTTCTGTGACCGCCCTCCGACGAAGGGGTGTAGATGACGGGACGACGACTCGTTCGCTGCTCACTGGCATTGGGAGCGCTGGCGAGCCTTGCAGGCTCGCTGTTCACCGTGTCACCTGCCAACGCCGCGCCAGTGCCCGCGGTAGCAGACGATGCAGCAGAGCTCACCTGGGGCGTGTGCCCGGGCGGCTTGGGTGTCGAGTTCGGACTCGAGTGCACGACCGTGACGGTGCCACTCGACTACAGCAACCCCGACGGCGCGACCATCGACATCGCTGTGTCGCGGTTGGCAAGCACGAACCCCGCGGAACGGCGTGGGGTGTTGCTGACCAATCCGGGAGGTCCCGGCGGCTCTGGATTGTCGATGCCGGTCGATCTCGTATCGCTGGGAATGCCCACAAGTGTGCTCGACCGCTACGACGTGATCGGTTTCGATCCACGCGGTATCGGCTACTCGGCTCCGGTGAGTTGCGGCTTCACCGTGGAACAGGGCTACCAGACCAACATTCCGCCGTACGCATCGAACGACGCTGAGGTAGCTGCCCAGGCGGCGGTGGCCGAAGGTGTCGCGCAGCAGTGTCTCGAACATGACACCGAAGCGACCCTGCGCTACATGACGACCGCGAACACGGCTCGGGACATGGACCTGATTCGATCCGCGCTAGGAGAGGAGAAGATCAGCTACTTCGGTGTGTCGTACGGCACCGTTCTCGGGTCGGCGTACGCGTCGTTGTTCCCGAACCGCACCGACCGGGTGGTCCTCGACAGCAACGTTGGTGGCACGGCGCTCGACGTGACGGCGTTTCGACGGTTTGGCTTGGGAGCTGAGCAGCGGTTCCCAGACTTCGCGAAGTACGCCGCCGCACGGCACGAGACCTATGAGCTCGGACGCACGCCGCAGGCGGTGCGACGAGGCTTCTTCGAGCTGGTCGACAGGCTTGACCGCGAACCCATTCAGGGGGTCGACGGCGACCTGTTCCGATTGACCATGTTCTCGGCTCTTTACGCCGACCAGTCCTTCCCACAGTTGGCGCAGTTCTGGCAGGCGTTGAAGCGGGCTGACGCCGCTGCGGTCCGCACAATGGTGGAGAAGAAGCGACTTCCTCGAGTGCCGTGGTTGGGGGCTGCCCTGGCCGAGCCACATCCTTTCGACAACACTCTCTCGGCTCAGCTGGCAGTGATCTGCAACGACTCTGCGTGGCCGCGCGACGTCGCCGACTATCAGCGCAACGCAAAGATCGACCGCGCGCGGTTCCCGCTCTTCGGCGGAGCTGCGGCCAACATCGTGCCGTGCGCGTTCTGGCCCGAGCCACTCGAGCCACCGGTACGGATCAGCGACAAGGGGCCGGCGAACATCCTGCTCGTGCAGAACTTGCGCGATCCGGCGACACCCTATGTCGGTGGTGTCCTGCTGCGTAAGAAGTTCGGCAAACGTGCTCGACTGGTCAGTGTCGATCAAGGCGGACACGGGGTCTATCTGTTCGACGACAACCCGTGCGGGCTCAATGTCACCACGCGGTACCTCGTCGACGGCAGGCTGCCAGCGAAGGACGTGCTCTGCCCGGCCTCCGCTGAATCCGGGCTTCGACTCAGCAAGGAAGCCGCGGAACGACGTGAGGCGACATTGGAACGCCTGCGGAGCTTCTGAGACTGCAGCCAGGTCGTCAGGGACGGCGGGCGAGGACGTACGCACAGTCGAGGTCTTCCCGGTAGACCCCGCTGGGATCGTACGCCAGAAGGGCCTGCCTGAGGTCGGCTTCGAACGCCTCCGCCTGGTCGCCAGGGCGCGTTTCGACGCGGCGGCCGTCGAGTAGACGTAGCCCACGACCTCGTCGAGCGTCCATTCATGCGGGACCAGGAACGTGTGCTTCGACACGTCGTCGAACCCTGCCGACCGCAGCACGTCCTCGTGACTCGGTCCGAGCTGGCCGGCGGGCGGGGCACCTTCGTGCTGAGGCTGCTTGGCCCACTTGTCGATGATGGCTGCGGTGATCTGTTGCCATTCTCCGGTGTTGGTGAAGTGGCACCTACTCCAGAGAAGGGCGAGACAGCAGCCAGGTGCGAGCCATCTTCGTGCCAGTGTCGCAATCTGCGGCCGGTTCAGGC
The DNA here is from genome assembly GCA_036564245.1 of Actinopolymorphaceae bacterium. Taxonomy (GTDB): domain Bacteria; phylum Actinomycetota; class Actinomycetes; order Propionibacteriales; family Actinopolymorphaceae; genus Thermasporomyces. The sequence continues at coordinate 9,097 of DATCKU010000086.1, forward strand.
GGTGGAAGGCGTTGCCGATCGTCACGAGCTCGAACGAGCCTGCGGGCGCCTCCAGGTCCTCGGCGCGTGCCACTTCCCAGCGTATGGTCGTGATGCCGCGTTTCACGCTCTCGCGCCGAGCTACCTCGATCATGTCGGGCTCCTGATCGACCGCCCACGCCTCGACGAAGAAGAAGGACAGCGGGAGCGCCACCTGGCCGGTTCCGCATGCCAGGTCGAGTAGTCGCCCGGTACCAGTGATCTTTGCGTTGGCTCGTAAGTGATCGAGGAGCTCGTCAGGATACGGGGGACGGTATCGTGCGTAGTACTCCGCGGTCCCGACATACAGGTCCCGACGAAACGTCGGTTCAGCGTCAGGTCGATTGTCGCGCATACTCGAAGCCACGACGGTGTCCCTTCCGGCGCCTGGCAGCAAACGATCGACGAAGCTCAAGTGGGCGCTTTCGTCAATTAGTGTCAGCAGGAGAGTCCTTCGACTTCTTCTGCATCCGCATCTCGATGACCCACATGGTGCCTCGGTCCACGGGTATCGAGCGTTGACGCATGGAGTGGGCCGAAGCTCCCGGTTCCCGTGCCCAGCAGGATCGACACGTTGTCGCTGCCGACGTTCGCGACCGCCAGGTCGAGGCTGGTGTCGGCGTTGAACTGGTCGATCGCTACCCACTGAGGGCTCGTCCCCACCGTGTAGGTGCTGGCTGCTCCGAATCCACCCGCGCCGTCACCAAGACGCACCGATACGTTGTCCGAGCCGGCGTTCGCGGTGACCACATCGACATTCCCGTCGTCGTCGAAGTCGGCTACAGCCACCGATGTGGGTTGCGTCCCCATGGCGAAACTGGTGGCGTCGCTGAACGTGACCGCTGCCTGCGCGGCCGGGGCCGGAGGCACGATGAGCAGGGCCGTCCACACCAGGCAGGCGCTGCCCACCACGCCCAGCAGCCGGCCCAACCATTCGGGCATCGTCAACCCCCACAGAACAGGATCGCTGTCGCTTTCCTGGACAATGCCCGCATACCACCGAACAATGCCGGACAAAACATTAAGATCGTGGGTGCGCACGCAAAGGAAGAGAACGCCGCGTGGTCAGGGTGGCGAGGGCGAAGCCTCTACGGCTCGATCGTCCTCGCGGCGGCTTCGGCAAATGCCGCACCGTCGTTGATGTGTTGCGGAAATCCCTGCCTCTTCCGATAGGCGATGATTGCCCCGAACGGTCGGAGCTGGCGTCGGAGTGGGAAAGCGAACACAGCACGCACGCCGAGGTCCAGCGCTGCCTTGGTATAGCCCGGCCATTGGGCGCGGATTATCGGCGAATCGAGGTCTGGTACCAGGACGGCTGTGTTCCGAAGCACCGCATTGACGCCGGGGCCTTCCACCAATCGGCACCTGAGGTCATTCAATGCCTCGCTGATGTTGTCGCTGCACCAGATCATGCTCCACTGCATGAGGCCTGCGGTGATGCGTGTAACGCTGATGCAGATTCCGTCCACGCCGAGAAGTTGTGCACAGTCTTGCGGCGAAACTGCGTCCAATCCGCCGTGTTGCTTGTCTTGCAACCGGCGGATGAGGCTGGCCATCTGCTCGCTAGGCATGGTCAAACCACACAGACCGCCTCTTACCGACCTCGTGGAACTAAGGGTCCGGAAACGACACATGCTCGGCGAAGGGCCGCGTACCCGGAGGCGAGCGAATCCCGGCAGGAAGACCTCCCAGGGGGAAGCTCTGCCCTGTTGGAGAAGAAAGTTGAGAATCTGATGATCATCGGGAAGCCCTCTTTCTACAGTTTCGCCGACCAGGCTTCCCGGCACACCTCTAACGACGTTAACACGGGCGGGCGCCATGCAGGAAGGACCCGTCGTTCCTGCACTCAAGGGCGCGTTGGAGGTCTCATGTCAACAAGACGGCTTTCTCAAGAGGCGTTACGGGTCGCCTGTTGTGTCGTTCTGAATGTTTAGTCCCAGTAGTCCCCGTCATGGGGAAGCGTGGCGTAGTGAGCCGGCTCGTGAGAAAGGAAGACCGGCATGCCCTGGCGTTGGTAGGCCCGCAGCCGTTGGTAGGTGCGCATCTTCTCCCCGATGTTCCAGTCGCTCACCATGGGTACGCCGTTGTCCAGCGCCTCCTGCAGATGTGCCGCATCGCCCATCAGCCCAACCGGGCCGTGGTGGTCAAGTGTGAGGATCAAGGATTGGTGGCCGGGTGAGTGCCCGGGAGTTCGCACGAGGCGGAGCGTGCCGTCGCCGAACAGGTCGACATCTCCGGAAAGCTCCAGGAAGTCGAAGTCGCGGCTGCCGAGGTAGTCGTTGAGCGCGTATCCTCGGCGGGTCCAGCGATCTGGCCACCAGGCGTGACGCAGTTCGTCGTGCTGAACGACATGGACCGCGTGGGGAAACGAGCCCATGCCGCCGGCATGGTCGAGATGCAGGTGGGAGTAGATGACATAGGCGACGTCGGTCAGCTGGAATCCCAACCGAACGAGCTGGGCGTCGACGGCTTGCTCGCGGGTGAAGCCCTGGGCGCCGTACGCCGATCGCAGGCCGGGACCCCAGTAGTCCTCGCCAGAGTCCGGATCGGCCACTCGGTAGTTGATGCCGGTGTCGAACAGGATCAGCCCGTGGTGGGCATGCTCGATCACCGCAACCGTCGACGGGATGGTGATCATGCCGCTACCGCCGTACATCAGGTCGGCTTTCGACATGGTGAACGTACCCGCGTCGAAGACTGTCAGCCTGACCTTGGTCGTCATCCCGTCCTTCTACCCCGCACGACTCGTCCTGCCACCCCACACCTGCCTGGGCCTCACGGAGGACGGTCGGCGACAAGCGGCGGCGTTGGCCAAGCGGTTGGCAGCCGACGACTCACTCCAGGTGCATGCCGTCCTCGCATCGCGCGCTGCACGCGCCGTCCAGACCGCGACTGCCGTGGCAGATGCGTTGGGGCTTCCGCTTGCCGAGTCCACCTGTGACTTGTGCGAGATGCATCCTGGTGTTGCCGAGGGCCTCACCTACGAGAGGATGTGTGAGCGGTTCGGGCCGAATCTTCCTATGTGCCCGGCGGCGAGTATTTCCCCGACTGGCTTCCCGATGCGATCGCACGTCTGCATCGGATCGCGGAGACCTGTCGCGGACAGACGATCGTTGCTGTCACCCACGGCGGTGTGCTCAATGCCTCCTTCGTGGCCTTCGGCCGAATGCCGCCGCGCGAGGCAGAGCCGATCCGTACCGACAACACTGGAATCACCGAGTGGGCCTGCATGCTCGACGACAGCGGCGTCACGGCGTGTGGCGACTGGCACGTCACAACGACGTCGCCCATCTGTACTCCTCGTGGTTCTCGGGCCCATCGTCATCGATCTCTGAGTCGTCCTTGTCAGGTCGACACCTGGACAGCTAACGGTCATCCGCGGCAGACTGCTCGACGCATTCGCGTGGTGAACGACACCAGCGGGAGCACCTGACATCCCGACTGTCACCCGCTGGCCATGAGCCGTAGTGCGGCTGCTTTTGAGCTGCCGCGCTGCCTGCGAACGAACGATCAATCCGCGGCTGCGTCGGGCCGATCCCGCCCTTGCCCGCAAGCTGGACCGACTCGCGCCGGCCATGCGGGAGGCGACGGCCAACCTCCCACGACAGCTGACACATGGCGACTGCCACGATGGCGACGTGCTCCTGCGTGACGGGCAGGTCGCGGCCTTCATCGATCTCCATTTGTCCACCGCGCCTCGCATCTGCGAGTCACCCGTTGGCTGGGCAACCCCATGCTGTGGGCGATACGTGCACCGAACATACGCTGGCCGATCTTCGTGACGCTCGTCGATGCGTTGCTCGAGGGGTACGACGAGGTGAGCCCGCGCTCGTGTCAGGAGCGCCAAGCGCTTGGTCCAGCTTTGTTGATCAACGAGCGCGACGGGTCGCGTGGCGCCTGGGTGAGGGGCGCCTGAAGCTGCGTGATCTTGGCCTCGGTCCGCGTCGAGAAGCGAGGCCGGCCTCGAGGAGCACATGGACCAAAAGCGAGACTGAGCCGAGTCGAGGACGGCGCACAGGTTGCACCGTCCTCGCGCTTTCCCTGGTCAGGGGGTGGCGGAGGATGCGGGATTCGAACCCGCGAGGGGTTGCCCCCAACACGCTTTCCAAGCGTGCGCCCTAGGCCAACTAGGCGAATCCTCCGGGCGACGAGGGTACCCCCAACCCGCACGCAACGCCGAATCGGCCCTGGCGTTGGTCGCGATCATGGCAGCTCGCGTAGACTGACCAACCGGCTCCCCGTGCGGCGGCATCTTGCCCAACCCCCCAGGGCCGGAAGGCAGCAAGGGTAAGCAAGCTCTACCGGGTGCGCGGGGAGTCCTTGCTGCTCTCGGCGTTGTCCGAGCGTCCCTGTCCAGCTCAGACGGCATGGCGTTCGGACAACTCACCCGTATGCCCGTTTCCTGCGCATACTCCCTGCCGACCTGTCGGTGCCGCGGACTAGGGTTCTTTGCGTGGAAGCGCCGCTTGCTCTTTACCGTCGCTACCGACCTGAGACCTACGCCGAGGTGATCGGCCAGTCACACGTCACGGAGCCGCTGCAGCAGGCGCTGCGCAACAACCGGGTGCACCATGCGTACCTCTTCTCCGGCCCGCGCGGATGCGGCAAGACGACCAGCGCGCGGATCCTCGCTCGGTGTCTGAACTGCGAGAAGGGTCCGACCCCCGAGCCATGCGGCACCTGCCAGAGCTGCCGTGATCTTGCACGTGGCGGGCCAGGCAGTATCGACGTGATCGAGATCGACGCTGCGAGCCACGGTGGCGTGGATGACGCGCGTGACCTGCGCGAACGCGCCTTCTTCGCGCCGGTGGCCGCGCGTTACAAGATCTATATCGTCGACGAGGCCCACATGGTCACCCCGCAGGGCTTCAACGCCCTGCTCAAGTTGGTCGAGGAGCCACCGGAGCATCTCAAGTTCATCTTCGCGACCACCGAGCCCGACAAGGTGATCGGGACCATTCGATCCCGTACGCATCACTATCCGTTCCGCTTGGTCCCGCCGAAGCTGCTGCAGGAGTACCTCGCCGACCTCTGCCGTCGTGAGAACGTCGCGATCGACACCCAGGCCCTGCCGCTGATCGTCCGGGCTGGGGGAGGGTCGGTACGCGACACGCTCTCGGTCCTGGACCAGCTGATCGGTGGCGCCGGGCCCGAGGGAGTGACGTACGAACGGGCGGTCGCGCTGCTGGGCTACACCCCCGACAGCTTGCTCGACGAGATCGTCGACGCCTTCGCAGCGCGAGACGGTGCGGGTGTCTTCGCGGTCATCGACAAGGTGATCGAGTCGGGCCAGGATCCCCGACGCTTCGCCGAGGACCTGCTCCGACGACTGCGTGACCTGTTGGTGATCTCCGCCATCCCCGATGCGGCGAGTCGCGGACTGCTCGAAGGCTCACCCGATCATGGGGAACGACTCGCAGCGCAGGCTGCGCGCTTCGGCGTAGTCGAACTCACCCACGCGGCTGACGTCCTCAATACCGGGCTCACCGACATGCGAGGTGCGACGTCGCCCAGGCTCCATCTCGAGCTCATGTGCGCGCGAGTGCTCCTTCCCGCGGCCGACGCGTCCGAGCAGGGTCTGTACGCACGCCTCGACCGGCTCGAACGCCGCATGTCGATCTCGGAGAGTCACGGGCCGGCCGTCGAGTCGGCGCCCGATGCTCGCAGCCGGCCGGCGCCGACGGCACCCCAGCCGACACCAGCACCGGCACCGGTGAGGACGCCGGCGCAACCGCATGTTCCGCCAGCCGCGTCGGAGACGCCCGAGCCGGCCGCCGCGACTTCGACGTCAGATGCGGCCGGCGGCATGACGCTCCTCGATGTCCGTCGCCTGTGGCCGGACATCCTCGAGGAGGTCAAGAACACTCGGCGCTTCACCTGGGTGATGTTGAGCCAGAACGCTCAGGTCACCAACGTGCACGACAACGTCCTCACGGTCGGGCTGACGAACGCCGGCGCACGCGACTCCTTCAACCGGAGCGGCAGCGGGCAGGTGCTCGAGCAGGTCCTTCGCAAGGTGCTCGGCGTTGAATGGCGAGTCGAGGCGGTGATCGATCCGAGTGCCGGGAGCGGTGGCGCGGGCGGATCATCAGGTCCCGGTGATGGCGGTACGAGACCTCCGGCTGGACCACGCGGCGGCTCTCCGGGGGCAGACGCGACGCGTCAGCGTGGGCCGGCGGCGCACGCATCGAGATCGGGTGAGTCGGCGCCGGCTGGGCCGGATTCAGGGTGGCCGACCCATGAGGGCCGGGACGTTCCGCCACGCAGCCGACGCGTTCCGCGAGAGGGTGCACCATCGGTCGGTGAGCCGGAGGGGTGGAGCGGAACGGCGGCCGCAGCCGATGTGGCGGTGCGCGGCCGTACGCCCACAGGACGGGCTCCCACGGGCGGCGTGGACCCTGCGTCTCGTGAGGCGTCCGCCGGGCCCGGTGGGGCGCGGGCTGGCGAGGAGTTCCGGGATCCTGACAGCGAGGTCGACCCGGAGATGGATAGCGCCCTCACCGACGAGCCGATCCAGCACACCGAGTTGCTGGTTCGCGAGTTCGGCGCTCAGGTGATCGAGGAACGTCCGCTCACCTGACGATCTCGAGCAGTTGATCGCTCCCCGCCTGTCGTGGCACGGATACGTCCCGCAGGGTGGTGGTTGCGGCTGCGCATCGGCAGGTGTCCGAGCTTGCGAGCGTCGGTGCAGGTGCTCGAACGCACCACCATATATGTCTGGTCATCTGACCAATTCTGGTAGTCGCGACAAGCGCTGACAGACCGTGTGCGACGATGAGACATCGTGCGAAGACCTTCAAATCCGTTCTCTGCTTTGCCTCGTGAAGTCGCAGTCCTTTCCACGATTTCCTTCGCAGTCGCCATCGGTTTTGGGGTCGTAGCACCGGCCATCCCGGTATTCGCGCGCCAGTTCGGTGTCGGACATACCGCAGCGGCCGCCGTGATATCGGCGTTCGCGTTCATGCGCTTCGTGTCCGCGCTCGGCGGCGGCCAGCTGGTCGACCGGCTGGGCGAGCGCAAGGTCCTCGTTTCCGGGATCATGTTCGTGGCCGGATCATCGGCGATTGCCGGGCTGGCCCAGAACTACGAACAGCTCTTGCTGCTCCGCTCCGTGGGCGGCGTCGGCAGCGCGATGTTCACGGTCTCCGCGGTGGCTCTGTTGCTCCGTGTGACGCCGGCAGACCGGCGTGGCCGCGCCACGGGTCTTTTCACCGGAGGGTTCCTCGTCGGCGGTCTGGTGGGCCCGGTGGCCGGCGGGCTTCTTACAGAGGTGTCGCCACGAGTCCCGTTCTTCGTCTACGGCGTCGCATTAGCTGTGGCCGGCTTGATCGGCGCGATCTTCCTCGCGAAGACCGATCTGTCTGGCAACGCGCCGGATACGGGAAGCCAGCCCCAGGAGCGGATGAGCCTATGGGAGGCGTTCCGGCACCGGGCGTACCAGGCCGCGCTCGCCAGCAACCTGGGGACGGGCTGGGCGTTGTTCGGCGTTCGCTCCAGTCTCGTTCCGTTGTTCGTCGTCGAAGGGCTGAAAGTCAGCGCGATCTGGACGGGTGTCGGCTTCCTGGTCGGCTCGGCCGTACAAGCGTCGCTGCTGCTTCCAGCTGGACGATTCGTCGACACGGTGGGACGCCGACCTGCCATGATCTCGGGCGGCCTCCTCGGCATGGCGGCGATGCTGATCGTGACCTTCTCGACGTCGTTGCCGCTCTATCTCGTCTCGATGGCGGTCTTCGGTGTCGGTTCCGCGCTGCTGGGTGTCGCGCCCGGGGCGGTCGTTGGCGACGTGGTCCGCGGCAGGGGCGGCCAGCTGGTCGCAGTGTTTCAGATGTCGGCAGACTTCGGCGCCATCGTCGGTCCGCTCGTTGCGGGTCTCTTGGCCGACAGCCTGTCCTTCGGGGCGGCATTCGGCGCGACTGCCGGCGTCTTGATCCTCGGGCCGCTTCTCTCCTTGCGGATGCCCGAGACCCGGTGGGCGCAGGTTCCTCGAGTCCAGCCGAAGGAACCAATGAACAAGGTGGAGGGCCTCGAGGGCTCGGCCCAACGGCCCTCCCATCCGGTGCCGGAGGCGACGGCTCAGTGCTGTCGGAACCAGCCTGAGCTCGGCGACTAAGACTCGTCCTGGTCGCCAACCGCCTCAGGCTCTGGAACCACGCCTCGCGCCGTCCGCAGGAGATCGCAGACCGAGAAGCGGGAGGGGTCGATCCTCACCTCGACCGCGACCCCGGGAGCCTCGAGCCAGAAGGCGGACTGCTCGTCGTGGTAACCCGTGCGACCACGGACGTCGAACGGCTCGAGCTCCCAGTCACCGAGATCCCGTTCGTGGTACTCCGCCAGATAGTCGACGAGGCTTTCCGGGTCGCGGAGCCGCTCACCGCGCATGACCCTGATCGTGAGATCCACGGAGTAGTTGCCCGCGTCGTCGCGTCGTTCCCAGACCCGGCTCGCGTGACTGACGTCCTCCCATTCAAAGGTGAAGTCGCTGGTCAGCGGGCCGAGCCCGGCAGGCAGACATCCGATGAGGAAACCGTCGAGGTGTCGTACATGATCATCCACGGCGTCGTCCGTCTCTGCCTCCAGCGGTCGCTCAGCGACGCGCTCGATGATCAGGCGAGGATCGCTCGGCTGCTGCGGTGCGGCAGGCCCGTCGCCAGCACGATCGACGACAAGGCAGGGCTTCGACCAGTGCTCCGGCTTCGTCCGGCCCGGCTGATCGGCCGCGCTGGAAGCTCGGCTCACCGGGCCGAGCAGCCTGGCGGCGATCCCCGTCTCGGGAAGCTCGGCCGCAGTGGTAGCAAGCGCCGGGTCGGCCGGCAACGCGCAGGCCATGGCCGTCGCAGGCAGTCCGATCGTGATCCACGCGCGGGCCAACGCCGCCACCGCAGCACACACGCTCGGAAACATGGGTGACGTCCCTTCTTTCGTTCGTAGGAGTTGGGTGTCGGCGGCAGGGAGCCGACGGATGTCCAACCATCGTTGGGGCGCCACGTGGGCGGTGGCGTGAGTGATCGTCTTCTGTGGAAAAATCAGCCGGAACGCCCGTCTGTGGATAGCCAGGGCGGCAGCGGGGAGGTCGGGTTGCGCCTAATGAGCGAGACCGGCGACGAGGGGCCGTGTCGCTCAGGGCGGTCGACATCGTAGGCTCGACGTACGCGGTGATCCCGCCCACAGGAGGAGGGCGAGATGCCCGACCGCGAGGGCTCTGCCCCCGCGAAACCCCGACAACCAAACCCGGAGGGCTCCGCTCCCGCGAACTTTGCCAATGGGTCTCGCGGGGCTGGTCCTGCCAACCTCCACAGCCCAGACGAGGGAGATCATCGTGTTCTCTGGCGGAACGCCCGATATGCAGCAGCTTCTGCAGCAGGCCCAGAAGATGCAGCAGGATCTGATGTCCGCGCAGGACGAGCTCGCGCAGGCCGAGGTCACGGGCACCTCTGGCGGCGGGCTGGTCACGGCGACCGTCAACGGCATCGGTGAGCTGCTGCGGCTCGACATCAAGGCTGAGGCGTGCGACCCGTCGGACACCGAGACTCTCGCCGATTTGATCGTCGCCGCGGTCCGTGACGCAGGTACGAACGCCAAGACTCTGGCTGCCCAGAAGCTCGGCCCATTGGCCGGGGGACTCGGCGGTCTGACTGGCGGTCTCGGGCTGCCGGGCTAGACCGATCGAGAGCGAGGCCGCAACGGTGTACGAAGGCGTCGTCCAAGATCTCATCGACGAGTTGGCGCGACTGCCCGGTATCGGGCCCAAGGGTGCTCAGCGCATCGCGTTCCACCTCGTGGCTGCAGACCCGGTCGACGTACGCCGGCTCGCCGACGCCTTGCTGCAGGTCAAGGAACGCATCCGGTTCTGCGACATCTGTGGCAACGTCGCCGAGGAGGAGCAGTGCCGCATCTGCCGGGATCCGCGTCGGGACCCGGCGTTCCTCTGCGTGGTCGAGGAGCCGAAAGACGTCGTGGCGATCGAACGGACGCGCGAGTACCGGGGTCGGTACCACGTGCTGGGTGGGGCGATCAGCCCGATCGAAGGCGTCGGACCGGATGATCTGCGCATACGCGAACTTATGACGCGGCTCGCGGACGGCACGGTTCAGGAGGTCATTCTCGCCACCGACCCCAACCTCGAGGGTGAGGCGACCGCCACCTATCTCGCCCGCATGCTCTCGCCGTTGGGGTTGCGGGTGACCAGGCTGGCGAGCGGACTACCGGTGGGCGGTGATCTGGAGTACGCCGACGAGGTGACACTGGGGCGAGCCTTCGAAGGGCGGCGACTGCTCGATGCCTGACGCCGCTCGACGGGACCCATCCGCACGGCGAGTGAGCGGCCGTCGTCGGCAACTGGCCGCGAGCCGCCGCTCGATGACGCACAATCGCGAGTGCGAGGAGACCTTTGGGGGTTGGACAGGTGCCAGGCAGTGACGTCGAGGACTTCGCCCAGGAGATCGCCGACCAGATTGAGAGCTTCCTCATCGCTCTCCGTGAGATCGCGCGCTCGGAGGAGCAGTCGACCGCGGTGCCGATGCTGTTGCTGGAGGTCAGCCAGCTGATGCTCGCCGGCGGTCGGCTCGGCGCGATCAGTGACATCGTGCCGGCCGAGCGCTTCGAGCCTGATCCGGGGCCCGATCCCGACCTCGACGAGCTGCGCGAGCGCCTGGGATACCTGCTCGCCGACGTGGACATCTACACCGAGGTCTTCGATCCGTACGGAAAAGAGGTCGAGCTGCTGCACGGGCGGCTGTCGGACGACCTGGCGGGCATCGCCGCTGCGCTGGTGCACGGTCTGAAACACCACCGGGCCGGACGTATCGACGAGGCTTTGTGGTGGTGGCAGTTCTCGTACCTCTCGAGTTGGGGGGCCGAGGCAGGGGCCGTCCTGCGAGCGTTGCACTCGATCGTCGCCCACGCTCGGCTCGACACGAGCGACGACGAGTCGGTCGATGCCACCAAGCTGCGACGCTGACCCGAGACCGGCTGGATGCGGGCCGCAGATCGAACCCTGAATTCTCAGACTCGGGCTGACCTTGCATTCGTACGCTTCGAGCCGGTGGCGAGCGGGCGAAACGGCCGTATCGTGAGCACATGGTCGGCAGCGATTCCACGGGCAGTTCCACGGGCGATCGTCGCGGCTTCGCGACCACTGGCCTGCACCATGTCACCGCGATCGGCGGTGACCCCCAGCGCAACGTCGAGTTCTACCTGCGTACGTTGGGGCTTCGCCTGGTCAAGACCACCGTCAACTTCGACGACCCTGGCACGTACCACCTCTACTACGGCGACGAACGCGGTCTGCCCGGATCGCTCATCACGTTCTTCCCGTGGCCTGGTGCGCCGAAAGGGCGCCGCGGCGTGGGTCAGGCGACCACGACGGCGTTCTCGGTTCCGGAGACCTCGATCGGCTGGTGGAAGCAACACCTGGAGTCGCAAGACGTCGAGGTCAGCGACGTCGTCACCCGGGAAGGCGAAGAGGTGCTGGCACTCCGCGACCCCGACGGCCTTGCGATCGAGCTCGTCGCCCACCCGCAGGAAGATCCGCGCGATCCGTGGCGTCTCGGCTTGGTCCCGCCCGAGCATGCGATTCGTGGGCTGCACTCCGTCACGCTCACGGTCTCCCGTGAGGACGCGACGGCCGCCATGCTGCTCGACGGCCTCGGTTTGCGGTACGACAGCGAGCAACGTGCAGGCGGGGCGGCGCGCGGGATTCCGTCACGGTTCCGGTTCGCTGCGGGAGACGGGGGCCCAGGTGCGTACGTCGACGTCGAAGTCACCCCGCACGCCCCGGATGGACTCGTGGCGGTGGGCACCATCCACCACGTGGCGTGGCGCGCCCCGGACGAGGAGACCCAGATCGCGTGGCGTGAGCAGCTGCTCGACGACGGCGTGCAGGTGACGTCGATCATGGATCGGCAGTACTTCCGTTCGATCTACTTCCGAGAGCCTGCGGGCACCCTGCTGGAGATCGCAACCGACCAGCCCGGGTTCGCCATCGACGAGCCACTGCTGGAGCTCGGGCAGGCACTCAAGCTTCCGCCGTGGTTGGAGCCCAACCGCGAGCAGATCGAGGCGGCGCTCCCCAAGCTCAACCTGCCGCGCGAGGGCGATCAGCTCAACGCCACGCGTTCCTGAAGGATCGCCCGCTCGGCCGGATTCGCAGTGAGTGCGAGTGCCTGCCGGTTGGCGGTCTGCGCCTCGTCCGGTCGGCCGAGCTCCAGCAGCAGCTCGGCGCGGGTTGCGTGGTAGAGGTGGTACGCCTGGAGCGCATCGGCCAAGGCGTCGAGCTCTGCCATCGCGGCCCGTGGTCCGCTCGTGTAGCGAACGGCGATGGCTCGGTGCAGGCGGGTCACGGGAGAGGGAGCCAGGCCTAGCAGCATGTCGTACAGCAGGACGATCTGCTCCCAGTCGGTCTCCTCGAACGTCGGCGCTTCGGCATGACAGGCCACGATGGCGGCTTGGAGCTGGTAAGGGCCTGGGCGTTTCTGCCTGGCTGCACGGCTGAGCAGGGCGATGGCGTCCTGGATCGCCTCCCGGTCCCAGAGCGAGCGGTCTTGGTCTTTGAGGAGGATCAGCGAACCGTCCCGCCCGAAACGTGCGGCGTCGCGTGCGCGATGCAGCCGGATCAGCGCGAGCAGACCGGCGACCTCCGGCTGCGTGGGCATGAGCTGGTGGAGGAGGGAAGCGAGCCATTCGGCGTCGTCGACCAGATCGCGCTCGTGGACCCGGTCGGCTGTGGAGAGATAGCCCTCGTTGAGGACGAGGTAGATCACCGCCAGGACTTGGTTCAGGCGTTCGGCGAGCTCGTCGTCGTCTGGGATGCGGTACGGGATACCAGCGGCGGCGATCTTCTGTTTCGCTCGTGTGATTCGCTGGGCGACGGTGCTCTCGCGGACGAGGAAGGCACGGGCGATCTGCGCCGTGGTCAATCCACACACGACCCTGAGCGTGAGCGCGATCTGCGCCTCTCGGGAGAGTGTCGGGTGGCAGCATGTGAAGATCAGCCGGAGTCGATCGTCGGGTTCGGGTTGGATCAGGTGTTCGAGCTGCGCGAGCTTGCTGCGGTAGTTGGCCTGCCGACGCAAAAGGTCGATGCCACGTCGGCGGGCCACGGTGAGAAGCCAGGCGTCCGGTTGCTGTGGGATGCCGTCGACAGGCCAGCGTTCGAGGGCCGCGAGAACCGCGTCCTGGACGAGGTCTTCAGCGGTGGCGAAGTCGCCCGTGACATACATCAGTGAGGCGGCGAGCTTGCCCGCGTGCTCTCGCACCACGTGGGCCAACTCACCATGCGACAGCTCGCGTGAGCTGCTCATGACTCCACAGGTCGAATCTCGACGATGGGACAACCGGGCCAGGTCCTCACCATGCGCAGGGCGGCGTCCAGGTCCTCGACCTCGATTTCGAGGTAACCACTCACCACTTCCTTGCCTTCGACGAACGGACCATCGGTGACGATCGGCTCCCCGCCGCCGAGCCGGACCGTCGTCGCTGTCTGCGGCCCCTGAAGCTTGTTTCCACCGCGGATCACGTGGGCGTTGTCGGCCATCCACTGCCGAACGCGCTCGTAGGCACGTTCGCGCTCGGTCTGACTCATCGCCTGTAGTTCCTGGGCGAACTGTTCGTCGTCGACGAACAACAGCACGTACTTCACGATCTCACGCTCCTTCGACCGACGTGGGCTCGGGCTCATGGCTGGCCGAAGAGCTCGGCCATGCGGCGGGTCATCTCCTCCGGAGTCACGTCTTCGACATGCGTCGCGATCGTCCAGCCGTGGCCGAACGGGTCGATGATGTAGCCGTCGCGGTCGCCGTAGAACTGATTCTCGGGAGTGCGCTTGAGCTCGGCGCCGAGCTTCACCGCGCGTTCGATGGTGGCGTCCACGTCTTCGACGTAGACGAACAGGAAGGTGGGCGAGCCGTCGAGCCCGCCAGAGGGCGGGGCCTTCGTGGCAGAGAGTGGTGACTCATCCTCCACGATGAGGACGGAATCGCCGATCTCGATCTCGGCGTGAGCGACTGTGCCGTTCTGGCCGGGGAATCGCATGCGCTCAGTGGCTCCGAACACCTCTCCGTAGAACTCGAGCGCTCGGGCAGCACCGCGGACGACGAGCGCGGGCGTGACCCTGCGGTAGGTGTCTGGGATGGGTTTGGGACTGGTTGCCGGGCTCATCTGATTTCTCCCCTTACTGCCGGCGCTTTGATCTTTCCTAGTGGCCGAGTGCTCGGGAGTGCAGCCCGTGCTACCCAGCCTCTTGACCATATGACGATTGGCGACCCGGCTCATACGACAACCGCTCCCGACGATCAGTGGAGAGCACTGATTCAGGCGTACGTGCGTCGAGTCGATGAGTCCGCCGATCGACCGGGGTCTAACCGAGAGAGCCACCTGCAGTGGGAAGACCGAGAAGATCGTTGAGCTCATGGCCGCCACAGCATTACCGCAGGTCGTGGACGCCGAGACGTGGCAGCGTCACCTGGCTGCACCGGGTTCACCATGTGCACTACGCCCGTCGGAGGTGCACTACGTGTCGGCACGTGTCACACCTCCGACAAGCCCCTACGTGCCCGCGCCCACCAGTGAGCACTGCCCGCTCGTCCGTTTCCGAGGATTCACCCGGTCGTCGGCATCGACGTCCTCTTCCGGCAGCCTGATGTGACTTGTCGGGTGCGCTTGCCGCCCGCACCATGAACGCGGAGATCGACACGAAGGAGCTAGCGGTGGCGGGCGGGACGTCTCGAGGCAGTGATGGGGATACTCCGCTGAGCCGACGGCAACTCCTGGCCGCCGGCGCGGGTGCTGCCGGTCTTGGAGTGGGACGGAACGCCGAATCCACGTCGTCGGCTAGTGGCAAAGCATCAGGTCCACGCGAGAGCGGGACGAAGTCGTTCGGTGGCCGGATCAGTCGACAGCAGCTCGAGCACTACCTGTCGCATGCGATCACCTTTCAAGGGTTGACGGCGAGTTTTCCTGAGGGCACCAGCGACACGTTCGATGACGACGTGCGGATGCTCGCGAACATCGGCGCGCGCTTCGTCGGCCAGGCGGGCTACGCGTGGGCGCCGCCGAACGACGACGATGCGCACTTCGCCTTGGCAGCAGAGCGCGCCCGGAAAGTGCACCGCGTTCTTCCGGACGTCATGCTCCAGGCGGCGGTGTTCGAGACCGCGTACACCTCGGTCGAGAACATCCAGATACCGGGCTGGGTCTTCGCGGAATTCGACATGCCGAAGGAGCAGCGGACGTTCGACTACGAGGCCATGCTGTTCGAGAACGGCCGGTTCGTCGACCACTGGGGCCCTGGCGCCTCAGTCCCTGACGTACGACGACGTGAGACGCAGCTGTGGTTCTTCTACCGGGCCGCCCGGTACATCGACGCCGGACATGAGTCGATCCATTTCGGCCAGATGGAGCTCACCGGCGCAGAAGATTCGAACCATGATGCGTGGGCGGAGCTGTTGAGTCGCGTACGCAGGTATGCGCGCAGGAACGCAAGACGTGGCCTCGTACTCATCTCAGCGCATACCTATGGGCTTGTCCGCGACGGCAAGCTGCTCCTGGACTTCCATTCCTGGCCGTTGCGTCCGGACGAGGTTGTCGACCAGCCCCAGCATGCTGTCCTGAGGCTGGAACAGGACCTCGGAAACCTGAGCGGAATCTATCGTCGTAGCAAGGGCGGAGTCACACCCAGCGGGTGGTACACCGATTCCTTGACCTACGTCGTCGAGTTCGACAACTACGGGGGAGTGGGGCCGAACCCAGGCGAGCCGGACCTTTCCTCGATATGGACCTGGGGCTACGACGAGATCGCGTGGTTCGCTCGTCAACCCGAGTCCTACCGGAACAGCTGGCTCCGCTACGCGTGGGACTGGGTCCGTGCGAACGACCCGACAGGCTGGGTCATGATGCCTGGGCGCAGGACCTTGGGCAATGCCCCGATCACTCTCGAGGCTCCTCTCCACACCGCCGATGGCACCATCGAGCAGGTGAAGGCGTGGATGTTCAAGGGTGCCACCAGGAGCACACACAACCCGGCCGGGTTCAGCGTCGAGGAGACCATCAAGGCGATCTGGAACGACGATCGCTGACCGTGATGTCGAGGCGGCGCACCTGGCCGATGCCAGCGAGGTGCGCTACGGCTTGCGGGCCACCGCGCAGTATGCCCAGCGCGATCCCTCGCTGTCAGCGACTTCCGGATCTTCAGCGCCCCACACCCCGAGATGGGCGAGGTCTGGTGTGGCTCCGTCGTACGGAGGCACGATCTCGAGGCCCTCGAAGAACCGCTCGATGTCCTCCCGGGACCGCAGGTAGAGCTGCTCGCTGGCGTTCTCGTACACCTTCTGGACGCGCGCAGCGACCTCCTCGGAGTTCTTGTCCGTCGTGCCGTGCGAGAGCGACAGGTAGCTTCCCGACGGGAACGCGTCCATGTAGCGGCGGATCAGCCCCCAGGGGTCTCGCTCATCTGAGACGAAATGCACGACCGAGACGAGCATCAGGCCGACCGGTTGGTTGAAGTCGATCAGCTCGCGAAGCTCCGGGTGGTTGAGGATCCCGTCGGGATCGCGGAGGTCGCCGCCGATGAAGGCGGTGTTCGGTGTGTTGGCGAGCAGGTGCTTGCCGTGTACCTGCACCATCGGATCGTTGTCGACGTAGACGACACGGGCATCGGGCGCAACTGCCTGGACCGCCTCGTGGGTGTTGTTGCGGGTCGGCAAGCCGGCTCCGATGTCGATGAACTGCCGGATGCCCGCCTCAGCGGCAAGCCACCGCGCCGAGCGTTGCAGGAAGCCGCGGTTGGCCCATGCGGCGTCCTCCAGCTCCGGTGCAGCCGCCCGCACCATCTCGGCGGCGCGGCGGTCAACCTCGAAGTGTTCCGTGCCGCCGAGGTAGTAGTCGTACATCCGGCCGGCACTCGGCTTCGTCGGGTCGACGCCTGGGGGGATCACGTCGGAGCTCATCGCGGCCTCCCGTTCAAGATCGTCGCCCATAGTCTGCCACACGGATCGTGACGGTGCTCAGCGGTAGCTGACCCGCCGCCACAGGGGCCGGGGCAGCAGCCGGAGAACCGAGAAGACAGGTAGCAGCGTGGCCGGAACCCACACGACCTCACGGCGACGCGCGAGCCCGTCGACCACGGCCTGGGCGACGTCGTCAGGGCCGACCGTGAACGGCGCTTCAGGCAAGCCCGTGGTCATCTTCGTCCGTACGAATCCGGGCCGGACCACCATCACCGACGCACCCGTACCAGCCAGCGCATCACCCAAGCCCTGGGCAAAGCCGTCGAGACCTGCCTTGGCGGCGCCGTAGACGTAGTTGGCCTTGCGAACCCTGACCCCTGCCACCGAGGAGAGCACGATGAACGTGCCGTGACCCTGACGCCGCAACACCTCCGCGACGGCGAGACCGGCCGACACGTGGCCGGCGAAGTTGGCGACCGCGGAGTGAGCGGCCGCCACCGGATCGTTCTCATAGTCGGAGGTCGAGCCCAGCACGCCGATGGCATCGATGACCACATCGAGGTCGCCCAGCACAGCTGTCGCCTGCCCGATCGCCGCCTGATGTGTTTCGGGTCGGGTGATGTCGAACTCGATCGTCTGGACGAGCGTCGCCCCGGCGTTGCGGAGGCGTTCGGCCGCCTCGTCGGCCTCCGGGGTCGGGTTTCGTACGGCGAGGACGACGCGGCGCGTGCCACGCTCGACCAATGCGCGGACGATCGCCAGGCCGATCTCGCTTCGTCCGCCGAGCAGCAGGGCCGTATCCACACCGCCGAGCGCGTTTCTCACCGGCCGTTCTCCTTCCGCAATGACCTGCCGTTTCTCCGGGTCCAGCTAGGGGTGTGGGCCGGGCGGAACCCGAAAAGCCCTCTGCTGTGGTCAGTCTGGCCTCTTCACAGGTCCAGCCGTCTGGCGAGATCCGACCGCAGGACGCCGTGTGGGTCGATCCGAGAGCGTACTGCGCGCCAGGCATCGAGCTCGGGATACATCGCCGCCATCATGTCCGCCGACAGCCGCGAGTCCTTCGCGAGATAGACCCGGCCACCGGCCTCGGCCACGCGCGTGTCGAAGTCCCGGAGCAGTCCGGGCAACCTGCGGTCTCCCACGGGGATGTCGAGCGCGAGCGTCCAGCCGGGTTGGGGGAACGACAACGGCGCGGGGTTGCGGGAGCCGAAACGCTTGAGCACGGCGAGGAACGAGGGGACGCGCATCGCGGCCAGGTCGGCGACGATCGAGCGCAGGGTGTCCTCGGCGTCGAACGGTACGACGAACTGGTACTGCACGAAGCCGCGATTGCCGTACAGCCGGTTCCATCCGTCGACGCCGTCCAGGGGGTGGAAGAAGGCGGGAATGGATTGGATGGCGGTGTGGCTCCGACCGCCAGGGAAGCAGGCTTTGCGGTACCACCACTCGTTGAACGCGCGGACGCTGACCGCGTTGAGCAACCCCGAGGGTGCCCACGGCGGTGCGGTGAGCCGTGGCCGGGCGTCGAAACGCAGCGGGTCGCGACGCATCTTGGCTGGGAGTTCGTCCACCGCCGCGTGCCGACCATGGGTGATGACACCGCGACCCAGTGACGATCCCCGGGCCAGCAGGTCGATCCACGCCACCGAGTAGGGGAATGCCTCGTCGGAGGCTGTCATGGTCGCGAGGAGCTCGTCCAGGTTGGCGGCCCGACGGGTCTGCACCCACATGCGTGACGTCTCCACGGGAATGCAGCGGAACGTCGCGTCGACGACGACGCCGGTGAGACCCATTCCGCCGACGGTGGCCCAGAACAGCTCGCTCGCCGGGATGTCCGAGCCATGCAAAGCGTCAGGGTCTTTGAGCGGGCTGTTGCCTGTGCCCGCGAGCGGCTCGTCGCGGGCGTGCTCGACATAGCCGTGGATACCTTCGAGATGCGTCTTCGGGTCCGAGCCCGCAGGGCGCAGCGAAAGGCCCGTTTCGTTGGGCAGGTCGCTGACCTGGACCACGCGGCCACCGGGGAGCACCAGAGTGAGTCCCAGCAGGAAGCAGCCGAACGATCCGGCGACATGGTGGTTCTTTCCGTGGATGTCTGCTGCGACTGCCCCGCCGACCGTGACATACCGGGTCCCGGGGGTTACCGGCACGAACCATCCGCGTGGCAGCAGCTCGCGGATGAGCGTGTCGAAGCTCGTTCCCGTGGACGCGGTGACGATGCCACGGTCGGCATCGATGTCGAGCCGCGCTGGCAATGTCGTGCAGTCGAGGACGACGCCGCCTGCGTCTTGAGCCGCGTCGCCGTACGAGCGGCCGAGCCCGCGCGCGATGAGCCCACGTGGTGGTGGATCGGCAAGCAGTCGGGCGATCTCCTCGACCGAGCGGGGAGCTACGACATGCGCGGCCGTAGGGCTGGTCCGCCCCCATCCGGTGAGCAAGCGGCGTTCAGACGACATAGACACCAACGGCGATGCAGGCTACGAGGGCAAGTCCGGAAAGGAGCAGCATCGAGTCGGAGAGCACGACCTCCTCCGGTTCCTCGCCGAATCCAGTGTCGACCAGCATGGCGTACCTCAGAATTCCCACCGCGAACGGCACGATCGAGATCCCGAAGGCCAACCGGGCCAGGCCTTCGTGTTCGAACGCCCACAGGCAGTACGACACGAGCAAGGCGCCCGAAGACGTCGCTCGTACGTACCACAAGAACTCTTTGCTATAGAGCCGCAGCGTTGCACGCGACTCGCCGCGCTCGCCGTTCGCGAGTTCGGCCTCTCGCTTCCCGGCGACCATGAAGAGTGACCCGAGCGTCGCGACGATGAGGAACCAGCTCGACATGGGTACCGCGACGGCCACCGCCCCAGCCGCCGCGCGCAGCACGAAGCCGCCCGCCACGCTGATCAGGTCGAGGATGGGAACCCGCTTGAGGTGCAGGGAGTAGGCGGTGGTGAGGATGACGTACGCCAGGACGATCGCCGTGAGCTGCCACCGCCCGGTGAGCATCGACACGGCGAGGCCACCGACAAGGCAGCAACCTCCTGCGACATAGGCGAGCGTCGGTGAGATCGTGCCCGCGGCGACTGGTCGATGGCGCTTGCGGGGATGGAGCCGGTCGGCGGCCGCGTCGCGCGCGTCGTTGACGAGGTAGGTGCCGCTCGCCGCAAGGCAGAACGCCAGGAACGCAATGGCCGTGGCCAGAAGCGAATCGGGCTGATCCAACACCCCGGCTGCGGCCGGAGCAGCGAGGACGAGGACGTTCTTCAGCCACTGCTTGGGGCGGCAGGCACCGAGGAGGCCGCGGAGGCGCGTCGCGCGCTGCGGCGGCGAGGAGGTGCGTTCGGTGGCGGCCGTCGTCACGTCGGCCCGATCCTATCCACGGTTCCTCTCCATTCGCTGGTCTTGTCGTCCAGAGCTTTCGCGCGTGGTCGTCGAGATTAGGCGACGGCCGCTGGCTCCCCCTGGGCTCTGCGCGGCGTGAGACTCGGCCCGGCGAGGGCCTCGCCCTGGTCGGGAACCATGAGCGTCCACTGGGTGGACACGAGTCTCGTACGCGGGCAGCGCTGTCTAGCCTGCGACCATGCGGTCGGTCGACACGTCCCGGGATGGTGCGGTTTACACCCATGGGCACCACGAGTCGGTGCTGCGATCTCACCGGTGGCGCACCGCTGAGAACTCAGCCGCGTACCTGCTGCCACGACTTCGGCCCGGAATGTCCCTCCTGGACGTGGGCTGCGGCCCTGGGACGCTGACCGCTGATCTCGCCGCGCGGGTCGCGCCTGGACGCGTCACGGCGGTGGAGGTCACCGAAGAGGTTCTCGATCTGGCCCGAGCCGAGGCCGAGGCGCGTGGGGTCACCACCATCGACTTCGTGGTGGGCGACGTTCACCGCCTGCAGTTTCCCGACGGTCGCTTCGACGTCGTCCACGCCCACCAGGTCTTGCAGCACGTCGCCCATCCGGTGCAGGCGTTACGGGAGATGCGACGGGTCTGCGTGCCGGGAGGTGTCGTCGCCGCCCGCGACAGCGACTACGCCGGCTTTGTCTGGTTTCCTCGCATCCCCGAGCTCGACATCTGGCTGGATCTCTATCGCACGGTGGCGAGGTCGAACGGCGGCGAACCCGACGCGGGCCGGCACCTGCTTTCGTGGGCGAACGCCGCGGGCTTTACGGACGTGAAGGCATCGGCCAGCGTCTGGTGCTTCGCCAACCCGGACGAACGCGCCTGGTGGGGCGGCATGTGGGCCGACCGCATCCTGAGGTCCGATCTCGCACACCAGCTTCAGCAAAGAGGGCTCGCCGATCAGGCACTCCTGCAACGGATCTCGGATGCGTGGCGGACGTGGGCCGACGAGCCGGACGGCTGGCTCTGCGTAGTCCACGGTGAGATCCTCTGCATCGCGTGAGTTCGGCGTTGTTGGGGTGGTCGCAGCAAGAGAGCGCTTCGGTGCCGGCACCGGAAACGTCACAATGACCAGGCGCGGCGAGGACGCACCCACCGCGGCAGGTGCTGGCACCAAGCGACGCTCACTCTCACCCGGTGACGGAGTCCGTTGGGTGCGTGGACATTTGAGGGGGTCACGCCGCGTTTGGTCATTCTCCGTGACCAAAGGATGGACAATCCGTTCAGACGGCGTCGCGGTCTGTAGACTGTGGCGCGGCAACGGAGCCGTCCTGGGCCGGGGACAGGCCGGTCTGGGCGTTCGATGTGACCCGAGGCACATACCCTCGGAGCAGATCGGAGTAGTCGACCGCCGAGCAGGAGCGTCATCTCGTGGGCCTTGTCGTGCAGAAGTACGGCGGCTCGTCCGTGGCCGATGCCCAGTGCATCAAACGTGTCGCCCAACGAATCGTCGCCACAAAGAAGGCCGGTCATGATGTGGTGGTCGTCGTCTCGGCGATGGGTGACACCACCGACGACCTTCGTGATCTGGCGCAGCAGGTGAGCCCTCTTCCGCCGCCTCGTGAGCTCGACATGCTCCTCACCGCTGGCGAGCGGATCTCCATGGCTTTGCTCGCGATGGCGATCGCGAACCTCGGTCAGACCGCGAAGTCGTACACCGGCAGCCAGGCAGGGGTGATCACCACCTCCCACCACGGCAAGGCCAAGATCATCGACATCACGCCGGGACGGATCCGGCAGGCGCTCGAAGAAGGTGCGATCGCGATCGTCGCCGGTTTCCAAGGGGTGTCCCAGGACACCAAGGAGATCACCACCCTGGGCCGCGGCGCTTCGGACACCACGGCCGTCGCATTGGCGGCGGCGCTCGGTGCCGACGTCTGCGAGATCTACACCGACGTCGACGGCGTCTTCACGGCCGATCCGCGCATCGTGCCGACCGCCCGACGAATTCCGCAGATTTCGTACGCCGAGATGCTCGAGATGGCAGCGTGTGGTGCCAAGGTGCTGCACCTGCGCTGCGTGGAGTACGCCCGTCGCTATTCGGTGCCCATCCACGTGCGTTCGTCGTTCAGCGTCAAACCCGGGACCTGGGTCGCCGACGTCGACATCGTGCGAGCAGCGCGGGAGCGTCTCGCCCGCGGCCTGAACCCCGACGCAGCCGCTGACTATCCGCTGGACTTCCCGACCGACCGCGAGATCGCCGACGAGGAGACTGAGATGGAACAGCCGATCATCTCCGGTGTCCAGTACGACAAGAGTGAAGCCAAGGTGACCGTGGTCGCTGTGCCGGACAAGGTCGGCGAGGCTGCGCGGATCTTCCAGGCCCTCGCCGACGCCGAGATCAACATCGACATGATCGTGCAGAACGTCTCGGCCGCCGCCACCGGTCGTACGGACATCTCGTTCACGCTGCCACGCGCTGACGGCCAGCAGGCGATGGCGGCGCTTTCGAAGATCAAGGACGAGGTGGGCTACGAGCAGCTGCTGTACGACGACCGGATCGGCAAGGTCTCGCTGATCGGTGCTGGCATGCGGACCAACCCGGGGGTTGCGGCGAAGTTCTTCGCGGCGGTCGCCGAAGCCGGTGTCAACATCGAGATGATCTCGACGTCCGAGATCCGGGTGTCGGTGGTGGTCGACGAGGACGACGTGGATGCGGCGGTGGCGAGCGCCCACCGGGCGTTCGACCTGGATGCAGACGAGGCGGAGGCTGTGGTGTACGGAGGTACGGGACGATGAGCCAACCCGTTGAGACGTCGACCGTTCCGCTTCGCCCCAAGGCTTCTGCGCTTCGCCCGACCCTTGCCGTCGTGGGCGCGACCGGGGCCGTGGGCTCGGTGATGCTGCAGCTGTTGTCGACCCGCCAGGACATCTGGGGTGAGATCCGGTTGATCGCGTCGCCGCGTTCGGCCGGTCGGAAGCTCACGGTGCGCGGCGAGGAGGTGGAGGTCGTCGCGCTCTCCGAGGACTGCTTCGACGGCGTTGACGTCGCGATGTTCGACGTGCCGGACGAGGTCTCGGCGGAGTGGGCGCCGATCGCGGCCGCGCGCGGAGCGGTCGTTGTCGACAACTCGGGTGCGTTCCGGATGGACCCCGAGGTGCCGCTCGTCGTACCCGAGGTGAACGCATCGGAGGTCCGGAAGCGGCCGAAGGGCATCATCGCCAACCCCAACTGCACCACGCTGGCGATGATCGTGGTGATCGGCGTGCTGCACCGCACGTACGAGCTCGAGTCTCTCGTCGTCGCCTCGTACCAGGCCGCGTCGGGTGCCGGTCAGGCCGGGATCGACACGTTGTACGACCAGGTGGCCAAGGTTGCCGGACACCGGGAGATCGGGACTCGAGCCGGTGACGTGCGCCGGATCGTGGGCGACGACCTCGGTCCGTTCCCGGCGCCCTTGGCGTTCAACGTGGTGCCGTGGGCGGGTTCGCTGCGCGACGACGGCTGGACCAGCGAGGAGATGAAGGTACGTCTGGAGTCGCGCAAGATCCTCGGTCTTCCCAACCTCGCGGTGTCCGCGACGTGCGTGCGCGTTCCGGTCGTGACGACACACTCGCTCGCGGTCCATGCGCGGTTCGCCCGTGAGGTCGATGTCGACGAGGTGCGCGAGATCCTGCTGGACTCGCCTGGCGTGTTGCTCTACGACGAGCCGGACAAGCTCGAGTTCCCGACGCCGGCCGACGTCGTGGGCACCGACCCGACGTGGGTGGGCCGCCTGCGCAAGTCGCTCGACGACCCTCAGGCGCTCGACATGTTCGTGTGCGCGGACAACCTGCGCAAGGGCGCCGCTCTCAACACCGCCCAGATCGCCGAGCTGGTGGCTGCCGATCTCGCCGCCGCCCGTCAAAATGACCACGTTTAGCTGGCTCTCGTGACCGATGCGTGGCTTCCATGCCCAGCGTGGGTCGCGGAAGCCGCGCATCGCACGTGTCGGTGGGTCGGCGCGTGAGCTTGGCTGAGTACGGCGGCGCATGCTGCGTACGGTGGCCATGACGTCGTCGCCGAATCGCGGTTCGCGTGGCGTGTTCGTCGGCATCTCGATGAGAAGGCCATGCGATGAGAAGGCCATAAGGTGAAGGCCGATGGCCGTCCTGTCGTACTTCGTCAAGGTCGCTGAGGACGACCGTGCTGCGCGCTACCGGTTCGGCGGGACGTCGGAGGGCATGCCGAGATCCCTGACCATCGACAAGGGGAGATGCCCCGTCGCGAGAAACTTGACAGTTTTCGGGGCCACGCAAGGTGCCGAGCCGTGTTGCACCTCCGGCAGGCGTAGTGCACATGGTCATTTGGAGTAGACGAGGCGGCGCAACAGGGTTTCGGCGGGGCCGCGTCGGCCAAGCCGGCGGAGTACGTCGGCGGCCACGACGGTCGCGAGCCAGGTGGCGAGGGCGATGACGGCGGCTCCTGCGCTGCCGGTCGTCGCGCCCAGCCCTCCGAGGTACGGCGTGAAGACGGCCACGAACACCACCGACTGCGCGAGGTAGCAGGACAACGACCGCTGTCCGCAGGCCGCCACGGCACGGACCACTGACTGGCTGAGCCGAGATCCGTTCCGGCCGGCGCCATCACGGCTGCCAGTCACCTGCTGAGGGTCGGCCGGATCGGCAGCGCTGCGACGCACGTGGGCGAACCGAGCCGCGATCAACCCGATCAACGCGGCGTACCCCAAGCCGCCGGCAACTCCGGTGAGCGTGTGCAGCGCGGCGAAGGTCAGGTCGGCGGCGAGGGAGTACGACGGCAGGACGCGGACGACCCGCAGATCCAACGGAAGGCCTCCCACCACGGCGACCGTCAGGCCGACGACCGCAACCCGTCGCAGCAACCGACGGTGGCGCGCAGGATCCTCGAGCAGGCCACGGCGGCCGGCCCAGATCCCGACGAGCATCGGCGTCATGACCACGAGGGCGGAGTACGGCGTGCCCACGATCCAGTCGGTGAGCCGGAGCTCGGTGGCGTCGAGCGGATCCGGCGTGCTCAGTGCCGCCACCATCGAGGGTTGATCCTCGGGAACCACGAGGCCGTACGTCGCACCGAGCCCGGCGAGCGGCAACGCGAAGACAGCGGCGGCAGCGAGCAGCCGCGTATCGGACATCCGGAAGAGCGCCAGCGCGAGCAGACCCGCCAAGGCGTACGCACCGAGAATGTCCCCGGAGAAGAGCAGCAGCGCGTGCAGGAGGCCGAAGACCAACAGCCACAGGTTCCGGCGGACCAGCAGCGACTGGATCGCAGGCCACGTGCCACCGCTTGCGACCTGACGCTGGTACAGCTGCACCATGCCGTAACCGAAGAGCGCGGCGAACATCGGATACGCCCGGCCGTCGACGAACGTCACGACGAGGAACGTCGTGATCGTGTCCACCACCGAGTCCTCGATGATGTGCAGGCGCAGGCCCCGCGGTCGTGCGTGCAGGTAGAGCGGCGAGTTGGCGAGCGCGATGAAGGCCAGCATGATGCCCCGCGCGAGATCAGGCGCGAGCGATCGCTCGGCGTCGGTGACTGGTCCGCGGGCGGGTCGACCGGCTGGGGGCGCGGCCAACTGCGGACCGGAGCGGGGCGTGGTCTGCATGCGTCCGAGCCTGCCACCTGGGGCAGTGGTCCCGCCAAAGAAGTCGCAAGGTGCAAACTCGAGCCGCCGACAGGTGTCACCGCAGGCCGCCGCCGCGTAGGCTGCGTTCATGGCCGAGGCGGAGAACGTCATGCACCGAGCCGCGATGTGGCTCACCAACCACGGGATCAGCCTGTTCGGCACCCGTGTGCTGAGGGTTCGGGGACGCAAGTCCGGCGAGACTCGGTCCACTCTCGTGAACGTCCTGCGCCTCGACGGCCAGCGATACCTGGTCGCGCCGCGCGGGCAGACCCAGTGGGTGCGCAACCTGCGCGCTGCCGGCGAAGGGGAGCTCGCGCTGGGCAGGCGGGTCGAGCCCATTCGCGCGGTGGAGCTCGCCGATCATGAGAAGCCGCCCCTGCTGCGTGCGTACCTCGAGCGGTGGGGATGGGAATCCAGCCAGTTCTTCGACGGCGTGACCGCCAAGTCCTCTGATGAGGAACTCCTGCGCGCGGCGCCAAGGCACCCGGTGTTCCGGATCAGCTGAGCGCCAAAAAGGGGCGTCGCCGCACAAGTGGGTGCTCTGGGATCTGGCATCTCTCCTCCCCGGACCCAGCAAGTTCGACCTCTCGGCTGGCCGGGGAACGGACCCTGGCTAGGGTCGGATGCGTGAAACGGGCAGAGCTTGCGAACCAACCGCCGACGATGCAGGACGTCCTGCTGGCCCTGGCAGAGTACTGGACGGCGCGTGGCGCCATGGTCGTGCAGCCGTTCAACACCGAGGTGGGAGCGGGTACGTACAACCCGGCCACGATCCTGCGGGTCCTCGGTCCGGAGCCGTGGCGGGTGGGATACGTGGAGCCCAGCGTGCGACCCGACGACGCCCGCTACGGCGAGAACCCCAACCGGCTGCAGACCCACACGCAGTTCCAGGTGATCCTCAAACCTGACCCGGGCGATCCGCAGGAGGTCTACCTCGACAGCCTGGCAGCGTTCGGCGTGGACCTGCATGCCCACGATGTGCGGTTTGTGGAGGACAACTGGGCGTCACCAGCGCTCGGCGCCTGGGGTCTCGGCTGGGAGGTGTGGCTCGACGGCCTGGAGATCACCCAGTTCACGTACTTCCAGCAGGCCGGCGGCAAGAGCCTCGATCCGGTGAGCGTCGAGATCACATACGGGATCGAGCGGATCATGATGGCGCTGCAGAAGGTCACGCACTTCAAGGACATCCTGTACGCGCCGGGCATAACGTACGGCGAGGCGTTCGGCCAGGCCGAGTACGAGATGAGCCGCTACTACCTCGACGACGCCGACGTCGACACCAACTGGCAGCTGTTCGAGGCGTACGAGAGGGAAGCGAAGCGCTGCATCGCCGAGCGGCTGCCCGTGCCCGCCCACACGTACGTCCTGAAGTGCTCGCACACCTTCAACGTCCTCGACTCCCGCGGCGCGATCAGCACGACCCAGCGCGCGAACGCCTTCGCGCGGATGCGATCCCTCGCGCGGCAGGTCTCGGACCTCTGGGCCGAGCGTCGGGAGGAGCTGGGCTACCCGCTCGGGCGTTCGCAGGTTCCGGCTCTCGCCCCGAAACCGACGTCGTTCCCCGAGATCACGCAACCGAGCACGCTGCTGTTCGAGATCGGGACGGAGGAGCTGCCGCACGCCGAGGTGACGCGGACCATCGAGGCCGTCCGTGAGTCGCTTGCGGCGAAGCTCGCGGAGACGCGGCTGGGGCACGGCGAGATCCGTACGTACGGCACGCCGCGGCGGATCATCGCGATCGTCGAGGAGGTCCAGCCGCGGGAGCCCGACGCCGAGCGCACGGTCCGCGGGCCGCGGGTGAGCGTCGCCTACGACGCCGACGGTCAGCCGACGAAGGCGGCACAGGGGTTCGCGCGTGGCCAGGGTGTCGACGTCGCGGACCTGCAGCGGGTCACCCAAGGCGACGTGGAGTACGTCGCGGTGGTGAAGACCGACCCCGGTCGGCCGGCGGCCGAGGTGTTGAGCGGCGTGCTGGCAGCGGTCGTGGGTGACCTGCGCTCCGAGCAGAACATGCGCTGGAACGACCCGACCCTTTCGTTCAGCCGGCCGATTCGCTGGCTGCTCGCGCTGCTCGGTGACGAGACCGTGCCGGTCGCGGTGTCGTCGCTCGCCTCCGGTCGTACGACGCGCGTGCATCGGACGGCCGAGCAACCGGTGGTCGAGGTACCGAGCGCAGACGGGTATCTGGACTTCCTTCGTACGCACGACATCATCGCCGATCCGGCCGAACGCCGCGCCGCCATCCTCGCGGCCGCCACCGAGCTCGCGGCCGAGGTGGGCGGGCACATCGATCTCGAGGCCGACGCGGCCTTGCTGGACGAGATCACGAACCTCATCGAGCAGCCGGTCGCGATCCGTGGATCGTTCGAGGAGCGCTACCTGGAGCTGCCGAGCGAGGTGCTGAGCACCGTGATGCGCAAGCACCAGCGCTACCTGCCGGTGCGCGCTGCTGACGGATCACTCATGCCGGCATTCGTGGCGGTCGCCAACGGCGCCTGCGATGCCGACGTCGTGCGGGCGGGATACGAGGCGGTGCTGCGCGCGCGGTACGAGGACGCGGCGTTCTTCTGGCGGGCCGACCTCGAGGTGCGTCCCGAGGACCACAAGAAGGGCCTGACCAAGCTCGCGTTCGAAAAGCAGCTGGGCTCGATGGCCGACCGTGCCGAGCGCATCAGGCGACTCGCGTCGGCGCTGCCGCAGTCCGTCGTCGAGCTGTCGGAGGAGCAGACCGCGACACTCACGCGGGCGGCGCAGCTTGCGAAGTTCGACCTCGCCACGCAGATGGTCATCGAGCTGACGTCTCTCGCTGGTGTGATGGCGCGGGAGTACGCCCGTCGCGCCGGTGAGACCGAAGCGGTCGCTCAGGCGCTCTACGAGATGGAGCTGCCGCGTACGGCTGGTGGTGCTCTGCCGGAGACGCTGCCTGGTGTGTTCCTGGCGCTTGCGGACCGGTTCGACCTGTTGGCCGGGCTGTTCGCGGTGGGGGCTGAACCCACGGGAAGTTCGGACCCGTTCGGGTTGCGCCGGGCCGCTCTCGGCGTCGTGCGGATCCTGCGGGCGCGGCCAGAGCTTGTGAAGCTCGGGCTGGACGACGCGCTCGATGCGGCGTTGGCCTTGATCGACGAGCACGGTGTGAAGCGGTCGGCCGGGCTGCGGGACGAGATTCGCGAGTTCATCGTCCGCCGGTACGAGCAGCTGCTGCTCGACGAAGGCCATGACTATCGGCACGTCCAGGCGGTCCTGCCGCTGGCGAACCGGCCGTACGTCGCCGAGCAGACCTTGCGGGAGCTTGGCCGCCGGACTGGGGTCGCCGAGGGCGCTGCCGCCGATCCGGCGTTCGCCGAGCTGGTCACTGCGCTACAGCGGGTCCGCAGGATCGTGCCGGAGGGAACGGCGGCGGAGTACGACCCCAAGGTGCTCGTGGAGCCCGAGGAGCTCAACCTGCACCAGGAGTACGTGAAGGTGCGGGAGGCGCTGAGCCCCGACTACGAGCTGGCCGAGTTCGCTGACGCCGCGCACGCGTTGGTCGTCCCGATCAACACGTTCTTCGACGCCGTACTCGTCATGGCCGAGGACACCAACCTCCGTGCCGCCCGGCTCGGCCTGCTCGCCTCGATCCGCGACCTGGCCGACCGCGTCCTCGACTGGTCCGCCCTGTAAATGACCAGGCGAGGGTGGCGTGCACCCGCCAAGGTAGGAGTCGGCACCTGGTGAGGGTGCCCCTCGCTCCGTGAGGCAAGGCCGGTGCTCCGTCGTGAGTGTATGCGTCGGTGCGCGCCGAGCTGCTGATCGTCGACTTCTCTCGTGGACGGGTGCTGGTCGACGACTCGAATACCCCGCGGCTTTTGTACCTCGACTTTCCCGGTCCGTACCCGCCGACGGACTACGCCCTCACCGATGCGGTACGGCGGGCGTGGGGTCTAAAGACGTCGATCGTCCGGCCGCTCTGGTACACCCGCCTCGTGTTGGAGTGCCGTCGGCAGGTCGAAGCGCCGCGAGGTCTGCGGTGGGCCGACGCCGCCGACCTCCCGGTCGGCGAGCAGGGAGACGTCGGACGACGTGTGCTTGACGAGGCGATGCATCCACCGGCCGGGCGACCGGAGTGGTATGCCCCCGGTTGGCTCGGCCGGGTCACGAGTGGATCGAGGAGCAGCTCGCGGCCACGGGGATCGAGCGGATCGGCGACCCACGCAGATCAAGCACTGGAGCCAGTCGGCGGTGCTGAAAGTCCCAACCAGCCAAGGCGATGTGTACTTCAAGACCGTGATACCGGAGTTCGCCGGCGAGCCCGCACGTCTTGCCGCACTGGCGTCGCGATTTCCCGACCGCATCCCGCAGGTCGTCGCATCCGACGAGGCGCAGGGCCGTTGGATCACGCGAGACTTCGGTGGTGGGTCCGGCTGGGACTTGGTTGGCGAGCGGGATGGCTGTCTCACGGCATTCGCAGGCCTTCAAATCGGCTTCGTCGACCATCTCGACGAGCTCGAGGCAGCCGGTTTTCCTGTGCGTACGTACGACGACATCGCCACCGACATCGACCAGGTGGTGACCCGGGACGACCTCTGGCACGACCCCTCGCTTCCACGAGCGTTGTCCGACGACGAGCGACAGCGATTCCTCCGACTAGGCCCGGTGCTGGCCGATCGCTGCGCCAGCCTTGCCGACGGGTCATTTCCGTTGACGGTGAGCCATGGCGATCTGGAGCTGCTCAACGTCGTACGAGCGGCGAACGGCTGGGTCCTCCACGACTGGACCTGCGCTGCGATTTCTCACCCGTTCATCGACCTTGCCTGCTGGGTCAGCGACTGCGACGAGACCGAGGCCGCCGGTGCGATGGCGGCATACCTTGACGCCTGGCAGCCCTTTGGGAGCGCGGCAGAGCTACAGCGCCGGTGGATGCTGGCGAAACCCGTCGGCGGGATGTGTGAGCTGCTGAGTTCGCCAACCTTCTGGATGCGATCGAACGAGACCAGTGGTTCTCGTTCACGCCGATGCTCTTCGGATGGGCGCGCCGGCTGATCCGCTGCTTCGAGCCAAAGGCCGATACCCGAGCCGGTTGGTGACCGCGCACGAGGTCAGGCCGAAAAGACAACCGTCAGAGCGGGTACGGGCCGAGCCGACCCCACGCGATCACGAGTGCGCCGACCACGGCGAGCAGGAACACCGGGAACGATGGTCCGACGCGGGTGGGGGTGAAGCGCACGATCCCGGTCACGCCGGGTTGCTGGAGGATGTCGCGGATCTGATCCTGGAGGGTGGGTCGGCGCAGGTACCCCCGGATGCGGACGATCGTCGCACCAACCGCGAGGACGAGAGCGGCCACCGGCGTAGCCAGGGTTGCCGTGTCAAGCACTCCGGGCAGGATCAGCGCGACGCCGCATATCGCAGTGACCGCACCGGCCAGCCGTTCCCACCTGCTCGGACCGCGAGGCAACGGTCTGCCGGTGCGGTAGGTGTAGCGCAGCTGGGTAGCCCGCCTCGGATAGGTGGCCGCGGCCAATCCGATGACGACAGCGCCGAGCCCGATCCAGATCTGGAGTACCCAGAGGAGTGCGTTCGCCCAGTCGGTATCCATGCGCTCGGCGCCTTACGGACGCACGAGCACGCAACGCACCGGCGGCAAGCCTTCGGCAAGGACGTCCCAGGTACGACCGGCGTCACTGCTCAGGTAGACCGATCCGTCAGGCGTACCCACGACAGCATGCTGCCCGGCTCCCGACAGGCAAGCCGGATCGAGGTTCCCGTCCAGCTCAGGCGCCCCTTCACCGCACCGCTCGAAGCGCACACCTTCGAGCGAGCCGCGGTAGAGCGCGGCCCGACGAGCGTCCGGACCCTCCGAGGCGCAGACCAGCACGGTGTCATCGCAAACCGCGACGGCACTGCAGTACGGACCGTCGAGACCGAGCGCCCGGTGGTTCCACTTCTTCACGTGGTCCCAGCTCGTCGACAGGCCGCGCTCGGTGGCGGCGAGAAGCGGGTCGTCGGCACCCGGCAGCACGATCGCCTGCTGCACGCTCTCGGTGAGCTCTGCCATCGGTTGCCAGGTGGCGCAGTCGTCGGTCGACCGCATGATGCCGCCGACGTAGACGCTCACGAAGATCGTGCCGTCGTGGTCGATGCCGATGGACCGCACCGACGGCGGGTCGCCTGTCGGCGTGTGCCACTTCGTACGGCCCTCGATCAGCTCGAACGACTCGACCGGCTCGAGCCGGTGGCTGCGCCACCGATACAGGTGGGCACCGGCTGTCCCGATCAGAACGCCGGCAGGACTCGGGTAGATGCAGGTCACGGTCGCGTTGCGGACCCGGATCACATGTCGCCAGATCCCCGCGACGCCGGCCTTGTAGACCTCGGAGTCACCGACGACAGCCCAGACGGTGGAGCCGTCGTCGACGAGACTCCGTAGCCGGCGACCTGGCAGGTCGAGGCGCTCAGTTGGTCTGAGCACGTAGAGGCCGTCATCCGTACCCACGTAGACCCCAGCGGGCATCACCACTCCCTTCGCCCTTGGCGATTCTTCCGCGGAAGAGCGCCAAGTGGAAACCCCCCGGCATGTGAGCCGGCCTCGCCTGCGGTGAAGATGATTCACTGCATCCGCCCGGCGAGGCAACTCGAGGGATAGCCTGCTGCGTCCTGTGGCGCATCGGAGCATTGGAGTCGACTCCCCAACGAACGGGGTGGATGGAGTGTGATCATGAGTTCTGACCTGCTCTCGCGCCGCGCCCTGCTCCACGCTGGCCTGCGTACTGGCGGGCTGCTCGGTGCCCTGGGTGTGCTCGCCGGATGCGCCGGGAACCGTGATCGTGGGGGTGACGTTGGGGGTGGGGAGGCCCCGTTGCGGGAGGGTGAGATGCGACTTGTCGCAGCCAAGGACGTCGATCACGTCGCACCGTCGCCTGGGACGGAGACGGCGCCGACGGTCGAGGGCATGATCGCGTTCGGTCAGGCGCTGGCCGAGGCGTCGAGTGATCCGATGACCAACGTCGTCGTGTCACCGGCGAGCATCGCGTACGCCTTCGGCATGGTGCGGGCGGGGGCGGCCGGCGAGACCGCACGGCAGATCGACCAGGCGTTGCGGTTCCCGTCTGAGGGCCTCCACGAGGCGTTGAACGCCATCACCAGCCAGGTGGTGACGACACGCAAGGCGCCGCCGCGCACGTCGGGCGAGAAGCGTGAGCCGGGGGAGAAGCCCGAGCCGCCCATCGTGGCCATGGCGAACGGCCTTTTCGCTCACCACGAGGACTTCGAGGTCCTGCCGGAGTTCCTGCGTACGGTCAAGCAGTACTACGACGCCGGCGTGCAGGTGCTCGACATGCGTACGCCAGCCGCGGTGGATGCGATCAACACATGGGTGCGTACCCAGACGGCTGACCGGATCCGCAAGCTCTTCGAGTCGCTCGATCCTGACACGAAGTTGGTCTTGGCGAACGCCGTCTACCTGAAGGCGGCGTGGGCGGCGTCGTTCGACGCGAACCAGACGCGGGAGGAGCAGTTCACGCGGGCGGACGGAAGTACGGTGCGCGCGCCGATGATGCGGCGGATGGCATCGCTGCCTCATGCGGTGCTCGATGCGTGGCAGGCGGTGGAGATTCCGTACGCCGGTAACGATTTCGCGATGTGGCTCGTGGTGCCGTCGCAGTCTCCGGCGGCCGGTCAAACGGCGGCAGCGGCCACGAGCCTCTTGGACCCGAACGTGGTCCGTGCTCTCGGTCAGGTGATGCGACCCGGTCGGGTCAATCTCGTGATGCCGCGGTGGGACTTCGCGACGACCATCGCACTCGATCGGGTGCTGCCAGATCTCGGTATGACGGTGCCGTTCACGAATGGAGCCGAGTTCCCTGGTATCTCGCGTACCAAGCTCAAGATCGGAAAGGCTGTCCACAAGGCCAACATCACGGTCGACGAGTGGGGTACAGAGGCCGCGGCGGCGACGGGGATCACGATGATGCCCGTCTCCGCCCCAGTGGCGCCGCCGGTGGAGATCCGTGCCGACCGGCCGTTCGCGTTCGCAGTGGTCCACAAGCCCACCCAGACACCGCTGTTCATCGGGCAGGTCGCCGACCCCACCGCCTCCGCCCAATGACGCCCTCAAAATGACCACGCGTGGCGACTGTGCGCTCGCCACAGCAGGGGCCGGCACCCAGCGGGGGTACCGCTTGCCCGCTGAGGCCCTCTGAGGTGTGAGGCGGCAGGTCGTCCCGCTGGTGGCGGCCTGCCTGCGCCCGCTCGTCCGGAGCCGGTCGACCGCATGGCGAGAGCTGGCCCTCAGGTCGTACGCAAGACGGCAAGGGTGGATTCGTACGCATCATGGAGCCACACCACCCTTGCCGTCACAACCTGCGAAGACGCCTATGAGCCGACACGACCTGCCTACCAGCCCACCATCCGTCCAGGGCGTCGACGCCCACGGCATCCACGCCTTCCTCGACACGCTCGAGGCCGCCCCGGACATCGAGCCGCACAGCCTGATGATCCTTCGGCACGGCCACGTCGTCGCGGCCGGCTGGTGGCATCCTTACACTCCCGACCGGTTGCAGCTGCTCTACTCGCTCAGCAAGAGCTTCACCTCCACGGCGGCAGGATTCGCCGTCGGGGAAGGCCTCGTGCGGCTCGACGATCCGGTGATCTCGTACTTTCCGGAGTTCGAGGCCGACATCACCGACCCGCGCAGCCGTTCCATGCTCGTGCGGCACGTGGCATCCATGGCGAGCGGCCACGAGGAAGAGACGTTGCACCGGGCGATGGCCATCGACCCCAACGAGCTCGTGCGAGGATTCCTCCTCCTGCCACCGGACCGCGATCCCGGCACTGTCTTCGCGTACAACCAGCCCGCGACGTACACACTCGGCACGATCGTGCAGAAGGTGACCGGCCAGACGCTCACCGACTACCTTCGGCCGCGGCTGTTCGATCCGCTGGGCATCAAAGAGGTGGCCTGGCAGCAGCACCCGCCGGGTCGTGACATGGGTTTCTCAGGCTTGCACGCCACCACCGACGCGATTGCGCGGCTCGGCCAGCTCTACCTCCAGGACGGCGTGTGGGAGGGCAAGCGCCTGCTGCCGGCCGGTTGGGTCGCGGAGGCTACGCGCCCGCACATCTCGAACGCCGCCCAGAACGAGAATCCGGACTGGCAGCAGGGATACGGGTTCCAGTTCTGGGTGGCGCGGCACGGGTATCGGGGTGACGGGGCGTACGGGCAGTTCTGCGTCGTCCTTCCCGAACACGACGCGGTGGTCGCGATGACGTCGGCGACTGTCGCCATGCAGGCCGTGCTGAACGCGATGTGGGAGCACCTGCTCCCGGCGTTCGGCGACGCGCCCCTCACCGGGCGGGAGAAGGTCGAGGCGGCGTTGGCGGAGCGGCTGGCCTCGCTCGAGCTTCCTCCGGCGCCCGGCAAGCCGACCCCGCCGACCGATCCGGAGATCTGGCACGGCCTGGAGTTCGCTCCAGAGGGCGGCGCTTGCGCCGAGCAGCCAGGGCTCACCACGGTCACGGTTGGACACACCGATGGCGAGTGGTCCGTGTCCCTGATCGAGGGCTCGGACCGACTCGATCTGCGGTTGGGCAGGGGAGAGGCGTGGACGGTCGATCCCACGGCGTCGGTTCCAACGGCTGTGACTGGTGGGTGGATCGATCCGGAGACGTTGGCGGTCGAGGTGGTGTTCCTCGAAACGCCGCACCGGTTCGTCGTACGGTGCTCTCGCGCCGGCCGTACGTTCCGTGCGCACTGGAAGACGATTCCCCTGCGGTCGGCGTCCCTGTGCTCCTTGCGCGCGCCCCGGGCTTAGGCGCGCGGGAGAACTTTGCCCGGGTGCGTCCGTTAGCCCACGTGGCGTCGCCGGGGCCTACCAGCCAAGCTCGTTGCAGCCGATGTGGTTGGCTGGCTCGACTTGCAGCGTGGCATGCGCGATCCCGTGCCGCTTCCGCAACAGGTCTCGAGCCTGGTCCAGGACGTCGTGGGTACGGGACTCGTCGACTGTGACCAAGTGCGCGGTTGCGACGTACATCCTTGAGGTCAGCGTCCACACGTGCAGGTCGTGTACGTCGTGGACGCCGCGGATGCTCGCGAGGTCAGCCGCGACAGCGTGTGCGTCCATCCCCTCGGGCACGTGCTGGGCGAGGACGGCGAAGACCTGTCTGCCCAGACCACTGCCCGTACGACAACGAACCCGCCGATCCCGACGGCCACCACCGTGTCCCACAGCACCATCCCGGTCGCGAGGACCAGCAGACCGGCCACGATCACGCCGACCGAGCCAGCGGCGTCCGCGATTACCTCGAGGTAGGCGCCTTTGACGTTCAGGTTCTCCGACGCTCCGGCCCGCAGGAGCAGCATCGCAGCGATGTTCACGACCAGCCCGAGGCCACCGACGACCAGCATGGGAGCTGTCGCGACGGCGACGGGTGCGGCGTCCATCCGACCGATCGCCTCGACCACGATGAAGGCTGCAACAGCCAGCATCACGAGTACGGCAAGACCCGAGGCGAAGATCTCCGCCCGGTAGGACCCGTAGGTTCTGCGACCAGTGGTGTCCGGCCGGGCAGCCACGCGGATGGCGAGCAACGCAGCCCAACCGTCACTACGTCTGCGGCCATGTGCCCGGCATCTGACAGCAAGGCCAGCGAACCGGAGAGCAGCCCGAACACCGACTCGACCACGCAGAACCCAGCGTCCAGCGCGAAGGCGGCCGCGAGTCGCCACCGATGCTGCGCTCCTGGGTGGGCAGCGACCGGCCCGCCAGGTCCATGCGCATGACCGTGGCCCATCAGCCGCTCCCCTCAGGGGTGCCGGTATGAGGGCGGGCAGCCGCGGACTCGGCCGTCTGGTCGCGGGTGCACCAATCACGACCTGGTGCGCATCCGCAGGTGTCAGGTCCGGCCGCGGCGAGGGACTCGGCAGTGGCGGTGACAGGAAGACTCGTGCAGCACGCGTCGCCGCGCCACGCTTCGACACCTTCCTTCACCGCGAACCCAGCGATGACCAGGGCAGCCAGTGGGTCGGCCCAGGACCAGCCGAAGAGACTGTTCAACGCCAGCCCAACGAGCAGGACCGCTGACAGGTAGGTGCACAGCAGGGTTTGCTTCGAGTCCGCGACTGCGCTGGCTGAGCCCAGCTGGCGGCCGGCGCGGCGCTGGGCATAGGACAGGACAGGCATGACTGCCAGGGAAAGTGCGGCCAGCACCAACCCGACCGTGGAGTGCTCCGCCTCGCCCGCCCCGAGCAGGCTCCGGATGGACTCGACGGCTACGTAGCCGGCCAGGGCGAAGAACGAGATCGCGATGATCCGCAGAGCGCGGCGTTCTCGGGCTTCGGGTGTCGCCGGGTCGCGGGCGGAGAACTGCCACGCCACAGCCGCGGCAGAAGACACCTCGATCACCGAGTCCAGGCCGAACCCGATCAGTGCCATCGAGGAGGCGAAGGTGCCAGCGATGATCGCCACGACAGCCTCGATCACGTTGTAGGAGATCGTGGCCATGACGAGCCACCGGATTCGCCGAGCAAGCTGGTTGCGACGTTCGAGCTCGGTCGCCACCGGAAGGCGCTCGGTTGACAGCCGTTCCACCAGGCCCGAGAGCCCAGCCATCAGCAGCACCCTTTGGACTCGGCATCCGGGCACGCGGCCGGGTCGGTTGCCAGTACGAGCGCCAGCAGGTCGTCCAACGCGTGTGCGATCTTCACGTCCGCCAGCTCGTACCTCGTCCGGCGCCCGTCTGGGATCGCCACCACCAGCCCGCAGCCCCGCAGGCAGGCCAGGTGGTTGGACAGGTTGGTTCGAGAGACTCCGAGCAGCTCGGCCATGTCTGCCGGGTACGCCGCGCCGTCGCGCAGGGCCAGCAGGATCCGCGCTCGGGTCGGATCGGACAACGCGTGCCCGAACCGGGCCAGCACCTCGCCGTGGGTCGCCACTTGCAGCATGGAGGTGATAGTACAGTATTTGCTGAACTCAGGGAATGCTGAATCGTCCCGTTCGGAGCGTTCCGGCAACCGGGCCCGTGCTCGGCTCATGTACGTAGGTCTGTCGTAGGTCTACAGGCCTGTCGGAGGTGGACTACGTGCCGACACGTGTTGCAGGTCCGACAGGCGTAGTGCACATGGTCATTTTGGGAGCCGGGTGAGGACGTGCCGGCCGCAGAGCGCGCCTTGGGTCAGTTCGTGGTCTCAGGTGGCGGCGCGTGCCACCAGCGAGCCTTGTAGATCTGCGAGCCGTGCAACGTGAGCCGCTCCGTGCGGTTGTACAAGGTCACCGTGTCCGTGCACCACGTGCAGAGGTTCCCCGTCTGGACGTACGTCGTGAGCACCTGCCCCGACTCCGCGTCGTCACCTACGGACTTGACGGCGTTCCGGTTGATCTTCTTGGCACCCCGGTAGTCCTGCGTGAAGGTGTCCGCGCTGACCGAGTACTGGTAGACCTGCGAGCCGGTGGTGATCCACAGCCGGTCAGGGTCGGCTGCCACCGGCGTCAGGTCGTGGCCGTACGGAGTGGGCAGCGCCGTCCGGCGTACCTCGGTGAGCGTGGGTGCATCTGGGGTTCCGCCGAGGCGGTAGGCGACAAGCTCCTGCCCGCCCAACGCCCACAGCAGCGCTCGTTCCGCGTCCCAGTACACGCCGTGAGCGTCGTGCAGGTCGACCTCGACATACGTGGACGAGCGTGGTCCCTGTGACGCGGTGTAGATGCGCAGCCATCCACCGGTGCTTGCGACAACCGCGACGTTCCCGTCCGGCAACAACTCCATGCTGTGCGGGTTGGGCCCGCGACCCAGGCTCGTCGCCCAGTACGGCGTGCCCTCCGGATAGGCCACGACGGCGAGGAGTCCGTACGAGTCGGTGGTGAGCAAGTACGGCTTGTCGTCGCGGTAGCGCAGCTTGGCTTCGTCCGGCAGTCCCCAGCTGGACGCCAGGTCGTCCAGCCCGTTCGCCGCGCTGGGGCGCCACTGCCATCGGATCGTGGCGTTCTCGAAGCTCTCCCGGTCAGACGCCAGGACGAGAATCCGGTCCGTCGCCTGCTCGGTGATGACGATGGAGGCCGCGCTGTCACCGGCGGCAGGTGGGAGGGCGGAGGCCGTGGTCGCCCCGCTCGCCGTCATCGTGACGGCCAGCCCGACCGCCGCGAAGCCGACGCGAAGAAATGCGCGTCGGTGAACTCGACGGAATCCGAAAGCCATGAGCTACTCCTCCCGTGTCGGTGGGACGAAACCGATTCTTCGCGCGAGATGACTGGGCAGAAGGCCCTTGTCGAAGGCGGTCGGCGGTCGGCGCGTGTCCTTCACGGGGAGACCGACCCCCTACTGCTCGACCTGCTGGATACCGGGAACGCCCGCCTCGAGATGGACGCTCGCCGCTGTCTCCAGGGGCGCGCCTGGCTGCGACACGTACGGAACGATTCGATAGTCGGCACGCCACGTGGTAGGTGTGACTTCGCATCGCACGTATCCGCGCTGGGAGTTGTGGAAGTGCATGTGAGGGTTCTCCCGCAACCAGGTCTGGCCTAGAGAGTCCATGGGCTGGCCATCCCGACCGGAGCTGATCGACGTGCCGAGGAATTCGACACCGATGATGGGCGAGGACAGGTCTTCGAAGTCCACATGCAGGTCTGCAGCCACACTGCGGTGAGCGTCTCCGGTGATGACGACGAGGTTGTCCACTCCTCGCTCGTGGACTCCGTCGAACAAACGCTGCCGGGCCGCGGCGTACCCGTCCCAGGTGTCCATGCCGTAACGCTCTTCGGGACCATCTGTGTGGTCGGCCTTCATGATGAAGATCTGGTTGCCGATGACGTTCCACGTCGCCGACGAGCTGGCCAGGCCGTCGAGCAGCCACGCTTCTTGCGCGGCGCCAAGCATCGTGCGCTGCGGGTTCCAGCGGTCGGCGGGATCGGTGAGCTGGACGTCCCGGAACTGTCGCGTGTCGAGCATGTCGAGCTGGGCAAGCCGACCGAAGGAGAATCTGCGATACAGCCGCATGTCGGGACCGTCCGGCATGGACGCCATGCGCAGCGGCTGATGCTCGTAGAACGCCTGGAACGCTGCGGCTCGACGCTGCAGGAAGACCTGTGGGTCCTGGTCGGGTTCGTTGTCAGGCTGGGAATGCTCACTCGCCCAGTTGTTCTCGACGTCGTGGTCGTCGACGGTCACGATCCACGGGAACGCTGCATGCGCCGCCCGCAGATCTGGGTCGAGCTTGTATTGCGCGTGGCGTACGCGGTAGTCGGCCAGTGTGAAGACCTCGGCAGCTGGCAGGTGACCGCGCCCGATGCTGCCCTGGGCACCGCCCTCGTAGATGTAGTCGCCGAGGTGGACGGCGAAGTCGACATCCTCATCGGCCATGTGGGCCAGCGCGGTGAAGTAGCCCTCTGGGAGGTTTTGGCAACTCGCGAACG
This sequence comes from Actinopolymorphaceae bacterium, assembly GCA_036564245.1. Lineage (GTDB taxonomy): Bacteria > Actinomycetota > Actinomycetes > Propionibacteriales > Actinopolymorphaceae > Thermasporomyces. The sequence goes on from DATCKU010000086.1 coordinate 49,414, forward strand.
CGAACGACAGCGAGCTGATCGCGGCGCCGGCGGCCGGCGCGGTCCGTGTCCGGCCAACCGGGCTGACGTAGTGTCCAGTGCGGAAGCGATACCAGTACTCATGATCTGACCGCAGGCCCGCCACTTCTACGTGGACGGAGTGTGCCAGCTGTGGTGTCGCCATTGTCGTACCAGCGCGCACGACACGACGAAAAGCCGGGTCCTCTGCCACCTGCCAGCGCACTGGAACCCTGAGATTTGGCATGCCGCCTGTGCCGTCTGGCGCAGTTGGTTCCGGAGCAAGCCGGGTCCACAAGACGACGCCGTCCGGCAGCGGGTCGCCCGACGCCACGCCGAGTGTGAAGGGATTGTCAGCGAAGCGAGGACTCGCCCACGCTCTGCTGGGCGAGCTCAGCGCGGAATCCCATGCGAGCGCGAGTGCTCCACTACCGGCAACGGTGAGAAAGCGGCGGCGACTGGCAGCAATGGCTCGAGGCGACATGAAGCGGTCCTCTCCGAGAGGCCTGATCCGAGGGATTGCCAAGAAGCGCTGCAGGACATGGCCGTCGGCTCGACGCGAGCCGAATGGTGTCCCTAGCCGGGAACTGTGATCGACGATCAGGGCTACGTCGAGGACTCTTGGTCGAACTCGTCCCGAAACGGTCTTGTCGACCGGCTCGCACGCGATGCTGTCGTCGTGCTGCCGCGGTTGTCGCAGGCCGGTTCGGGTAGAAGCCTCGAATGCCCGAGGGTCACCTGATCCATCGGTACGCCCGCGACCACGACAGGACGTTCGCTGGTGCTTCGATTCGGGTCAGCTCGCCCCAGAAGCGTTTCCTCGCCGGGGCACGACACCTGGATGGACGCCGGCTCGAGCGGGTCGAGGCGTACGGAAAGCACTTGTTCTACTGGTGGGAGGGGAGTGAAGTCCTGCACGTCCACCTAGGACGGCAGGGCAAGTTCCTTCCCGTACGTCCGGACACACCACCTCTTGCCCAGGCACGACTCCGGCTGGAGGGACCGGAGGCCGGAGTTGACCTCGTGGCCCCTCTAGCGTGTGAGCTCGTCGGCCCGGAAGGGCGGGAGAGGATCGTCAGCAGGCTTGGACCGGATCCGCTTCGCCACGACGCAAGCCCCGAGAGGGCCTTCGCAGCGGTCGCGGGGAGTCCTCGCATGATCGGAGCCCTCGTGCTCGACCAGTCCGTCATGTCGGGTGTGGGGAACGTGCTTCGTGCCGAAGGGCTGTTTCTCACCGGACTCCACCCGACAGTCCAGGGGAGCGCTGTTTCCCGCGACGACTTCGACTCGTTGTGGTCGCATCTCACGCTGACCATGCGACGAGCCCGGGACGAAGGTCGCATCATCACGTTCCGTCCGGCTGGGCGGGACGTACACACGATTCCGGAGTCGGAAGGCCGGTACGTCTACAAGCAACAACGCTGCCGACGCTGCGGTACTCCCGTGGAGACTGGTGAACTGGCAGGCCGAATGGCGTACGTCTGTCCACGCGACCAGCCGCCACCCAGCTGAGCGGTTGCTTGCCGGCATCCGCGGCGGGGCCCGGCTTGTCGGGCAGGGCCCCGCCGGCTCGGCTTAGCTGACCAGCCCGAGCCGCTCGGCAAACGCGCCGACCAGCAGGTCTGCGCCCTTCAGCTGCGACGTGGTCGCGGCGTCCAGGAGGCCACCGTGCTTGCGGGCGTACGACGCGCCGGCCGAGGGCCCGAGCGGGACCACGATGCCTGGCTGGTCGGGCTGATAGGTCGCCAGGTCAGCGGAGGATCCGGCCTCGAGGAGTGTGCGGATGTTGGCGGCCACCACCTCGGCGTGCGCGCTGGCCGCGGCGGCCTTCTTCGCCTCCGAGATCGCGGTGATGTCGCCCAACGCGAAGACGCGGTCCGCGCCAGCGAGCCGCAGGTCCGGCGTGACGTCGAGGCGCCCGTTCGGCTGACGGGCGGCGGCCAGCTCGTCCGCGAGGTAGTCGGTGACGACCGAGCCGCCGAAGCAACGGAACCAGATGTCGGCGGCGAGCGTACGACCCGACTGAGTGGTCACCGTGAACGGCTTGAACGTCCCGGGATCGGAGACCGGCTCCACGGTCAAGGTCGTGCCGAGCACGAGCTCCACACCGAGCTCGGCGAGCTGGCGACGCAGCTCGGCGCGGAACTCGTCGGGAAAGTCCTCGCCGGTGATGACGTCGCGGCCACGGTCCACGATCGTCACCGCCTTGTCCGGGAACGCGGCCCGGATCTCGCCGGCGAGCTCCAAGCCCACCGGTCCGGCGCCGAGTAGGAGGATGCGGTCGGCGGCCGCGAGCTGCTCGTGCGCGGTTCGCAGCCGTTCCTTGGCCGCTGCGCTGTCGTCGACGTCCAGCTTCGCCGGGAACGGATAGGTCGAGCCGGTCGCGAGCACGATGAAGTCGCTGGCCAACCAGGCGCCGGAGCCCAGCTCGACGCCGTCCGGTGTGACCCGTACGGCGCGGTCGCGCACGATCCGGCCGCGGCTGAGCAGGCGGTCGTACGGGAGGAAGATCCGGCCCGCCCATGCCGGGTCGACGAGGGCGCGTAGGGCGGCGACGTTGTGGAAGAAGGTGTCGCGCGGCTCGACCAGGACCACGTCCGCGACGTCGTCCAGCTTCTTCGCGACCGCGGTTCCGCCATATCCGCCGCCCACCACGGTGACGGTTGCATTCATCTGGACTCCTAGTTCGTATTACATATAGTTGGTAGTACGAACTACAATAGTTCGGAGTGCCAACGATCCGCAAGTAGACTTTCGGGCATGGGCTCGGTGGCGGACGCGTTGGTGCGTATCTCGCGCCTCGTTGATCGCGTGTTCACCGAGGTCGCCCGGGAGCAGGGCCTCACCCCACAACAGGTGCACCTGCTGTGCCTGGTGGACGCTCGCGCAGTCGGGATGAAGGAGCTCGCCGAGGCGCTTGATCTGGAGAAGTCGAGCCTCACCGGCCTGGTGGACCGAGTCGCCCGACGCAGGCTGGTCACCCGCATCCCCGACGAGCACGACCGGCGCGCGTGCCGCGTCACCGTCACCGACGAGGGCGCACGGGTTTCCGCGATCTGTCACCGCGAGGTCGTGCGGCGCCTCGAGGCGATGGCCGACCACATGGCCGACGCCGACAAGCAGACCCTCGCGAAGCTAGTCGCGCAGCTGTCGGACTAGCCGGCCCACGTCGTCACACCCATTCACACCGGCCAGAAGTATTCGAGGTCGTCTGGCACGTCGGGAAAGAACCGCCGGTACCACTCGGGGTTCTTCCGCAGCAGCGCCGACTGGTGAGACCGGTGCAACCGCTCGTCCCCCAGCCACGGCGGCGCCAGGCCCAACCTGACTAGCTCGTCCTGGCGTCGCGCACGTCCCTTCCTGGCGTACTCGAGGAGCTTCTCCTCCACGGTGTCGACGTGCCCGCGTGCTCGCCACTCGGCGCAGATCGCTGCACCGTAGGAGATCAGCGCTTCCTCGTACCCTCGCCACATTCGTACGGCAGGGTGGTTCTGCCATCCGTACGTCGGGATATGGCAGACCCGCAGGATCACCAAGGCCTCGGACCGCTGGTTGCCCAGTCGCTTGGGGTCCAGGACCCTCGCCGTCTCGCTGAAGTCGGCGTACGGAAGGAAGGTCTGCACCGTGGGGTGATACCCGCGGTGACGGGCATGGGCATGACGGCCGTCAGTGCCGCTCCGGGGCGTGTGTCATGACGATGAGATCCGACATCGTGCCGTCCGGCTCTCGCACCGCATCACGAATCGTCCTGGTGGTGCGGAATCCCTCTGTCTCGTAGAGAGCCCGAGCCCTGTGGTTGTGCCGCTTGACGTCCAGCCAGACTTGCCGTGCGTGGTGGTGCCCGTAGGCGCGCTCGACCGCCGCTTTGAGCAGGGAACGCCCAAGTCCTTTGCCGCGCGACGCCGGACCCACCACCAGTCGCCTGATCTCGATCACCTGGTCGGGGTTGTGCAGGTCAGCGAGGACGACGAAACCCACGATGGTCGAGCCTTCGACGGCAAGCAGATGCTCCTGGGTGGGATCGGAGAGCGCCTTTTCGTGCCAGGCGGCGCCGGTGTCACACAACCACTCCCGAGTGTCCGCCGCCGTCTCCAACGCAACGACGTGAGGGATGTCGTCCACGGTGGTGGGTCGGATGGTCGGCATGGCGGCAGGGTAGCTGTCGTCTGTGTCAGACGGCCCCTCGTTTGTGTCGTACGCCGCTGGCCCCACGTCCGCGACGAGGTCGCCGGGGACTGGCGTGTCGGCTCGGCGGCACGACCGGTCTGTGTGAACTACGGGCTCCGGGGAAATATGCGCACAGACGACGTCCAATCGGCACCCCGGCCGCTGGGCGGGGAGCCGCTATCAGGTATGCGAAGAAGGGGGAATTGCCATGTGTGCAAGCTGCGGATGCGGCAGCCCAGAAGACCAGCACGGAGACGACCGCAACATCACGTGGAGCCAGATCGAGGCCGCCGCAGACGCTAACGGGATGTCGGCGGAACAGGCGCTGAAGAACATGGCGCAGATGGCGCGGCAGCAGGGCGCCGTGAGCTGAGCCCGTGCCACCGCACCAGCATCCACGGCACCGGGGTCGTCACCCCGCCGAGTGAGCCGTCAAGACCTCGGGGATCTGGCTCATCGCCTCGCGCATTCCTTCCACCGTGCCCATGGCGATGAGTCGCTCCATGGCCTCTTGTGCGGGGAAGGTGCCTTCGATTTGCATCCGCGTGCCCTCGCCATCCGGGTCGAGCGTGACGCGGACCGTCATCGTCGGCATGTCCGGCTTGGGGCGACCGGTATCGTCGGCGAACCCGTCCTCGAACACGAGGCTTCGAGGTGGCTCGACCGACAAGACACGCCACCAGCCGTGGTATCGCTCACCGTCCGGCCCAGTCATGAAGTAGGTGACTTCACTCCCCGGAGCGAGGTCGTAGTCGGCGAACGTCGCGGGGTACTTCGGCGGCCCCCACCACCGCTCCAGCTGGCGGGGATCGGCCCACACGTGCCACACCCGCGGCACCGGGGCGTCGAATCGTGCGGTGAGCGTCAGCTTCCTGGCCACCGGATCCTTGGTGACATCGATTACGGTCATAAGCGAACTTCCTCACTTTTCGTTCGTACGCTCGCCCGGCTCGGAGCGGTCGCCTGGATCCTCTTCCGCCAGGATCTGCCCTATGCGCTCGACGCGCAGGCGCCACGTGGCCTCCAACTGATCCAGGAGTTGACGGGCCTTGCGTAGCGCGTCGATGTTGCCGCTGACCCGCTGCTCCCGACCTTTCGGGAGTTTGGTGACCAGTCCGGCACGTTCCAGCACCGTGACGTGCTTCTGAACGGCCGCGAAGCTCATCGGGAACCGCCGTGCAAGCTCCGACACCGAATGGTCTTGTACGAGCACGACGGAGACGATCTCGCGACGCGTCGGATCCGCCAGGGCGTGGAAGATGCGATCCACTTGCTTATCTACAACCATCTGGTTGTACGTTAGCCCGCTGGCGCGACCTGCGCAAGCACGTTGTGTGCCAGGACGTACGGATGGTCGAGGTGGACGGCCGCTCCTTCGGCGATCCCAACTACGCTGCCGGGCCTACAACACGTGCCGAGACATCGCACGCCCTCAGCGGGCTGTGCTGACCCGAGTGGCCTCCCGCGCCGCAGCGCGGAGCTACGTGAGACCGACACAAAGCCCGTCGGCCGAACCGTCGGGCGTGCGACAGGCACGGTCCGCGGTCCGTCCTACGGTGAGCTCATGCCGAACGGTCCAGCGCGCAGGATCGACTACCACGACGACCCGAACGCACCGCGAGCCAACTCGCTGGTCCCGTCGGTCAACGTGGTCGTCGAGGACCAGGACGGGCGCATCCTCCTCATGCGAAGGACGGACAACGACAACTGGGCCCTGCCGGGCGGCGCCATCGACCTCGGCGAATCTCTCGTCCAGGCTGCCGTACGCGAGACCAAGGAAGAGACCGGAATCGACTGCGAGATCACCGGTATCGTCGGCATCTACACCGACCCCGGCCACATCATCTTCTACACGAGCAACGGCGAGGCCCGTCAGGAGTTCTCCATCGTGCTCACCGCTCGGCCCCACGGCGGACAGCTGACGCCCAGCAGTGAGAGCCGTGACGTTCGGTGGGTGGACCGAGCCGAGGTGCTCACCTACCCCATGGATCGCGCGATGCGCCGTCGCATCGAGCACTACCTGAGCGGAGCCACCACGCCCTACCTCGAATGAACGAATGGCCGACCACCTTCTATCCGCGAGGGGCGTACTCGCAGGACGGCATTGCGCAAGCCACGCTTGACGCCTACAGGTCGGCCAGCTCGGTGGCTTCCTGAGGACTCCCCGCCCGAGCGTTCACGTCCGCGTGGCTGATGCGCGGAACATTCGCCTCGTCCGCCGAATCGCTCACCAGGCCGGGATCGAGTCGCTTGGTGAGCTTGTAGTGGAAGCGGACGACGGTCGCCGACCACAGCCGCAGCACATGGTCGGTTCTCAGGACTCCCTCATCGTCGAGGTAGACCCGGAAGGTCTCGTGGAGGGGCAGGCGCTTGGCGTACACGCCCTTCCGGCTCGTGACCACGACGTAGGCGCCGTCGTCGCCGAACGCTCCTCGTGGGGAGGACAGCGTGTATGAACCATCCGGCTCTGCGATCGGCCGAAGGAAGACCTGGACGTTGCCTGACTGCAGCGGGAAGGCCACGTGCACGCTGGGTTGCTGCCTCCCCGGAAGGCGCCGGCTGGAGTAGCAGCCGCTGAAGACGTACTCACCTGTCGAACGCAGGGTCCGCATCCATGCCGCCGCGCGTTGCTTGCCGTCAGGACCGAGGATGGGGACGACGCGGCTGTCCATGCCCCGCGCCACGGCCAGCGGCTGCGTCGGCAGGGCGAGCTGCTGGACACGACGGCCGAACAGCCTGGTGATCAGTTCGCCGCCCGGCTGGAAGACGGGATTCCACTGGGTCCAGACCTCCATCCGCCACCTGGAGGTCTCCTCGTAGAAGCTCCGGATCTCCGGTCGTACGGCGGAAGCCTGGAACTCCGGACCGTCGAGCTCGGCCATGGAAGCCAGCAGCCCGCCGGACGCTCCCTCCGCCACAGTGCCACCGAGGGCGGCGGCCGCCGTGGCGAGCCAGCCGTCGCCGACCGTGGCCGTGTCGTTCATCGGGGCGGCGAGCCACTGCTCGGCGCCCGCCAGGTCAACGCGGCGGCCGGTCCACCGCCAGAACGCCCGGGAGAGCCGGTCGAGGTTACGCATCAACGAGAGCACGCGGAACAGGATGCCAGGGGAACGGTGGAACTCCCTCAGGATTTTGTGGCGTCAGGCGCGAGAGGCGACGAGCTCGGCCAGGTGGCGCAGCGAGTTGGGGAGGTGCTCCGGGCCGAACGGCGGGAACTGAAGGTACTCCCGGATGGACTGCGGCACCGCCGACCAGTCGTACGTCAGCGTGACCTCGGTCTCGGACGGCCCGAGCGGTACGAGGTCGTAACGCCAGGTCCAGCCACCGAACTCCAGGCTTCCGTCCTCCTTCTCCTGACCGGTCCGCCAGCCGATGGCGCGCGGTGGGTCGAGCACGTGGACCTGGTTCGCCACCTCGTAGGTGCCGTTCGGATGGTTGGGGTGGTACATGCCCATCCGGAAGACCTGCCCCACCTCGCTCAGCTGGGCCCGGTCGAGAGGTTTCTGCACCCAGCCGGTGCCATCGATCGCGGCATGGGCCGCCGGGTCGGCCAGCACGGCGAACACCGTGGTGGCGGGCGCAGCGACCGTCAGGGTAGCGCTCACGTTGTCGTCGTCCATGGCGCGCTCCTCGCCGTCACGGGTTCGCCCACTGCCATTCAACCCGCTGAGGAGGCCTGTTCCTAGCGTGCGGTCTCAGGGATTGGCATCCACAGGCGAACCTCGTCGAAGATCAGGCCGCTGTCATCGTGGAAGCCGCCCGGTAGCCTGCCCCACTCGGTGAAACCGAATCCGCGGTAGGCATCCTCTGCGTGCGTGCGGCCCCGGCAGCTGATCTCCAGGATCGTGCAGCCCCAGCTCGCGGCATGCTGGAACGCAGCCTCGATGATCTTTCGGGCGAGTCCTGTGCCTCGCGCGCTGGGGGTGATGACGAAGCCGCCGACCTCGGCCCGGTGTCGGCACAGGCGATGCTGCAAGCGATTCACACTGCATGTGCCTACGACGCTCCCGTCGTCGTCGACCGCGACGAGCATGACGCCTTCTCCACGCTTCACTCCGTCGGCCGAGTCCCCGATCATCGTCGCTACGTCGTCGAGGCTGGTCGCGCTGAAGCAGTTCCGCTGCAGGCTCGCTGCATCCTCTTCCCGTACCGGCCGAATGAGCATGTCGTGACGGTAGTGCGTGAGCCGGACTGTGTCAGCTCAGTTCAGCCAGGTCACCTTGTCGGGGTCCGTGGTGAGCTCGACCGTGCGCCATACCGTGCCGTCACGCCTGCCTACTTGGTGAACCAGGAGTCGCGCGCACGCGTCGTCGTGATCTTGCAGAGTAGAGACCCACATGGTCAGGCCCTCAGAGTTGGCGCCAGGGCTAGAAGCTGGCAGACAGCCTCAGGGTGATGGAAACGATCGAGGACGCGAGTCAAGAAGCGCCGCGATTTGCCGCGTCCTGCCGGCCAAAGCCTGGAACCAGGCTCTGACCTGGCCGGCAGATGGTCGGGGTGGCGGGATTTGAACCCACGACCTCCTCGTCCCGAACGAGGCGCGCTACCAAGCTGCGCCACACCCCGCAAACGTCAGGCAAGCCTACCTGGCCACTGCTGATCCTTGCGAATGGGTATGGCTTTGGGCAAATCGAGGGCCACGTCTGTGGACCCGAGAGGGTGGTCACCACAGCGGGCGACAAAGCGTCGTATCCCTGGGAGCGAGGGCAGCCTGACCATGATCAAGTATCGGCTGAGCAGCCGCCCCGATCAGCGATGATCGTTCAGCGATCAGACGGACCGCCACGGTAGATCACGAGGTTCCACCGCTCGAACTGCATCTGCTTCCAGTACGAAAGGCCGATCTTCTCCATCACTCGGAGCGAACGGGAGTTCTCGGGCACGGTGATCGATATCAGCGACTGCAGGCCGAGCACGTCGTACGCGAGATCTCGCACTGCCAGCGCACCCTCCGTGGCCAGCCCTTGACCCCAGGCGGACCGTGCCAGCCGCCACCCGATCTCGACCTCGTCCGGCAGCGCCCGATGGTGGCTGAGCCCGATGAAGCCGATCATCGCCCGGGTGGCGCGTAGCTCGACGGCGTAGAGCCCGTAGCCCCACTCACGCCAGTGATCGTCGATCCGGTCAGCCAGTGCGTCGCTGTCGATGGGGCGCATCGGCCTCCCGCCCAGGTGCTCCATGACCTGCGGGTCGGCATTGATCGCCGCGAAGGCGGGCCAGTCCGATCGACGCCAGGTACGCAGGATGAGCCGTGGCGTCTCGACGCGCTCCGGTACCGCGAGTGCGCCAGGCGTCGGACGGGCAACCGGTGGACTCGTCGTCGACTCGCTCATGCCGCGGGTTGGAGGGTCAGCAGACTTGCTTCGGGGTAGCAGGCGAAGCGTACAAGCGCGAACGGTGAGGTGCCGAGGCCAGCCGACACGTGCAGCCACGCCGGCCCCCAGCGCGACACTCCCTTCGCCCGCTTGGTGTCGAGGTCGCAGTTGGTGACGAGAGCGCCATAGATGGGCACGCAGAGCTGGCCGCCGTGCGTGTGTCCGGCGAGGATGAGCCGGTACCCATCGGCCACCATCGCGTCGAGCACCCGTCGGTACGGCGCGTGTGTCACACCGATGGCGAGCTCCGCCGAGGTATCGGCCGGACCAGCGATCTTCTCGTACTGGTCCCATCTGATGTGCGGGTCGTCCACGCCGGCGAAGGCGAATCGCCGTCCGTCCGCCTTCACCTCGCCCTTGGCGTTGTTGAGATCCAGCCACCCCGCTTCGGTGAACGCGCGACGCAGGTCCTCGGTCGGCAACGTGGGCTCGGTCAATGCCGGCGGTGCCTCACGCTGCAGCAGGTAACGAGCGGGATTGCGACGCACCGGCGCGTAGTAGTCGTTCGATCCGAAGACGAAGACGCCGGGTAGCTCGAGCAGACCTTCGTACGCATGCAGGAGCACGGGCACCGCGTCGGGGTGGGCGATGTTGTCACCTGTGTTGACCACGAGGTCCGGCTCCAACGCCGCAAGTCCACGCACCCACTCCACCTTGTGCATCTGGCTGGGCGTGAGGTGCAAGTCGGAGATGTGAAGGACGCGGAGGGGACGGCTGCCCGGCGGTAAGACCGGAATGTCGAAGCGACGAAGGCGATAGGCGCGGACCTCGTACAGCCGGGCGTACGCGACGCATGCGGTGCCCGCCGCCGCCAACGCCGCGGTCGCCTGCAGTCCGATCTTGAGGAAGCGCTGCACTCTGACAGGCTGCCATATGCCGTGACGTCGCGCTGCACGTAGTCGCGATCACAGACGTTCACCAACGGGATCGTCCATATCCTGAGATAGGATCAGGCGCATGAGTGCGCTGAAGGATCGGCTTCGTGCCGATTTGACCTCCGCCCTGAAGGCCCGCGACAAGGTGCGGTCGTCGACCCTGCGGATGACGTTGACCGCCGTGACGAACGCCGAAGTCGCCGGCGAGTCCGCGCGGGAGCTCTCTGACGCCGAGATCATCGAGGTGCTCGAACGAGAGGCGAAGCGGCGTCGTGAGGCTGCGGAGGCGTACGAGCAGGCAGGCCGAGAAGATCTCGCCGCCAAGGAGCGCAGTGAGAGCGAGATCATCGCCGAGTACCTTCCCGCACAGCTTTCCGACGACGAGCTTTCCGATCTTGTGCGTACGACCATCGCCGAGGTCGGCGCGAGTGGCCCGAAGGACATGGGTGCCGTGATGAAGGCACTGCAGCCACAGGTGAAGGGCCGGGCCGACGGCCGTCGCGTCGCGGAGATGGTCCGTAGCCAGCTCACGGGATGACCGGCGGCCCTCGGCCGGGCGTTCGGCGGCTTGCGCACCCGACCGGTCAGATGGTCAGCCTCGAGGTGTAGTCGGAGCTTCTCGCGCCACTGCGGCAAGCCTTGCTCGAGGAGCACGGTTGGCTTGCGCATCTGATTTGTCGAGGATCGCATCGGCTTGCACGCGCTGCCGAGTCGGCGTGGCGATCTCGGCAGCCGTTCCCGCCAGGATCTGCGGTGAGCCGAGTCGGCGTGATCGACTCGCTATGAGGCTTCAGTGGGACCCGCAACACCCGTGGAAGGCTCGTTAGGGTCCCACTGAAGCACTCAACGTGGTCATTTTGGGTCGGCGCTAGTCGTTGTTGCGGTCGTCCGGCGGGAGTGGCGGCAGCGGGATCTCGGGATCCCTGGGCCGCCGTGGGCGTGGGTCGCGAGGTCGCTCCGGTCTCTCTCCGTTGGAGAGGTAGACGATGACCGTCGAACCGGCACCCGCCTCGGTCTCGGCCTCAGGCGTTTGTCGCGCGACAGTCCCCTCCGGCTGGTCGGACGGAACCTCGCCACCCAGCGCCATGGAGAATCCGTGGTCCTCGAGCACGGCCCTGGCGTCGTCCTCGGTCATGCCGATCACCCTCGGCACGGTCGTCGGGATGCCCTCGAGCATCTCCGGTTCCGGCTCCACGAAGTCCGGGCTCGGCTTGCCCTTGAGCGCGCCGCGCATGGCCGCGAGCCACATCGGACCGGCGAGCGTGCCACCCCAGACCTCGTCGCCGTTGACGACCCGACCACCGATCTTCCGGCCGAGGAGCGACTCCTGAGGCGCCTCGGCGTCGGTCACGACCGCTGCCGTTGCCAGGTTGGTGGTGTAGCCCGCGAACCACACCGCGATCCGGCTGTTGGTCGTACCCGTCTTGCCGGCAACCTGCCGGCCCTCGTCCTTCATGCTCATCCGCTGGCCGGTGCGGCCCGGGTCCGGACCATCGACGACCTGGCGCAACGTGTAGTTCACCGCGTCGGCGACCTTGCGCGGGAGCACCTGCCTGCACTTGGGCGTGCTGAGCTTGATCGGCTTACCGTTGCGGTCGACCACCTTGAGGATCGGGGTAGCAGGGCAGTGCTTGCCACGGGCCGCGAACGTCGCGTAGGCCTCGGCCATGCCCAACGGCGCGACCTCGTTGACGCCGAGGGTGAACGACTTGACCTGCTGGAGCGGCTTGCCGTCAGCCCGGCCCGCGCCCAGCTTGGTCGCGATTCGCGCCGGCTCGCAGATCCCGGTCTTGGTTTGGAGGTTTGCGTAGAACGTGTTGACCGACCGGACCGTGCCGCTGATCAACGTGCTGGTCGCGTCTGCGTTCGTGGAGTTGCTGACGTCCCAGGGAACTCCGTACGTGCTGGGCTTGCCGCCCGGGCAGGTACGTACAGCCTCCCTCACCGTCATGCTCTTTGGTGAGGGGAAGCGAGCCGACAGCGGGATGCCCTGCCGGATCGCCGCGGCGAGCACGAAGACCTTGTACGTCGAACCCGCTTGGTAGCCGTTCGTACCGCCGTACTTCAGCGGCGTGTTGAGGTTGACGAACGTGCGGCCTGGGCCCTTGCCGTACTTCCGCGACTGTGCGAGCGCCTTCACGTGACCCGTGCCGGGCTCGACCATCGAGATCGCCCCGATCACGTCGTCGGTGGGGTGGACGTTGGCCTGGACCGCCTTGTCGGCGGCGTGCTGAGCCTGCCTGTCGATCGTGGTCGTGATGGTCAGCCCGCCGGTCCGAAGCAGCCGCTCCCGCTCCTGGCGCGTCTTACCGAGCGCCGGATCGTGGAGGAGGTACTCCTCGGCGTACTGGCAGAAGAAGGGGTACTTGGAGTAGTAGCAGCCTTGTGCCGTCTCCTTGATCCGCAGGCCGAGGCCCATCTTCATGGTCTTGTCGGCCTGCTCCTGGGAGATGTATCCGTCGTGGGCCATCCGGGAAAGGACGAGGTTGCGCCGCGCGATGACCGCCTCCGGGTTGTCCTCGAGCGCGTTGGCCAGGCTCTCGGGGGAGCGGATCATCCCGGCCAGCATGGCCGCCTGCCGCAACGTGAGCTTGTCAGCGGTCGTGTCGAAGTAGTGCCGCGCGGCCGACTGGATGCCGTACGCGCCATCGCCGAAGTAGACGATGTTGAGGTAGCGCTCCAGGATCTCGTCTTTGGTGAGCTTTTTCTCAAGTTCGACCGCGTACCGGAGCTCCTGCAGCTTTCTGCCGTACGAGTCCTCGATGACCTTCTGGCGTTCCTCCTCGGTCTTGGCGCTTTCGAACTGCACGAGCTTGACGTACTGCTGGGTGATGCTCGATCCGCCCTGCGAGACCTCGCCGCCCTGCTGGTTGCGGATGAACGCGCGGAGCGTGCCCTGCGCGTCCATCGGGCCGTGCTGGTAGAAGCGCGAGTCCTCGATGGCGAGCACTGCCCGCTGCATCACGGGCGCCACCTTGTCGAGGCTGACCTCGACGCGGTTCTGGTCGTAGAAGCGTGCGATCACGGTGCCGTCGGCCGCGCGCATGACGCTGCGTACCGGCAGCGGCGGCTCCTCGAGCTTGCTCGGCATCCGCTCGAAGGCGTCGGTCGCGGACTGCGCGGTGAGCCCGATGATGCCGGCGAAGGGAATCACCAGGCCGGCCATGAGCGCTCCGGTCATGGCGCTGATCACGACGAACAACACCACGTTCGTCACGAATCCGTGCTGTCGCGACGTCCGGGACTTCACGCGGATAGAGCTCATACTTCGCAAGCCTACGGTGCCGGCGACACGTCTGCCGGCGAAGTTCCGGCTCTTGCGGAAACTTTTGATGCGGTCGTCATCCCCGCTCTGACCACGCATTTTGGCGTTCGGCGGGCATCAGAGTCGGCAAATCAGGCCATTGGGGACTGTCGCATCGAGGCCTTCTGGCCTTACGGTTCCTCCAGAGACGTTGGGGGAACGTCTCTGATCGGTCACCGAGCGTGACCGAAGCAAGGGGAGGGACATCACATGACATGGACCAGCGACTGGGTTCGACTCGCCGCCTGCCGTGGAACCGATGAGCCCGACAAGCTGTTCGTCCAAGGTGCTGCTCAGCACGATGTCAAGACGATCTGCATGGGCTGCCCCGTTCGCACGGAGTGTCTTGCCGAGGCACTCGACCACCGCATCGAGTGGGGCGTCTGGGGCGGGATGACCGAACGCGAGCGCCGGGCGATCCTGCGGCGGCGGCCGACCGTCACGTCATGGCGGCATCTGCTCGAGACGGCTCGCGCGGAGTACGAGCGAGCCTGTGCTCGAGAGGGCAAGCAGAACGTCCGTGCCGCCGGATGACCCTCCATCCTGCTGCGTTGAGCCATCCAGGGGTGTTGTGACCCGTCTGGGGTCTTTAGCTGCCGTGGACGGGTCACACGAGCCCTCCGCGCCTGGTCATGTGCGGCTAGGGCTTGCCGAGGTGGGCGCCGATCCGGCGTAGACCATCCAGGTCGTGCACATCGGTCGGCAGGGCCGGGACACCGGTCACCGGAACGCCTGGATGCGCCGAGCCGAACCGTTCGGCCAGGCGTCGTTCCCGCGTGGCGAGCAGCATCCGCTCGCCGTGGAGCTGGAGGATGCCGGCTGCCGTCTGGTGCGTACCGGTCTCGGCAAGCTCTTCGGCGGCTGACAGGCTGCGCTCGGCCGAGAGGTGCGCCGCGGCCGGTGTCGCCATCCGGTTGAGGATGAGAGCCGTGAGCGGCATCCGGTCGTCGCGCAACCGGGAGACGAAGTACGACGCCTCCCGCAGCGCGTCCGGCTCCGGTGTCGCGACGACGAGGAAGGCCGTCCGACGTTCCTGCAGCAGCTGGTAGGTGCGTTCGGCGCGCTCCCGGAACCCGCCGAACGTCGTGTCGAGCGCGGCGACGAACGTCTGGACGTCGCGCAGCACCTGGGCCCCGATGAGCTTGGTCAAGGTCCCGGTGACCACACCCATGCCGGCCGAGAACAGCCGCAGCGGGCCGCGGGCCGGACTGCTCAGGATCCGCAGCAGGCGGCTGTCGAGGAACGACGACAGCCGCTTCGGCGCGTCGAGGAAGTCGAGTGCCGACCGCGACGGGGGAGTGTCGACCACGATCAGGTCGTACGCGCCGGTCCGCGACGCCTCGGCGTGGAGCTGGCCCAGCTTCTCCATCGCCATGTACTCCTGCGTACCGGCGAACGACGACGACAACGCGATGTAGAAGGGGTTCGCGAGGATCTGCTCCGCGGTCTCCGGGGCCGCATGGGCGAGCACCACCTCGTCGAACGTCCGCTTCATGTCGAGCATCATCGCGTCGAGGCTTCCACCGTTGCCGGTGTCGATGCCGTCGATCCGACGCGGCACGCTGTCGAGCTCCGGCAGGCCCATGGCCTGGGCGAGCCGCCGTGCCGGGTCGATCGTGAGCACGACCACGCGCCGGCCGCGCTCGGCGGCTCGCAGACCCAGGGCGGCCGCCGTGGTGGTCTTGCCCACGCCACCCGAGCCGCAGCAGATGATGATCTCGGTCTCCCGGTCGTCCAGGAGGTCGTCGAGGGCCACCGTCGGCAGGTCTCCGACGGCGGACCCGACCGTGGGCGTACGGATGGGCTGGGCGCTCATGCCATCCCCTGCGCGGTGAGCTCACGGGCGAGCTCGAAGAGCCCGCCGATCTCGATCTCGTCGGTGAGCCGTGGCAGCTCGTACGTCGGCCTGCCCAGCTTCGCGATCTGGACGCGGAGCGTGTCCTCGAGCGCCACCCGGCTGGCGTGCTCGGCCGCGTCGGCGAGGAGACCCTCGAGGGTGGCCTCGTCCGTGGGGATGCCGACGGTCCGCAGCGCCTCGGCAAGCTCGTCACGTGGCGGGTCGCCGGCCAGGAGGGCCTTGCGTACGTCCGGGCTGAGCGGACTCCGCGCGGCGCGGTTGATCACGATGCCGCCCACCGGGATGTGCGCCTCACGCAGCTCGGCGAGGCCGTCGGCCGTCTCCTGCACAGGCATCTCCTCCAGCAGCGTCACGATGTGCACCGCGGTCTGAGGCGACCGCATCATCGCCATGATCGAGTCCGCCTGGCGCCGGATGGGTCCGACCCTGGCGATGTCGGCCACTCCGGCGGTCACGCCGAGGAACCGCGCGATCCGGCCGGTGGGTGGCGCGTCGAGCACCACGGCGTCGTAGACCGGTCGGTCACGGGCTGAGCGCCTGCGGTCGTCCCGACCATCCGAGCGGGCCTTGGTCTTTCGTCGGACGGCTTCGTAGACCTTGCCGGTCAGCAACACGTCGCGAAGGCCAGGAGCGATCGTGGTGGCGAAGTCCACCGCACCAACCCGGTCGAGAGCGCGCGCCGCACGGCCGAGGTGGTAGTACATCTCGAGGTATTCGGTCAGCGCGGCCTCCGGATCGATCGCCAGTCCGTAGACCTCGCCTTCTTGCTGGTCACCGTCGGCCGCGCCGGGGTCGACCGGGACGGTGGCGAGCCGGCGTTCTTCGTACGGAAGCGCGGCGGTGTCGAACAGCCGAGCGATGCCCTGTCGACCCTCGACCTCGCAGAGCAACACCTTCTGCCCGCCGGCGGCGAGGGCGAGGGCCAGCGCGGCCGCCACCGTCGTCTTGCCGGTGCCGCCCTTGCCGGTCACGACGTGTAGTCGTACGCCTTCCCAGTCGCTCTCGCCGCGCGCCACGCTGGCCGAGCGTAGCTTCTCAGTCCAAGCGACAGGCCAGAGACGAGGCACAGGTGGCGCGGATCGCGACTTGGTGCCGGCGTTGACGTGGACAGCTCGGGACGAGTCGGACCTGCACGACGTGCCGACACGTGTTGTGGGTCCGACAGGCGTAGTGCACATGGTCATTTGGGCGCGTGCAACCTCGGGGGCGGCGCGTTCCGTAGAAGGGGCATGAGACAGTCCGACGCGACCCGCGACGAGCAGTTCCGCGCGTTCGTCACCGAGCATCGGGCGAGCCTGCTCCGGACCGCGACGTTGCTCTCCTCGGGCAACTCCCATCGGGCCGAGGACCTGGTGCAGACGGCGCTGCTGCGGATGTACCTGGCCTGGCCCAAGATCCGGCCCGAGACCAGGCAGGCGTACGCACGAAAGGTCCTGGTCAACGCCCACCTCGACGAGAAGCGCCGGCCGTACCGGCGCAACGAGCAGACCCGCGCGGAGGTCCCAGACGTCCGGACCCAGGAACTCGACGACACGTGGTCCGACACCGACACCGCCGTGTTCCGGGCTCTGGCCGAGTTACCACCGCGGATGCGGGCTGCCGTGATCCTGCGCCATCTCCACGACACCAGCGTCGCCGAGACCGCCGATGCCCTGGGCTGCAGCGAGGGCACCGTCAAGAGTCAGACCGCTCGGGGTCTGACCCAGCTGCGGGCGGCGCTGTCCCACCTGTGGGAGGCGTCCGGCGCTCTCGCCTCCGATGGAACACCGCGTGCTGTGAGAGGAGCCAGCAATGAGTGACATCAAGGAGCTGCTGGAGCGGACGGCCCGCCAGGCAGCGGTACCGCCGTCGCCAGAGACGGTGGAGGCGGATCTGCGTCGCGGTCGGGCGGCTCTCGCGCGTCGGCGTCGCCGCCGGGCGATCGCGTACTCGATCGGGGGCACCCTCGCGGCGACCGTACTCGCCACCGGGACGATTGCGATCGTCGGCGCGGGCGGAGGCGGCGAAACCGACCAGATCGCGCGGCCAAGCCAGGGTTCGGTGGACACCGGTCACCAGTCGCATGAAGCGCGAGGGTCCGGAGTGCGGCTTGTGGCCTACGACGGCGAGCAGCTTGACGGCTTCGTGGTCGAGCGAATCCCGGAAGGGTGGTACCTGCAGGGCTCGACGCCTGCGTTCCTGACGATCGCCCCGAAGGGCGACACCACCGACCCCACCGACTTCCAGGGGAAGCTCGTGGTCTTGCTGCTCTCAGAGAGCGTCCCGCAGGAGCTGCCCGACGGTGAGCCGGTCACGGTCGGCGGGAACGACGGCGTGATCAGCCATGCGGCCGACGCCGACACGTTGACCTTCGAGGATGGTGAAGGGCACATCGTCCAGGTCCAGGCGTGGCACAAGCCGCTGGGCTGGTCGACCGAGCAGCTCGTGAGCTTCGCCGAGGGCGTGACGGTGACCTCCCACGTGGAGGGCAACTACGGCTGATCCGGTGACACCGTGACCGGCCCTCGCCCATCAGGTGGAGCACGTCCATCTCGCGCTTGGTGAGTCGGGGCCAGTTGCGCGACCAGCCATGCCGGGCCCTCCAGCAGGCGTGGACGAGCCAGTCGCAGCGGTCCTAGCGGGGCCGTTCGCGAGCGGCCGTGATCCACGGGCTGGAGGGCCTCAGGTTGTCCTCCCGCGGGCGGCGGATGCCGGTCCCGGGCTGCAGCGACCGGCAGGGCGGTTCTAGGCTCGCCGACATGACGAAGTGGGAGTACGCAACGGTTCCGCTACTGGTCCATGCCACCAAGCAGATCCTCGATACGTGGGGTGAGGACGGCTGGGAGCTCGTTCAGGTCGTGCCCGGGCCGAACCCCGAGAGCGTCGTCGCCTACATGAAGCGGCCGAAGTCATGAGCAGTCCGGAGTCGCGGTTGCGCGAGCTCGGGCTGACCTTGCCACCGGTCGCGGCGCCCGCAGGTGCATACGTTCCTGCGGTACGTACTGGCAACTACGTCTACACCGCTGGGCAGCTGCCGTTCGTCGACGGCAAGCTCCTCGCCACCGGCAAGGTGGCAGGGGAGGGCGCTGCTGGCAGCTCGGGCACGGTCGATCTCGAGACGGCCAAGGCCTGTGCCCGCCAGTGCGTTCTCAACGCGCTGGCCGCAGTCAAGGCCGAGCTGGGCGACCTGTCCCTGGTGACCCGGGTGGTCAAGGTCGTCGCCTTCGTCGCCAGCTCGCCGGAGTTCACCGCACAGCCGCAGGTCGCCAACGGTGCCTCCGAGCTGCTCGGCGAGGTCTTCGGGGATGCCGGCCAGCACGCGCGGAGCGCGGTCGGTGTGGCGGTCTTGCCCCTGGACGCCCCGGTCGAGGTCGAGCTCGTCGTCGAGACGGCTTAGTCCGATGGACAGGTCGGCCTACCGGAGCGGCAGCGACTGGGTCCACGCCGTGCCGGAACACCTTGTCGAACAGGCTCGCCGGCTCGAGTCTGGCGAGCTGCAGCCGGTCAAGCCGCGCCACGCCTCGACCGTGGTCCTGCTACGCGACGGCCCGCCACTCGAGGTCTACGTCCTGCGACGGCGCACGACCATGGCCTTCGCGGCCGGCCTCTACGCCTTCCCGGGTGGTTCGGTGGATGCCCGGGACGCCGACCTCGACATCGCCTGGGCCGGACCGACTCCGCAGGTCTGGGCCGACCGTCTCGGGTTCAGCGATCCGCGGCTTGCCCGGGCGTCGGTGTGTGCAGCGGTACGGGAGACGTTCGAGGAATGCGGCGTGCTCTTGGCGGGCGCGTCGGAGGACAGCGTGGTCGCCGACACGACGGATGCCTCGTGGGAGGCCGACCGGATGGCGCTTCTCGGGCGAGAGCTCTCGTTCGCCGAGCTGCTCCGCCGCCGTGGGCTCGTACTCCGGTCCGACCTGCTCGCCGCGTGGGACCACTGGGTGACCCCGCGGGTGGAGAGCCGACGGTTCGACACCCGGTTCTTCCTTGCGGCGTTGCCGTCTGGGCAACGGACGCGTGACGTGAGCAGTGAAGCCGACCGGGTGGGGTGGGTGACGCCGGCCAACGCGCTCGCCGCCGTCGAGCGCGGGGAGATGCGGATGTTGCCTCCCACGTACCACACGCTGGCAGAGCTGGCGAAGCTCACAACCGTCAAGGACGCCTTGACGCGGGCGACAGAGCGCACGATCCGACCTATCATGCCGGTGATCAAACCGGTCGAAAGTTCCGGCGGCGAGGGCGCACGCTGGGTGGTGACCGATCCGGAGTGCGCAGACGCCGGATGGTCGAGCGAGTACGACGAAGGAGCCCTCTTGTGACGAAACCGCGTACGTCCGATCCGTCGTACGACCCTTCGTCTTCGCGGCAGAGTCACGACCAGCGGTGGCAGGGCGGTCCGGTGGGCGACTGTTTGCACTGCGTCGTCGCACCCAACCCGGGTCCTTTGACCCTCGACGGGACGAACACCTGGGTGCTGCACAGGAAGGGAAGCAGCGAGGCGTTGGTCGTCGACCCGGGTCCGGACGACGAGTCGCACCTGGAGCACGTGCTCGACGTCGTACGCAAGCGTGGTGCGAAGGTGACTCAGGCGCTCGTCACGCATCGCCACGACGACCACACCGGCGGCGCCCGGCGTTTCGCGGAGCGAACCGGATGCCCAGTGCGTGCGTACGATCCGGACTACTGCGTGGGCGACGCGCGGCCCCTCGAAGACCGTGAGGTGCTCACGGTCGACGGGCTCGAGCTGCGGGTGCTGGCAACTCCGGGACACACCACCGACTCGGTTTCGTTCCTGCTGTCCACCTCGGCGGGTGAGCCGCGGACCGCTCTCTTCACAGGGGATACCGTGCTGGGACGCGGCACCGCCGTCGTGGCGCATCCCGATGGCGCGCTCGCGCCGTACCTGGACTCGCTCGAGCGCCTCCGAGACCTCGTGTCAGCGGAAGGGGTGCAGCTGATCCTGCCCGGGCACGGCCCGGTGCGTGACGATCCGTTGGCCGTCCTGGACGGCTACCTGTCGCATCGGGCGGAACGACTGGTGCAGGTCCACCGAGCGTTCGCTGCCGGTGCGCGTACCCCACGGGAGATCGTGGAGCGCGTGTACGCCGACATCGACCCGGTCTTGTGGCCTGCGGCGGAGCAGAGCGTGCGTGCCCAGCTCGACTACTTGGCCGAGGCGCACACCCGCGACCGGCGTACCACCTGACCGGACGCGGAGTACTCAGCGGGCGCGATGGTTGAGGCGTTCGGCGTCCAGGATGACGACCGCGCGTTGCTCCAGTCGGATCCAGCCGCGATGCGCGAAGTCCGCGAGAGCCTTGTTGACCGTCTCGCGTGACGCGCCGACCAGCTGGGCGAGCTCTTCCTGGGTCAGGTCGTGGTGCACGTGGACGACACCATCGGATGCCTTCCCGAACCGGCGCGCGAGGTCGAGCAACGCCTTTGCCACTCGGCCTGGCACGTCGGAGAACACCAGGTCTGCCACCTGATCGGTGAGCCCACGCAGCCGGGACGCCAGCTGCAACAGCAGGCCCATCGCCACCTCGGGCCGACCAGTGAGCCACTTGCGCAGCTGGTCCTGCCCCAAGGCGAGTAGCTTGGTGTCGGTCACAGCGGTGACCGTCGACGACCGCGGACCGGGGTCGAAGAGCGACAGCTCGCCGAACATCTGCCCGGGGCCGAGGATCGAGAGCAGGTTCTCTCGTCCGTCCGACGAGGTGCGGCCCATCTTCACCTTGCCCTCGATCACGACATACAGCTCGTCACCGACATTGCCCTCGCGGAACAGCACCTCGCCCCGGCGCAGCGTGATCTCATGCATGCTCGCGCGAAGCGCCTCGATTTCGGCGTCGTCGAGGCTGGCGAACATGGGCGCCTGCCGCAGCACGTCGTTCACTGGGCCTCCTCCTTCAGGCACGCCAGCCTCCTCACCAGACTGGCCGGCGCGAGCGCCGGACGCCATGTGCTGCGATGCCGAGCCCTTGTCGTCGGCCAGCCGGTGCTGCGCGGCGACCTTGACCAGGGCATCGTCCGGCCATCGAATCTTACGCTTCAAGGTCTCGAGGTCGGGCTACCGAACGCACTTGCGATCCTGTCGACGTCTCTAGTCTGCCGCGACCGTCTCACCGGGCGGTAGTGCGGGCAGGCGATATTTGCCGGGCGGGGTCGATGATCCAGGGCAGCCAAGCTGCGCGGCGGGCCTGCGAGCCCGCCACGTAGGCTTTCCTGGGTGAGTGCCAGCCAGTCGACGAACCGCCGCGCACGGAAAGCCGGTACGAAATCCGCGAGCTCGAAGGCCGCAGGCGCAAGCGCCGGCCGCACGGCAGCGTCTGCCCGTCGTTCCGCGTCCGTCAACACCACAGCCGCCGGGTCCAAGAAGAGCCGCTCGGCGGCCGGCTCCGGCAAGGCCCGGATCCCACGCAGCCGCAAACCGGAAAGCCGGCTCGCCCTCGTACGCAGGGCCCGGCGGATCAACCGGGTGCTGGCCGAAACCTACCCTGACGCGCACTGCGAGCTGGACTTCGAGAATCCGTTCCAGCTCCTCGTCGCGACGATCCTGTCGGCGCAGACCACCGACAAGCGGGTCAACATGGTCACGCCCACGTTGTTCGCGAAATATCCCACTCCAGCGGATCTGGCGGTGGCTGACCCGGCAGACGTCGAGCAGATCATCGCGTCGACGGGCTTCTACCGTGCGAAGACCAAATCCATCATCGGCATGGCACAGGCGTTGTGCGAGCGGTTCGACTGCGAGGTGCCGGGCAGGATGGAAGATCTCGTCACCTTGCCCGGGGTGGGACGCAAGACCGCGAATGTCGTGTTGGGTAACGCTTTCGGTGTTCCAGGCATCACCGTCGATACGCATTTTCAGCGACTGGCGCGACGCTTCGGATGGACCACCCAGACCGACCCGGACAAGATCGAGGCCGAGGTGGGTGAGCTCATCCCGAAGAGTGAGTGGACGATGCTCTCGCATCGGCTGATCTGGCACGGCAGGCGGTGCTGCCACTCCCGCCGCCCCGCCTGTGGTGCATGTCCGGTTGCGCCGCTGTGTCCGTCGTACGGCGAAGGGCCGACGGATCCGGCGACCGCCGCCAAGCTGGTCAAGACCCCGGAGCAGGCCCTGGATTCCCGATGATCGTTTCCCGTGCCGTTCCGCAGGTGACCATGTGCACAGAAGAGCCGCTCCCCCTCGCTCAGCAGGGGAGCGGTCGGCTCGCCGAGGATCACGTGAGGCGTGTCGGACCTGTGACACGTGCCGGCACGTGTCACACCTCCGGCAGGCGTAGTGCACATGGTCAATTGGGGAGCCGGGGGCGGTGGATGGTGGCGACGGCGGCCGTCGTGGTCGCTGGCCTGGCCGCGGGCTGTGCGGCACCGGAGCCGGGCGGGGTCGGGGCTCGGCTGGAACCCACGCCGACCTCGCCGCAAGCCGCCCACGTCGCGGCGGACTCCGACGCGACGCTGCCGGATCTTCGGCTGCGCCGGCTCGACTCCGCCGAGCAGGTCGGCCTGCGGGAGTTCGTGGCCGGCCGGCCTGCCGTGCTCAACATCTGGGCCTCCTGGTGCACGCCCTGCCGCAAGGAGATGCCGCACTTCCAGCAGCTGTACGAGCGTGCGGGCGACCGGCTCACCGTGGCCGGTATCGACTACGACGATCCCGCCCCGGACTCCGCCCGGGCCCTCGTGGCCCAGCTGGGTCTGCGCTATCCGCAGTTGGTCGATCGCGAGAAGCGGCTGCGGGCTCCGCTGCGGATCGCGGCCGTTCCTGTCACGGTCTTCGTCGACGCCGACGGCAAGATCGTGCACGTGGCATTTCGGCAGTACGAATCCGTCGAGGCGTTGACCCGCGACGTTCGTACCTACCTCGACGTCGAGCCGGGAGCCGGTCCGTGACGGCCTCGAGCGACCACACGACGCCCGGGAGCGGGATGTCGCCACCAGATCGCACGCCGCTGTCGGACGAGATGCCTGACGCGAGCGACGACCGGAGCCGCCGGGTCGCGGCGGACGGCTTGCCGGACTGGTTACGACCGGTCGCCGAGGTGGCCGCGCGGGTCGGTCCGGCAGACTTCTCGCCGGCCCTCCCACCAGACAGCGGGGGCCGGTCGTCGGCGGTGCTGTTGCTCTTCGGCGAAGGCCCGTCCGGGCCCGACATCCTCCTGATCGAACGTGCCCACACCTTGCGCTCACACGCCGGCCAGCCGGCGTTCCCCGGCGGGGCGATCGACCCGGAGGACGATGGCCCGATCGCGGCGGCGCTTCGTGAGACAGCTGAGGAAACCGGGCTCGACCCCAGCGGGGTCACGGTCTTCGGCACCCTGCCGGCGCTCTACCTTCCACCTTCCGGCTACATCGTGACCCCCGTGCTCGGGTGGTGGCACACCCCGTGCCCGGTCCGGGTCGTCGACCCGCGAGAGGTCGCCTCCGTGCACCGCGTGCCTTTGGACTCGCTGCTCTCCCCGGCCAACCGATTCCGGGTCCGACATCCGGCGAGCGGCTTCGTGGGCCCGGCGTTCTCAGTCTCCGGGCTTATCGTGTGGGGGTTCACCGGCGGCATTCTCGACCGGTTGTTCGCCCTCACCGGATGGGAACGCCCATGGAACCGTGACCGGGTCGAAGATCTCCGAAAGGGGACCACTCTGTGAACGGCCTACCTGTCAACCCGTTCGACATCGTGCTGATCCTGGTGGCCATCGGCTACGCGGTCTCCGGGTTCCGGCAGGGTTTCCTGGTAGGAGCGTTGGGCGTGATCGGGCTGCTCGGCGGTGGCGTCCTCGGAGCCAAGATCGCTCCAGTCGTGCTCGCCCAATACCAGCCCAGCCTGCAGGTCTCCCTGGCCGCGCTGGCCATCGTATTCGGCGGCGCGATCCTCGGTCAGGCACTCGGTGCGGCCTTGGGTGCTGCGCTGCGCGACCGGGTGACCTGGCAGCCGGCGCACGTCGTCGACGCGACTGGTGGTGCGGTGCTCAGTGTGGTCGCGATGTTGGTCGTGGCCTGGATCCTCGGGTCGGCGGTGGCGGGCGCCAGGCTCGGTGAGGTGTCGCGCATGGTGCGCAACTCGACCGTGCTGGCGACGGTCAACGAGTTCATGCCGCGGGGCGCCGATCGGCTGATCCAGTCGTTCGGTCAGGTGGTCGACCCGAGTCTCTTCCCGCGGTACCTGGAGCCGTTCACGCCCGAGCAGATCAGGCCGGTCGAGCCGCCGACGCAGCAGATCCTCGCCGACGCCGACGTGGAGCGGGCGAGTCGTAGTGTCGTACGCGTCACCGGACTGGCGCCGAGCTGCTCTCGATCGCTCGAAGGCTCAGGCTTCGTCTACGCCCGTGACCGGGTGATGACCAACGCGCACGTCGTCGCCGGTGTCACCGAGCCCAAGGTCTCGACCAGTGACGGCGAGAGCTACGACGCGGAAGTCGTGCTGTACAACCCCGAGCGTGACATCGCGGTCCTGGCCGTGCCCGACCTGCCGCTGCAGCCGCTCCGCCTCGACGACGAGGCGAAGGCCGGCGACCAGGGTGCCGTGCTGGGGTACCCGAACAACGGGCCGTTCTGGGCCGGTCCGGCCCGGATCCGTGCCGAGCAGCGGCTGCGCGGTCCCGACATCTACAACCGGGAGCAGGTGGTCCGGGAGGTCTTCTCGCTCTACGCGCAGGTGCGGCCCGGAAACTCGGGTGGACCCCTGGTCTCCGAAAGCGGCGCGGTCACCGGTGTGATCTTCGCGGCCTCGGTCGAGGACGCGCAGACCGGCTACGCGCTCACCATCGACGAGATCGAGGACGACGCGCGAGCCGGACGCCGGGCCGACGATCCCGTGTCGACCGGTGAGTGCGCCTGACCCCTCCACAATGACCAGGCGTCGCGGCTCTGCGCCCGCCAAGGCGAGAGCCGGCACCCGCTGAGGCGCATACGCCCTGAGCGAGGCCGAACGGCCGCCCACGTGACGGACTCAGCACTCGAGCCAGGCGAGGAGCTCCTTGGTGAAAGCGTCCGGCGCCTCCTCGTGCGGGAAGTGACCCACGCCGTCGATCAACCGCCATCGGTAGCTCGCCATGACGTACTCGGCAGACCCCTCCGCGGTCGCCGGCAGCACCGACGGGTCGAGCGCGCCATGCACTTGCAACACCCGCTGCCGCACCGGCTGTCGCATCCGCGCCACGAACCGGCGTCCGTCCGACCGGAAGGCGGCTCGGACCAGCCACCGGTAGTACTCCAGCGCACAGTGCGGTGCGGGCCACAGCAGCATTGCCCGGCGGTAGCGCCACGCCGCCTCGGCGTCGGGAAACGCCGACCCCGGCGCCGACCACTGGCGCAGCAGGCTCTCGACGAGCGCGGCGTCGTCGGCCACCAGACGACGTTCCGGCATGATCGGGAGCTGGAACGACAGCACGTGCCCCCCGGCACGCAGTTGTCGGCCGCTGCGGAACGCAGCTGACCGTAGCCGCAGGGGATGCGGGGCCGCCACGACGGCGAGCCGGTTGACCTGCCGCGGGTTCAGGGTCGCGGTCGCCCACGCGACGTACCCGCCCCAGCCGTGGCCGACGAGGACTGCGTCGGAGTATCCGAGGGAACGCACGAGCCCGGCGACGTCACCGGCCAGGGTGATCGGGTCGTAACCCCGCGGCGTCTTGTCGCTGCCGCCATAGCCTCGAAGGTCCATGGCCGCGGCGCGGAACCCGTGCTCGGCCACCGCGGGCAACTGGTGCCGCCACGCCCACCAGAACTCCGGGAACCCGTGCAGGAAGAGCACGAGCGGGCCGTCCCCCATCTCGGCCACGTGGAAGCGTGCGCCGTTGGCAGATACCCACCGGTGTGTCCAGGGTCCCTCGACGTCCACCGTGGCGCCGGAATAGGCGTACATGCCCCCACTGTCGCACAGGGCCGCTCACGACGAGGCTCGCCCAAGACCAGGCCTCTCACGACGAGGCTCGCTGCCCGGAGCCTTTCGCGAGCCAATCCGCGCGGCGAGACCGCAGAAGCCTCGCTCGGGTCACCGCCCGTCGCTCGCGCGAGCCACGA
Organism: Actinopolymorphaceae bacterium; assembly: GCA_036564245.1. Classification (GTDB taxonomy): domain Bacteria; phylum Actinomycetota; class Actinomycetes; order Propionibacteriales; family Actinopolymorphaceae; genus Thermasporomyces. The sequence continues at coordinate 75,988 of DATCKU010000086.1, forward strand.
CCTGCTTGGTCTGCTCCAGCGTGTGCTTCGTCCGCTCCGGCGGTCTGGCCTTCCGCAGGTTGCGCATTCCGGCGTACGCCAGGATCGCGCACACCACAAGCTGCGCGCCGCCGATCGCCGCGAAGCCCACTGCCGGGTGGAGCCCCAGGGCGGTGAGGCCGAGGGCAGCGGCGGCGGACAGGATGATGATCGCCACGTAGCCGAGCAGCCCGGCGACGACGAAGAGCGCGCCACCCTTGGCCGCGGAGGTCGCGGCCTGTCTCAGCTCGGCCTTGGCCAGCGCGATCTCGCCCCGCACCAGGTCCGACATGTCGCGGGTAGCGCTGGCGACCAGTTGGCCGATGCTGCGGTCGTCGTCCGGCGGCTTGCTGTTCATACTGACCTTCGTACCCGACACGCGCGGCCTCGCACGTTGGCCGGATCCGATCGGGCCGTTGTGTGCAGGCTCCTGTGCGTACGCCCGACCGGCTGCGGGTGGCTGCGGTCGTACGACGGGAGGATTCGTTCGACGCCCGAGCCCGCGCCTTGCTGGACGCGGGTAGGGGAACTGATCGTCGACCGTTCGACGCGGCTGCTGGCACGCCTCCTTGCGAGTGCAGAGCCGAGTGGCGAGCCCGCCCGCCCCGGCACGCTGCGTCGGGCACTGCGCGAGCTCAGCGGCGTCGTCGCTGCCGTTCCCGCTCGTAGCACACGATGCTCGCGGCAACCGCCATGTTGAGCGAGCTCGCGGTACCGCCGATCGGGATTCGTACGACACGATCGCAGGCCTGTCGCCAGGTGGCGCTCATGCCGCGCTGTTCGCTGCCCACGACGACCAGGCAAGGCCCAGTGAGGTCGACGTCGAACACGTCGGCGTCGCCGGCCTCGTCCGTCCCGATCACCTGAAGGTCGACCGCCGGCTTCGCGGACCGCAGCGTCGCGACCCACTCGAGGACGTCGCGAGGGGAGCCGCGGCGTACCACCGGCAAGCCGAACAGCGAGCCGGTACTCGCTCGGACCGCCTTCGGGTCGTACACGTCGGCGGCGTGACCGGTGACGATGACCCCGCTGGCGCCGAACGCGTCAGCAGACCGGATCAGCGTGCCGAGGTTGCCAGGATTGGCCGGTCGGTCGGCGACCAGGGTGAGTCCGTCCGATGGCACGCGGATTCGGGACAGGTCGTCGGACGGGATCCTGGCGACCGCGAGGAGCTCGGGTGCCTCGGTCCGGTCCGCGAGCTCGAGGAAGAGCTCCGGTGCCATGTCGATGACCTGTGCTCGTGGCGGTTTGCGGGTGAGCCGCTCGATCACACCCAGAGCCCACCCCGACAGCTTGGCCCCGGCCGGTCGCAGCAGGGCACTGATCGGCCAGCGCTGCTCGACGGCGAGTGTGATCGGTCGCACACCGTGTATCAGGAACTCTCCCAACCGTTGCCGCTTCGTACGGTTCGTGAGCAGCGCATGGAGTTCCTGGTAGCGCGCGTTCCGTGTGGTGATCCGCAGCAGTACTCCTTGTGGGTTGGTCAAAGGTTGGGTGGCCCTCTGGTGGGCGAGCCGCAGAGATGGCTAAGATCGCACGCACGCCGCCGCGGACAGTGGTGAGGGCGGTCGCGACGAGAAGCACTCGGCGCGACCTGGACGCCGCCAGGTTCCGCGCGCTGGCGTACGCAGATGCTCGCAACTCTAGAAGTCCCGCGACTATAGCGGAGCTGTAGGAGTCGATGGTGCCACGTCGTCGCATCCATCGCGCGCGAGCATCGGCACACGTTGTCGCCGCCGCACCACATGAGGACGAGAGCACATGAGTGAGACAACCACCGGCGCCTTCCGTTTGGTGCGTCGGGGCTACGAGCCGTCTCAAGTCGACCACCGCATCAGGCATCTTCAGGAGGCGCTCGATGCTGCCCGGCGCCAGTCGGTCGAGTTGGCAAGGCGCGTAGAGGACCTGGAAGCGGCACAGAAGCACCGGGACGAGTCGAAGTCCGCCGAGCCGTCGTTCGCCGAGTTCGGCGAGCGGATCGGTCGCATCCTCGCACTCGCCGAGGAGGAAGCCGCTGACCTGCGGTCCGTCGCGGCTGCCCAGGCGGACGAGATGCGCCAGGAGGCTCAGCAAGCAGCTGCCGAGATCCGCAAAGAGGCTGAGCGGTACGCCGCCGAGAAGCGCAAGGAAGCCAACGCCGAGGCCGAGGAGATCCTGGCCGAGGCGCGGGAACGCGCGGCCGAGATCGTCGACGCGGCCGAGCACGACGCCGTGGCCCGGCGCGAGGAAGCCGAGGCGCTCTTCGAGCAGCAACGCGCCAAGGCCGCGCAGGCAGCCGCTGACCTGGAGAAGACCCTCGCGCAGCGGCGGGAGCGTGCCGAGAAGGACCTGGTCGAGCGCACGGCGGCCGCCGAGCAGCACCTCGCCGCGGTCCTGGAGCGTGCCGAGCAGACCCACGCCGAGGCCGAGCGGGTGCACGCCGAGGCGATGGCCAAGGCCGAGCGCATGGTCGACGAAGCGCAGAAGAAGGCGCACGAGATCGTGTCCGAGGCCAAGACCCGGGCCGACCGGATCCGCAGCGAGTCTGATCGGGAGCTCAAGGCGCTCACCCAGCGTCGCGACAGCATCAATGCGCAGCTGTCCAACGTCCGTCAGATGCTCGCCACGCTGTCGGGTACGGATCCGTCGGCGCTGCTCGGGGCGAGCACGACGAGCAGCTCGGACTCGTCGAAGAAGGACTCGAGCTCCTAGCGAGCAACCGGCTTCTCTATCGTTGTCGAGGTCTCTCGGGGCGACGCCCCGGGAGACCTTCGGCATGTCTGGGCCCACCTAGGCCTGCTTGCGTCAACCGCGGTCGGGTCGGGGCGGTCGTACGAGAGGGGGCATCGTGCCTGATGTCCGAGGCGATGGAGGAGCGGGCGGCCGGGAACGGACGACGGTCGCCCACGTCCTGTCGGTGAACATCGGCCGGGCGCGACCCAACCCGGCCAAGGGCCTGGGCGTCACCGGCATCGACAAGCGGCCGTCCGACGCGCCTGTCGAGGTGCGTGCGCCCAGCACTCGCCGCGACGATGCAGGCAGCGGCCTGGTGGGCGACTTCATAGGCGATCGGGCCAACCACGGTGGTGACGATCAGGCCGTGTACGCCTACGGCCGCGAGGACCTCGACACGTGGGCTGCCGAGCTTGGACGCGAGCTCTCCAACGGCTCGTTCGGCGAGAACCTCACGACCGCTGGCGTCGACGTCACGGCGGCGGTGATTGGCGAGCGTTGGCGGGTTGGGCCCGAGGTGGTGCTCGAGGTCTCGTGCCCGCGGATCCCGTGCGCCACGTTCGCGAGCTGGTTGAACGAACGCGGATGGGTGAGGACGTTCACCGAGCGGGCGGTGCCCGGTGCCTACCTGCGTGTCGTGAAGCCGGGCTGGATCCGAAGCGGCGACGAGATCACTGTGCTGTCCCGTCCAGACCATGAGGTGACGATCGGTCTGACCTTTCGCGCCTTGACCCTGCAGCCTGAGCTCTTGCCGCTGCTGCTGCCGGCAGGCGACGCCCTTCCGCAGGAGACTCGCGACCGGATCCACCGTCGAACGCGCCGTTGACCGGCAGGCAAGAGCTTCGAGTGTGCCGTCGCCTCCTGCAATGGCGCGGCACGTCTTTCGTGAGGAAACAGACACGACTCATCCGCGGCACCACATGGGTAGGCAGGTATCGAGCCAGTGAACGGATGGTCCAGGTGTCCGCGTACGAAAGCACTTGATGACAAGGCACAACGATGCACGGCGGGAGAACTCGCGCGGCGACGTCGCCTACGACGACAGGCCGCGACCGAGGGTCCGTGCCGCCGTGTGCTCCATGGTCCTCCCCGGGCTCGTGCTGGGCGCGGTCGTGGCGGTCGGCTCCTCCCACCAACCGACGATGAGCCTGGTCGGCAACGCGGATCCCAGCGCGGTCACGTCTTCGCCACCGACCGGTGACCCGACGCCGACGGAGCTCGTGGCTCCCTCACCGAGCGCCCCCGGCCCGACCCATCCGTCGCCGACAAGCTCCGCCACGACGGCGTCCACGCCGGACACGTCGCCCTCCCCGACACCCGTGCCGTCCGTCCAGCCGATCCCGGACCCGGCCAAGCCACCGCCGGCGGTTGCCCCACTATCCGATGGAGAGGCGGAGGAGGCGATCCAGGCCCGCTACGAGGCCCTCGGTGGTCCGACAGGTGTGCTCGGTGCCCCGACGTCGCCGGTGACCGCGGTGAAAGGCGGGGGATACCGGCGCAGCTACGAGCGGGGACGCATCTACTACTCGACGTCGACGGGCGCCTGGGACGTGCGCAACGGCCCGATGCTCGACCACTACAAGAAGCGGCGGGCGCAGGTGGGCAGGCTTGGCTTCCCGAGGAGCAGTCAGGGGGCCGCCGGAGGTCGGGCCGACGCACTCACGCAGCGCTTCGAAGGCGGCCGGCTCTACTACTCCGCGGCGACCGGTGGACACGCGGTCTACGGGAAGATCTACGACCGCTATGCCGCGACCAGAGGGGCTCGTGGACCGCTCGGCCTGCCGAAGACAGACGACGCACCGACCAGGCCGAAAGGAACGCGCTACAGCGTGTTCCAGCACGGTCGGATCTACTATTCACGAGCCACCGGGGCACATTCGGTCAGGCTGCCGATCGTGCGGCGGTATGTGCAGCTTGGCGCCACGACGTCGTGGATCGGCCGACCCGTCGCGGAGTTCAGACGTTCTCCGACCGGCGGCTCGCAGGTGTTCGAGAACGCCACGCTGGTGTACGTGCGCTCGGTCGGGAAGGTCTACGTTCGCGTTCCGTTTGCTGCAAGGGTCTTCAGGGTCACAAGGTCCGATGTGCGCTACACCTATCGCAGCGGCTGCCCGGTGAAACCGTCGGCCCTTCGTCTAGTCCGAGTGCCGTTCAAGAACTTCAGCGGCGACCATCAGTACGGCAAGGTGGTCGTACGGTCGAGCGTGACCCGCGACATCATCGCCGTGTTCCGGGCGGCACACCGCGCTGGATTCCCCTTGCGTCGCGTGCGGCCCCAGGACGCGTACAAGGGCAGCGACGTCGCGTCGATGGAGGCGGACAACACCTCGGCGTTCAACTGTCGCAAGGTCACGGGGAATCCGTACCGGCTCTCCCAGCACTCGTGGGGCAATGCGATCGACTTCAACCCACGGGAGAATCCGTACGTGACCGCGAGCCGGGTCTACCCGTCAGGGTCGAGGACCTATCTCAACCGGCGCAACGTGCGCAAGGGGATGCTGGTTCGTGGCGGCGCGGTGGAGGCGACCATGCGGCGCCTGGGTTGGCTGTGGGGAGCGCGCTGGTTGCATCCTGACTACCAGCACTTCTCGGAGAACGGTCGCTGAACCACGTGACGGCCGGCCCTCCACTGGGTAGGCGTACGGCTTGTGTTTGTACGACACCTGAGCCGGACCGTCGGGCTCTGCGTCCTCACCGGCGCCTTGCTCGCCGGACTGACCGCTTGTCGTGGGGCGATCGACCAGACGAGCCATCCAGCTGCCACGACGACAGGCCCCCGCACCGACGTCGGTGCTCCTCGGCCGCCGAGTCCGCCGGCGACGACGGCAGGCTCGCTCTCCAAGGACAACCTGCCGCCTGCCCGGTTGGTCGGACCGACGTTCACGCCGTACGCCGAGCCGGACGCGCCTGAGGCGGGATTGCGGTCCAACGGCTCGTCGGTGCGGGAACGGGATCCCACCGAGCTGACGTTCGGTCTCGTGCCGCTCGGCTGCCCGGGCGTCGACGACGTGGCTCCGCTGCCGGCACCGAGCCGAGCGCTCGAGCAGGCCTACCGCACGCCGAAGGGGGAGGCGGCGGTGGCGCTGGTGCTCGAGTACGCCTCGGAAGCGCAGGCCTCGCGCCTCGTCGGACGTCTCGTCGAGATGCTCGAGCGGTGCGTGCCGCCGGCGTCGGCCGAGGTCGACGTGTCACGGACGGTCGCTCACGTTCGCCGGCTGGACGCCGACACGGTGGTGGACAGCCGGTACGAGGTGGGACCGGGCGCTGCCCGCACCCACTGGGACGAGATCATCATTCGACACCAGAGCCGGGTCGGACTGCTCATCGTCGAACGCGATCCGGGCCAGCCGACCGCCGACCAGGCTGGTCTGGCCCGCCACTTCCGACGCCTCCTCGCGAAGTGAGCCGGGCTGGACCCGGCCGCAGGCGGTGCGGCTCTGCGGGCATAGTCGTTCCGGTCGACACAGGAAGCCGTGACTCGGGCGAGGCGGCCCGGCACGTCTTCGCGGGCTACGACTGACTCAGGCGGCTCGCCACGAGTCCGAGGGCGAAGGCGAGCGCCACGAGGGCGAGGAGGACGTACGCCGAGCGCTGGAACCGCGCGCGTAGCTGCGGCCGCTCCTCCGGCAGCGCGAAGAGCCTTCTGGGCCATTGCCGCCACGACACGTCCACGAAGACGGCCAGCGCCGCGAGCAACAGCAGGCCCTTGGCAGCGTGAAACCACAACTGCTGGCCGGTCTGCGGCTCCGCGGCCAAAAGGAGCAGGCCGGTGCCGGCGAGGGCAGCGATGAGACCGAGCACCTTGGTGCGGTTGCCGCTGGCCATCGTGGTGAGGAAGGTCTCGTACGTCTCGTCGTCGGTACGAAACAGCCGAGCGGCCTTCGGCTGCACCACGACCAGGCTGTACACCATGCCACCGAGCCACACGGCAGCAACGCACACGTGCGCCACGACGAGGGCGATCTCTGCGATCTGCATGTGGCGCGCCTCAAGGACCAGGCGTGGCGGGTGGGCAGTGCCCGCAGTCGCCGCGGGCCGCTGCCGTGGATGGGGCGTACCCGCCGCGCCTGGTCACTTGTGTCGTCACTCCTCCTCGGACGGAGGTTGCTTGGCGAGGTTCTCCCGGATGAGATCCATGACCGACGAGTCCGTGAGCGTCGTGACGTCACCGAGCTCACGGTTCTCCGCCACGTCACGTAGCAGCCGTCGCATGATCTTGCCCGAACGGGTCTTGGGCAGCTCCTCGACGACCAGGATCTGTCGCGGCTTGGCGATCGGCCCGATCTCCTTCGCCACGTGGTTGCGCAGCTCGGTCGCGATCCCCTCGCCTTCGGTCGCCGCGCTCCGCAGGATCACGAAGGCCACCACCGCCTGGCCGGTGGTCGGGTCGCTCGCGCCCACGACGGCCGCCTCGGCCACCTTCGGGTGCGACACCAGCGCCGACTCGATCTCGGTGGTCGAGAGTCGGTGGCCGGACACGTTCATCACGTCGTCGACCCGGCCGAGCAGCCAGATGTCGCCGTCCTCGTCCTTCTTGGCGCCGTCGCCGGCGAAGTAGCGACCGGGGAAGCGAGACCAGTAGGTGTCGACGTACCGCTGGTCGTCGCCCCACAGCGTGCGCAGCATCGCGGGCCACGGCTGGGTGAGGACCAGGTAGCCTCCGGAGCCGTTCGGCACCGGGTTGCCGGAGTCGTCGACGACCTCGGCGCTCACGCCTGGAAGCGCCGCCATGGCCGCGCCCGGCTTGCAGGTCGTCACGCCAGGCAGCGGGGAGACCATGATGGCTCCGGTCTCGGTCTGCCACCACGTGTCGACGACCGGCGTACGACCGCCGCCGATGTTGGTGCGATACCAGACCCAGGCCTCCGGGTTGATCGGCTCGCCGACGCTACCCAGCACACGGAGGCTGGACATGTCGAACTTTGCCGGTATGTCCTCGCCCCACTTCATGAACGTACGGATCGCGGTGGGTGCGCAGTAGAGGATCGTCACGCCGTACTTCGCGATGATCTCCCACCATCGACCCTTGTGCGGGGTGTCGGGCGTGCCCTCGTACATCACGCTGGTGACGCCGTTGGCCAGGGGTCCGTAGACGATGTACGAGTGCCCGGTGACCCAGCCGATGTCGGCTGCGGTCCAGAAGATGTCGGTCTCCGGCTTGATGTCGAAGCAGGCCCAGTGCGTCCACGCGACCTGGGTGAGGTAGCCGCCCGTGGTGTGCAGGATGCCTTTCGGCTTGCCGGTCGTCCCGCTCGTGTACATGACGTAGAGCGGGTGCTCGGCGTCGAAGGCCTCGGGCGTGTGCCACTCGCTTTGCCGATCCACGAGATCGTGCCACCAGATGTCGCGGCCATCCGTCCAGGCGATGTCCTGACCGGTCCGGCGTACGACCACCACGTTGCGCACGTCCGGACACTCCGCCAGCGCCTGGTCCACCTGCGGCTTGAGCGCGCTCGGCGCGCCGCGCCGGTACCCACCGTCGGCGGTGATGACCACGCGGGCGTCGCAGTCCTGGATCCGGTCGTGAAGCGCGGTTGCGGAGAAGCCGCCGAAGACCACCGTGTGGGGCGCGCCGATCCGGGCGCAGGCGAGCATGGCGACGACCGTCTCCGGGATCATCGGCATGTAGATGGCCACCCGGTCGCCGGTCTTGACACCGAGCTCGGTGAGCGCGTTGGCGGCCTTGCAGACCAGCGTCTTGAGGTCGGCGTACGTGATCGTTCGGGTGTCGCCGGGCTCGCCCTCCCAGTGGAACGCGACCTTGTCGCCGTTACCGGCCTCGACGTGGCGGTCGACGCAGTTGTACGCGGCGTTGAGCCGGCCGCCGACGAACCACTTGGCGAACGGTGGGTTGCTCCAGTCGAGTGCTTTTTCCCACTCTCGTTCCCAGTGCAGGCGCCGGGCCTGCTTCTCCCAGAAGGCGATCCAGTCGGCATTCGCTTCGGCGTAAGTGGCCTCGGTGACGTTGGCCCGGGCAGCGAGCTCGGGCGGCGGCGGGAACCGACGATCCTCGTGCAGAAGATTCGACAGTGCTTCGCTGCTCACGTTGGTCGACGCCCCTCTCTGTCTGTGTGCTGGGGAGTCGCGGGGTGTTCCCCGCATGGGGTCCTTTCGCTGACCTTAACGCTCTGCGGGCGCGGGGTCATCGGCCCGGTCGGAGTTGATGTCGGAGTTGACCGGGGATCGGCGAGACGTTGCCGAATTCGGACACCTCTGAGTGGGTCTGTTCAGATGATCACGAAGATCTGCAGGTCAGCGGACTGGCAGACGCTCATGATCAAGGAGCCGGTGTGACGTGTACGCAGTTGCCCGCCGGGTCGATCACGACGAACTCGCGTCCCCACGGTTGGTCCGTGATGGGTGTGATCAGCGTGCCGTCGACGGAACGATCGGTGGGCACTCGTGACGACCAGTCCGCATGCAGCGCTTCGATGTCGTCAGTACGAAGCCACGCCATCGTGTTGTCGGGAACGATCTGATCCGAGACCGACGAGATGAAGACCTCGATGTCGTCTCGTCGCACGATGGCGAACCCGCCCTCGAAGCCCAACCTGTCGATCCAGAACCTGGCGTTCTTCTCCACGTCCACCGCGGCGAGGACCGGTACAGCGCGTCTCATGCGAGCCACGGCAGCTCTCCTTCTGGCTTGTGGTCCGCGAAGCCAAGCCGATCGAGAAAGACGAATCGACCATGCACGAAGCGGTCGACGGAGGTGGGCTTCGCCCTACCTGCGGACCCGGTCGGCCCCCTCCAGGCACAGGCCCCTCACGATAGCGCAACAAGGCCTTTCGGCGAGGCGTTCGTGCCAACGGTCGTCCTGCTGTGCACGAGCGCGCGAAGCTCAGGCGTAGCGGAGGAGGAAGTCGTAGACGGACGAGAGGAACGCCGCACGCCCGTCCCGTCGTACGTTGTGGCCGGCTCCTTCGATGTGCACCGCCTGAAGCTTGCCACCTGCGGCCGCGGCGCACTCCTCGGCGAACGCGTCGGAGATGAGCGAGCCACGCTCGGTGTCGCCGTGGAGCAGCAGCACCGGACAGCTCATCTCGCCAAGCATCTCAAGGAGTGCGTGTGGTGGACGGTACGGCGCTTCGAACAACGCCATGTTGAGCTGCCGCTTCGACACGGCCCACGGCTCGATCTCGTCCTCCGGCCAGGCCGGCTCGCGTTCTCGGCAGGCAGCCATGCAGGCGGCCAGGTCACCCGACCGCGCTTCACGCAGCCAATCCGGGACCTGGAAGGGCGAACCTTCGTAGGAGGCGTACACCTCGGGAGGCGGATCCTCGAGCACGATGGCCCGGACCAGATCGGGGCGTTCCGCCGCCACTGTCGATGTGACGACGGCACCCATCGAGTGGCCGATGACGACGACCCCACCGCGTGCGGCCGCGTCGATGGCCTCGAGCACCGTCACAGCATCGGCAACGTTGGCGAAGTGGCTCAACGAGTCGTCTGGCAAACCAGACTCGCCATGACCACGGGCGTCGAATGCCAGCGACTTCCAGCGCTTGTTCGACACGTCGTCCAGCGCTTTGATAAAGGGCCCCCAGCACTCGGCCGAGTCACTGAACCCGTGCAAGAACACGAGGTCGACCGGTGAGCCGGTGCTCCGGTAGGCCAGATGTGCGATCCTGCCACGCTCACTGAATGGTTCGCTTGATGTGCTGCCCATTCCGTCATGCTAGCGACGATCCCGCGGACCTTTAAGCGGTGCAGATTCGCACGATCTGGTGGAAGGCCGGACCAGGCACACCTCATGGAGGGGCGGTGGCCGAGTCGGCTCACTGGAGTGGGGAGCGGGGCTCGGCATATCCGACTCGGCCACCGCGGGTTGGCTCGGTCGCCTGGCTGAGCGTGGTGTCCGGGGCGCGCCCGGGGGCGTCAGGCGGCGGGACAGCTCACGCGAGCGACCGGTGGGTTCAGTGGCGTATGGCCGCCTCCGCACCCGCACCGGTGAGCGACCGAACCTCCAACTCGGCGTACTTCTCTTCGGCTTCCGAGTCCTTCGACAGCACCGTGCCCAGCCAGCCGAAGAAGAAGCCGAGTGGAATCGACAACAAGCCGGGGTTGTCGAGCGGGAACCACGAGAAGTCGACGCCCGCCGGGAACAGCGAGGCGCTGCTGCCGTCCGGGTTCACCTTGCCTGACACGACTGGCGAGAAGAACACCAGCAGGACGGCGCTGGCGAGACCACCGTAGATGCTCCACACCGCACCGCTCGTGTTGAAGCGCTTCCAGAACAGGTTGTAGATGACCGCGGGCAGGTTCGCCGAGGCGGCCACCGCGAAGGCGAGTGCCACGAGGAATGCGACGTTGAGCCGTTGGGCCGGAATGGCCAGCAGGATCGACACGCCCCCGATGATGAACGCCGCGACGCGTGCCGCGCGCACCTCCTGACGTTCGGTCACCTGACCGCGCTTGATCACGTGGGCGTAGATGTCGTGCGCGAACGACGACGCCGAGGCCAGCGTGAGGCCGGCGACCACAGCGAGGATCGTCGCGAACGCCACGGCCGAGATCAACGCCAGCATGATGGCACCACCCGTCGAGCCCGCTCCGCCACCGGCGGCCTGGGCGACCAGAGGCGACGCCACGTTGCCTGCGGTTTGCGCGATCTGCGATTCGGGTCCGGTGTCGACCAGCGCCGCGGCGCCGAAGCCGAGCACGAGGGTCAGCAGGTAGAAGGCTCCGATGATGCCGATCGCCCAGCTGACCGACGTGCGGGCGGCGCGGGAGGTCGGAACCGTGTAGAAGCGGATCAGGATGTGGGGAAGACCTGCCGTGCCGAGCACGAGCGCGAGGCTCAACGAGAGGAAGTCGATCTTCGACGTGAGGCTCCCGCCGTACCGCAGACCCGGCTCCAGGAAGGCGTCGCCCTTGCCGCTGTTCTCGGCCGCGGTGCCCAGGAGCTCGGAGAGGTTGAATCCGAACTTGGCCAACACGATGATCGAGACCAGGATCGTGCCGCCCATGAGCAAGGCGGCCTTGACGATCTGGACCCAGGTCGTGCCCTTCATGCCACCGACGGTGACGTAGAAGATCATCAGGGCACCGACGATGACGATGGTGAGGTTCTTCGCGACGTCGCTCGTGACGCCGAGCAGCAGGGCGACGAGCGAGCCGGCTCCCACCATCTGGGCCAGCAGGTAGAAGATCGAGACACCGAGCGTGGAGACCGCCGCGGCCGTGCGGACGGGACGCTGCCTCATGCGGTACGCAAGCTGGTCGGCGAGTGTGAACCGTCCGGAGTTCCGCAGCAGCTCGGCCACCAGAAGCAGTGCCACGAGCCATGCCACCAGGAAGCCAATGGAGTAGAGGAATCCGTCGTACCCCGACAGCGCGATAGCGCCCGAGATGCCGAGGAACGAGGCGGCCGACATGTAGTCGCCGGAGATCGCCATGCCGTTCTGGAAGCCAGAGAAGGACCGGCCGGCGGCGTAGTAGTCGGTCGCGGTCTTGTTCTGCCGGCTCGCTATCAGGGTGACGTAAAGCGTCACCGCGACCACGGCCAGGAAGAGGACGATCGTGAGGGTTCGGTGTGGGGCGGCGGTTTCGGCCGAGGCAAGGGAGATCGCCGCCGGGTATGTGAGCACGCTCATGAGTGGACCGCCTTCCGGAACCTCGCGGCCAGGTCGTCCGCCGCAGGATCGAGCTTCTGCCGCGCATGACGGTTGTAGAGATAGGCGATGAGGAACGTGGACGCGAACTGGAGCAGACCGAATATCAAGGCCACATTGATGTTTCCGACAACCTTCGTACTCATGAAGCCGGTCGCCCAGTTGGCGCACAGCACGTAGAGCATGTACCACGCGAGGAACACGATGGTCCACGGGAACGCGAAGCCGCGGTAGCGACGCCGAAGTTCGGCGAACTCACTGCTTCGGGCCAGCTCGGCATAGGCTTCGCGTTCTCTCGTGGCCTGGGATTCAGCCCCGCGATCAGCCACTGGATCGGTCACGTTACCCACCTCCACGATAGGTTTCGCCAGGGGTCGATCGGATGGTCTGGGCACGGTCTGCCGAGTGCGTGATTCCCCTGGCGTGCTGACGGTGCCAGCACGAAGCCCGGATCGCGTCCCCGCGCTGCGCACCGGAGCAACCAAGGCACACCGTCACGACGGGCCGACCCGTGAGAAGCCGTGGCGGTGCCTTCCTGTGACGCTAGGGCGTTGCGGAAGCGCGTGGAAAGATGCCACACCGTACGACTCGATGAACGGTGTCACATGTGCGACGTACGGATGGTGTCGTGCGTTATTCGGCAGCCGGACCGAAACTTGCGTACTGTTCAGGGCTGTCGTGCCGGGTGGTGACGGGGCAGGCCGCGTTCGAGGTTGAGGAGCTCGGGCGCGTGCAGACGCACCATGGTGCGGGCGACGTGCGGGGGAGTGTGCCGCGCGGTGAGGAGAGACCCGATCACCATGGTGGCAAAGGCGATCGGCACGCTCCACGCGGCAGGGTGTTCGAGAAGCACGGCGGCCCAGCCGGAGAGCTCGGCGACGAGAGTCACCACCACGGCGCTGCCTGCCAGTGCGCCTCCGACCAGCAGTCCGGCGATCGCTCCGGTCGGTGTGAGCCGTCGCCACCAGATTCCCAGCACCAGCAGAGGACAGAAGGTCGACGCGGACACTGCGAACGCGAGACCGACGACGGAGGCGACGCTCAACCGTTCGGACACCAGAGCCAGCGCCACCGGGACCGCCACAGCCGCTACCGCCGACAGTCGAAAACCCGTCACCCCGCCCGCCCATCGGCGTACCAGATCCTGTGACAGGACCCCGGTCACCGAGACCGCGAGCCCGGACGACGTGGAGAGGAACGCGGCGAACGCCCCGGCCGTCACCAGCATGCCGAGCGCCTGTCCGCCCGGACCTGGCAGCAGTCGGTGCGGCAGCTCGAGCACCACGGCGTCGGTGCGGCCGGTGAGCAGAAGCTCCGGAGCATAGAGCCGGCCAAGGGCGCCATAGATCGCCGGGAACAGATAGAACGCGCCCAGCAGGCCCACGACCGCGAGCGCCGTACGCCGTGCCGCCCGTCCGTCCGGGTTGGTGTAGAAGCGCACGAGCACGTGCGGCAGGCCCATGGTGCCGAGGAAGGTCGCGAGGATGAGGGAGTACGTCGCATAGAGCGGATGCGGATGGCCGCTGCCTAGCAGGCGTACCCACGAGTCACCCTCGACCGACCGAAGGTTCTCCGACGTGGGCACCACGGCGCCGGCCGGAAACTTTAGGGTCGTGCCGGCCGCGACGACGTGCTCGCCTGGCCGCAGCCGGACCCGCTCGTCGGCGCGTCTCGTCCCGTCGAGCAGCCCGTCCACTCTCACGGTCGTGGGCTGCTCCACGACGATCACGACGTCGGACTTGACCTGCACGTCGGTCGTCTCGCGAAACGTGGGGATGCGGTGCTCGGGATCGGTGACGCTCGGCGCTCCGTCGGCCCGCCACGCCATCACGAGGAACGCCACGGGTAGCGCGATCGCGGTGAGCTTCAGCCAGTACTGGAACGCCTGGACGAACGTGATGCTGCGCATTCCCCCGGACAGCACGTTCACGAGCACCACGCCGCCGACCAGCATGCCGCCGGCCCAGGCCGGCGCACCGGTCACGATCTGCAGGGTGAGGCCGGCGCCGCGGAACTGCGGCATCAGGTAGAGCCAGCCGATCAGGACGACCAGCACGCTCGCGACCCGGCGCGCGGCTCCGGACTCCAGACGGGCCTCGGCGAAGTCGGGCAGCGTGTAGGCGCCGGAGCGTCGAAGCGGGGCTGCCACCAGGACGAGCAGGACGAGATAGCCCGCGGTCCAGCCGACCGGGTACCACAGCATGTCGGCGCCGTACGTCATGATCAGCCCAGCCGCGCCCAGGAACGACGCCGCCGACAGGTACTCCCCGCCGATCGCCGACGCGTTCCATGTGGGGGAGACCATGCGGGACGCGACGTAGAAGTCGGATGTCGTACGCGAGAGCCGCAGGCCGTACACGCCGATCGCGAGCGTGAGCGTCGTGACGACCACGACGGCGAGCAGTCCCGCGACCGGGTTCACGCGAGCCGTCTCCTTCCGGGTCGGTTACACGGTCAGTCGCTAGGAGCGGTCCACGAGTTCGGCGAACTCGCGCTCGTTGCGTTCGGCATGGCGGACGAAGAACCACGCGGTGGCGAACAGTGCGGGATACACGATGCCGCCGAGCAGGAGCCAGGGCAGCGGCAGGCCCAAGGAGTGCGCTGAACCGAGTTGGGGAGCAAGTGCCAGGAGAGCGGGCAGCCCGAGCAACAGGGCGCCGGCGACCGCGAGGACCAGCAGGGCCAGTCGTAGTTGGGCGCGGATCAACGAATGCATGTAGACCTGGCCGATGGGCGTCTGGGCGTCGATCTCACGCGCGGCGTACTCGCGCTGGCGTAGCGAGGCGCGCATCCGCGGGCTGGTCACGACGATCCGACGCGGTGGGTGAGGTCGGCTGTCCGGGGCAGGCTCTTTGCGCGAGGAGGCGGCACCCTGCGGTTCCTGAGCGGCTGCAGGCCGATCGCTCATCGCACGTCACCTCGCCCGGGCCTCGCCCGTCGGACGAGGATGTCGCGCAGCTCGGCGGTATGCCGTCGGCTGACCTGCAACTCGGCGTCACCCACACGGACCACGCAACGGCCGGAGTCGAACCGAACCTCCGAGATGTGCGGAAGCGCCACCAGCAGTCGCCGGTGGATGCGGACGAAACCCGCGTCCTGCCACTGCGATTCCAACGTGGTAAGCGGAACGCGGACCAGGTGGCTGCCTTCAGCGGTGTGGAGCCGTGCGTAGTCGCCTTGTGCCTCGACATACAGCACGTCCCGACGTGAGACGAACCTCGTCACGCCACCGAGCTCGATGGCAATGGTCTCGGTGTCGATCCCGTCGCGTGGTGTCTTCGACCCCGACGCTGTCCGCTCGGCGACCCGGCGGACGGCCTCGGCCAGTCGTTCGGGTCGGACCGGCTTGAGCAGGTAGTCGACGACATCGAGCTCGAACGCGTCGACGGCGTGCTCGTCGTACGCGGTCACGAAGACCACCGCGGGTGGGTCGGAGAAGCGGGCGAGCACCTTGGCCAGGTCGAGTCCGGTGAGGCCCGGCATGCGAATGTCGAGGAAGATCGCGTCGAGGGTCTCACGCTCGATGATACGCAGCGCGTCTGTACTGCTACCAACAGTGAGAATGGTCTCGATTCGTCCGTCGCGGCGTAGCAGGTAGTCAAGCTCTTCCCGGGCCGGGAGTTCGTCGTCGACCACCAGGACACGCAGCATGGCCGGACTCTAGTGAGGCTTTGGTGAGCTTCGCCACAGTCGGGTGAAGCCGAGGCGGGTCCGCAACCGGAAGACACCAGCGGCGTGGCCGTCACGAGGACGCGCGAACGCCGGGACGGAACTTCGGGATCCGCATGCTGACCTTGGTGCCCGCGCCTTCGGCCGTTTCCACGACGAGGCCGTACTCGTCACCGAAGACCGCACGCAACCGCTCGTCGACGTTGCCGAGACCCACCGAGTCCGACGTCGGATCGCCGGCGAGCGTTCGGCGTACCCGCTCGGGGTCCATTCCGACGCCGTCGTCCTCGATCGAGATCAGGCACTCGTTCCCCATGTCCTGTGCGTCGATCGTGATGCAGCCGACGTCCGGCTTCTTCTCCAGGCCGTGTCGTACGGCGTTCTCCACCAGAGGCTGCAAGCACAGGAACGGAATCGCGACCGGCAACACCTCAGGTGCCACCCGGAGCGTCACCTGGAGCCGATCACCGAACCGCGCCTTCTCGAGCAACAGGTAGCGGTCGATGGAGCGCAGTTCCTCTGCCAGCGTGGTGAACTCCCCGTGCCGGCGAAACGAGTACCGGGTGAAGTCGGCGAACTCCAGCAACAGGTCGCGGGCGCGTTCGGGATCGGTGCGGACGAACGACGCGATCGCGGTCAGCGAGTTGTAGATGAAGTGCGGCGAGATCTGCGCCCGAAGCGCGCGGACCTCCGCCTCCATGGCACGCGTGCGCTGGCGGTCGAGCTCGGCGAGCTCCAGCTGGCCGGACACCCAGCGGGCCACCTCGATCGTCGCGCGGATGAGCGCCGCCGAGGTCTCCCGGCTGTAGGCCTGCAGGGTGCCGACCACGCGGTCGTCCACCGTGAGCGGAGTGACGACGACGTGCCGGATCGGGCAGTCGAGCTTGCCGCAGTCGACCCGGTCCGGGCCTACGACGTCGGTACGCCCCTGACGAAGTGCCGCCTTGGCGTGGTCGATCGCGGCGGCATCGTGGTGGTCGCTGCCTGTGCCGTCCCAGGCGAGCAGCCGCTCGGCGTCGGTCAAGGCGACGGCTTCGGTGCCGAGGAGTGCGCGGAGGTGGCGGATCGCGCGTTCTGCGCTGGCCTTGTTGAGACCGGTACGAAGCGGAGGGGACGCGAGTGAGGCCGTGTGCAACGTACGAAACGTCGCCTGGTCGGCCGGCGTACCGAACTGCCGCCGATGCCGAGCGAGCCAGACGAGGAGCGCGCCCGCGCCGATCACGACCAGGACGACGGTCACGATGGGGACCACGTCGCTCACGCGGACACCGTACGACGCTCCGGCTCATGGCGTGCTCCGGCGACCGGGGACAAGGACCGTTGCAAGCCAGCGGGGCCGGTCGTCGATCGACGTGCGGAGTCTGGTCGACGTGCCGTCTTCTAGTCGAAGTGGGTCGGGCGGCCGGGGTCGCGACCGTGGGCGATCAAGGTCGCGAGCTGGTCCACCGTCACGCGGGCCGTCGACAGCTCCGGCAGGTCGTCGAGCGCGAAGAAGCCGACGTCGGTGGTCTCACCGTCCAGGCCGGCGCGAGGCTCGGCGTCGTCGCAGGGCTGGACCAGGAAGAAGAGCTTGTAGATGTGCCACGGGCTCTCGGCGTGGCCGTTGCTGCGCGACCCGTCGTAGACGGCCGCGAGCTTCGTCGCCCGGACCGTGAGCCCTGCCTCCTCGGCGAACTCCCGCTCCACCGCCTCCGAGGGCGTGTCGAGCGCATCCGCCCAACCGCCTGGGAGCGTCCAGCGACCGTCACGGGCCTCCTGGACGAGCAGGATCCGGTCGTCCCTGATCAGTGCCCCGCGCACGTCGACCTTCGGCGTCGCGTGTCCGGCTTCGGCGGCCAACGCGGCACGGAACTCCGCCGGATCCGACCCGGACAGCATGCCCATGATCTCCGCCGAGATCGCCTGGATCCGGTTGTATCGCGCGATGGCGTAGCGGTCGGTCTCGTACGTGAGGCCGTTGCGGGAGAGCGCGGCGAGCTCGACGGCGAGCGAGTGCAGCCGTTGGCCTGGCGATGGGGGTCGACTCTCGTCGGAGGAGTCGGGGGTCGCAGGCGCCGGCTCGGCTGGCAGTTCGGCGGTCCCTTCGAGGCTCGTCTGCGTGCGGGCGTCCGGCGTCATATGGCTCAGTCTCTCAGACGGGCCTGGCAAGGCCGCGCGAGTTGTGCGGGACCGGCACGTGTCCCGTAGTCCTGCCGACTGCCCCGTGATGCTCAGCGTGGTGTCGCGGCTCGTTGCACCCCGGGCTGCTTGCGCTCTGGCGCCACCGGCTGCCTCATCCCCGGAGCCGCGTGCGATAGCACCTCGTGACGTACGGCATGACGAGCCCGTCCGGTTGCCGTGCCGTCATGTCGTACAGCTCACCCACCTGGTCCAGGATCTCCTGTCGCTCGCCGGGAGGCAGGCTCGCGACGTACGAGCGCGAGGAGACGAGGTGCAGCAGACCTTCTCGGTCGAGCCGTTGCCACAGCCTGAATCCCGCGTACTCCGGCGGCGTGAAATGTCGGCTCCACTCCAGCTTGTCGAGAAGCTCCGCGGCCTGGTCGACCTGGGTGCGTTCCACCGTGGCGAGCACGGCCGACAGCTCCCGAACCCACGGAACCGACTCGTCCCGCTGATTCCAGACCACTCCGAGGGTGCCGTGGGGGCGCAAGATCCGGGCGATCTCTTCGAGCGCCACGTCGATGTCGAACCAGTGGAAGGCCTGCGCGACGACGACCGCATCGGCGCAGTTCGAGGCGAGCGGGATCTTCTCGGCCACCGCCTGGACCGGTGTAGCCACTGGCACGTAACGGACCAGCCTCGTGAGCATCGGAGCAGCCGGTTCGATGGCGACGACGCGGCGGCTGTACTCGACGAGGGACCGGGTCAGCTTGCCGGTTCCGGCCGCCAGCTCGACGATCAGGGGTGGGCGAGGCTGAGGGTTGTCGGCGGGGGCGGACTGGTGGTCGGGGCCGCTGGCGTAGCCGGCGTCAGGGGCGTACGACCCGTGCTCGACAAGGTCGGCGAGAAGCCAGTAGACCGCCTCGGGCGGATAGCCCGGGCGGCTCCGCTCGTAGACGTCGGCGACGGAGCCGAACGCGCGACTCCGTGACCAGCGGACCGACTCCTCCATGCTGCCGCGATGCTACGCGAAGCCGGCGCACCTTTGCGGTTTCGGGTGATCAGATGACGTCTGGAGAGGCTGCTGTCCGGTCCGCCGATCTCCACACGGTGACGGCGCCCCCATCCCGTGAGAGCGCCGCCAATCCGCGCGTCACGTCGGGTTACCAAGCGTGCAACGTCAAGTGTCGCGCCAGGCAAGCCTGACCGCGACAGCCCACAAAGATGGCTGGATCGCCGCGTGGGTACCCGCGTGCCGCGCATGTCCGGGCCGATCAGAGGTCTGCCAGGTCGCTCCAGCCGACTCTGACCGGACTGGACACAGTGCCTTTCTATGCCGCGCACAAGGTCAAGTAAAGGGTCGATGACGTATTCCTCACCCGACCGGCGCCCCGTTTGCCGATTGCGCGGACCCGTCACTCGCGCGCGGCGAGCACCCGGCCTCTCCGGATCGCCCAGAGCAGCGCCATCACGACGCCAGCTCCGAACGCCGCCGCGGTGAGCACGGTCTGGTTCGTGCTGAGGACCCTTCGGGACATCGCGACGGGTCGGCTGAATCGCAGGACCGGCCAGCCTCGCTGCGCGGCGGCCCGGCGCAGCGCGCGGTCCGGGTTGACGGCGTAGGGATGTCCGACGCTGCTCAGCATCGGAAGGTCTGTGATCGAGTCGGAGTAGGCGTAGCACCGGGAGAGGTCGTAGTTTCTGTCCTGCGCGAGCTCGCGCAGGGCGACCACCTTGTTCTCGCCGTACGAATAGAACTCGATGTCGCCTGTGTACCGTCCGTCCCGTACACCCATCCGGGTCGCGATGATGTGGTCGGCACCCAGCAGGCGGCCGATCGGCTCCACGACCTCCTGCCCGGAGGAGGAGACGATGACGATTTCCCGTCCGGCCGAACGGTGCTCGTTGATGAGCGTGACGGCCTCGGCGTACACGAGTGGCTCGACGACCTGGTGGAGCGCTTCGGCCACGATGTCCTTCACAGTCTGCACGTCCCAGCCCGTGACGAGTCGGGACAACTCCACCCGCATCCGCTCCATCTGGTCGTGATCGGCGCCACCGAGGTGGTAGATGAACTGCGCGTACGCCGACCGCAGGACGGTGCGTCGGTTGATCAATCCGCCCTGGTAGAAGTGGCGGCTGAAGGCCAGCGTGCTCGACCGAGCCAGGATCGTCTTGTCGAGATCGAAGAACGCCGCGGTGCGGACGGTGGCGTCGCTGTCTGGTGCGGGCGCTCGACGCGGCGTCGCGTGAGCGGACGGCATGTCGGGTCGTGGTTTCTCCGCCTCTGGCATCTCGGCGTTCGTCATCCCCTCGTGCGCAAATCGCGGTGAGAAATCTCCCCGGCGAACGGACATTCCCGGCAACCCGGCCCGTAAGCCAGGGACCATGTCAGCAACAATAGGCCTCAATACCCGTTGAGGCATTGGCGAGCGCCCCTTCCGTGCGTCACACTGGAAGGGCGTTCGTGAGAGTTTTGGCTCAGCAGGGGTAGGGAACGTGATTTTTCAGCGGCCAATCCGTCGCTGGTGCCGGCCCCTCGCTGTCTAGCGAGACGCGGCCAGGGACAGCCCCCGCTCTCCCCCCCGGCGGGGGCTGTCGCCTGTTCAGAGCAACTACCGCCGGGGCTTTGTTCCATCGGTTGTCCACAGCTTGCGCGCTCGGCTGATTCGTCCACAGGTTTCGCGGGCTGACTCCGTTCGTACGTCCGGCTCGGCATCGTTGATCACGTCACTCGGTCGTACGAACGAAAGGGTTGGTCGATGCCTTCCTCTCCACCCACGTCTACCAGGCCGCTCGCGGTAACAGCAGACGAGAAGCTTCTCGACGACCTCGTCCGGCTCGCTGCGGCATGTGGAGCCGAGCTGGACGTGGCCCATGACATCCCGGAGATGCGGCGGCGATGGTCGGCGGCGCCGCTCGTGATCGTCGGTGGTGACCTGGCTCCCAAGGTCTGGCGAAACGTCGCCGCGCCGCGCCCGGACGTCATCGTCGTGGCGCACGATCTGGAGAACCAACCTCAAGACATCTGGGAAGCCGCGGTGATGCTCGGTGCCCGGCACGTGCTCGACGTCCACGCAGGCGAGTCGACGTTGGTCAACCTGCTTGCGGATGCGGTCGAAGGCTCGGTCGGAGAGGCCGTGGTGATCGGAGTGGTGGGTGGTCGGGGTGGTGCCGGCGCGTCGACGTTGGCGAGCGGGCTCGCTGTGACAGCGGCGTTGGATGGCATGGAGTGTTTCCTCCTCGACGCCGACCCATTGGGTGGCGGGCTCGATCTCGTCGTCGGCGGTGAGGACTCCGAGGGCATGCGCTGGCCGCAGCTTGCCGGCGCAGAAGGGCGGATGAGCTCGTCTGCGCTCCAGTCGGCGCTGCCGAGCACTGTCGAACGTCTCTCCGTCCTGTCGTGGGACCACGGTGACCTCTTCTCGGTGCCTCCTTCTGCGATGCGGACAGTTCTGAGCGCCGCCCGTCGCGGGCGAGACCTTGTGGTCGTCGACCTGCCGCGGCATGTCGACGACACGACGAAAGAGGCCTTGTCGCAGTGCCGAAGCGTGCTTTTGGTCGTGCCGGCCGAGGTGCGTGCGGTCGCGTCCGGAGCCCGCATCGCCGACCTGGTTTCGCGATACGCCTATGACGTCCGTGTGGTGGTACGAGGACCCGGGCCGTCCGGCCTCGACGGTGGCATCATCGCTGAGGCGTTGGGGCTTCCGCTCATCGGTGAGCTGACGTCCGAGCCGCGGCTCGACCTCATGCTGGAGCGTGGTGAACCTCCCGCAGGCAACCGCAGGGGCCCACTCGCGACGCTGTGCCGGCAGCTGCTCGTGGAGCTCGAGGTGCGGCCTCGCAACGGTCGTGTCACCGCTGCATGAGTGGGGGCACACGTGGATTCGGCGCCAGTCGAGGACGTTCCTGCCACATTGCTCGAACGAGTGCGTCGCTCCCTGGCGACGCTGGATGCGCCGCCGACGCCGGCGCGCGTGGCCGCAGCGCTTCGCGCCGAAGGTCGACTGTTGGGACACGCCACGATCCTGCGCATCGCAGACCGACTAGGACGGGAGATCATTGGCGCAGGCGTGCTCGATGACGCGCTCGCTGACCCGGAGGTCACCGACGTCCTGGTCCACGGGCCTCGTGAGGTATGGGTCGATCGGGGTTGTGGTCTCGAGCGATGCGCAATCTCGTTCCCGGATGACGCAGCGGTGCGCCGACTGGCCGAGCGATTGGCCACGGCTGCAGGCCGTCGGCTGGATGATGCGACACCGTTCGTCGATGCCCGGCTGTCGGATGGCACGAGGCTTCATGCCGTGCTGGCACCCGTCTCGGCGGGCGGGACGTGCATTTCCCTCCGGGTGCCTCGGCGTCAGGTGTTCACACTCGACGAGCTGGTGGCCGACGGCTTCGTGCCGCCTCGAGGCGCCGACTATCTCCGGCGGCTGGTCGACGCGCGTTTGGCGTATCTGGTCTCGGGCGCCACTGGCGTCGGCAAGAGCACCTTGCTCGCGACGTTGTTGTCCCTGGTTCCTGCGCACGAACGTCTCGTCATCGTCGAGGAGGCGAGTGAGCTGTTTCCTGACCATCCCCACGTGGTGCACCTGGAGGCTCGTCCGCCCAACCTCGAAGGTGCCGGCGAGATCACGGTACGCACGCTGGTCCGGCAGGCGTTGCGGATGCGTCCTGACCGACTCGTGGTCGGTGAGGTGCGAGGAAACGAGATCGTGGATTTGCTGGGCGCGTTGAATACCGGTCACGAAGGAGGGTGCGGCACGTTGCATGCCAACTCCGCTTACGACGTGCCGGCCCGAGTCGAAGCGCTGGGTGTGGCTGCTGGCCTCGACCGAGCGGCAGTGCACAGTCAGCTGGCAGCCGCGGTCGACGTGGTGCTGCACCTTGTGCGTGATGTGAAGGGACGCCGCCGGCTGGCCCACATCTGTGTGCTCACGCGGTCGGCCGACGGGTTGGTCGAGGTCGTGCCCGCGCTGGAGTTCGGCCCGACCGGATCGGTGAATGAAGGCGCCGGTCTCGCCCGCCTTGCCGAGTTGCTGAGCCGTCGTGAGGTAACGGGTGCTTAGACATGGCGTGTATCGCCCTTCTCGGAGTGGCTTTCTCGCATCGACTTCTGAGCTCCTGGGTCGGGGAGAGGGGGTCGAAGGAGGGGCAGGTCGGAGGAGGAATGAGCGTCGGCGCGTTGATTTGTGTCGTGCTTGCCGCAGCGGCTGCGGGTGTCGCCACACCAGATCGGCCGGCCACCCGGCTGCTGCGGAGGCTGAAGGGTCGCCTGCCGGCGAGTGCTCATGACGCAGGCGGTCCCGGCATGACGAGAGCGTTGACCCTCGTCGCGCAACGTTGTCTGAGCAAGGTGGCGGGCTTCGTCACACGTGCGAGAGCCGACTTGCGGCCCTGGATACGGGAGGCGTGCGAGGTCATGGTGGCCGAGCTGCAGGCAGGTCACGACACGACCCGCGTGTTGGACGCTGCCGCCCAGGTCTTTCCGGCACTGGCTCCGGTCGCTGCGGTGAGCCGGATGGGCGGCAACGTCCCGGCAGCCATTCGCTCGGTGGACGTGCCGGGTGCTGAGGATGCTCTGGAATCGCTCGCGGCGGCGTGGACGGTGGGGGTGGGTGGTGGGACGGGATTGGCGGTCGTGCTCGATCGGGTGGTTGCCGACATGCGTGCCGAGGAGTCGCTGCGTGACGAAGTGGCGGCACAGCTCGCCGGACCTCGAGCGAGTGCGCGGATGCTCGCCCTGCTTCCCTTGGCCGGTGTCGCGCTCGGCATGGGGACGGAGGCCGATCCGCTCAGCTTCCTTTTCGGCTCGCCCTACGGCTGGGCGTGCATGCTCGTGGGACTGGGCTTGACGATGACCGGGCTCAGGTGGGTCGAGCGGCTGGCTCGTCGTGCGGAGCGCTTGTCATGAGGGTGCTTGCGGCCATCCTCGCCGGTCTTGCCGTCGTCGTCTGGATGGCGCCTGCCGGCGGGTTGGTCCGGCTCCGCCACCTCTCGGCACGGAACCGGTGCGTGCGACGCGGGAATCGAAGCCGACCGGACTCGCCGTCTGGGCTCGAGGTTGTTCACGACACCCGGCAGCAGTCGGTTGCGACCTCGCGCTCGACGTCGCGGGGCTGGGCGGCCCGTCGGCTCCTCGCGTCGAGCGTCGCCGGGCTTGGGGCTGGAGTCGTCACGTCAGGATGGATGAGCCTCCTCGTTGGCTGCATGGTTGCTCTGGCAACCCACTACTGGCTGGGGCGCATGCCGTCCGAAGAGGAGCGGCGACACAGGGAACGCATGATTGCTCAGCTGCCCTTGGCGGTGGATCTCCTTGCCGCCCAGTTGCGTGCAGGGCGCTCGCCGATGCAGTCGCTTGAGACCGTGGCGCGCGCTGTCT
This sequence comes from Actinopolymorphaceae bacterium, assembly GCA_036564245.1. Classification (GTDB taxonomy): domain Bacteria; phylum Actinomycetota; class Actinomycetes; order Propionibacteriales; family Actinopolymorphaceae; genus Thermasporomyces. Next base: position 100,483 of record DATCKU010000086.1, read on the forward strand.
CCGAACCTCTCGGACCCGAGCTCGCCTTGGTGGCAGCTTCCTTGCGCGTGGGCAGCACGTCAACGGCGGCGTGGAGTCGGTTTCTCGACGATCCCGCCTTGTCACGCCTTGGTCGCGCGATGATCCGTGCATGGGAGAGCGGGTCGCCCTTGGCGAGCTCGCTCGAGCGACTGGCAGACGATGCCAGGCGACTGCGTCGAGCCGAGGCCGAGCGGTTTGCCCGTTCGATTGGGGTACGCGCCGCCGCACCTCTCGGCCTGTGCTTCCTGCCGGCGTTCATCGTGCTCGGAGTCGTACCCCTGATCGCGAGCATGGCAACCACCGTCCTCCCCTGACCGCTGTTTTGACAATGACCACGTTCAGTCGGCCATTCACCTCTGTCAGATGCCTGCATGGCAGGGATAGGTACGACTCGCCGCGCACAGGTCCGGACATGCCTTGCTGGTTTGCGTCCTGGTATTCGTGCAACCATGTCAGCAAGCCTTCTAGCTGCAGGACGACAGCGCGTACGGTGTCCGGTCATTCACCCGAGTACTCGTTGTCAGACCTGCGCACGACGCTCCTCCGAACATCATTGACGGACGAGACCTTGACGTCGAGTTGCTCGAAGATCCAACAGACATGGCGGTGCAACGTCCGTAACCGGTTTCCACAACGTGCACACGCAGCTGACTTTTCCACAAGAACACAGCAGGTCCCCGATCGTGTCGCACCGTGTCGCATCCTCGAAGTGAGTTCGTGAACGACGGTCTCCCGCCTGTCGGACGGCGGACATGTGTTGGGGAGGTAGGCATGTCGAGACCACGAACCCAGGTTGACGAACGCGGCATGACGACCGCGGAGTACGCGATCGGAACCGTTGCGGCAGCAGGGTTTGCGGCCCTGCTCATCAAGCTCCTGAGCAGCGACGAGATGCGGGAGATGCTTCTGAACGTCATCAAGTCCGCGCTGAGTCTCGCGGGCTGAGCTCGCGTCATGGTGGACCAACCGGCGCGTCGAGTAGCTGCGCCCGTGCAACGGGGGCGCGGAGTCCATGCCTCGACGCCCGGTTGGCCACCACAGGGTGGGAGCGCTCCAGGTCAAGGAGCCGCCCGTGGACAACCGGCAGCTCCTGCAGGTGAGGGCCAATTCCGGTCAGTCATCCAGGGTGCAGCTCTTGACGAACCGGCTGAAAGGACTCGGACGTGCGTGCCGAACGTGGAATGGTCACCGTCGAAATGGCAATGGCGATGACTGCGCTCTGCATCGTGGCCGCTGCCATGGCCTGGATGGTGTCCATCGCCGGGATCCAGGCACGCTGTGTCGACGCGGCACGCGACGCGGCGCGAGCTCTGGCTCGTGGAGAGACGGCCGAGGTGGGCAGACAGGTCGGTCTGCGAAGCGCGCCCGACGGGGCAGAGATCGTGCTGCAGACCCGTGGTGGAGTTGCCGAGGTGACGGTCCGGGTGAACGCTCGACCTCGCCTGCCGGCCTTGCGAATGTTGCCGTCCATTCCGGTCAGCGCTCGGGCCGTCATCACAGTGGAGTGGTCGACAGTTGCGGACGAAGCCACGGCACATTGACCGAGGTGCAGCGCACGTCCCGGTTGAGGAGGATCCGGCAACTTGCCGTCAGTCGAGCCACCGTACGACCAGGGCGTCGACGAGTCATGCGGTCTGTCATGGAGATCGGTCATGAACCTCTTACCAGGGAGGGCACGCGCGGAAAGTGAGACGACGAACCAGTCCGGAACGGCAACCCTGTGGGTCGTCGCCGCGACCGCACTCCTGGCAGTGGTGGGGAGCCTGGCGACGACGGTGGTTGCCGTCATCGCGGCTGGTCGTGAGGCCGATACCGCGGCCGACTTGGCCGCCCTCTCCGCCGCGGCCAAGGGATCGATGTCTGCGGGAAGGAGTACGCACTGCGATATCGCCCGTCGGATCGCCGCAGCCCATCGAGCCCAGATGACCGCGTGTCGAGCGGGTCCGGACTTCATCGAGGTGCATGTAGAGGTGCAGCCTCACGGACCTCTGGGTGCGTGGTTCACGGTCCGGTCGCAGGCACGAGCGGGCCCGCCACGCGTCGTTCCGCCGTAGGCCTCGTGGGAGAGCTTCTGACAACCACATCCGAGCGTCGCGTTCAGCTCAAGCAGAAGGCAGAGGTGGAACGCCGAGCGTCGGGGCTGCCCTGCGGCCTTCCGGTCATCTCGGGTGACTCGAAGGCAACCACGACCTGGCCGGTGAGCCCGGCCACTTGAGCGTCAACCTGCCTGACGGATCACGACCTTACGGAGTACGACCGGACGGATCACGACCTTACGGTGTACGAGCTGTCGGACCGTCGACCACCGTGGCGTCTCCTGTCGGCGGAGCATCGGCGAGCAGGAGGTCGAGCAGTCGTACCGCTCCGGCCTTGTCCAGCGGGTTGTTCCCGTTGCCGCACTTCGGTGAATGCACGCAGGAAGGGCAGCCGTCAGGGCAGTCGCAGTCGGCGATCGCGTTGCGGGTGGTACGAAGCCAGAGCGGTGCCGCGTCATATCCGCGCTCGGCAAAGCCGGCTCCGCCGGGACATCCGTCGTACACGAAGACCGTTGTCAAACCCGTGTGCGGATGGCGAGCTGTCGACACACCACCGATGTCCCATCGGTCACAGGTCGCGAACAACGGGAGGAGTCCGATGGATGCATGCTCGGCGGCATGGGCCGCACCCGGCACGGCTGACGGCGTGAAACCGGCGTCGGACAGCTGCTCATCGGAAACGGTCCACCACACCGCCCTCGTCCGTAACGTGCGTGGCGGGAGGTCGAGCGGGTGCTCCCCCAGCAGGTCACCGCCCAACGAGAGACGAAGGTACGACACAACTCGACTGGTCACCTCCACCGTGCCCAGCTCCAGTCGTGACCTGCCCCACGACAGCTCGCGAAGCCGATCCAGGATGCTGATCTCGGCGATTTCCCGTGCCACTGTCACGTGATTGTGGTCGTCGCCAGCCGGGTCGAGGAGCGCGACCGCTTCATCCAGGTCGAGATGGACGACGACGTAGACCTCGCCCTGGTGCAGGTAGATCGCTCCGTCGTGGGCACTCGTGTGAGCCGCCGCGGCGTCGACCGTGCCGAGGAGCCGTCCGGTCGAGCGCTCGACGAGGCGTACCTGCGGCCCGGCGGACGAGCGAATGTCGACCGCCTCGCTCGGCCGTCCACGACGGGTCCAGTACCACCCGGCCCGGCGGCGCCGAAGCTTGCCCTCACGGGCGAGCGCGTCGACAGTGTCATGGGCGTGCGGCCCGAATCGCTTGAGGTCGGCATCGCGTAGCGGCAGCTCGGCTGCGGCGGCCGCAAGATGCGGCGCGATGATGTACGGGTTGTCCGGATCGAAGACGGTCGTCTCCACCGGGGGTCCGAACAACGCATTCGGATGTCGAACCAGATAGGAGTCCAGCGGGTCGTCCCGTGGAATCAGGACGGCCAATGCGCCAGACTGATCCCGCCCGGCGCGGCCGGCTCGTTGCCAAAGCGACGTGCGAGTGCCCGGATAGCCGGCGAGCACCACGGCGTCCAAGCCCACCACGTCGATGCCGAGCTCCAACGCACTCGTCGTCGCAACACCGACGAGCTCTCCACTCTGCAGGGCGCGCTCGAGCTTGCGTCGCTCTTCAGGGAGGTAGCCGCCCCGGTAGGCCGCGACCCGCGGGACCAGGTCAGTCGCCATCTCCGCCAGGCGCTGCCGAGCCCGAAGCGCCACCGCCTCGGCGGCACGACGCGAGGAGACGAATACGACCGACCGGATGCCGGCGGCCACGAGGTCAGCCAGGAGGTCGCCAGCTTCGGAGATCGCGCTCCGCCGCGTCTGCGCTGGTCTCTCCTCTTGTGGCGGGTCCGCGAGCGGCTCCCACAGCGCGAACGCGAGCTCACCGCGCGGCGAGGCGTCCTCGGTCACCGCCGTGACTGGAGCGCCGATGAGCCGTTCGCAGGTCTCGGCCGGATCCCGCATGGTGCCCGAGGCGAGCACGAAGACCGGATTGGCGCCGTAATGCTCCAGCGTCCGCTGCAACCGTCGCAGCACCTGTGCGACGTGCGACCCGAAGACCCCGCGGTAGTGGTGCGCTTCGTCGATCACCACGTAAGCCAGCGAGCCAAGGAATCGGGCCCACCTCTCGTGGTCCGGAAGCAGCGAGCGATGCAGCATGTCCGGGTTGGTGAGGACGTACGCCGCCTCCTTCTGCGCCCATTCCCGGTAATCGCGCGGGCTGTCCCCGTCGTAGGTGGTGACCGGTGCGTCCGGCCCGGCGAGCTCGACGACCGTCCGCAGCTGGTCGGCCGCGAGGGCCTTGGTCGGCGCGACGTAGAGAGCGGTGGACGGTCGGGCGTTCAGCGGTCCGCTCGACTCCCACGGCGTCGAGAGGAGCGGTGCGATGTCGAAGTCGAACGCGAGCTGGCCAGGTGTCTGCTCGGGAGGACGTCGCCGGCGGCGCCGCTGTCGGACTCGTTCCGCGCTGGTTCGAGGAGTCAGCACATCGGCGATGACCGGCAGAAGGTAGCCGAGCGACTTGCCCGATCCGGTTCCCGTCGCGATCACGACGTGCTGGCCGGAGCGAGCCAGCTCCGCGGCCCGGATCTGGTGCCGCCAGGGTCGATCGATCCCGCGGGCGCGTACTCGGCGGACGAGATCACGCGGAACCCAGGCCGGCCAGTCGACGCGCGCCCCACGACGTGCCGGAAGCCGCTCCACATGGGTGACCTGGCGAGGAGCGTCGGCGCCACTGTGTCGACGCATCGCGAGCTGTCTGAGCAGCTCGTCCGGGGACCTCTGCTCTCGTCTGACGCTGGGAGGCTCACCCACGAAGGCAAGTGTCACATCCGCCACCCTCAGTGCGAGCGACGACACGGACGACGTGATGGTCACGCGGCGTGCCGTCACTGCGGCACAAGATGACTGCTCCACGCGATACGCCTGCGCGGCTCGCGCATCGGTCGTACCATCGCTCCAATGACGGCAAATCCGTCAGCGTAAGAGGTTCCGCAGAAAAGGGTGTGCGGATAGCGAACGGCGGCCGCGGATGCCGGACGCCGCCCAGCTCGTCGGCTCCCGCAGGCCGCATGACCTCTGAGGACCCGGCCCCTGGTCCGGTTCGATGCTGACACCCCGATCGCCGCGACCGCCTGGCGGTGCGGGCCGGCGCTGGTGAGGTACTGGAGGAGTTCGTGGACCTGTCCATCTCGAACCGTCCCGTAGGAAACCACATGGTGGTGGAAGTTGCCGGGGAGATCGATGTCTTCACGGCTCCCAGGCTGGGTGACAAGCTGGTCGAGCTGGTCAATGCGGGTCATCACCACTTGGTGGTCGATATCGACAAGGTCGGCTTTTTGGACTCGACCGGCCTCGGCGCCTTGGTTCGCGGCCTCAAACGAGTGCGGTCGCAGGACGGATCGCTTCGCATCGTGTGCACGCAGGAGCGCCTGCTGAAGATCTTCCGGATCACCGGGCTCACCAAGGTCTTCCCGCTGCATGACTCGCTGGAGGAAGCGGTCGGCACGCCGGTGTGACGCCGCCGGCGCCGTTGTGGGGTACGCCACTCTCGCCTGACCTGCCGGAGCCCGCCGGACGGGCCGGTCAAGGACGTGCGCTAAACTCCGGCCGCGCCCCGGAATCGACGTCCGGGGCATGAGCTGTCCATGCGCATTTCGACGCTGCTGGCCAGTCGTCGACCAGGGTACGCACGGAACCGGACCCAAAGGCCCAAGGTCCACGACCAGCCGAGATCGTTGGCACGTAGGCTGGCCATCCAAGGCACGTGGTCCGTGAGTCGAGCTCCTGGGGCCGCTGGGTCGTCTCGGGTCCGTACGTACGACACAAAAGGTCCAGATCAAGCCAAGCAGGTCGAGTTACCACCAGGGGAGCGATGTAGCCCCCGCCAAGGAGGACGAATGTCCGCGTTCCTACTCGCGGCCGAGCCGAACGCCGTCTCGCTCACCGGCGGCAATCTCGGCTACGTCGTCGTCGTCGCCTGCATCGCCGTGGTCGCGCTCATCATGGGTGCGCTGTTCCGGCGCGAGGTGTTGGCCGCAGGTGACGGTACGGCGAACATGCAGTCGATCGCTCGAGGTGTCCAGGAAGGCGCCGCGGCGTACCTCAACCGGCAGTTCAAGACGCTGCTGGCGTTCGCCGTTCTGGTGTTCTTCATGCTGTTCCTGCTCCCGGCGGAGTGGCATGTCAAGATCGGGCGGTCGATCTTCTTCCTGGTGGGTGCCGGCTTCTCGGCCCTGATCGGTTACCTCGGCATGTGGCTCGCGGTCCGCGCGAACCTCCGGGTCGCCGCCGCAGCCCGCGAGGGTGGCCGTGACCCGGCGATGCGGATCGCCTTCCGTACCGGTGGCACGGTCGGGATGGCCACCGTGGGGCTGGGTCTTCTCGGCGCGGCGATCGTCGTCCTGATCTACCGAGGAGACGCGCCCGCCGTGCTCGAGGGCTTCGGGTTCGGTGCCGCGCTGCTCGCGATGTTCATGCGTGTCGGTGGCGGGATCTTCACCAAGGCCGCCGACGTCGGCGCTGACCTGGTGGGCAAGGTCGAGCAGAACATCCCCGAGGACGACCCGCGCAACGCCGCGACGATCGCCGACAACGTGGGCGACAACGTGGGTGACTGCGCCGGGATGGCGGCCGACCTGTTCGAGTCGTACGCCGTGACCTTGGTCGCCGCGCTGATCCTCGGCACCGCGGCCTTCGGTACGCACGGCCTCGTGTTCCCCTTGATCGTCCCGGCGATCGGTGCCCTGACGGCCGTCCTGGGCGTCTACATCACCAGGCCGCGGCCGGGTGAGAACGGACTGCGCACGATCAACCGGGCGTTCTACATCTCCGCCGCCGTCTCCGGCGTGCTGTGTGTGATCGCTGCGTACTGGTACCTGCCGTCGTCGTTCGCCGGCCTGTCCGGGGTGGCCGACGAGATCGCCGACCTGCCGGGTGACCCGCGGCTGGTGGCGTCGGGAGCGGTGCTGCTGGGCATCGTGCTCGCCGGCGTGATCCTCACGCTGACCGGCTACTTCACCGGCACCGAGCACCGTCCGGTGAAGGACGTGGGGAAGACCTCCCTGACCGGACCGGCCACGGTGATCCTCTCCGGCTTCGCAGTCGGTCTGGAGTCCGCGGTCTACACCGCCTTGGTCATCGGTATCGCGGTGTACGCGGCGTTCCTGCTCGGTGGCGGCTCGATCATCGTGTCGCTGTTCGCGATCGCGCTGGCGGGCTGCGGCCTCCTCACCACCGTAGGTGTCATCGTCGCGATGGACACCTTCGGACCCGTGAGCGACAATGCCCAGGGCATCGCCGAGATGTCCGGTGACGTCGACGGTGACGGTGCGCAGATCCTCACCGAGCTCGACGCGGTCGGCAACACGACCAAGGCGATCACCAAGGGCATCGCGATCTCGACCGCGGTGCTGGCGGCGACCGCGCTCTTCGGGTCGTACACCGACTCGATCCGCGCCACGCTCACCAGGCTCGGCGAGTCCACCGGTCAGTTCCTCGACAACTCCCTGGTGTTCAGCCCCAACACACTGGTCGGGATCGTGATCGGTGCGGCGGTGGTCTTCCTGTTCTCCGGGCTCGCGGTCAACGCCGTGGGGCGTGCGGCCGGTGCGGTGGTGTTCGAGGTACGCCGGCAGTTCCGGGAGATTCCCGGGATCATGGACGGCTCGGCCCGTCCTGAGTACGGCAAGGTCGTCGACATCTGCACCAAGGACGCGCAGGCCGAGCTCGCCACCCCCGGTCTGCTGGCGGTCATGGCGCCGATCGCGGTCGGTTTCGGTCTGGGTGTCGGTCCGCTCGCCGGCTACCTCGCCGGTGCGATCGCTGCCGGGACCTTGATGGCCATCCTGCTCGCCAACTCCGGTGGGTCGTGGGACAACGCCAAGAAGCTGGTGGAGGACGGTCACCACGGCGGTAAGGGATCGGAGGCGCACGCGGCGACGGTCATCGGCGACACGGTGGGTGACCCGTTCAAGGACACCGCCGGCCCCGCGATCAACCCGTTGATCAAGGTGATGAACCTGGTCTCGCTGCTGATCGCGCCCGCGGTGGTGCAGCTCTCGATCGGCTCGAGTGCGAACACCCCGCTGCGGGTCGGCATCGCCGTGCTCGCGGTCGTGGTTGTGGTCGTGGCGGTCACGATCTCCAAGCGCCGGCCGATCGCGCTCAGCGCTGTGGAAGACGACAAGCGTCCCGAGCCTGTGGCCTAGTCGGCCCACGATCACCACGTCGGTATACCTGTGAGGGCTTGCACCACATGTCGCGGTGCGAGCCCTCAATGATCTCGTGGACCTGAAGGGCTGGGCGTGTGATGCTGTGCGAGCTCTCCCGGGATGCGGTGGCCCGGTTACGAGACCGGTTCCTCGAGGTCGGCTACACAGTCGAGGGCGTCCACGCTCTCCTCGGCCCGATCGCCCACAGCGCGCTGCACCGAAACGAGACCACGCCAGGGCTTCGGGTCACCGACCGCGACACGAGCCCCCTGGCCACGATGGTCAGGCTGTGGCTGCTGCAGGCGTCGTTGCCGTGGGACCAGGTGGCGGTCGCGTTGCCGAACCTGCTCGAGCCGCTGCTGGAGGCTGAGATCCTCCATGCGTACGGCCGGCAGGTCTGCGCTCTCGTCGACGTCCGTCCGTACGGAGTGATGGGTGAGCCGTCCACGACGGGCGCCCCCGCCATCGTCGGTCCGACGAGCCCAGCCGGAGAGGCGCAGGCCGGCGACCCCGGCACCGCTGACCTCCCGTCGGGCCCGCCGGCTGGCGATCCGCCGGGCGTGGGTGGCGGCTCGCACGACACCGGCCGGGATTGGTGGGTCGTCGCCGACCTCACCCCGGGCATGGATGGCGCGCGACCCGATGTCCGGCCGGACTTCGTGCTCGGTGTCAACAACGCGGCGACCACGCTCGCCCAGCTGGTGGTCCGCCGACCTGTGCCGCGCGCGCTCGACCTCGGCACCGGCAGCGGCATCCAGGCGCTGCATCTCGCCGAGCACGCGAGCCACATCGTCGCCACCGACGTCAACCCACGGGCGCTGGCCATGGCCCGCCTCACCGCCGGCCTGGCCGGCATCGACGTGGCGACGAGCGACGAGCCGGGTCGGTTGGAGCTGCGGGCAGGCGACCTGTTCCAGCCGTTCGAGTCCACCGGCGAGACGTTCGACCTCATCGTGTCGAACCCGCCGTTCGTCATCTCGCCGCGCGGCGGCCTGATCTACCGGGACGGGGGTCTCGGCGGCGACGAGCTCTGCCGGCGGATCGTGACGGAGGCACCGCGCTATCTCACCGAGGGCGGCATCTGTCAGATCCTCGCCAACTGGTTGCACATCCGCGGTGAGGACTGGCGTGACCGGCTGCAGACCTGGCTGGCACGCACGGGGTGTGACGCATGGGTCGTCCAGCGGGAGGTCTCCGATCCGGCGGAGTACGTCGAGGTGTGGCTGAAGGACGCCGGCTGGCACGGGGCGCCCGGATACCAGGAGCGCTACGACGAGTGGCTCACCTGGCTGGAAGCACAAGACGTCGAGGCGATCGGGTACGGGTGGATCACGCTGCAGCGACCCGGTTCCGGCCCGGCGGCGGGGCCGCCGAGTGCGGTCGAGGCCGCGTTGGGTGCGGTGGCGGGCGCTCGTACGCCGGGGCCCCGCCGGATCCGGCTCGAGGAGTGGACCGGGCCCGTCGTCCAACCGTTGGCGGGTGAGGTCACACGCTGGCTCGACACGGTGGACTGGCTTCGCAGGCACGACGACGAGGCATTGCTCGAAACGCGGCTGCTGGTCGGCACGGGGATCGACCAGGTGCAGGTTGGCCGCCCGGGCGCGAGCGACCCGGACTACGTGATGCTCCAGCAGAACCTCAACATGTGCCGCACGGCGCGGGTCGACACGGCGGAGGCGGGCTTCGTCGGCGCCTGCGACGGTTCGATGTCGGTCGGGCAAATCATCGACGCACTCGCCACGTTGCTGGAGGAGGAGCCGACTGCGTTGCGGCAACGCCTCCTCCCCAGGATCCGGGAGCTCCTCGAGGAGGGGTACGTCGTACCGGCGTGAGTCGGCATCCTGGACACGATGCTGCGCCGCGAATTCTGTGCACGATGCGCCACGAGCCTGGTGTGGGCCGGCCTGCTGGCGTACGCGTCCGGTGCGGCCTGTTCCGACCGTGGCGCAGACGACGAGCCCCGCGCATCGCGACCGACGAGTCCTGCCACGCCAACTGCCACTCGCGAGCAGACTCCCACGGCGGTCCCGCCGTCGAAGACGAGCGTCCCGACGGTCACGGAGTCGCCTCGGGCGCGGCGGGTCCGCCGCTTCGACAGCGACGCTGCCCTGCGGACGGTTCAGTACCTTGCCGGTCGGATCGGACCTCGCGAAGCCACCTCGACCGGTTTCCGCAGGGCGGCGGCATACGTCGACGCGCGCCTCACGCGGTGGGGATACGGCGTCGTCCGGCAACGGGTGACGGTTCCCTCGGGAGTCTCGTGGGGGATCCGGGTGCCGGAGGGTGTGACGGTCAATGTGGTCGCCACACCGCCGGGCTTCGACCCCACACGACCCCATCGCGTGGTCGGTGCGCACCTCGACACGGTGCCGCAGGCGCCCGGTGCCGAGGACAACGCCTCCGGGGTGGCTGTGCTGCTCGAGGTGGCGCGGGTCGTGGCGTCGTACTGCGGCTGGTCGCTGGATCCGGCAGCGGGCGCTGCCTGCCCGACCGATGGCGCGGCGCCGCGTCTCACGCTTCCCGTGGTCTTCGTCGCGTTCGGCGCAGAGGAGCCGCGGGGCGAGGGGGACGACTGGCACCACTTCGGCTCGCGTGAGTACGTACGACGACTGTCGGCGGAGGAGCGTCGTGCGATCCGCGGCATGGTGTCGCTGGACCGGGTCGGCACCGGTGACTCCGTGCGGCTGCGCACCGGTGGACGCGCACCGTTGACCGTTGCCAGGCAGCTCGCCGCGGCGGCCGAGCGCCTCGACATCGGCATCTCGCACGGCGAGAACCAGTCAAGTGACCACTGGTCGTTCGAGAAGGCCGGCGTCGCGGCGGCGCGTCTGGGTGGAAACCCCTATACCGCGTACCACAGCGAAGCCGACCGGCCGTCCCGCATCAGCCAGGCGTCACTGGGGCGGACCGGCCGACTGCTGCTGGCGTGGCTCCGCGGTGACTGAAATGACCACGTTAAGTGGGGAAAGTCGGCGAGGCTCCCCGATCCCGGGATCAGTCTGGGTCGACGCGCAGGTCGGCGAGGATCGCTCGCGCCCGTTTGCCGCTGACCCACCGCGGTGCGTAGTCGTCGCCGATGACGTACGGAACGAAGCGCGTTGCCGCAAGTCGCGATCCTGCGAATCGCGCCTCCAGGACGACACCTTCGCGCACCTGCGGCATGTCGGGGAACGACTCTCCCATGTCGAAGATGAAGTTGCCGAGCGAATGGACGAGCGGCTTGCCGCGGTGACGTTCGACGGTCTGGATCCAGTGCGGATGGCCTCCGACGACGAGGTCGGCGCCAGCGTCGAGGAGGGCCCGCCCGACGCGTCGCTGATCCCGGACCGGTTGGTGGGTGTACTGATCGCCCCAGTGCGGCAGCACGATGACCACGTCGACCTCGCGTCGCAGGGCACGCACCGCTCGGGTCGCTCGCGCCAGGTCGGCCCGGCTGAGCGGCCCCGTCCGCGGCTGCATGGCGACGCTCGCTGCGCCTGGCGTGTCCGCACCTGCCCGTGGCGTCTCGCCGATCGCGTTGAACGCCAGAAAGCCGAACCGCACGCCCTTCCGTTCCACGATGGCCGGACGCCACGCCTGGCGGGCGTTGGCTCCTGCCCCCACCGGCACGAACCCGCCCCGCCGCAGCAGTCGCAGCGTCTCGACCAAGGACCTCGAGCCGTAGTCGCCGGTGTGGTTGTTGGCCAGGGACAGCACGTCGAACCCAGCGAGCCGTAGCCCGGACCGCACGCGCGGGTGGGCGGCGAACGAGTCGTTGCCCTGCCGCGGCGGACCCAGCTGGGCGAGCGTGCTCTCGAGGTTGCCGACGGTGATGTCGGCAGCGGCGAGTCGCCTCGCGGTCGGCCGCAGCGGGGCCGCGAAGTCATCGATCCGCTCGAGGCGGTCGCCCACCCGCCGGCCGAGCATGATGTCGCCGACGATCGTCACGGTGACGGTGGACGCAGGCGTGAGCGGCGTGGGCGTCGACGGTGCCGGGGTGGGAGGGGACGGGACAGCCGGCGTGGTCGTGGTCGCAGCCGGCGACCGCCTGACCGTCTCCTGATCGTGTGGCCCGGCGCGCTGGGCCACAGGAGCCTCTGAGCAGCCCGCGACGAGGAGCGTGAGGACGAGCGTCACGAGCCCTGCCGCTCGACGGGACACGGCGCGTGAGCGGCTCACCGGTCCGGGTCGGGACCGGTTCCCGGAGCGCTCGGTGACCCTCACGACTCGCATGCTCGCACACCTGTGCCATATGGTCCGATCGGTCGAGAATGCCTGATCGTCGCCGCGTGAGCGGTGAACGGGTGGTCTTTGGCCTCGTCGGAGCCGGCTCGGCAACCATGTCCCGCTGGGTGAGGCCCTGCGCGTGGCCGCCCGCTGCTTGCTCGCTGGTTGTCCTCTCGCTGCGCTAGGCTCCGGCAGCGACCCGCTGGTCGGACTTGCCTCCGACACAAACCCCCGAACTCGTCAATGTCGGCAATCCGACGTACCCTCACTCTTCGCGTGCGTACCGTGCTTCGAGGGGTAGTGCTAGCCGGGGATGCTTCGGACCCGATCCAGCCGGGTCAGGGCGACGAGGGCCGAGCCCGGGGGTCAGCACCCGGATTGGTGCTGCCGACCCACGAGCGGTTACGGTCTACGTCGAGACATCCATGATCACCGACGGTTGGTTCGGTTCGTGGCCCGGCTCCGGCGACCGGAGCTCCGGAGGCTCGGCGACGAAAGAGGCTCCCGTCGAGCCATCGTGATCATGAAGAGTGAGGAAGAAGAGGGACAACGTGCCTGCCAAGGCCAAGAAGCGGAGCTCCGCGCAGACGGCACGGACCGGCAAGGGGCGTGCCGCGGGGGCTTCGCGCGCGCGTACGCCCGAAGAGCAGAACCGCCTGGTCATCGTCGAGTCGCCGGCCAAGGCGAGGACGATCGCTGGCTTCCTCGGCGAGGGTTTCGTCGTGGAATCCAGCGTTGGTCACATTCGTGACCTTCCGGGCGGCGCGTCCGAGGTGCCCGCGAAGTACAAGAAGGAGCCGTGGGCGCGCCTCGGCGTCAACGTGGACGAGGGCTTCACGCCGCTGTACGTCGTACCTCGCGACAAAAAGCCCACTCTCAAGCGCCTCAAGGAGCTGGTTTCTGAAGCTGACGCGGTCTATCTCGCAACAGACGAAGACCGCGAGGGAGAGGCGATCGCCTGGCACCTGTACGACGAGCTCAAGCCCAAGGTGCCGGTGCATCGCATGGTGTTCCACGAGATCACCCAGGAGGCGATCAACCAGGCGGTCGCGAACCCGCGGCAGATCGACGATCACCTGGTCGACGCCCAGGAGACCCGCAGGATCCTCGACCGGCTGTACGGCTACGAGGTCTCGCCGGTGCTGTGGAAGAAGGTCATGCCCAAGCTCTCGGCGGGCCGGGTGCAAAGCGTCGCGACGCGGCTGGTCGTCGATCGCGAGCGGGAACGCATGGCGTTCCGGACCGCGAGCTACTGGGACATCACGGCCGACCTCGACGCCGGGGAGACCAAGGACCCGCGCACCTTCACCGTGCGCCTGGTCAGCGTGGACGGCCGTCGGGTGGCGCAAGGGCGCGACTTCGCCTCGGACGGCACGCTCAAGGCCTCGGCTCGCGACGCCGTCGTGCACCTGGACGAGGCGCGGGCGACGAGCCTCGCCACCGGCCTGCAGGACGCGCAGTTCACCGTCCGCAACGTCGAGTCCAAGCCCTACCGGCGCTCACCGTACGCGCCGTTCCGGACCACGACCCTGCAGCAGGAGGCGGCCCGGAAGCTGGGCTTCGGAGCGGCCCGCACCATGCAGGTGGCGCAGCGGCTGTATGAGAACGGCTTCATCACCTACATGCGGACCGACAGCACCAACCTGTCGGAGACCGCCCTGGCCGCCGCCCGCGCCCAGGCCACCGCGCTGTACGGCCCCGAGTACGTCGCCGACAAGCCCCGCATCTACGCCACGAAGGTCAAGAACGCCCAGGAGGCGCACGAGGCGATCCGCCCCGCCGGGGACGTCTTCCGCACCCCGGCCGAGACCGGGCTGACCGGCGACCAGTTCCGGCTGTATGAGCTGATCTGGAAACGCACCATCGCCTCCCAGATGAAGGACGCCGTCGGCCAGTCGGTGTCGGTGCGGGTGGAGGGCTCCTCCAGCGCCGGCGAGCGGGCCGAGTTCGCCGCCACCGGCAAGACCATCACCTTCTACGGCTTCCTGAAGGCGTATGTGGAGGGCGCCGACGACCCCGAGTCCGACGCCGACGACAGCGAGCGGCGCCTGCCGGCCCTGGCCGAGGGCGACCCGCTGAGCGCCGAGCGGCTGCAGGCCCAGGGGCACAGCACCCGCC